>NZ_JBSWWZ010000001.1:0-1033952 GCF_056160345.1 Alteromonas sp. ABV4_515
GTCTTGTTATACATTTTTAAAGAACAATGCTAAGTGCTTATTTAAAAGCTCTACTTAGCGGCTTCGAAGCTTTACCCCGAAGCGGGACGCGTATTTTACGCGCTTCGTTTTCAGTGTCAACATCTTTTTGAGAGTTTATTTCGCAAGTTGTTTTGGCTGAAAACCGTTATTTGAGGTTAAGATAACTTCCTATAACGACTTCTTCGTGGTCCATTTGACGTTCCCCGTCGAAGTGGTGCGCATTCTACGCTCCAGAGGTTTTTCGTCAACCCCTTTTTCAACTTTTTATCGTTTTTTCTCGAAACTCGCACTCAAATGCCTAGTTTTCCAACAAAAGTCTGATTTTCATTGGTCTTTCGTCTACTATTTCAACAGACCATTGTCCAAATTGTTACAAATGAGTAAACTGTAAGCAGCCTCCACGAGTTTCACTAAAATAATTAAAGGTAGGTTTATGAAAGTAGGCTTTATTCAATGCGCAATTATTAGCGCGGTATTTGCAATTGCTGGGTATATTGTTTTCTCTTCCGGTTCTCTGGAAGCGAGTTTACCTGTGACAGTTGCAGCTTCTCTATTAATAAGCGGTATCGTTACACCTTGGCTTGCATCGTTTCTTAGTAAGTCTTCGACTTCAGCTTCGGCTAACTCTGATGTCGAAACTAAGACATCCGAAGAAACGGCCACTTTATATGTTGGTAACTTGCCATATAAAGCGAACGAAGATGCAGTTAAGGATTATTTCAAAGGTTTTATCGAGGTACAGAGTGTTCGCTTAATGAAAGATCGCCGAACGGGTAAACGTAAAGGCTATGGTTTTATTGAAGTCATTACCCAGGATGTCGACCAGGCAATTATCGAACTCAATGATAAGGTGTTTTTGGATCGTACGTTAAAAGTACGTGCAGCCAGAGAAAAGGGTGAGACTGAATAACTGTCTCCGATTTTTAGCTTGATCTGTATTAAATAAAAAAGGCACTCAATGAGTGCCTTTCTTTTTATTACTTACTCTTGGTATCCGGCTCTATCGGTTGAATTGTTTCCCGACCACTGGATTTCAGTGGTTCTGCTGGCTGAATGGTTTGACGATCATCCGGTTGAATTCGTTCACGTTCATTCGGCATCGCTTCTAACACTCGCTGGTTAAACGTGTGAAAACGGTTAATCGCTGACAATAAATCTGGAACCTGCACTTCCTTCATTTCATTAATGAGGCCGCTAATCAATTCATTAAAGTCTTCACCTGAAGCCAGTTGCTGCCTTGCTGATTCAAACACATTAAGCATTTTATCCAAATACTGAGCAACCGGACGCGCTTCGTCTCCATGGGCAGCTCCAGTGTCATTTTCCCTATAATGTTGTATTGCACCATAAGTCTTCACGACTTCTGTTTGCTGAACTCTATTAAGTTGTAATGCATAGCCGGTCAGTTCCTGATCATCGAAGCCAAGCTCTAACGCTTTTTCAAAGGCCTTATCGATGTCACCACCAAAAAAGGTATCAGCAAGATCATTTACCGAGCCTACCAAATCTGCAATTGCCGTTAACTCACCGTCATCAAGTTCGCCTTTGAGTGAAAAACTGATCCCCTGTCGGTCAAAGTACGCATAGGATTCAGTTTTTTCGGCAGCCAACGAAATAGATTGCTCATCGCTATCCCCTATTCCGGGCATGACTGTCGCACTGTAACTTTGCTGATTCTGGTACTGAAACTGCCGCAAACTTTCAAAGCTTAGCGTTACCTCATCACCATCCCGAGTGCGTATCATTAAACTCGCTGATTCAGAATTCGAACTTCTCATCTCCATTGACGACTCGAGCGCTGATAACTGTGCAGGGTCTTGATTTTGCCCCAGTAAGTTAGACTCTAACTCATCAATTCGATTAGAAATTAGATCCCGGCTGCGTCCGATGCCAGTCGCGATCTCGTCGTTTAGCATTCCACCAAGATCACGCTCAGCCATCGCTATTCCGCGAGCAACGCCTTCACGTGCCTGTGAAAACAGACTGTTAAGCTTGTCATCATCGGCTCCGCCTCTGGCTGCGCCTTGAATAACGCCACCCACAAATTTCATAACGTTCTTTGCCACTTCTTCAAAATCAAATAACGATGCTTGCTTTTGCTCGCCCTTGTCATCGCTTTTTCTGGCAAATTTTCCACGTTGACCATCAACAGAAACTTCCTGCTCCATTGACGAACTATAGACTTTGAGACCAATGGTGGTTTGCGAACTGCTCACACTCACCATCGCCGTATTGCGCTGCTGAAATTCTGCAGCTTGACGGAGTCCTTCTTGCTGTAACTGCTTTTGAATAGCTTTATTCGGATCTTCAACGCCTGTTGATTCAGAAACAGTTGGTTTCTGCTCTTTTACAGGTGGCGTCTTGTCACTAACAAATGCCTTAATTTCACCCACGTTCATAATAATGTCCTCACTAACCTCAATTCTTTATCGGCACCTTTTCGAATTTGTTTAATTTTAATACGATCTCAGAACAGTGATTGCACTATATTGCAGAGACACTACAATGCGCAGCCCGGAAACAAATGAAGTATTAACCAATGAGTACGATTATGCACAGCCACGAATACCTGACACAGCTTGAAGAAAAGAAAGGCAGATTAGGTCATCTTTTGAATGAGTTCGGCAACCATGAATTGGTTGTAATTCCTTCAAAAGAAACAGGCTACCGCATGCGTGCTGAATTCCGGGTATGGCACGAAGGCGACGACCTTTTTCACATTATGTTTAACAGTGAAACAAAGGAGAAGTATCGGGTTGATAGTTTTGCTCCGGCACCGCAAACCATTAATGAGGCAATGGACATACTGATCAGTCAGCTGCGTCCGTCGAAGACTCTTAGAAAGAAGTTGTTCCAAATTGATTACCTCACTGGGTTATCTGGAGAACTGGTGATCAGCCTTTTATACCACCGTCAATTAGACGAAGAATGGGAAGCTGCCGCTGAAAACCTCCGCTCGTTTTTATCTGAGCACTTTGGCACTGTAAATATTATTGGCCGAGCCAGAAAACAGAAGAAGATTCTAGGTAATGATTTTATTATCGAAGAGTTACCAGTAAATGCGCGCACTTATCAGTTCAAGCACATAGAAAATAGCTTCACTCAACCTAACGCTGAAGTTAATTGCAAGATGATCGAGTGGGCAATGTCGCAATGTGGAACCAGTGACGGTGATTTACTGGAAATGTACTGCGGTGCTGGTAATTTCTCCTTGCC
Source organism: Alteromonas sp. ABV4_515 (assembly GCF_056160345.1). Lineage (NCBI taxonomy): Bacteria > Pseudomonadati > Pseudomonadota > Gammaproteobacteria > Alteromonadales > Alteromonadaceae > Alteromonas > Alteromonas sp. ABV4_515. The sequence goes on from NZ_JBSWWZ010000001.1 coordinate 3,238, forward strand.
CATGGCCAGTAAGTTCAGACGAGTGATTGGCACCGAAATCGCCAAGCCATCGGTTAATGCAGCGCAATTTAATATTGATGTGAACGCAATCGATAATGTGGATATTGTACGCTTGTCGGCAGAAGAATTTACCGAAGCCTTGAAGACGGGGAGAACATTTTCACGGCTTAACGGTATCGACTTACAAGCTTATAACTTCACGACGGTACTGGTAGACCCACCACGCGCAGGCTTAGATGAAGATTCATTGAAGATGATTCAGGACTACCCTGAAATTATTTACATTTCATGCAACCCTGAAACACTGGCGGAGAATTTGAAAACGCTGACGCAAACCCACGAACTGGTTGCAACCGCCCTGTTTGACCAATTCCCTTTTACTCACCACATTGAAGCTGGCGTAAAACTGGTTAAAAAGCCGGTCTAGACTTTACTTCTTTCTCCTCTGGGGCGAAACACCTTCGCTCCAAGTTGCACAAATCTTAATTGCGCTTTTACCCTGTTTCCAATTTCCTGACGCAAAGCGACATCCACTTCCAGGGCTTCGGCACCAGCGCTGAAAACCAACCGTACCATGGCTTCTGCCTGCAAACTCGCAAGGTGATGCTCTACGTTCTGACTTTCTACAATGTAGTCGGAAAGTTCCTCGATAAAATGCTGGATCTCACGTAATACGGCCATGCGGTATGCCGTTGAAGTACCGGTATGTTCACGCAAAAGTAAACGAAACACGTTGGTATTGCCGGTAATAAATTCCATAAAGGTATCGACGGAAGTATCGATAACCCCACCTCCAGACGCGATTCTGCGACGGGCCTGACGCATGAGTTGTCGCAGCGCTAAACCGGCTTCATCGACGAGAGTAAGTCCTAACTCATCCATGTCTTTGAAATGACGATAGAACGAGGTAGGCGCGATACCAGCTGCCCGGGAAACTTCCCTCAGACTGATGGCCGACAGGCTGCGTTGTTCATCCAGTAATCCGAATGCCGCATCAATAATGCTCTGGCGGGTTTTTAGCTTTTGCTCCTGACGATTCAACGTCAACTCCTTTATACGCGTGCAACTTTCCATGGCTAGTGTAACCGAATCAGACTGGCAGCGAGAAATGCTGATTAAAAATATTCCAAGTAAAAACAAATAGACCGCCGATCCTTGCCTTACAAAAGCAGCAACTCATGCATTGTGCACTATACTTATTGCTTAAAATATTGGTTTTCCCTTGCCTGTGGTATGGGAAAAAGCTAAATTAGCGTACAGTTGTAAGCCGAGTTGTTAAGATGAAGAAACCACCTATTATCCTCACCAATATTCTTGTTTTCGTAGTCACCGGCGCGATCGCTCTACTGGCGGTGCCTCTGTGGGCAGTCACCATGGGATTCGACACTGTTGAAATCGTTACGGCTATTGTACTTTTTTATTTTACAGGGATGTCGATTACTGCGGGATACCACCGCCTGTGGTCACATAAAACTTACGATGCCCATATTTCGGTAAGAATCATTCTGGCCATTGGTGGTGCGATGGCACTACAAAACAGTATTCTGCACTGGTCGTCTGATCACCGTGTGCACCACCGTCATGTCGATGACAACGATAAAGACCCCTACTCTGCCAGAAAAGGATTGTGGTTCGCTCACATGGGTTGGATGCTTCGGGAGTACCAAAAGCATCGCTATGACGACTACAGCAATTGCAGGGATTTACAAAAAGATCCTGTAGTGATGTGGCAGCACAAATATTATCTGCCGATTGTTTTGGTTGCGAACTTTGGTTTAACCGGATTACTGGGCTGGATAAACGGTGACGTGCTGAGCATGATTTTGTTCGCCGGTGTATTCCGCCTGTTCATGGTGCACCATGTCACTTTCTTTATAAATTCTTTGGCCCATTTTTGGGGTAGTCAGCCATATACCGATAAAAATACCGCGCGAGATAACGGCGTTCTGGCCTTCTTCACATTTGGTGAGGGCTACCACAACTACCACCATATCTTTGAATACGACTACAGAAATGGCATTCATTGGTGGCAGTTTGATCCAACAAAATGGCTTATCCGTGGATTGTCTTTTGTTGGGTTAACCACTAACTTACGCCGTGTGCCTGAAGAGCGAATTGAAAAGGCCCGGGCAGCAATGCAATTGCAGGAAGCCAGCCAGCGACTTTCCGCACTACCTGATGCAGATGAATTGCTACAGAAAGTGCAGGCAGAATATGACTTGCTGGTGCAAAAGATGTCTGCCTATTACGCAGCGAAAAAACGCCTTATGAACGTTCGTAAACGGTGTTTAAAACGTAGCGTTGAGCGCCTTGAAATCGACTTTCATTATAAAGAACTGAAGCATGCCTTAGCGCTTCAGAAAGAAAAGTGGCTCCAGTTACAGACACTTACACCACAACTTGCATAGCTTTAACTTAAAACGCCGCTTCTTGCGGCGTTTTTATATTCTGACTGTTGCAAAATCAATAATATAAGTAACAATTAGGTGATGAGTCACTCTTGCGGTTTTCTGCATTTAGTAGCGGAATTAAGAGTCCAGGCAATTAAGATATTTGTACGGATTATGCATGACCGAAGAACAACTCTTTACCTTCACTCCTGAAGCGGAAGACACATCAAACACGTCTAGCCAATCAGCGGAATGGCTTGTACTCAGCGTTGAAGATGACCCTGGTTATCAGCAATCTTTGAAGTTAGGTCTCAACGGGTTAACCGTGCGAGGTCGCCCCATTCGATTTCTCACTGCCAACTCAGCAGCACAGGCTTCCTCTGTGCTTGCCGAGAATGATGGCATCGCGGTAATACTGCTTGATGTCGTGATGGAGCAGGACAATGCGGGCCTTTTTCTGGTTAACACCATTCGCACTATACTGGGAAACTCCCGGGTAAGAATTATTTTATTGACCGGTCAACCCGGTATGGCGCCTCGTCAAGACACGCTGAAAGAATATGATATTGATGAGTACTGGAATAAAGTTGATTTAACCGAAGAGAAACTTCGCGGAATCGTTTCAAGCAATATTAAAACCTGGTCGAATCTGACTGAGCTCTTTATTGCAAAACGTGGGTTGCAGATGATTGTCGACGCCTCCCGAGCTCTCACATCGAAGCAGGATGTCAGCGATTTCACCTACACGGTACTGAAAGAAGTGTCGCGCGTAATAGGCATTCCCGACACGGGTGGCATGGTGTGCGCCAGCAGGCCATCGATGGCCTCCCTCGAGCAATGTGAGGTGGTTGCGACATCTGGAGAATTCTCGCAATCAAATTCGCCATTACTGGCAAACTTGCTGGAAGAGCAACAATACATTGAACAACCTGGCCTCATCGACGCGATTAATGAAGCGCTCGCGCATCATGAACATCAATTTTTTGAAAATTGGTCAATTCTCTATTTCGATACAGCAGACGTAGACAACAATCAGTATCTTATTGTTGTAAAGTCACCAAAACCCCTTGAGCCCAGCCACATCACGCTGCTTATGGTTTTCAGTGAAAACATCAGTAATGGATTCGTTAACCTGGCGCTCATGAACAAACTTTCCATGCTGGCCTACTATGATGAAGCGCTCGGCGTACCCAATAAACACTGGTTACAGCGCGAAATTAGCAGCATGTCTACCTACGACAGAACATCAACCTCTCTGGTATTCTTAAGTATCCTTGATTTTTCTACTACTGAAATCACACTAGGAACCAATTTCAGTTCGCTGATTGTGTCTACGGTTTTGGAAAATATTAAAACCACTTGCCAAAAAGCCATGACGATATGCTACCTGGAGGATGGATGTTTCGCGATTCTCTATCGAACTGCTCGCCTGGCACAAGAAAGCAATCTGGATAGACTGGCCTCTCAAACGGTTGCCATTGATGGTGTTGTGCAGCGTATCTCAATCAACATCAGCCATGTTGGTGTTCAGGATCTCGATGCTTTAGATCTGAAAAAGTCGATTAAAACAGCCCAACTTGTACACAATAGCCCGCGGCTAAAATTGGGCGCCCTTCATGCCATCACAAAAGCACATATTGACGATATAAACGCCCGGCATACATTACTCAAGTCCCTCTCAGACGCGCTAGACGATGGCTCCGCGTTTTTCCTTGAGTTCCAACCTAAGGTTAACTTACACAACGGTCGCCCAGTGGGGGTTGAAGCACTTCTACGCTGGCAATTCCAAGAAGGCGAAGTGTTGCCTCCGGGTGCATTTATTCCCCTTGCAGAAGCCTCAGGCCTTATCACCAAACTCGACAGCTTGGTGATGGAATTGGCAGTAAGTGCAGCAAGAGAACTTGCCGAGTCGGGCAACCACTTTGCTGTAGCATTTAATGTTACCCATGCGGATGTCATGTCGCCCACTTTTATTCCTCACTTAGAGCAGCTTTTGGCAAGGCACCAGGTAACGCCTGAGCAGATAGAAATAGAAATTACCGAAACGCAGGCGATGGCAGATTATGACGGCATAAATCCCATTCTGGAAACACTGATCAATATGGGAATTACCATAAGTATCGATGACTTCGGTACCGGCTACTCATCACTTGCTCACTTAAGTACGCTTTCAGCATCGACGTTGAAAGTTGACAAGAGCTTCGTCGATACCTTGATGTCGAGCGAAAGTAATTCGAATACGCATATCTTGGATATGGTTTATCGTTTGTCGCGCCAATGTCATTTCAAGATCATTGCAGAAGGCATTGAGACCGAGACTCAACGCAACGCGCTAATTAATAAAGGCTACGAAACAGGACAGGGATTTCTATTCAGTAAGCCACTGCCGCTGCCCGCATTGATTGATTGGCTGAAAAAGGCAGGTTAAATGAATCGTTCTCTTTGGCGGAGAGCCAGTCTTTTTTACGTTGCAAATTTATTTCTGTCTCTATCAACTGGCTACATTGTGTATCAATGGTTTCATAGTGAATCTATGGAGCAGTTGTCAGCCGATCACGCGGCAATGATTTCGTCGGTTAACTCCGTGATTAGCCAGGAAATGGGCGATATCACTAACATCATTCGGCTTGCCAACGAACACCTCATGGAAGCCATCGATTATGACAATGATGACAATTCCAGAGCAGAAATTTTTCTGCGTATAGGCAGTGTTTTAAACAATGTTTCGCAAATACGATGGATAGATTTAACCGGGAAAGAAACCATACGAGTTAACTTTACCGAAAATGGTGGCCAGATAGTGCCGGAGAACGAACTACAAGATAAATCATCCCGTTATTATTTTATTCAGGCTAAAGAAACGTCTCCCGGCGGGATCAGTTTATCGTCCATCGACCTTAACATTGAAAATGGCCGACTTACCTTACCTTACCAGCCTACAATTCGGGTTAGCCTACATACTTTTCCGAGACATCCGTTGGGAGAAGGGTTTCTGGTATTTAACTTCGACATGACCGAGTTGTTCCAACGTTTGCGTAATTTTGAAAAGCCACAAAGCCAACTGCTCATCGCGGCAGGTGAAACGCAGTGGCTAATTAACCCTGACAGTGGCCTTGAATGGTCGTCAAGTAAGAACATCGAGCCAGCAAGCCTTAAATTATCGCAACCCGAACTCTATGAACGATTGGCTGAGCATCATGTACTGTCGCTGCAACGAGGGGCAAATGATGCCATCTTTAGCGCCGCATTATTACCCATTCGCATGAAACACACCTTCAGCAGCGAAGAGCTGTATATTCTTGCCCGTACGCCGGGGCAATACTATACCCTGCTAATGAAAGATGCATTGCTGCCAGCCATACTCACGTTTTTGGGTACATTTGCATTAATCGCATTATTTATTCAGCGAGATATTCGTCATCAGGAGCACGTAAACGTATTAAACAAGCAGCTTCTGGCAGAAAAAATAGAATTAAAGACCGCCCTTGAGCGTCAAACCAAATTAAGAGACGAGTTGGTAGAGTCTGAGAAGATGGCATCCTTGGGCATGCTGGTTGCGGGCGTCGCCCATGAGTTAAGTACGCCTGTGGGCGGCACAACAATGTGTATTAGCACATTGGAAAATAAACTTGAGCGGCTAGAGCAGCAAATTTCGTCCGGGCTTACCCGCTCGGAGTTAGATAATTACCTGTCAGCGACAAAAGAATCACTCACGATATCGCGGCATAACCTGGAGCGCATTACAGACCTAATAAAACGGTTCAAACGTTTAGCCGTAGACCGGGGCAGTGAATCGCCCGTTAGATTTAACCTCATGCAGGTGATTACGGATCTGATTCGAACGCTGGAATCGCAAGCGAGTAGCCGTCGAGTATCCATCACCCATAACATTCCCGAGGACATTCAGCTAAATAGTTTCCCAGGTTTGTTTTCTCAAATTCTGCAGAACCTGATAACCAATGCAATCCATCACGCCTTTTCCGACATGCCGAGAGGGGAAGTCGTGGTAAGCGCCATTAACAAAGAAGACAGCATTGAAATTAGAGTAAAAGACAACGGCAGCGGCATTGCTGAAGAGGTACAAGACCATCTGTTTGACCCCTTCGTTACCACCGCAAGAAATGATGGTAACACCGGCCTCGGCATGCATCTCGTACATCAATGGGTGAGCGTGCTTGGTGGTCGCATCGTGTTCACAACAAAGCAGAATGAAGGAACCGAATTTGTGATGACATTTCCAGTTACTTCCGCACCACAACACGAGATGCCCGATAACCAGGATTGATACGCTTAAACTTTGTCTTTCGTATCAAAATGTTGCTAGACTTTGTAAGACTCCAACCGTACCAGCAACGTACCTTCCGGAATTCATCGGGATCCAGACACAGTGAGCACAATAAATTATGACTAAAAAAGCAGCCAAAGCGGCAGACCCCAGTTATCAGTTTGATGCAATCGTAATAGGCACGGGCCCTGGCGGCGAGGGTGTGGCAATGCAACTGGCCAAAGCAGGCAAAAAAGTCGCGGTAATCGAGCGATATGAAGCCGTTGGCGGAGGCTGTACGCACTGGGGGACCATTCCATCCAAAGCATTGCGTCACTCGGTTAGCCGTTTAATTGAATATAATACAACCTCATTATTTTCTGAAAATCAGGTTGCTCGTCATGTCACCTTTCAGGACATTATGAAACACGCTAGTGGCGTGGTGAAAAAGCAGTCTCGTTTACGTACCTCATTTTATGACAGAAACCGGGTTAGTTTGATCCACGGTGAAGCCAGTTTTGTTGACGCCCACACTTTGCAGATCGTACGCCCTGACGGTTCGAAAGACACGATTACTGCACATCAAATTGTTATCGCCACGGGTTCTCGCCCTTACACACCGAAAGACATCGATTTCGATCATCCGCGCATTTATAACTCCGATACCATTTTGTCACTCAAACATGAGCCACAGAACATCATCATTTATGGTGCCGGTGTAATCGGTTCTGAGTACGCCAGTATCTTCCGCGGTATGGGCGTAAAAGTCGACCTGGTCAACATGCGCGATCGATTGCTATCGTTTCTCGACGCTGAGATCTCTGACGCACTGAGCTACCACCTTTGGAACAACGGCGTTGTGATTCGACACACTGAGACCTACAAGTCGGTAGTGGGCCATGACGACTGTGTCGTGATGGAACTTGAATCAGGAAAGCGCATGAAAGCGGATTGCCTGTTGTTCGCTAATGGTCGAACAGGTAATACCGATATGCTTAACCTCGACGCGATTGGCCTTAAAGCCGACTCTCGCGGTCAGTTACGGGTAGACGAGAATTACCGCACTGACATTGAGAACGTGTTCGCGGTAGGTGATGTTATCGGATATCCCAGCCTGGCATCTGCAGCATACAATCAAGGACGTTCTGCAGCGGAAGCGATGCTTTCTGGCAAAGCAAACTCCGGTTTGGTTGAAGACATTCCTACCGGCATTTATACCATTCCAGAAATTAGCTCTGTAGGTAAAACTGAGCAAGAGCTAACCGCAATGAAAGTCCCGTATGAGGTGGGTCGCGCGCAGTTCAAACATCTGGCCAGAGCACAGATTGCATCTACAACGGTTGGTAGTTTGAAGATTTTGTTCCACCGGGAAACCAAAGAGCTATTAGGTATTCACTGTTTTGGTGAACGTGCCTCAGAAATTGTGCACATTGGTCAGGCTATTATGCAACAGAAGAATGGTGGCAATACGCTGGACTATTTCGTTAATACCACCTTTAACTACCCCACCATGGCGGAAGCATATCGGGTAGCGGCCCTTAACGGTCTGAATCGTATTTTCTAAGCTCAGCTTTAATCAGATACAAAAAAACCGGCTTTTTGAGCCGGTTTCTTTTATCTGGATAAACCTTACTGATTCATCGCAAGATTGTTTTTTGCCTGCAGTGCGTCTCTGTGCGCAACGATATCGATTTGCATTTTTTCAGCATCGAAAGTCATTGTTGCAATAGCATAGTCGCCAAAGTTTTCGCTCGCCTGCTCTGTTACTTGTTGTTGTGCATCGCGGTAACGAATGTTGTTGCTGATTTTATCAGACATACATTGGTTATTCATTTCGAAAGATTTCGCATCCATACATTCGAAAAGCTGGCTGTTACCAGACTCCGCATGCGCAACGCCAAACGACATTAAAAGCGACAGGCCAATAAGTGATTTACGCATGTGATTACTCCTGTGTTACAGTGGATACTACTGTTATGATTCAGCATACTGTAGAAACGTAAATCCGTCAAATTTGGATCACGCGAATATTACAGGAATATGACAAACTGACATATTAGCCAAAAAATCGACTAGAAGCCTGACAAGCGTGCGCTCACGCTACCTTAATAGTCAGTAAATTTAGGAAAAAGCGTTATAATTTACACATTTATAACACTGCCAAATTCTTAAAAACAAGCGTCTATTGCGTTAATCCTACATTGAAATCCTGAGCAGATTAGCGATCCGGTCTTAAAAATACCAAATTATCCCGCCACTAAAGTATAAATACGCATACTGTTGAACCAAGCACCATACCTGTTTAGTGGGACGCGTTTACAGTTTGCTTATTGAGCAAATACTGGTGTAAATCGTCGAACGGCATAGGCCGAGCAAATAGATATCCCTGCGCTTCGTCACAGCCCAGTTTTATCATGAAGCTGGCCTGCTCACGCTTTTCCACACCTTCGGCAATGGTAATTAAACCGAGTTTGTTTCCTAGCGTCACGATTGTTTCAGCGATCACGGCATTTTCTTTGGGCTTAAGATCCATAACAAATGAACGATCTACTTTTAGCCTATCTAAGGGCAGCTTCTGCAGATAACTCATGGAAGAAAAGCCGGTTCCAAAATCGTCAATGGCTGTGGCAACACCATAAGCCTTCAGTTCGGTAAGCGCGTCAATGACAATCTGGGGCTCATCCATTACCACACTCTCAGTAATTTCAAGCTCAAGGCGATGCGGCGCACAACCGTACTTAGTCAACGTTGCTTTGATTTGATCAACAAAATGACGATCACGAAACTGCGGGATAGATACATTGATCGCCATGCGTACCTTGTCAAAACCCAACTCCGTTAGCGAGTTAATACGCCTACAGGCTTCTTCTAACACCCAATAGCCTATATCGACGATGAGACCGGAATATTCTGCAAGGGGAACGAACTCCGCCGGAGAAACATATCCGCCCTGCCCGTCAGGCCAGCGAAGTAAGCCTTCCACACCGACAACCTCTTCGCTTACCAAATCAACCTGAGGCTGAAACCACAACTCCAGCAAACGAGCCTGGAAGTCGCTACGTAGTTTTCTGATCATAGCTAATTGACGGGTAGTATTTCGCTCAAACTCTAACTGGTAATATTCGTAATTGTCGGACGTGCTCTTCTTAGCCCGATTAAGCGCAATGTTGGTACGTTTTAGAATTTCAATACCCGCACATTTTTGCGGACCCGAGCGATACATGCCAATGGTGATATTTACCGGTAGCACGTTGTCTCCGGCGACGAAGCTGTCTGCGAACACCGCATTAACTGTCTGAGGTGAAATCTGCGTATCAGAACCAATTAACCCGAAAACATCGCCGCCAATTCGACTCTTAATGACTCGCTCATCAAAACTTGCTTCAAGCCGCTCAGCGATGGCTTTGAGTAACTGGTTACCCGCTTCCTGACCCAAACCATCATTGATATCGGAAAAGTGATTAATATCGATAAGCGCCACACATAGATCGGCGACCCCAAGAATTGAGGGGCGATCTAGTAAGTTGATAAACTCGTTGCGGTTGGGCAAACGGGTTAGCCAGTCACGGAAAGCCGCGTTGCGGAGTTCATGAAACAGATTTACGTTTTCATAGCCCACCGAGATGCTAGATAAAAAGACTTCGAGTAATTGGCGGTCTACCACAGTGAGTTCTTTACTCATACTCATAAACACAGCGGCTTCAAACCCTGAACTGTTTAAATAGAGTATTGAGTTTCCATCTTCAAGAATGTGGCGCTTCAAGCGCAGGCATCGACTGATGTTTTCGACAATAAGCGGATCGGAAATTACGTCAACAGGCTCATTGATATAGGATGCATAATCGCCCGCAGCACCCAGAATATACACACCATTATCATCTCTATCGAGAACGGACCCGGCTCTTGCGCACACCAACCCTTCGGCATCTAAACCAAGGAGCGAACTAATTTGCGTGACTACACCTTCACAAAACCCTTTAACCGAATGCTCTTCAAGCAAGTTCGCCGCAGACGCTACGATTTTCTGTAAACCTAACCGACTTTGGTTAATGGTAAGAATTTGTTGGTATGAACGCAAGGAGGCATACACGGTAGTCAGTAATTTACTGCGCGTTAACTCCGTTTTGGTCTTGTAGTCGTTAATGTCGTAATTACGAATGACAAACTCTTCAGGGGCATAACCCGGCTGTCCGGTGCGCAGAATAATTCGTGGTTCAGACAGGCCAAGCTCTTCTCGCATATATTGCACCACGAGGAAACCCGCATCGTCAGATTCCATAACCACATCAAGCAGAATTATCGCAATATCTCGGCCATTTTCTTTAAGGATTTGTTTAGCCTGCTCACCTGAATAGGCATGCATGAAGTGCAACTTCCGTTCGGTGATGATCAAGTCGGCGAGTGCAAGCTTGGTTACGGTATGAATTTCTTCATCGTCATCAACGATCAGAACATTCCATTCCTTATAAGTTTGAGGTTCGAGCTCTGGATGCGCTTCCTCATCTAAAAAAACCAGTTCATCATTGTCGTAACTTGCCGATGACATTCATTATCCATCCTTTTTTACCACCTAACTTAAGCCTACTCGGTAGTTGCGTATTTGCAAGTTAATGGGCGATTTGCTTAGTAAGAATGTGAAGCGTAAAGTTGATATTCGTCTTATTCTAATTCTTAGCTATGAAAGTCACTGATTCGGGTAATTCCTCCGCCGCTGCTCCTGTAAGCACAGCGGCGTTAAAACAAGCGCCACAGAGCAGCGCATCAGAGAATGTGAAACGCGGCAGCTCTGCTTCGCGCTCTGCAACAGACAATGTTCAGCGCATCCAGTCGCTGTTCGCCAGAGTTGGGGTGAGCCCCTCGATGATCATGCCGGATGAAGACACCCGGCAGCGAGCTATTAAACGTAGAAACGACATTCAGGCGTTAGCAAAAATCCGTAATCTGCAAGCCGTAATGGAAGCGGCAATGGGCGTTGGCCTAACTGAGACAAGCGAAGAAATGGTCGATCCAGACTGGTTCTACGCCTTCTCGCAACTCGCTGAAAATATTTACTCACCCGCAATGCAGACCTTGTGGGGCAAAATATTTGCGGTGGAAGTGAGTAAGCCGGGTTCATTCTCGCTGCGCAGTTTGGAAACATTGAAGGCGCTTACTCAACGAGATGCAGCCATATTCTCAAGAGCAGCTTCGTTGTCGTGCGTTCGACAAGGCGACAGTGAGCCTCGTATTCTCACCGGTTACCATCAGAAGCCCGGCTTCTGGGCGTTTCTCGGCCAGCGACAGCCCGAGTCGCTGAATTTGGCCAGTTACGGCGTGAGTTATCCCGACATACTGGCTCTAACCGATATGAAATTGATTTTTGCCAGTGAAATTGAAAGTGGTGAATTAGAACAAGGCCAAAGCATTAAATGGCGATGTGGCCAGGAAACATTTCATATTGTGCCGAACCGCCAAGGATTAGCATTGGTGTATTATAAGTTTACCAGTACCGGGGCTGAACTCGCTAGACTCATATCCCGACAGAGCGCAGCGGCGTACGTAAATGCTTTGAAAGAGCGCTTTAGTGGTCCTTTTACTATCGAATAGCCAATAAATGACCGGCAATAAAAAAGCGACCGTAGAAAGGTCGCTTTTTTTATTCGCTTAGAGAAGGTTAAATACCGTCACCAAATTCGTGCAATCCACACTCACGTTTCAGGCCAAAGAAGCGCGTATCTTGTTCGCTCATGCCTTCTTGTAATGACTGGGTAGTATGCCAGTCACCAATCGACACGTAGCCTTCGTCCCAAAGCGGGTGATACGGCAACTCATGCTCTTTCAGGTAGTAGTGCAAGTCTTTGTTCGACCAATCGATGATTGGATAGACCTTAAATTGCTTTCCTACCCTTTGCAGCACCGGCAATCTTTCGCGGGTGTCAGACTGGCTGCGGCGTAAACCCGCAAACCAAGTGCCCACTTCCAGATCTTTCAGCGCCCGTTGCATGGGCTCAACCTTATTCATGCGGTTGTATTTCTCAATCCCTTCAACACCCTGTTCCCAAAGTCGACCAAACCGTGCTTCCTGCCAGGCCGCAGACATCTCTGACTGGTACACTTTCAGGTTAAGGTTGAGTCTTTCCGTTAGTTCATCAATGAACTTGTAGGTTTCCGGGAACAGATAACCGGTATCGGTCAGCACTACCGGAATATCCGGCTTAGCTGACACCAGAAGTTTCAGCATAACGGCAGACTGCGCGCCGAAGCTAGAGGACATCATGGGCTTACCGGGCAGCATTTTCAGTGCCCAGGCAATACGGCCAGCCGCGTCCATGCCCTCCAGCTCTGCGTTAATGTCTGCAATCTCTGCTGCACTGGTGTCCAGCGTCAGCTTCGATGTGGTGTCGGTCAGGATATCACTCATAGAAGTCTCTTGCTGAGTCAACCACAGGGGCAATAACGCCCGCGCGAATGACGAAGTCACCGAACGCTTCACCGCTTTCGCGTTCTTTTGCCCAACGGCCAATTAAGGTATCGAGTTCAGTAAAGATTTCGTCTTCACTGATATTTTCCTGATACATCTTAGGAATGCGAGTACCTTCACGATTACCGCCAAGGTGCAGGTTATATTTACCCGGGCCTTTACCTACCAGACCAATTTCAGCCAGCATGGCACGACCACATCCATTCGGACAGCCGGTGATACGGAAGATAATGCTGTCGTCGGCTACGCCATGAGATGCCAGTAACCCTTCCATACGGCCTACCGCTTCTGGTAGATAACGCTCTGCTTCTGCCATTGCCAGCGGGCACGTTGGCAGCGATACACACGCCATGGAATCGAGTTTCTGATTCGATGTATCGTCTTCGATCAGTTTGTGATCACGGGCAATTTTTTCAATCGCCGCTTTTTGATCAGCAGGTACACCCGCGATGATCAGGTTCTGGTTGGCGGTTAATCGGAAATCACCTTTGTGAATTTTGGCGATTTCAGCACAACCTGTCTTCAGCGGACGACCCGGGAAGTCCAGAATACGACCGTTCTCGATGAACAGTGTCAGGTGATAGTTACCGTCGATACCTTCAACCCACCCGAAGCTGTCGCCACGGGTAGTAAATTCGTATGGACGTGATTCAGCAAAGCTCACACCGGCACGCTTTTCTACTTCGGCTTTGAAGTTATCAGCACCTACACGCTCAAGGGTGTATTTGGTTTTCGCATTTTTACGATTAACCCGGTTACCCCAGTCACGCTGTGTGGTTACAACAGCAGCGGCAACATCCAGCGTATTTTCCAGCGGGATAAAACCAAAGTCAGTCGCTTTTCGCGGATACGTTGACTTATCACCGTGGGTCATGGCAAGACCACCGCCCACCAGCACGTTAAAGCCTACCAGCTTGCCGTCTTCAGCAATGGCAACGAAGTTCAGATCGTTAGCGTGTAAGTCAACATCGTTCTGCGGCGGAATAACCACGGTAGTTTTAAACTTACGTGGCAGATAATTATCACCTAAAATCGGCTCAACCGGCTTCTCGGTGGTTTCCACTTTCTCGCCGTCCAGCCAGATTTCAGCATAAGCACGGGTTTTAGGCAGCAGATGCTCAGAAATTTTCTTCGCCCATTCGTAAGCTTCAGCATGCAACTGAGACTGAATCGGGTTGCTGGTACACAGTACGTTACGGTTTACGTCACCGGCAGTGGCGATAGAATCAATTCCGGTTTTATTCAGCGTCTGGTGCATCAGTTTAATGTGCGGCTTCAGTACACCGTGGAACTGGAAGGTCTGACGGGTAGTCAGGCGGATACTGCCATACATGGTGTGCTCTTCAGCAAACTTGTCAATAACCAGCCATTGTTCAGGGGTCATTACACCACCCGGCAGACGGGCACGCAGCATCACATTGTGCAGCGGTTCAAGCTTTTGCTTACCACGTTCTGCACGAATATCGCGGTCATCCTGCTGATACATACCGTGGAAACGGATCAGCTGGAAGTTATCTGCTGTGAAACCACCGGTTAAATCGTCTTTCAGATCTTGTTCGATAGTACCGCGCAGGTTATTACTTTCGCGCTTCAGGCGCTCGTTGTCAGCCAGTTTGCCTTCAACGATAAATGGCGATTTTTCGTTACTCATTAATAGACATCCTTCTGATAACGTTTGGCTTTGCGCAGAGCAACAATATAGGCTTTGGCGTCTTCTTCAGACTTGCCACCGTGCTCCTGGATGATGGAAACCAGTGCAGCTTCAACATCTTTTGCCATGTGTGTTGCATCACCACACACATAGAAGTGAGCACCGGCTTCGAGCCACTCCCACACTTCTTTACCGTTTTCAGTTAAACGATGCTGAACATAAATCTTTTCTTTCTGATCGCGGGAGAATGCCAGCGTGATCTTGTCAACCAGACCAGACTTCACGTAGCCCTGCCACTCAACCTGATAGAGGAAGTCCTGGGTGAAGTTAGGGTTACCGAAAAACAGCCAGTTCTTGCCTTCAGCACCTTGAGCGTCGCGTTCCTGCATGAATGCACGGAATGGTGCGATACCGGTTCCCGGACCCACCATGATGACAGGCGTGTCGCCATTATCAGGCAGACGGAAGTGGTCATTTTTCTCGATATACACTTCAACTTCGGCACCTTCTTCTAATCGTTCACAAAGGAAGCTAGATGCGCCCCCCTGGTGACGTTTGCCAAAGGCTTCGTAGTCGACGTGTGCCACGGTCAGATGCACTTCTTCTTCTACTTCATCCTGACTGGATGCAATAGAATACAAACGAGGCGTTAACGGGCGGAACGCATCAGCAAAGGCCTGTGCTTCAATTTTCGCCGGGTGTTCACGCACGATATCAATCAACTGACGCTCTGCCAGGTAAGTACGCAGTTGCGCTTTATCTTCCATCAGCGCAGCCAGGCCTTCTGAGCCTGTTGCTTCCTGATACGCTTTTACAAACGTTGGATAGCTTAGTGTCAGTTCCAGCTTGCTGGTCAGTGCTTCAGTTAATGAAACGGTGGCATCACCCACTTTCACTTCTTCAGAGCCAGACAAACCTGTGAGTTCCAGGAATTCAGCAACCAATTCGGCAGAATTCTTAAACCAGATCCCTAAAGCATCACCGGCACGATACTGAATGCCTGAATCTTCCAGGCTGATTTCGATGTGACGGATGTCTTTTACCGAATCACGACCAGTGATTTTCTGCGATTCAATCAACGTGGCTTTAAACGGTGACTTTTTGGTGTACATCTGCTCTGCGCCAGATGGTGCAGCAACGCCTGACTGAACAGTCACCACGTCGTGAGTTCCGGCAGACGCAAAATCGTCTTTCAGTGCCGCAACTAATTGTTCACCCCAGGCTTTGGCAGCGTCTTCGTAATCTACGTCGCAATCAAGGCGAGGCACGATGGCCTTTCCGCCAAGCTTACCTAAACGCTCATCGAAGTCCTTACCGGTTTGGCAGAAGAACTCGTAGCTACTGTCACCGAGACCCAGTACCGCGAACTTCAAGCCATCCAATTTAGGCGCTTTCTTACCGCCCAGGAATTCATGGAATTCAATCGCATCATCTGGCGCATCACCTTCACCATGCGTACTCACGAATACCGCAACGTGCGTCTCGCCTTTGATGCTACGCGGCTTGTAGTCGGCCATGCTGATTAGCTTGCTGGTGTAACCCGCTGCTTCAGCCTGCGCCTGGAAACCTTTTGCCACGCCCATGGCGTTGCCGGTTTGCGAACCTACCAAAATAGTAAGCGTTGGTGTATTCGCCGGTGCAGCTGCTACCGGCGCCGCTGCTGCGGGAGCAACCGCTCCGCCCTGCGCTGCTGCCATACCAGCAACATAACCACTTACCCAGGTAAGCTGATCGCGGTTTAAGCCTGCAATGGCCTGCGTAATCGCATTCCACTGTTGCTCATTGAGCACCGCACCGGGTGCTCCGTTTTGATTAGAATTCACTGACATAGTTAATTAACCTTTTTAATATGCCGTCAAAGGTATCGATTTTTATTGAGAAGAGAAAAGAATAAATAACACTTTTTTATGCTCTAAAGTTTCTAAAACTGTGAAATTTACGCTCTCTGGAATATAAAAAGAGCCGTAAGCGATACTTACGGCTCTTATAGATTTGAAGATTTACCGCTGATGCAAAAAACATCAGCGGCATTTTAATCATCAGAAATGAATTTCTACACCTGCAAACGCACCGTCGAACTCCATATCGGCGTATACGCCATCGAGATCATCAATATCGACAGACACATTGCGGTAGCCTGCCTGAATTGTCATATCCACCGCTAGACTTTCAATAAATGAATAAGTCAGTGCAATTTGATAATCACTCAAGGTATGATCATCGAAAGACAGATAGCTACCTTCCGCATAGGCCCCAAGACCGGTAAACGGTAAGCCTACCGCCACACGAGAATAGGCCATGGGAATGATACCGGAAAACGCCTGCTCACCTTGCGTTTGCGAGTCCGTGTCGGCAACGTAAAGCGTACCGTCAACGTACTTCGCGTTAACACCCACATCGAAGCTCACCAAATCGTTGTCGAACAATTCATAGTAAAGAATGATGTCTGTGGTAGACATTTCTACTTGCGTGTAAATGTCGTTACCCATTGTATAGACATCACCATCGAAGGTGAATGTCGATGTAAGTGAAGTATTGCCATCGCTATCGAGGGTGGTATAGCTCAGCTTAATATTCGGTACAAAAGGGAGCGGATGTTCCACGGCAGCGTAAAATGAAGAGTTCGCGTTGCTATCAAAGTTGAAATCTGCCATTGCGCTGCCATCGGAAAACGTACCGTCATCAGCAAAACCACCTGATGGGCTTGTGTACCAGCCTTGGCCACCCAGATACAATCCGGCAACGGTGTCCGCCATTACCGGTGATGCAGTAAAAGCCGTTGCGAGTGCTACAGCTACCATGCATTTTTTCATGAATTATCCTTGATTAAGAAGTTCAGTCAGTTCAATAAGCGCTGCATTAGCGCGAGAAATATAATTTGCCATGACCAGAGAATGATTAGCCATCATGCCAAATCCATTGCCGTTAAGAATCATTGGGCTCCACACGGTTTGCTGTGTCGCTTCCAGTTCACGAATGATCTGACGAAGACTTACCAGTGCATTCTTATCTTCAAGTGTATCGGCAAATTCGATTTCTGCCGCTTTTAAGAAATGCAGCAACGCCCAGGTCGCGCCGCGGGCTTCGTAAAAGTTATCATCCAGTTTCCACCAGCTCGTCTGTACAACCCGTTCTGACACTGCCGGCGTCGACTGTCGCGCATTCTTGTCACCGGCCAAATCGGTGTTCATTTTCGATGAGCCGACGCTTGCACTTAAGCGCTGAGAGTATGAACCTAAACGCTTTTCTACTTGTTTAAGCCACTCTCTAAGATTGTCGGCTCGGGTATAAAACTGACTGTCGCCAGCGGCCATATCGCCCAGTTCAGCGCGGTATTTATCCAGTGACTTAATCCCATTGCGATAGGAAGACTCTGCTGAAGGCAAAGCCCAGCTGCGACTATTTACATTGAATTCAGGCTGCGCTTTGGTGAGATGCGGGTTTTCTATAGACTGTGATTGAGAACGGCTAAAATCTTTGCGCATAGAGAGCGACAAGTCTCTGATCATTTCCAGCGCGCCGTATTCCCAAGCGGGCATATTATCGAGGAACAACCCTGGTGGCATAACATCATTAGAAATATAACCACCCGACTTATCGAGCAATGTTTCTGTCACCACAATCATTGTGGTTGTCATGGTATAGCCAGGAATTTCAGTTTGTGAAGGACTTTGTGCTTGTTCAGCCACGGCTTGTCTAACATCAAACGTGTCAGGTTCAACACTCCAGTACACGCCAATTAACCAGAATATTAAAAACAGGACAACAACAGTACCAATAATGGTTCGGGTGTTCAGGTATTGTTTAATGCTCAATGTATAGATTCCTTCTCAATAACAAAGTGGGTGATGTTGCTCATCACCCACTTTTAATTACCTTATGACTGCACTTTAGCATTCCAGCCATAATTTTTCGCCATGATTTGCGTAAGTTTTGCAGATCACGTCGTTTGTGGTCGTTTCGTTCGCAACACTAACCACACCGCAAGGACTACCAGCAGGAATGGCCAGAACGTTGCGACACCGGCAACCACTAACGCAGCGACACCAGCAACAGCGGCGATGGCAAGGGCGCCAAAAAGACTAAAGGCAACAATAACTCCGATAATTACAAATACAACGCCAACCGCCGAAGCTGCAGCAAAATTCTCAAAGGGTGACAACATTTCATCTCCCATCATTAAATGAATACCCCACCAATCGCTGAACAGATTACCAAAGGCATAAGTCAGCAATATGGCGATGATGATAGCTAAAAATGCATTTTTCATTATGACCACCGTGGTAACAGGAATGTGGCGGCGATATAGGCCATCAACACGGGTACACTAAGAATGAAGAGCCCAGCAACCGCAGCAGCACGAACCCAAACAGCATCAACAGACAGATAATTTGCAAGCCCTGCACATACACCGCTGATCATGCCGTTATTAATGTCGCGGTAAATGCGCTTATCAGTTTCTGGTAATTTCATTGTCTTCTCCTGACGATAACGATGCGCCCTGAGAGGCGCGTATAAATGGGTTTAGTAAGAAATTAGGCGGCGCGTTTTTTCTTCAGTGCCGCCAGTTCTTCTTCAATGGCGTCGTTGGTTTCCAGCGCCTTGAACTCGTCTTCCAACGATGTAGCCGATGATGAACTACCTACCACATCATAGGCATCAACTTGCGCTTCCAGATGCTCAATACGCTGCTCATAGCTATCCATTCGCGCCATGGCGTTTTCTACCTGCGTACTGTGCGTTACGCCGCGCGCTTTAAGGCGAACACTGGCGTTGTCTTTTCGCGCCACCAAACTTTTCTGTTTCTGACGGGCCTCAGCCAGCTTCGCGTGTAGACGTTGCGTATCCTCTTGCACCGACGTGAGCATGTCGCTCACCTGCGTTTTCTGACTTTCGATAGCGTCCAGTTTTTCCACATAACTATTTTTCTGTACCAGAGCGGCGCGCGCTAAATCGTCCTTGCCTTTATCCATGGCCAGTTCCGCTTTCGCCATCCAATTATCGATGTCCTTTTGCAATGTGGCAGCCTGACGATCGAGATACTTCTGCTCGGCAATATATTTCGCCGCCACTGAACGCATCTCCACCATGGTTTCTTCCATTTCCTGAATGATCAGGCGAATCACTTTTTCCGGGTCTTCCGCTTTATCCAGCATCGCGTTGATGTTTGATTGAATGATGTCTGACATGCGTGAGAACATTCCCATTGTCTTTCTCCTTTACCTGTTTCATGTTTATTCGATTACAGAGAGACTATTACAATCGCTGTGCCAAATATTTAACCCAATGTATTAATTGAACTTTTAACTTATCACTTCATTTTTTAACGTGTTATCAAAACTGAGTAATTAATAATTTGGTTAAATTAACCACTGGAAATTAGCCAATCTGACGAACACCAAGGTATTAACAAGCATGGTATTAACTGACACGGCATTAAGTGGCTGTGCAATAAGCTGAGCCGAAGCATGGTTAAAAGACAGAATAGGATGAATATGGAAAACTCAGTAAACGGTAATACTAAAGGGTCGAGGATGGTGTTCGGTTTATACTGATGACGTGGAGCGGATGACAGAAATGCGCACGATAAAAAAAACAGGCAATCAATTATGATTGCCTGCATGGTCGTTCTTTTATACTAGGTTGATGCTGTTTTCGCATCTTACAGCAAGCCATAAGCTTACTCTTCTTCAGATTCGGAATGTTCAGATTTTAATTGTGTCTCACTTGCAGCCAGGTCAGTAACACTCACCGAACCTGCTTTTGATTCATTCGACAAACTAAAGTTATAAGTCGCATTGGCAACAGATTGCTGCACGCCATTGCTGATTTCTTCAGTTGCCATAGTGACAGCTTGATCGATCATCCGGCTTAAGAATGACTCGATCGCACTTTCTTGCGCCATCGCTTGTGAACTAAACATCGCAGCTGACATCACGGCACTGGCTAAAATCATTTTCGCTTTCATAGTGTTTCCCTCTTGGTAACGTTTTAAATGGTGCCGTACTCACTGCGACGACAAGTTACCTAAGAGATAGCGAGCGACGTGCCAACTAAGAGAAATTTCTTAACCAATTGAATTTGAATGAATTTACAAAAAATCTCAATTCACCTCAAAAGAACAAAAAACGAACAACACAACTAAGTGGTGAAAAAAACCAATGCAATTAGTCTATTCCACCACCCGGGAATCGTTGAAGGCTTTTGCATTGGCTTGCGCCTGCTCAACTTGCTCAAGCGCATTCATCAGAAGATTAGGATCACGCTCTTTACCGGTTCCATTCTGGCTTAAGTAACGACGCCAGATGCGCCCGCCAGCCTGCCCCTGATACAACCCCAACATATGGCGGGCCACGTGCCAAGGCTTAAACCACTCATCGGTTTGACGCTCGATATATTTCTGCATGATGTGAACAATTTCGCCACGCGTTTTCGCCTGCGCTTCGTCACCGAAAACCACCTTATCAACGGACGATAGCAAGTAAGGGTTAGAATAAGCTTCCCGCCCCATCATAACCCCATCAACTTTGTTTAAGTGATCAAGGGTATCCTCCATCGTTTTCACGCCGCCGTTAATACTGATATTCAGATCAGGGTGAGTCTCTTTTAACTGATAGACCCGCGGATAATTCAGCGGTGGGATCTCGCGATTCTCTTTCGGACTCAGTCCCTGAAGCCAGGCTTTACGGGCGTGCACGATAAAGGTATCGCAACCAGCGTCAGCAACAATATCAATAAAGCGGGCAAACCCTTCATATTCGTCCATGTCATCGATACCGATACGGCACTTCACGGTCACCGGAATATCGACCGCGGCCTGCATGGCTTTCACACAGTCCGCCACCACTTCAGGTTGTGCCATCAGGCACGCACCGAAAGCGCCGTTCTTTACCCGGTCTGACGGACAGCCAACATTAATGTTTACTTCATCATAGCCACGGGCTTGTGCCATTTCAGAACACCGCGCCATATCGGAGGGATCACATCCGCCCAGTTGCAGCGCCACAGGATGTTCTTCTTCGTTAAATGCCAGATAATCGCCTTTACCGTAGATCAGCGCACCCGTTGTTACCATCTCGGTATAAAGCAGACTGTGCTTTGTAATTTGGCGCAGGAAATAGCGGCAATGTTGATCGGTCCAATCCAGCATTGGCGCGACTGAGAATCTTCTGTCGATAGTTGAATGAGCCATAGTTCTATTTAAATATTTTACATCAGCCACTTATGGCATTCCTCAGAAAAATTTTGAAACTTCAAAGTTGAGCATTTTCACTGGATTTAGTCCCGTTTCTGGGAACACGGTGCCCAAATAGGGGAATTATTTTTCCTCTAGGCGCACTCGATAAATGGGTGAAAATCAGATGGCTAATATTAGCATAAGTAAAGGAATGAGAAAAAACGGTGTCTCATATACGGCAAGGGTCAGACAGAAGGAAAACAATGTTTTCAATTCTTCTCGCTAGACTTAATTTCAATATCCATGAACGTTCACTTTTAAAAACCGTTCATTAGAAATGAACAACTCAGAATAATGAACTAAAATTGCCATTTAGCTCACTTTAGTGCGTGTTGCCGTTGTTGATAATGGTCCTCGCCATTACGCAGGGCGAGCAGAACCTTCTCACTCTTTCTATAATCCTACTTTGCACCGCTACTTTTGTCCGCATCAATACTGGCCTGAATTAATGGCGTGATGGTTGAACCCTGTATCACGATGGAAAAAATCACCACAATGTAAGTCACCACCAGCATCAGACTGTGTAAGTCCACATCATTTATCATAAACTCTCGACGCGGAATAGATGCCGCCATAGCCAGTGCAAGTCCTCCTCTCAGGCCACCCCAGGTAAGAATTTTTATCGCATTTTTGTCGTAATTTCGTATTTTCTTAAATACGCTGTAAGGCAAGCCAACGCTGATAAACCGGGCTAGCAGCACTAGCGGAATAGCGGCCAAACCGATAAAAATTTCCAGCTTGGTAATGGGTAACGTAACAATCAGTAGGCCAATCACCAGGAATAAAAGCGAATTCAGGTAACCGTCTATGCCGTGCCAAAAGCTTTGTATGTGATTCACGTTATCGGAGTGGTTTTTCACCGCTGACTCCGTACGAGTTACATTTCCAATAAAGATTCCGCTAACGACCATGGCCAGCGCGCCAGAGATATCCATTAAGTTAGCACTAGCGAAACCTGCCGTAGGAATACAGAAAGTGATGAGCAATCGCAGGTTACTATCTCTTGAGTTCAGGATTAAGAAGTGGCCCATGTAGGCCAGCACGAAACCAAACAGGATCCCGCCTCCTGCTTCAAAGAAGAACAATTCAGAAATGCCTGAAGCCGTCGGTGAAACACCTGAAAACGCTACCGCGAACAAGGTTTTAAACAGTACGAGCCCTACTCCATCATTGAATAAAGACTCCCCCTCAACCTGAATAGATATCCGCTCAGGAGCCTGCATTTTTTTGATGATCGCGAGCACGGCTATGGGATCTGTGGGGCTGATTAACGCACCAAATAACAAACAATAAATGAGCGGTATACTCACACCACATAGTGTCAGTAAATACCAGCCTACCCAGCCGATTAAAAACGTAGAAGCTAGCGTAGAAAAGATGACCAGCGCGGTTATTTCCCATCGCTGCTGACGCATGGCAGCCAGATTAATTTCCAACGCGCCCGCAAATAACAACAGTCCCAACATGCCATTGAGAAGCAGCTCTGTGAAATCAATCTGGCCAAATGTATCGGACAACATTTGCGCGGTTTCGTTACCGGCCAGCTTAATTGCCAATATAAGCACCAGCGACAGCACGACTGCGCCACTGGTAATAGCAATAGTGGTTTGCATTTTAAGAATGTATTGATTACTGAAAGCAATAAGCACAGCTGCGGCGGAAAGAAAGCACAGTAGATACCAGGTGCTGATCATAGAAGTCCTTAGAAAGCGAATTGGACAAAATTAGCTTCTCAGGAATCAGCACAATGCCTATTGCAGGCATTAAAGCTATCGCTTAGGTACATCAGACGGATTGCGAAATTCTAAAGAGGCGTAACTTATGTCGGGTGTGACTACATGTTGCGCCTTTCCTGCATCACTGACTATCAACTTCAGATTATTGACTCAATTTTCTCGCTAATTGACGCTTTTATCATAACCATTCGACAAAGTACTTATCGGTTTGGTAATACTCGCTGACATCATTAACTCACCTGCGGCTTGAGCTTTTTCATAAATTATAAAACGTGAAATTGCAGAAACCCGAAAGATGGGACATGCGTTTAAAGCATTTTCACTTCTCGCTGCGGGAACGGTATTTCGATGTTCGCTTGCTGCAGACCATCATGAATGGCCTTATTTAGTGCATAGCGAATTTCGAAATGGCGGGTAGTCAGCGCCCATACACGTACACCGAAATTGATACTGCTGTCGCCAAAATTATCGACCCCGATGGCTGGGTTCTTTTCTGAGGAGATACCGTCTACCTTAGCCACCGCTTTCTCAAGCACAGCGATAACTTCATCAACATTGCTGGAATAGGACACGCCCACTTCCAATTCGATAAGCATTTGTTCGGCGGAATTATGCAGTACTTCCCCCACGATGAGTTTATTGGGGATTTGGATATGAACATTATCTTCATTAATAAGGATGGTGTAAGGCAACATAACTTTATCGACCACACCCGAAACACCCCGTACCTGAATCGTATCGCCTAGCACAAAAGGACGGGTGATTATAATGGTAAAACCGGCGGCATAATTAGCCAACATGCCCTGTATTGCCAGACCGGCACCGAGACCGACCGCACCAATTGCAGCGATGAAAGGTGTAACACTGATCCCGATGTTTCCGAGCGCAATGATAATAACCAGTGCCAGGATGAGAATTTTACAAGCCCCGCCGGTAAAGCGGCTTAGCGTGATATCAATTTCACGCCCAATCATCAGGTTTTCAACGAGAGTACCGATCTTGGCTGCAACCCACCAGCCAACCAGTAATATGATGATTGCACCTACGATTTGAAAACTGTAGGTAACGGCAAATTCCACAAGTGTGTCGTAAATTGCCTGAGCTTGTTGTAATTCTGCTTCCATGTTGGCTTCTGGTTAACGCTTTAAAAGTTTAAGAATAACCAACAAAATACCGAACAACAACATAGCCATCGGTCGTATCTGGCGTTTGTTACTCTTTACCAGTCTTTAAGAGAGCTCACCTGTTTTTTTAAACCAATGCAGCTGAGTATGTTTACATAGCTCCAGGTTAGATTGTCTGCACTGAGCATTTCACCACTCTGATAATGAAACTGTTCAGACATGCTACCGTTTTCAACACAGTGAAATTGAACGCGGCGAAGAAAAGCATCACCTAAACCAATGAGCCCATGAATGACCTTCCTGAACCCGTCAGAATCCATATGGTAACGTTCACCCTCATTAATCTCGCATTGGCTTTCACCGTAAGATATTGCCAATTGCAAAAACGGAAGATTGAGTCGGGTAATCTGAAGCGCCTGCTTTTCAGAAAAAAGTAGTGCCGCTTGATAGCAAATGCCTGCCATTGTCCCGGTACATAAAAACCAAGGATTGCCCGTTTCCACCCCGTCAGTGCCACTGTAGCGATCTTCTGGGTAACGTCCGATACCCGGCGCTAGGGTTTCGCCAAGTGACGAAAGCCGCGTTTTGTTTACCGAAAAGAGTGAGTCGAATGTTTGGTAAAGCGCATAAGCGGTCGCTAAAACTTTATCATCGGTTGCAGTTAAATAAGGTGCAGAAGCGGATAGCGACTGGAATACCCCCAGCAAAACGGCGATATCCAATCCAGAATCCTTGAAATCCAGACCACCGTTACGGTTTAGCGTAGCCACGTAGTAACCCGCGTCCTCACACCAGAATTCAGCCATAGCGGCTTTTATTGCCTCGGCTTGTTCAACATAGCGCCCTTGCGCCGCTTCGTCTCCAAGCTTCCCAGCTAATTCCGCCCCTTCGCGTAATGCTACATGCTGCAGAACACGAGTGTAAAAATGGTCCCCTTTCAACTCTTCCCACACATCGAAGCAGCTGTCCTGCCAGTGAGCCGCAATAAACTCTAGATCGGTTTTGATTACACCGCCATTTGCTTGATAGAGCAGCGAGAGGTAATCAACGGTTTGCCCCTTTGAAAGACAATACTGCGCCCAGCGCGTCAGCGTGAGTGCTCGCTGAGCGGGTCCGTCATTTTGCGGCCGACCCCACTCTTCTTCATATGCATCGCCATCGACATAGAACTTGGGTTCACCAACATGACCGCTGGGATTAGGGGTTTGTTGGTTAAGCACTGAAAACTCGATATAATCTTTCATCATCTGCTCGAACTTCGCGCTCATATCGAAAGCGTGGGTTTGCGCTAATCTCACAATCTCGCCCATCGTTCGTGCCGAATCTCGGGTCCAGTGATAATAGTAATCGGGATTGGAGCGTGATGGCGAGGCAACAACGGCACCCGGCTTGCCATCTGATGGCGATATATTCGCTAATATGCCGTGCAACATATTTTGTTCGGCGTGGTTGAGCCATTGTTCGAAAGTTGGCAATTTATGATCTTGAGAGGCTGTGGATGCTTGCGTTTCTGAACTATTCATCGGGGGGTCCGAGTTTAACGAGTTGATGGTATATACCCTCAGGACACCGCGACGATCAGCTAATCACGACCAGATGAGTTGAATCGCTTAATCATTCCGACCACTCAATCTCCGCAGAGCCTTCCTATCACAATATTCCATAGTGCACTCGGCGTCAGTGACCTCCCACTTTTACACATCACTGTAATAATTTTCTCGAAAACGCCGGTAAAGCCATAGTAGATATTCTGCCGCTACAGAGATAACACATTGAAGTAGCACAATAAGTCAGTGAATTCTTGCTTGGGCATGCTCCTTGCTGCCTTAAGTATGAAGTACCTCTTTCGTTCCACGAACTCTTTTCAGAAGGTATCCCATGAACTTAAATATCGACGGGCGAATTGCCCTTATCAGTGGTGCATCAGGTGGTCTTGGCCTTGCATCTGCGAAATGTCTGGCTGAAGAAGGTGTGCGTCTGTTCCTCACCGACATGAACGAAGAAGCACTTCGCGCGGCGGTGGATGAACTCCACGAATCTGTTGTCGGCTTTTATAAAGCCGACCTGACCGACGAAAGCGATATCAACACGTTAGCTGACAAAGTAAAAGCAGTGGGCGGTGCGGATATTCTGGTACATCTGGCGGGGATTACTGGAGCCAAGGGCGACCCGTTAACGATGAAAGATGAAGACTGGATGGAATGCTGGAATATTAACTTTATGTCTGCGGTAAGGGTATGTCGGGCTATCGTACCTGGCATGGTTGAAAAAGGCTGGGGACGGGTTGTGCTCACCGTATCCGAAAACGCTGTTCAACCTTACCCCGATGAAGCCGTGTACAACGCATCCAAAGCCGCCTTACTCAGTTATACCAAAGCGTTGTCACTTCCCTATGGCCCGAAAGGTGTTTTGGTTAATGCAGTTATGCCCGCCTTCATCGAGAGTCCAATGACCGATGGCATGATGGAAAAACTGTCTGAAGAACTCGGCGTGTCACAGGAAGAAGCGGTTGAACATTTTCTCGAAAAAGAACGTCCTTACCTCACGCTTAAACGCCGAGGCCGCGCTGACGAAGTAGCGGCGGCGGTAGCATTGCTTTGTTCTAACCGAACCACTTTCACCAACGGTTCTGCCTGGCGAGTAGATGGTGGCGCTGTAGCGGCAATTAATACTTAATAGGAGATAAATATGTCAGATTCTAAAGTGTCTCACCTTCCCGACCCTGAGTACATTAACAATGACTATGTCGGCGCAGGAAAATTGAAAGGTAAACGCGTGTTAATCTCCGGTGGCGACAGTGGTATTGGTCGAGCTGCCGCGCTGCACATGGCCCGGGAAGGTGCCAAAGTGGCTATTATTTATCACTCGGCTGAAGACAAGGCAGCCGAGACCAAGCAAGCCATTGAAGCTGAAGGTGTAGCTGCGTTGGTAATACAAGGTAACACTGGCGATAGCGCTGACTGCGATCGCGCGGTTGAAAAGGTCGTTTCTTCCTGGGGCGGCATCGACATTCTGGTGAACAATGCGGGATTTCAGAAGGCTTACCATAATCTTGAAGAAGTAAGCGACGAAGATTGGACGGCCCACTTTGATGTGAATATGGCAGGTATGTTTTACCTAAGTCGTGCCGCACTTCGCCATATGCAATCAGGTTCTGCCATCGTTAACACCGGCTCGATAAATGGTTATGTCGGCAATAAGGCTTTATTGCCTTATTCATCTACAAAAGGAGCAATCTCAGCATTTACTCGCTCGCTAGCCAAGCAATATATGGACAAAGGCATTCGAGTTAATGAAGTTGCACCAGGCCCCATCGCTACTGATATTCAATCTGTATTCGAAGACTTCGACGAAGATATGTTAAAGAATATGGCGGCCCCTATTGGCCGGGTAGGACAACCTCGGGAACTTGGCCCTGCCTATGTATTTCTCGCCAGCCAGGATGGGGCATTCATCACCGGTCAAACGCTTCACGTAAACGGTGGCATGATGGTTGGCGCTTAAAAAATTAAGCTTTATCACCACTAAATACTGTACAAGCGCCCGTTATTGATAACGGGCTTTTTTAGCTGGCTCAGTGGCAAACTTTTCTCACGCCAATCCTCTTATTTCTCAACTCCCAATTTAATTCTTATCTGTATTCTCTCGCGTTCCTATTTTTTCCGAGCAATTCAACTTCATTCCCTGTACACTCCCGCAAATAAAAATGAAAACCATTATTATTTAGATTAAATTATCCCCACTTAGGACTCTCATGAAATACTCTTCCTTGTCGGTAGCCGTACTCAGCGCCCTTGTCTGCACTTTTCACGCTACAGCCTCATCCACAGATGACGTTGAAAAAATTGAAGTAACGGGTCGTGCCCAGCAATTCTATCTAGATAGCCAGACTCGCATTGGTACCAAAACCGATGCTGACATCATGGAAATCCCTTTGTCTGTACAGGTACTCACACGCCAACTCATTGCCGACCAGGCTGCTCGCGACATCACTGACATGTACCGCTCAATTGCGGGGGTCAGTGAATTCAGTTACTCAGGTGTTACCTTTCGGGGATTCCGCGATGATGCCAATGTGTTTTACGACGGCGTACGTGGCGACCCCTTCTCTGGTTTCAGCGTACCGCAATTGTTTAATGTTGAGCGTGTGGAAGTACTTAAAGGCCCGGCTGCAGCGCTTTACGGCGGTGGCGAGCCAGGCGGAATGATCAACTATGTTAGCCGTAAGCCTTCGTTCAGCGAATACCGCAATGTTACGGTAACTGGCGGAAACTTCTCGCTGGCAGGAGCATCCACAGAATTCACTGGTGCCGTTAACGAATCTGTTGCCTATCGCTTTGGCGCTTTTTACGAGACTCAAGACAGCTTCCGTAATAATGCCGATTCAGAAAACATTGAGCTGGCTGGCGGCGCCCTGTTTGTATTGGGGAATAATACAGAATTGACCACCACCTACGACTACATTGTGCAGAACCTGGGCGGCAATCGTCTTCGCGGCGTTCCGGTAGATGATGATGGTAATTTTTTGGTCGACCGCAGTTATAACGCCAATGAAAAAGGGGATTATCAGGATCTTGAAGCACTGGTATTGCAAGCCAATCTTAAGCACGACTTTAGCGATAGCTTCACTTTCAATGGTACCTTGCGGTATTTAGATAACGAACGAAATCAGGGATATCACGAGTCCAGAAGCTGGATTGACGTTAATGGCGATGGCGTTGCTGACATCAATGACGAGACGATTCGTCGGGAGTATCGCAAACAGCTTCGTGCAAACGACGAACTAAGCCTTACCCTGGATTTTGTTTATGACTTTGAGGCTGCAGGTATTGCGCACCAACTTCTGTTCGGTGGCGATTGGCAACATGTTAAAACCGACTACGACTATTTCCGCGCTCGCTACGAAGCAGATGGTGTGGCGAATCTCAACATTTTTACCCTGAACTATGGCGAAACAGACCCAACGACTTACAACCTGACAGACATGAATCGAGATGGATTGGAGCGTCAGCGGGCCAGTTTTTACGTTCAGGATAAAATGCAGTTCAGCGAAAACTGGGCACTCATGTTAGGCGCACGGTTTGATTACTTCGATGAACAAAGCATGGATACCGACACGGCCTACAACGACAGTGATGTTACACCGAGAGCAGGACTCATTTACACGCCAACAGACGAAACAACGGTTTACCTGAATTATTCTGAGAGCTTTAACCCGGTAGATCCTTCTCAGTATGAAGAGTCTGTCGCCGATCCGCTTTCACCAGAAACCGGTAACCAGGTTGAGCTGGGTCTGAAACAATCCTGGTTAAATGGCAGCATCATGACCACCGCCGCCATCTATCAAATTGATAAAGAAAATCTGGTTATCAACAACCCGGACTTTATCGACGGTGAAAACAACGATATTGAACCCGCCCTTATCAACTTCGGCTTGGTAGAAAGCCAAGGTGCAGAATTTACCCTGGTAGGCGACATTACCGACAATATCAGTATTACGGCTAACTACGCCTACAACGATACCCTTTTAGAGGAAGGCGCGACCCGAAATACTTTTGATGGCCGTCGCTTTGCTAACACCCCTCGCCATCAAGCCGGATTCTGGGCGCGATATAATATTGCGGTTATCGACTCAGCATTTGCCATGGGCGTAGACTACGTGAGTGAACAAGTTAGCCTTAACGGTCAGCGGGTAAAACCATTCACCATTTTTGATGCCAGCTGGACCACACGTTGGGACAACCTACTGCTAAGTGTTAACGTTAAAAACCTGTTTGATAAAGTATATGCAGTAAGCGGATTCAGTGAGCGTAACGGGCACTTTCCTGGCGAGCCTCGTGAGGTGGTTGTTCAGCTAAGCTATGACTTCTAAATCTTATAAATGAATAAACAGCGCTGGTATCGATGGCACAGCCTGGCGGGTCTTCCGCTGGCTGTGCTGTTGTGTTTCATAATGCTAACCGGCACCTTGGCTGTGATGTCACACGAGCTTGACTGGCTGACTAATCCGGCCGTTCGGGCACAACCATCGAACACGCCACTAAACTGGCCTCAGTACTACCGCGCTGCCCTCTCATCTTCTGACGGTAACCGCATTTATCAACTAGCAGCACCGCTACATGATGGCTTTGCCGCCGATACGCTGCTGTATGATGAAAATAACCAGCGCTATCACGCCTATATCGACCCGGTTACTTATGCGCATACCGGGAATGGCACCTGGTTCAACTGGCAAACTCTGTTACGACGAATTCACCGTCATTTAATGATGCCGCTGAATATTGGTTTACCTATTGTTAGCCTTACCGCATTTCCGCTTTTGCTCTCGCTCGTTTCAGGTTTGATCCTACACCCCAAATGGTGGAAAGGGCTTTGGAAATTACCCCGAAAGCAAAATTCACGGGTATTCTGGGGAGATTTCCATCGCTTAAGCGGGTTATGGAGCAGTTGGCTACTTGTGGTAATTAGCATTACCGGCATTTGGTATTTTGCTGAAAAATACGGTTTGGGCGCGACCTATCCGAAAGATGGCAGCGTTATTAGCGAACACGCCAAGCATCATCCTGTTCGTGTTTCTCCAGAAATCTTCGACAAGCTCATTACTACAGTGCAGCGCCAGCGACCCGAGCTGGAGATAAAATCGGTCTTTTTCCCCATCAAAGCAGGCCAACCTGTCCGCGTTGAAGGCCAATCAAGCACAATGTTAGTGCGTAACCGTGCAGATAACATGGTATTCGACCCCGAATCTGGTAATTTGCTTTCCCAGCGCATCGCCAGCGATCTGTCATTTCACGTTAGGATCTCTGAAGCTGCTGACCCGTTACATTTTGGTGTTTGGGGCGGTTATTGGAGCAAAACGCTGTATTTTTTCTTTGGCTTATTGCTAACCAGCCTATCGGTTACCGGAACCATTATTTACGCCCACCGGGTAACAAAATGGCGACGCAATGAAACGCCTGGGTTACTTTCAGTGATTGGCATCGGCTTTCAAGGCACCAAAAAAACAGGCTTACTCAGTGCCGTATTGCTACTGATATGTTTAGCATTGACACTCGAAACATTGCTTGCCTGAATGTCTTGTGTGAAAAACAATAGAGACGATTTATTCGATTTGTACGGCAAGCGACTTCCCCCCAGCATTGAGCATCCGCTAGGATAAACACGCACCAATAAAAAAGACTCCATAATAAAAATCATAACGATAACAATAAAAGGAAATGAACATGCATTTCACCCAACGTTTGTCCGACAGAGAAAAACCCCAAATGCCTGGCAGGAACTTGCTTCTCGCCAGCATCACCGCCCTTTTGTCCACTGCGGCCTGCGCTGAAGCGCTACCGGATACCTTGCAATACGAAGATACTTTTAACCTCGAATATGCTTCGTCACCGTTTTTCAGTCACGACGGCAACACCGTTTTCTACGAACGTCGTTCTATGGATATCATGAAAGACCGAACGCACAGCACATTGTGGCAGGCGTCTGTAGACGGAAAACGCCATCGTCCGGTGCTGGCCAACAATGCCAACGTGCGTTCTGCCACACCGTCACCCGACGGCAATATGTTGGCTTACGTTTCGGACGAAGGTGGCAGTAACCAAATTTACGTACGCTATCAAGACACCGGCCAAATCGCCAAGCTAACGACGGTTGAATTTATGCCCGGTAATCTGACATGGTCTCACGATGGTAAGCATGTGGCGTTTACCTTATTCACCCCGACCCTCGACAAGCCGCTTTTCACTGGCATGCCGAAAAAGCCTAAAGGCGCAGAATGGGCCGAAACCGCCAAAGTCATTGATACCACCAGCTATCGCTCAGACGGTCGCGGCTATTTGCCGTCTGGCTTTAACCAGATTTATATCTTACCGGTATCCGGCGGCACGCCTCGTCAACTAACAACTGGGGCCTTTCCAAATGGCGGTAAACTCGCCTTCAGCGCCGATGATAAGCGCATCTTTTTCTCGGCCAACCGCAATACAGATTACTCGCTAGAGCCGCTAACCAGCGACATATTCTCAGTAGATATAAGCTCAACAGACGTCACTGCTGTAACCTCGTTGCCTGGCCCTGAGTCGTCGCCCACATTAAGTCCAAACGGAAAATACCTGGCGTTTAACCAGGTTGAAGATAATAAAATGAGTTATCAGAACGGCGACATTACCGTGTTGGAACTGAAGTCAGGCAAAGTCACGCGCCTTACTTCGTCGTTGGATCGGTCGGTGCAGCAGTTTGAATGGAACAGTAACAGTGACGGGTTGGTATTTTCATACCTCGACCATGGTCAAACGCGGTTGGCTGAAGTAAACCTAAAAGGCAAGATAACAACGCTTAAAGCAACGCTTGGCGGGCAGTCTCTGGGCCGCCCCTATACCTCTGGTCAGTTCGCGGTTGCAGATAATGGTACCATCGCATTTACCACCGACGATCCACTGAGCCCTGCCGACATTGCTGTCATCACAAAACGTGGAACGTTTACTCTCACAGATCTTAACAGTGATGCACTAGCGCACCTTAAACTGGCGAGTGTAGAAACAATGCCAGTTAAATCGTCTGTTGATGGTCGCGACATTGATGCCTGGATTGCGCTACCGCCGAACTTTGACAAAGCCAAATCCTACCCGTTAATTCTGGAAATTCACGGCGGGCCTCACGCGGCATATGGCCCCCACTTTGCCATGGAAATACAGCTGATGGCGGCACAGGGCTATGTAGTGGTATGGTCTAACCCTCGCGGCAGTTCATCCTATGGCGCCGACTTCGGCAATCTCATTCACCATAACTATCCGTCAGAAGATTACAACGATCTGATGGATGTGGTTGATACCGCGATTGGCAAAGGCTTTATTGACGAGAAAAATCTGTTCATTACGGGCGGCTCTGGTGGAGGCGTGTTAACGGCTTGGTCGGTAGGAAAAACAAACCGTTTTGCAGCGGCAGTGGTAGCAAAACCCGTAATCAATTGGATTAGCTTTGGCCTGACTGCCGATGCGTATCCTTACTTCACCGAATACTGGATGCCGGGCAAACCCTGGGAAGCATTCGACCACCTGTGGGCACATTCACCGCTGTCTCTAGTAGGCAATGTAAAAACACCCACCATGCTGCTTACCGGCGAGTCTGATTACCGTACGCCGATTAGTGAATCGGAACAGTTTTATCAAGCGCTACGCCTGCAAGGGGTGGATGCCGCCATGGTGCGCATTCCGGGTGCTTCACACGGCATTGCCTCAAAGCCTTCTCGTCTCATTCAGAAAGTAGGCAACATTATGGCGTGGTTTGAAAAATACCGTACCAAAGCAGAATAACTAGCTGTCAGATAATTTCGCTCTGAAATGCATCAGCCCGGCAAAAGCCGGGCTGTTTTTTATATTTTTCAAAGTGGCTGTGGCTCAGAAAACAAGAAGCCTTGGCTGTAATCAATTCCCAGTTCCAGCAGTTTGTCCTGCACTGCCTGCGAATGCACAAACTCGGCAATTGATTTAATACCACTGTTTTTGCAGAAATATGCAAACGCTTTCACGATTTCATAGCTTTTACTGTCGGTATCGATTTGTTTGATATAGCGGGCATCAATTTTCAGATAATCGATCTCCAACTCCAAAATGCGTTCAAAGTTAGAATACTCGGTGCCAAAATCATCGATGGCCAACTTAAAACCAATGCGTTTTAAATCACGCAATTGCTTGAGATGGTTGTTCTTGCTTGAGCTACTGATCCCTTCGAGCACTTCAAGAATAACGCGTTCGGGTGTCACACTGTAGGTATTACAAAGCTCATTAAGAAAATTGGAAAGGTACTGCCCATTTAAATCATGCTCAGTGATATTCACCGAGAAGATATAGTCCTTTTTGCTCATTATTCTGAACGCTTGACGGGCTATTTGTTGAGTGATTAAGGGTAACATCCCGGCAACCTGCGCCGCTTCAATAAAGCTATAAGGCGAAATGACCTTGCCGTCATGAATGATGCGCGCGAGGGCCTCAAAGTGGGTGATACGGCCATTGTGGTTGTTGCGTATTCCCTGGAAGAACGGTACCAGCAGCTCGTTATTCAGTGCAGTATGAATAAGGTTGTTTGCCTCGACAAAAACATGCCGCTGTGAAGCAACCCGTTGTCCGCACTCCTGCTCCAGTACCACACAACTGAATTTGCCTTGGGCTTGGCTTTGTCTGAGTGCCGAAGAAGACAAACGCAGTAAATCAGCATCCCCTATACAACCCCCAAAAGACAATGAAATATAAACACTCACGTCCCCCGCCGTTACCTGAGAAAACGAAAAATGTTGATGAAGCGCCCGGGCAATTTCTACCAGATCGGTGGGCTGATTAAAGAGCAACACAAACTTTCCAGCATCAATACCCACGTAGCAATCGGCCTCGACTAGCTTCATGATCTGACTGGCCGTTTCTCTTATCAAACCGTCGCACGCATCGAACCCATACGCTTCATTGAAATAACGCAGGCCATCAAGTCGAATGGCCAACATCCATTTCTTGCCGCCTCTGGCCAGTTCTTTTGCTAGCAAGGCTTTATTCGACAGGCCGCTCAGTTGGTCGGTGCTGGCAAGGTAAAGATTCTCAGCCTGCGTTTTCTTTAACTCGGTTAAGTCGGTATATATGGCAGTGTAATGATGGGTTCTACCGCTCTCGTCTTTAACCTGGTTTACCGACGACCATTGCTCAAGAATCCGCCCGTCGGCATGACGGTTTTTAATTTCGCCACGCCAGTTACCCCGGGTGGTCACTTGCTCCCAGAAAGCCTGGAAAAAACCGGCATCATGCTCACCACTTGAGATGAGCGAAGGGTTCTTACCCAATGCCTGTTCACGGGAATAGCCAAACATTTCGCAAAAGGCATCATTCACTTCCACGATTTTGTGCGCTGCGTCGGTGACAATCATGGCTTCTGAAGAATAGCGGAATATCGATGACAACATATCCAGCGATCGGTCTTGAATACGCCGTTCTAATTCTGCCGCCACTCGATAGGCTGCCATTTCAAACAGCAGCACAATTTCATCAATGTCATCGATGGGCGTTTTGTTTAGGGCTACAATAATGCCCAGTACCTCCCCCTGGGAACTGTGCAAGGGCACACCGATATAACTTTCAGCGCCATAGTCGATAACCATTTGATCTTTTGGGAACATGCCCTGCACATTGGCGGGAAAACAGCATATCTGATCACGAGACACGAGATGGCAAGGTGTATCTGCCAGCGAATAAGTCATGTCTGGTTGAATAATGCCGCTATCGCAAACTGCCAGCGTTGAACAGGTGTTCATTTCATTGTGAACTTCGCCCACCATGATGTAATCGCATTCACAAATTTCGGCCAAGCCCAAAACGATGTGATTGAAATACGCTTGCCCACGGGTTTGGCCTACATATTCTGAAAATCGACGAAGCTTGGAAGTTAAATCATGCATGGGTTAAAGAATCATTCCGTAGAGAGATTTGTGGCGAGATTTGACACAATACTCGCGCAGATAAAAATGTCATTCAACAAGGCCTAATCCTTTAAAGCACTCGTCGGATGTGTTTCATTTATAACGATAAAAGTCGCGCACGATAGCATAAGCGATTTGTTATTAGTTGACCTGTATCAAGCTTTTACATGAGTAAAAAGGACACATCGATTACCTTGATAAAATCGCCGGTGAATGACCAAACGAAAGCCTGAAAAGCCCGTTTCGTTGCTTTTTTGCAACAGGCGTAAGAATGACTGGACAACGGCAACACATCGGCAAACTTACCGAGGTGTTGCGCTGCGTTTGGAGAAGAGACTAACTAGATTGGTTTATTATTTTTAAGATGACCAAAAGTAGCAACACCGGTTGCACGTTCGGGGAGAGATGCTTCGCCTTTTGCCACTTTTTCCCGCAAGTATCGATAGGTTTGCAGCGCTTGGCTGTACATATGCTCACCAATACTCAATGTTTTATACTCCGTGCTGCCATCGTCAAACTGTTCCAATGGACGAATTAATGTGTGGTAATCACATGCAAAGAACAGTGGAAAGGAATAGCGCTCTTGGGCCACCTTTCTTACTCTGTGGGAAGTCGCCACAAATTTCCCAGCAGTCAACACTTCCAGCATATCGCCGATATTGATAACAAATGCCTCTTCGTCACCGTTTTTCATCGGCGGCGCATCTATCCATTCTCCATTATCGTTCATAACTTCCAGGCCAGGCTGATCAGCAAGAAGCATGGTAAAACATTCATAGTCTGTATGCGCACCAATGCCCGGGCGGTCCTCCGCATTTTCATCGAAAGGGTAGTGGATTAAGCGTAGCTTTGATGGCGGACAGGAAATCATGGAATCGAAGTGATCTTCCGGTAGGCCTAGCGCAAGTGCAAACCCTGAAAATAACGTTTTACCCAGAGCAAAAAGCGTTTCGTAATAATCTAATACTGGCGTTTTAAAATTCTCTAGCTCAGGCCATTCGTTCTGCCCAATAAGCGGCGTGTTTGCTTGTACCAAAGGATGATCGTCAGGTGCGGGAAATCCAACATCATAGGCTTCTTTTTTGTCTGGCTTCCCGGTGCCGTAAATTTCTTCGCCTTCTGGCACGAAACCTTTATGCGTTGCTGAACTACCAATGTAGTACTTCATCTTTTCAGCTTCAGACTGTGCAAAGAAGCGTTTCGCCGCATCACGCAGCGCTGCAATCTTTTTCGCTGGAATGCCGTGTCCGACAACGTACAAAAAGCCAACATCCCTGGCGGCTTTACCCATGTCTTCGGCAACTTTTAAGCGCGCTTCAATAGCATCATTAAATAAGCCTTCAATATTAATTACCGGTATTTCAGTAAAGGTGTTCGATGTCATAAATTCCTCAACATATTTTATTGTTGTGGGTGCAAGCAGCGCCTCCTCTCGAAGAAGCTAAGCCATTTCGCACACCGCTGACATCAATAAAAACACAAGCTAGAAGAACTGAAAATACGAGAAATGTTATGTTTTGATTGTTAAAAACAGAAAACCCGTTCAGTA
Source organism: Alteromonas sp. ABV4_515 (assembly GCF_056160345.1). Taxonomy (NCBI): domain Bacteria; kingdom Pseudomonadati; phylum Pseudomonadota; class Gammaproteobacteria; order Alteromonadales; family Alteromonadaceae; genus Alteromonas; species Alteromonas sp. ABV4_515. Next base: position 41,101 of record NZ_JBSWWZ010000001.1, read on the forward strand.
ACGAAATTCTTGTACTTTGGTAATCGGTAAAAGCGTATTTTTCTGCGATCAATTTTGCCTTTTTAATCGTATACTGGTTTCAAACAAGAAACCGACTGCTGCTTGTATGACATACCCGGGTTAGGTAAATTTAAATTACAGCAGTTACCCCGCTTTTTCAGAGAGATTCATGGCAGCCACAAAAGATTTACGCAGAACAAAAACACTTCTGTTTGATATCCTGCGCCCTGAAGCAGGTTTTTTCCAATTGGCTATTGGCTACGGCCTGATGATCGGCTTGCTCACCCTGGCCGTTCCGTTTGCGGTTCAAACATTAATCAACACTGTGGTGTACACAGCCTCTATCAGTGCAGTACTGGTTATCAGTGGTATCTTGTTTTGCACGCTTTTGCTTTACGGGTTGTTCAGCGCCCTTCGTACCCGGGTTATGGAATACTACGAGCGCCGTATTTACAGCCGGTTAACGGCTGATTTAGTGTTAAAAACCATTCAGGCTCCGCATCAGTTCTTTGAGGGGCGGAAAAACACCACCATCACACACCGTTATTTTGAAGTGATGACCTTTCAAAAAAATATGCCTTCTTTGATGGTCGATGGCTTTGCATTACTCTTACAAATGCTGGTGGGTTTAACACTGGTTTCGTTTTATCACCCGTTTTTATTCGCCTTTAACGTGATCATTGTAATCATGATGTACCTCATCTGGCGCACCTTGAGCACGCAAGCAAAGACCACGGCTATCGACTTATCCGACTCTAAATACGCCACAGCGAAATGGCTGAGTGATATTTCTTCTGCCCATGTGTTTTTCAAATCCAGACGCCACATTGAACATGCCGCCGATAAAACTGAATCTGTGATTAGCCGGTATGTGAGCTGCCATTCCGACCACTTTACCTTTACCTTTTCACAAACCGTGCTGTTCCTCATTATCTATGCGCTAGCAAGTTCAGCACTGCTTGGTTTAGGCGGCATTCTGGTGGTTCAGGAGCAATTATCGGTGGGCCAACTGGTTGCCGCCGAGCTCATTATGTCGGCAGTCTTTCTTGGTATTTCCCGTTTCAGTGTGTATTTGAATCTGTATTACGAATTGTATGGCGCCGCTGAAAAATTGAATGCGGTACTAAGTTTGCCGCAAGAAGAAGTACATTCTTCAGGCCAGAAATTGAATGGTCACAATGCACTGAGCTTTCAGCAAACCGTGTTAACACAAGCCGATGAATCGGTAGTGCTGGATATGGCGCTGAAAGAAAATGGTAAATACTTCGTCATTACCTCACAGGCGTGGCAGCAACGTAAATTGATGACTGTGCTGAAACGCTATGAATCACCTGATACGGGATGGATTGAGTTGGGTGGTCTTTCTCTCTCCGATTATCAAACCAGTGATTTGCGACAGGCCATCGCGATGGTTGATCGTTCACTTATTATTGAATGTTCAATTCTGGAATATTTGCGGCTAGATGCCAGCGACATAAGTGAAAAAGAAATTTATGAAGTGTTCAGGCACCTTCAATTGCAAAGTACATTAAAACGGCTCGAGGACGGGTTGCAAACGCAGCTTTCTCAGCTTGGTCATCCTTTGCAGCCGATGGAGTTTTTATTATTAAAAACTGCTGCAGCCATACTGTCTAAACCGGGTGTGATTGTGTTAAATCAGCATTTTGATGCCATTCCTGAAGCCATTCGCGGGATTATCCTGCGCTACCTTGATACCTTGCCGGTTACGGTGCTTTATTTCACCAGTAATCCAGACAGAACCGTATTCGACGGCACCGTTGTGCTGTCTGAAGACTCATCGCTGATGACCCATCTTCCGGAATCAGGCCTAGGAGATAGCCATGAGTAACGATCAGCATCTCTTTATGAGCAAGATGTCGACATTACAGGCGCAGCAGGTGCCCACCTGGTACAAGAAGGTAGCTTGGTCATTGTTCCTCATCGTGCTTGTTGCTGCCGCAATCCTCTATTTTGCGCCATGGCAACAAACCGCTTACGGCACCGGCGTTATCAGTACTCTGAACCCTGCCGATCGGGCGCAGCCTATCTCCGCGTTGGTTCCAGGCCAAATTAAAACCTGGCATGTTCGCGAAGGACAAAAGGTAAAAGAAGGCGACCCGATTGTAACGCTGGTTGATACTGACAAAGCGCTGGTTGAACGCTTACAGGCTCAGGTTAAAGCAGCAGAACTGGAGTTAGAAGCCGATTTGATGGCCGTAGAGAACGCCAAGGCTAACCTTGCAAGACAAAAGCGCTTGCATGCGGAAGGACTGGTTTCCATGCGCGATATTGAAGTGACTGAAAATACGCTACAGGAGCGTCTTGCTGCCGCAGCACAGTCGGAACAAGATCTAAACTCCATCAACTCATCCCTTGCCAGACAATCAACACAAACTAAATATGCACCTCAAGATGGCACAGTCACCCGCTTACATTCAGGTGGTGTATCTACCCTTGTAAGCTCTGGCGCAGTGCTTGGCTACTTCATTCCCGATGGCGTAGAACGCATGGTTCGGGTGAAAGTAAATGGCCTTAACGCGCCGCTAGTAACAGAAGGCCGCCGGGTAAGACTACAATTTGAAGGCTGGCCGATATTTCAGTTTAGCGGTTGGCCGGGAACGTCAATTGGTACCTTTGGCGGTCGAGTGGCCATTGTTGAACCCGTTGCCGACCCGAACGGCTTATTTAATGTCTGGATTAAACCTGAATCTGGCAGTAAGCCTTGGCCTAGTGAAACCTTTGCTCGTCTCGACAGCCGGGTAAACGCCTGGATCTTGTTAGAGGAAGTCAGCTTAGGTTATGAGCTGTGGCGACAACTTAATAATTTCCCGCCGGAAAACGTGCGAACCGGCACCGAACAAACAGTGACAAAGTAGTAACGATGAGTAAGTGCTTCTCTCTATTAATTGGGCTTTCAGTATTTTTGATCAGTCACGGTGTGTTGGCAAATGAGCCAGTTACCGCCGAAAAGGTATTGCAGTCGATCTTAACCAACCACCCAAAATTGCTGGAATTAGAGGCCAAAAATGGTCAGCGTCTGCAGGATATGGCTTACGCTGAAGCCGCTTTCGATATTCAACTGGAACAAGACACGGCGCTTCGCACCAGCGGCTATTACAGCGGCGATTACTTGTCTCAACGGGTAGTGAACCCACTTGGTACTGCAAACGCTAAGTTCAAAGCAGAATACCGCATTGGTAACGGCGATTTTCCTTATTACGAGCGCGAATATGAAACCTTATCCGGTGGTGAGGTAAATATTGGTTTTGCAATGTCGTTATTGAAAAACCGGGAAACCGATAAAAAACGTATGGCGATAGAAGATGCCAAAGTAGGGCTTGCTCAGTGGGATGCAGAAGCGGCATTGGCACTCAACGAACTCGTGTACAACGGCCTTTCCGCATATTTGGACTGGTACGAAAGTCACCTTAATGAACAAATTTATGCTGCGCTGGTTCAAACCACGAAACGTCGCGGTAACGCCATCGATACTCGGGTGCGAGAAGGCGATCTAGCCCGCATTACCCAAACAGAATTTGAAGTAACGGTAATGCAGCGTGAATTGGCGTTACAGGCAGCCAGCCGCAAAGCCGCTCAAGCCAGAGAGAAATTAGCTTACTACTATCGCGACAATCAATTTCAGCCCATAAACAGCGCGCAGCTGAATGAAGTGCCAGATGCGATTGCTTGGCCGTGGCAAGCGGGAAGCGTTAACCCAGCATCGTTAAATGGTCTTATTCCGCGACATCCGGCGCTACAGAGCCTGCGCGCAGAGTGGCAACTGGCCAAAAACAAATACCGGCTGGCAGAAAATGCGCTTCTGCCTACCTTGGATATCGAAGCAAAAATAGCGCGAGACATCGGCAACGGCCCAGAAAATCTCACTGGCACAGAAAGCAAAGTGGGATTGCAGTTCTCCATGCCTTTAGGCCGCCGACAGGCAAAAGCTGAAGCCAGCAAAGCGTCATTAAAACTTCGCGAAATTGATGCAGTTATTCAAGCGACAGAAGATGCTCTCAAGCGCGATATGGCCGTTGGCTTGCAAGCCCTGCAATATGGTCAGAATATGTTGGTTCTGCAACAAAAGCAGGCAGCACTAAGCGAAGCGCTGTTTAGCCAGGAGCGGAAGCGATTTGAAATGGGCGACAGCGACTTGTTCCTACTCAATAGCCGGGAATCCCAAGCAATTTCCGCCAGATTAGATGCGGTAAAAGCAGAAATAGAAATCATGCGGGTGGTGTTAGCGGTATATTTTCAAACGGGTTTACTTGCCGACCCCTCTCTCATTGCAGACATGTAAAAAGCAGCCACCCCGAAGGGTGGCTTCCTCGTATCGTTGACGGGCACTGCCAACGATACAGAAATGCCGAGGGTACCCAGCATTTCCTGCGTGCTGAATCACAGCACTATTCAGCCACATCGGGTTAGTTAAGGGATAAACCGACACCAGACTAAATGCGTCTTAACAGCGCACCACCTTTTTACTCCCCGGAAATGACGAGTTCATGCGTTCTGCACTGGGCTATAGTAAAAATATCCGCAAATAAGATATCGATGTCAACACAAGCGTAACATTTTTTTAACGAAAGCGTTTGCTATTTAGCATGCGCTTGTGTCATAAAAAGACCTATGCACCGGTTTAACGAGTATCAGAGTACAGTACACTGGCAATCAATGAGGCGAGTTCCAACATAACGTTGTTAAACTATTATTCGCCCGAAAGATGACATCGAAAGACAGATAAAGCACCGTTCTGTCTTTATCCATATGGAGATACTAATGCGTGAGATTTTAATCAGCCTCGCCCCATTACTGCTGGCTTTTCAGGCTTATGGTTCGTTACTGCCCATCCCTGTTCCGGAAGAAAAAAAGGTACGGGTATTTGTAGTGACAGATGCAAAAAATGAAGCTGATGATCAATTCGCCATCGTGCATGCGTTGTTGTCACCAAAACTGGAAGTCAAAGGCATTATTTCCTCTCAGTTTGAGAACACATCTCTGCAAATGGGTCGGCCGGCAGGTTCAATGGAAGCGGGACTCAAAGAAATCAATCACATCCTGTCGCTGATGGATATTAGTGAAGACATTGCCGTTTACAGAGGTTTAGAGCTCGCGCTTGAATCTGCAAATGGGATTGAAAATGAAGCCGCCAGAGCAATTATTACTGAAGCAAAGAAAGACGACCCTCGACCGCTATTTGTCATTTCTTTTGGTCCCCTTACCGACATGGCTAACGCGCTGCTGCTAGCACCAGAAATCGGTGAAAAGGTCACTTCGGTGTGGATTGGTGGTGGCGATTATCCGAAAGGAGGTTGGGAATACAACCTTTCCAACGACCCCGTTGCTGCAAACGCGGTGTTTGCATCCAATGTAACCAACTGGCAAATTCCCCGAGCCGTCTATACCACTATGCGAACAAGCCTTGCTGAACTAACCGTTAAGGTTGCGCCCTACGGAAAAATTGGTGAGTATCTGGTTCAGCAGATGCACGAGTTCAACGCCTGGGCATCGGCCAGATTCCCCGATATTAATTGGCCTAAGGGCGAATCCTGGAGTTTAGGAGATAACCCGGCCGTTACAGTGCTTCTTGATGAACACGAATACGGCTATCGAGAACAAAGCGGCATACAATTCGCGAAAGAGAGTTTCGAGTATGAGCAGCATGATGAATTGAAATCGTTTCGCGTCTATACCTTCGTTGACCCTCGCTTTACCCTGGAAGATATGTTCAGCAAAATTCAACTGTTCGACCAGTTAGACAAGCAACCGCGGAAATAATCAGCTACACCTGAATAATGAACTTACACACAAACATATTAAATTTTGAGCCGATTGGGCTTACAATTGCAACGAATAAGAATAATTTATGAGGGAGTTGTGTGTACTCCCATTGCCCTGCTATTGGAAAGTGAACAATGAGTAAAGCAACAATTGGCGACGTGGCAAAGGCCGCGGGTGTTTCGAAGAAAACCGTATCTCGGGTATTGAATAACGAGCCCGGTGTTCGTAAAACCACCCAAGATGCCGTTAATGCCGCCATCAAAAGTCTGGACTACGTACCAAATCTGAACGCCAGACGTTTACGCACTAATCAATCTTACCTGATTGGTGTGCTTTACATTGACTATCCGAGCAACTTTTACGGCAGCCTCATTCTTAACGGAGCCATAAAAGCCTGCGACAAACTCGGTTACGACTTGCTCATACGCCCTTTTGAAGGTGGCTACGATGCACAAATGATTTCCGCAGCACTGAAGCACATGGTTGAACGCTCTAATGTCGACGGTTTCATTGTTGTGCCTCCGTTGTGTGAAGACGAATCGGTTATCCAAGCGCTGCAAGAAACCGATACTCCCATCGTAAAAATTGCCTCTCTAAATCAAGACAGTCATATCTCTATTCACAGCGACGAAAAGGCAGGCGCTCAGCTAGCAATTGAGCATTTGGTCAATCTTGGGCATAGCAAAATAGGCTTCCTGAATTATCTGGTGGGTCACGCTGCTGGTAAATGGCGTTATGAAGGGTATAAAGAGGCGCTTGAAAAGCACGGTATCGAAGAGAATGCCAACCATGTGTGTCAGTTTCGTTATGGCGAAACCACCCTGGAACAAGCCTGTAGAAAGATGTTGAGTCAAGCCGACAGACCCACCGCCATTTTTACAGCCAACGATTCATCTGCTGCAGTGGTTTATCGTATTGCATCCCAACTTAAACTGCGCATTCCTTACGACTTGAGTGTGGTGGGCTTCGATGATGACCCCGCTGCGATGAATCTTTGGCCACCGTTGACGACTGTCAGTCAACCGGTTGCAGAACTGGGTTATAATGCCGCTACCATTCTGATAGAGCAGTGCATTCGTCATAAAGCGAAAGTCGCACTGCCACTGTCGCTACCCGAGCTGGTGATTCGAAACTCTACCGGCCCATTACCGGAATAAGTGTGCCATTACGATCTGAAAGCCAGCTAGAAACAGCGCTTCAAAGAAGAAAACGACATCAACATATTACCAGTTGGGTGATGGTAACCAGTGTGCTGTTACTCACTGGTATATTTACCTACACAGCACTGAATTTTGATGCGTTATACGACCCCTACCGCAGTGTCTACCCTCGACTGAGTACGGTATTTTCGCCACTAAATATGGTGGTTATCACTGTGCTTGCCTCGGTAAATGGCTTCAGTATTTATAAACTTCGTCATGCGAAGGCACAGCTCGCACTCAGTGCCTACATGCTTGTGGCGGGCATGCAAGCAAACAATGAATCCCATCCCGCGTTTCTCAATGATTTTCTTAAAGCCGCAGGGCTGCCACTAAACTATTCGCTTTCTATGGTAAAGAAAATGAACATGCGACATTTTATGTCATCTTCAGGGGCAATTAATCGCGCGATTCGCCGTCATGAAAAAGAATGGATTGCACTTAGCAAACAGGCTTGAGTGGAGAAATGAAGGCGTGTAAAGCGCTGTCACAACGTAAGCTGTGACAGCGCAGTATTATCAGCTAAGTCCCAAGTGGCTAGCATGAAATTGCAGGTGTTCGTCAATAAACGAAGCAATGAAGAAATAGCTGTGATCGTAGCCCTCATGCATATTCAGAGTAAGTTGCGTGTCACTCTTTTGCGCAGCGTTTATAAGCGCCTGAGGCTTCAATTGCTCTTCAAGAAACTGATCCGCTCTGCCCTGCTCTACCAGCAGCGGAATATAATGCTGCTTCTGCGCCAGTAATACTGAAGCATCATACTCACGCCAGGTCGATTCATCGTTACCAAGATAACCACCAAGGGCTTTCTTACCCCACGGGCAATCCGACGGATTTGAAATCGGGCTAAATGCCGATACCGATACATACTGCTCAGGATTCCGTAAACCAATTACCAGTGCGCCATGGCCGCCCATGGAATGCCCGCTAATGGCTTTTTCACCGGTTACTGGCAGATTAGCTTCCACAAGTGCAGGCAGCTCTTTAGTGATGTAATCGTACATCTGGTAATGCGAACTCCACGGCGCCTGTGTCGCATTCACATAGAAACCTGCCCCAAGGCCCATGTCGTAAGCCTGATTGTCATCGTCTGCCACTCCCTCTCCCCGAGGGCTGGTGTCGGGCGCGACAATCGCCATGCCAAGTTCTGCCGCCATTTTCATTGCGCCGGCCTTCTGCATAAAGTTTTCGTCTGTGCAGGTAAGTCCAGACAACCAATACAGCACAGGCACTGGGTTTTCTTTGCTGGCAAATGGCGGTAAATACACCGCGAAAGTCATTTCGCAGTTTGTGGTTTCTGCTGCGTGACGGTAACGACAATGACGTCCACCGAATGCGCGATTCTCACTAATAAGTTGCATAAATTTCTCTATATTGCGGCTAAATATTGCTAAATCCCGATTTCACAGTAAAGGGTGTAATGGATTTTAAATCAACATCGTTTACACTAACGGCCAAATTTCAGAGGTAAATAACAATGCTTAAAACGGTTGGCTATAATCTGCGTGGCACTGTGTCAGTGCTTGGCTACTTTTTCAATACTGTTTTCTGGTTTATCCCGATTTTTATCTTATCGCTGCTCAAACTACCGCCAATTGCACTTTGGCGCCGCGTGGTCTCTTACCCACTGGACGCGTGTGCAACCGCGTGGATAGGTGTGAACAACCTGAACCAGCGCCTGCTGAGCAGTACGAAATGGACGGTAAACGGAATTAGCACATTAAAACCCGACGACTGGTACCTGGTAGTGGCCAATCATCAGTCCTGGGTAGATATTCTGGTTCTCCAACGGATTTTCAACCGCAAAATTCCATTTTTGAAGTTTTTCCTAAAACAAGAACTCATCTGGGTACCGGTACTTGGACTCGCCTGGTGGGCGCTCGACTTCCCGTTTATGCGTCGCTACAGCAAATCGTTCCTGGCGAAAAATCCGCATCTAAAAGGCAAAGATATGGAAACCACTCGGAAAGCCTGCGAGAAGTTCAAATCCAAGCCTGTCAGCATCATGAATTTCGTTGAAGGAACGCGGTTTACAGTAGCCAAACATCAGCGACAACAATCTCCCTTCACGCATTTGTTGAAGCCGAAAGCCGGTGGCATCGCATTTGTGCTTAGTGCCATGGGCGAGCAGTTACATAAACTCATAGATGTCACCATAGATTACCCCGGGGGTGTGCCTAGCTATTGGGACTTTGTGTGCGGTAAGGTGAAGGAAATTCGTGTGAATGTGGCAGTAACGCCCATTAAAGAAATCATTGAAGGCGGCTTTTTCAACGACACGTATTTTTCTGATCCGGCGCAAAAAGCGCGATTCCAACAGTGGTTGAATGAGCGCTGGAAAGCGAAGGATGCCCACCTTGACGCATTAAACTCAACGCAGGCTCCGCTATGAGAAAGCTGTTAGCCCCTCTAATATTTCTCATTCACACACCGCTTCAGATCTTTAACCTAGCTTTCTGGGCGTCGATCATAATCGTATGCGGAATATTGAAACTGGTATTGCCGTTCCCGGCGATTCGTACACTTTTGATCAGCATCATGCACCCGGCTATGCAGGCGTTTGGGGCATGCAGTGTGCTGCTGATTAAACTTTTTAATCCGGTCACAGTAGATGTGCGTATCGATGGCACCTTATCGCCACGCAATTGGTATCTACTGATATCAAATCACCTGAGTTATCTGGATATTGTTCTGCTGATTAATTTATCGAAGGGTCGTATTCCCCCGCCCAAGTTTTTCCTTAAAAAAGAGCTTATCTGGCTACCCTTTGTCGGTTTGGGTGCATGGGCTCTGGAAATGCCGTTTATGCAGCGATATTCGCGCAGTTATCTAGAAAAGTATCCTCATCGAAAGGGGCAGGATATTGAAACAACCCGACGATCTTGCGAAAAGTACAAGGCACAACCAACAACCGTCATTAATTTCGTTGAAGGCACGCGTTTTACTGCCGTGAAACATAAAAGTAAAAAAAGTCCGTTTGCTCATTTATTGCCACCAAAAGCAGGGGGTATCGCATTTACTCTTGCTACCATGGGCCACCTTTTTACTAACTTGCTGGATATCTCGTTGTTATACCCTGGCGACGTAAAACACCCAATGATGGCAATGTTGAGCGGTCAGATGCGGCGTATCATCATCGACGTCAATGTACTCGATGTGCCAGAAGCAGTCCGGGGGGATTATTTCAGCGATGACGCATTCCGCGGCCGGTTTCAAACCTGGCTTAACGAATTGTGGTCAGAAAAAGACACTCGAATTCACCAGTTACTGGAGCCCTGAACGTGCAAATTGCATCTTCGATCAGAGAGATCTTCGTCCATACTGTTAAGGACATTTTTCCCGACCTCACCACAGACACGATTCTCTACAACAGTCTTGGTATCATTGCGATATTCATAGTCGCTCTCACGTTCTATGTGATCAGTCGCGTGATCCTGAAAGTGCAGGTGGCGATGTTGGTAAAGAAAAGCCGCAACAGTTGGGATGACGCACTGTACAGCCACGGTTTCTTCCGGCGACTAACTCACCTGGTGCCCGCACTGGTCATCTTTTTGCTCACCCCCGTACTGATAAACGAAGACAATCTGATATACGGCTTCATGCTTAAAGCTTCTCTGCTTTACATGATGCTCACCGCCCTACTCGGTATTTTTGCTTTATTAAATACCGTGCAAGACGTCTACAACGCGTCTTACCTGGCGAAGCGCGCTTCCATCACCGGTTTTATTCAAGTTGCTAAACTCGCTTTTTCAGTGATTGTTCTTTTACTGTGTATTTCGCTGGTGGTGAACAAAAGCCCGCTCATCATCATGTCAGGCTTAACCGCACTGGCTGCGGTGTTGCTATTGATTTTCCGCGATACCATTTTAGGGTTTGTAGCGGGGATCCAAATCGCTGCCAACCGTATGTTTAATACCGGAGACTGGATTCAAATTACCAAGTTTGAAGTAGACGGTGAGATCCTTGAAATTGGTCTGACAAACGTGAAGGTTCAGAACTGGGATAAGACCATTTCCACATTACCGAGTTATTCACTGACCACAGAAGCGGTAAAAAACTGGCGTGGCATGCAGGAGTCTGGCGGTAGACGCATCAAACGCGCGGTGTATATCGATATTCATTCGGTAAAACTGTGCGATGCAGACATGCTGGATCGATTTCGCCATATTCGTTATATCACTGAGTATATCGACAACAAGGTCAGTGAGTTGCAGGCATATCACAAAGACAGTTCCATCGATGAAACCGATTTATTGAACAAACGCAGTATGACGAATATCGGGACGTTCAGGGCCTATCTTGAATCGTACCTGAAAAAGCACAAAGACATTAATCAGTCGCTTTACCTGATGGTTCGCCAACTGCCACCGAACGAACTGGGATTACCACTGGAAATCTATTGTTTCAGTAGCAAGAAAGAGTGGGTGCAGTATGAGAAAGTTCAGGCTGATATTTTCGACCACATTCTGGCTATGATGCCCATGTTCGGATTGCGCGCTTACCAACGCGATAGCCACTTAATGAACTGGGACCCGTTCGCTAATGCGCCCCATCCGGGCATTCAACACAAAGCCGATGTGACAGAATCGGACAATGAAACAGAAAAAAGTAGCGAACGATAATTTGCTAACTGTCAGATACAAAAAACGGCGCTTTCTGCGCCGTTTTTGATATGCGAAATATTCAGAGTATGGCGTAAGCCATCAATACACAGACCACCAGTCCAGATACGCCAAAAAAGCCATACTCCACTTTTTCCTGCATGCCCTCAGCACCGGCTTTGGCTGTCATAAAGCCCATGATGATGCTGGCTAAACCCAGTGCAAATGCCATCACACATGCACCGAAACCTACTGCTGTAATCCACTCGCTCATATTCTCAAACCCTTAGATTCATTTCGTTACAACTCTGCGCTGTTCAGAGCATTAACGAAAGGCATAAACTGAACACTTATTATGCATCAAATTTTACTTATTGCGTAATCTAAATGCATTGCTAACCCGGTTATTTGATCTTGGTCAATTACGCTAATTAGTTCGTCATTTCACTAATTCTCAGTTAACGAATAACCTATTCAGTCCGATAAAAACACCCTAAGCAGCTGAATTAAAATGAAAATTAAAATTGGCCTCAGCATTGCTATCTAAAGCGAAACACACAGTAAAACCAATAGCCTCACGGCACCATATACATTTTAAAGGATGACATCATGAAGAAACTTGCTGCTATTGCCATTGCCACTGCATTAACTACAACCCCGGCGTTTGCCGATATCGGGGCAGGCAGCTGCGATATCAGCATGCAGGGCGACGTGAGCTGGCAAAAAGGCGTATTAACACTGAACACGCCTGACGACCAGGAAATTGTCATTACCCCTGCCCATCACCTTTCGCTGAATGGTCAAACGGTTTCTCTAAACAACAGCCAACAACAATATGTCACCCGTTATTATCAGCAAATTGAAATGGCCGTACCGATGACCCTGAATATCACCTACGATGCCTTGGAGTTAGCTGGCGGCGCCATCAATGAGGCATTCGGCGAATTACTGGGAGCAGATAACGGACTTGTTGAAGATCTGGATGAAATGTTTACCGACCTGCGCACCGAAATGAACACTCACTTCTATGACGAAGACGGAGAAATGCGCATTTCCAGTGAAGATTTCGACGATAACGGTTGGGTTTCTGAGCGCTGGGAAGACAAGTACGAAGAAAAAGTGGAAGATATCATCGCTAACTCAACGGGTCGTCTACTCATCGCTGTAGGTAAGGCCATGCTGGCAGGCGACGACGATTTTGAAGAATTCGAACAGCATATGGAAAATTGGGAAGAAGACTTCGAGCAACGGGTTGAAGCCAAGTCTTCTGCCATCGAGGCCCGTGCAGACGAACTATGTGAAATACTGAAAAAAGCAGACTACGCAGAAAACAAAATGCAGAAGCATATTCCTGGCCTCGAAAGCCTGAACATGCTGACCATCGAACGCGGTGAAGAAATGCTGATGTAGTGGTTATTTTTGGCCAGGCAGCCTGCGAACGATTTAATGCGTTTGTATGCTGCCGATATTTACCATTGCTGGATGCACTGACAATTACTGCGAAATGTCTTGTACAAACGATACCTTATTACCTTCGGGGTCTGAAGCCTCAGCCAACTTAATTACCCCAGGAAATTCAATTATGTCGCCGATGGGTAAGCCGTTTGACTCGCAAAAATGGTGATGCTTATCAGAGAAAACGGCTAGTGCTTTATGAGATTAGGTTGGCTTTTTGTTCATCAAATTCTAAATGCTGCATGATTAAAAAATATACCGTTTTTAATCACCTTACAATGTGTTTAATGTGAGGATCAGCTAACACCACTCAGCACTCCTTTACTGAATTGGCGATCTCCAATGGGCTGTTTGTCAGCACAGTTAGCGCCTCGGCTTCTGAGGTACCGGCATCGTACAGGCTAGCTTGTTTGGTAATGCGAAGCGGCGTTTTCTGTTTCACAGATACTGGTAGTGAAAGCAGAAACAAACACACAAACGCGATCATGCTGGAAATTATTGGGCAAGACGGTTTTAATGTAGTCTTCATTTCCACCATTGAGCGAGCTGAACAATGTCACAGGCATCTGCACCACAAAACGTACCACAGTCCGGCATCACCCTGTGTGGCTGTGGGTGGTTGGGTAAACACTTTGCCCGTTCGGCATCTGCTATGAAAATACTCGGTACAACGCGCTCTGAAAATAACGTCCCTGAACTCAGAGAGCTTGGCGTGTCGCCCTTTCTCTTTTCTCTCGGAGATGATCTACTGGAACTGGCGACGCAAAGTGGTAACAACGCCGTGATCCTGAACATTCCGCCTGGCCGCAAGAAAAAGTTGGACGAATCCTTTGTTACCAATATGAAGCAACTCATGAGCAGTCTTTTGAACGCGGGGGCCAATAAGCTTATTTTTATCAGTACCACATCGGTTTTTGGTGATGCCGAGGGAGAACTGGACACGACTGCGGCGGTATCTCCCGTTACCGACTCAGGTAAGGCTCACTGTGAACTGGAAAAGTTTCTGATTGAAATGGAAAGACCCAATATTCATGTGCTGCGATTGTCAGGCCTGGTTGGCCCAGACCGGCACCCTGCCAAGTACCTGGCAGGAAAGGAACTGAACAAAGGTGAGCAAGCGATAAACCTGGTACATATTGAGGATGTGGTGTGCGCCCTTCACGCCATTTTAGCGTGCGGTTCGAGCCAGCCCGGTGCCCTCATGCAATTATGCGCCATTAACCACCCTCGTCGTGACGAGTATTACACCTGGGCGTGTGAAAAACTGGGATTAGAACCCCCTGAATTTACCGCAAATACAGAAAAAGGAATCGGTGGGAAAAAGATACTCAGTGAGATGTACTGGAACATGCTGGGGCTGAAACCGAAGTTTGCCAGCCCCTACGATATGCTTTAACCAGCCTTAAAAGAAAAGGCTGTGGCCGAAGTATTTCAAGGCAACGGTATTGATGAATACCGCCAGTAGGATAACCGGAATGAACGTACCTACTGAAAAATCCACATACTTCTCGAAGAAGCTACCTTTGTAATTTTCAGCGCCTTCATCCAACGCTTTATTAAAATTCACTTTCTTCCATTTGTAAATCACGAAGATACAAATTAAGAAACCGTTCAACGGCAGAATAGTGTCGTAAAACACATCGTAAATCACATCAAAAAATGACTTACTCTGTCCCGCATAACTCACAAAACTCGACAAGAATGCGTTATAACCAAACGATAACGCCGACAGCACGGCCAGTACCACCATCATGAGGCCAAGAATGAACAGGGCTTTCTTCCGCCCCATGTCCTTCTCGTCCATCAGCGCCGCCACTGGCACTTCAAAAATAGAAACCAGTGATGTAATAGCGGCGAAGAAAACCTGCAGGAAGAACACGGCTGCCACGATACTCGCGCCGGTGTAACCGAACGAATCTTGCAGTGCGAGGAAAATTTGCGGCAGGAAGCTGAATATCATGCCGATAGACGATTCGCTCAATTGGCTAGGATCGGTATTCGGGTCGAAAGAGAAAATTGCAGGGAGAATCATCAGACCGGCAATAAAAGCGACCGCCGTGTCGGTAAGTGCCACCAGCTTTGCTGAGCCCGGAACATCGGAACGATTATCAATGTAGCTGCCATAGGTAATCATGATACCCATACCCAATGACAGCGAGAAGAATGCCTGGGAGAGCGCACCGTTTATCACGCCAGCGTTAATTTTGTCGAAATCTGGGATAAGGTAGAACTCAACACCCTTCATGGCGTTATCTTGCGTTAAAACGAATATCACCAATGCCACCAGCATGGCAAATAGCGTGGGCATGAGTACTTTCGCGGCTTTCTCGATACCGTCTTTCACCCCGCCTTGCAGGATCAGATACACCACCGCCAATACGCCGGCCATGTAAATAAAAATTCTCTCGCTTTTAATAAAGTTACCGAACGTTTCAGGTTCGGCGAGCACCGCTAAATCGCCGGTGACAATCTCGTACAGATAACCAAAAATCCATACCGTAATAACCAAATAAAACACGGCAATCATGAATGGCGTGATAACGGATAACCAACCCGCGAGTTTCCAGCCCGTCGAATTCCCGCTGATGACACGATACGCCCCCAGAGGGTCTTTCTTGGCATGACGCCCAACCGACATTTCTGCCAACATGACAGGTAAGCAGATCGCCACAACAAAAATGGCGTACATCAATAAAAACGCGCCGCCACCGTTTTTAGCAGCGCCAACAGGAAACCCAACCAGGTTACCAATACCGACTGCCGATCCAGCTGCTGCCAGAATAAATCCGATGCGCGATCCGAACTGTTCTCTCGCCCCGCTCATATCATCTTTCCTCTTCACTTATTGTTATAATCGGGTGGTGATGATTTTTTGTGTTGTTTTGTTTACCACACGTGTTACGGCCGTTTTTAATAATTTTATGGCCTCACCTTCCCCACACTGCTTACACTCGCAAGTTTTTGGCAAGTTCGCAAACAGTAACGGCGAATAGTATCAGCGTCCCTGTGTAAAGTCTCGCATCAGTCAGCTGGAATGGCCTGTTTACGCGGGGTGTGGCGAATATTTACGCTACCAGTCGATAGGCTTATGTTGCCAATCTGTAAAGTAGGGAGAGTGAGCGGGCGTGACGTTATCGAGAAACGCCATTAATCGCTCTGCGGTAAAGTGAGGGGTAAACAGTTTGCCTTTGGGGACATTGGCTTGGAAAGGTTGAGATAACCCACTATCGACGGTGCCGGGATGATAGCTAACCAGTGCGGTGCCCTTGCTACGTCTTGCATATTCCACGGCAGCTGTTTTTAGCATCATGTTTAACGCGGCCTTGGAGGCCCGATAGCCATACCAACCGCCGAGCTGATTGTCCGATATGCTGCCAACCCGTGCACTCAGACAGGTTATCGAGCTATGCTCATCTGCCATGCATCCCACCAGATTTTTCACCCAAAGGGTGGGAATAATGGTATTCACCGCAAAGTAGGCCATGAGTTTGTCGGCAGATAAATCTTCCAGCTTTTTCTCTGGCTGTAAATTTACCCCGTCGACGTCGCCGTGCAATACACCAACGGTGCATACCACTCGTTGAAATTGCACGCCTTGGGATTTCAATTCTTGTAACCACGTACCAACAGCTTTATCGTCACCGGTATCCATCGTGATGGCCCGCACATTTTGTGCAGTCTCAGGGGTGACAGAGGCATGGCGAGCCACAGCGTGTATTGTGTCTTCAGGAAAACGGGAAGCAAGCGCCGCAGTGAGGGCCTGACCAATGGCGCCGCCTGCACCTATTACCATATGCGCCATTGTCATTTCGAATCCTCTGGAAGATTGCAGGAGCCGCTGTCGCAGGTTCGTCGTTTGCCTGTCAGTAGATATGAAATGGTGTAACGATGTTTAGCAAACCAGTTATAGCCCATATCGGCAATGGGTCTAATAATCGGCCAACGCAATGGGGCGTACAACCAGCCTTTGCCAACGGCCTGCCAAACGGCATGGGTTGCATCTAAACCTGTGACAAACTCACCATTGTCTCGTTGTGCATGAATACGATTATTAAGCGCTTGCCAGTCTAACGATGGGTAGCGTTCTGTAAAACCAGGCTGATTGATATCAACCAGCTCAATACGGTTATGGTGGTCTCGTTTCTTCAGGTGCGCCATTTCAGCGCAGCATAATGGACAATAACTATCGTAGAAAATAATCATTCATTTCCTCCGCTTCCCGGAAACCCAGGGTAGATGAATTACGATTAGTTTAAACGGGCCTGCCTTTGCGGGGGATTAAAAAACCGTAACAATAGGTTGAAGTTGAGAACGATAGTAACCACATTATAGCAATTGAAATCTTACAGGAGCTTAGAATGGCGTCCATTGAAACAGCAACCCTCGGCGGCGGTTGCTTCTGGTGTATTGAATCGGCTTTTAATAGTGTTGACGGTGTGGAAAGTGCCATTTCCGGTTATGCCGGCGGTCACGTCGAAAACCCAAGCTATGAAGCGGTGTGCAAAAAAGATACAGGGCACGCAGAAGTGGTTCGCGTTGAGTTTGATAAAGACAAAATCAGTTACCGAGAAATTCTGGAAATTTTCTTTGCCTTGCATAATCCCACTCAGGTAGACAGACAAGGCAACGATGTGGGACCTCAGTATCGCAGTGCGATTTTCTTCCATTCAGAAGCGCAGAAACTTGAAGCGCTGAAGATCATTACTGAAATCAATGAAGAGCAAATTTGGCCAGATCCAGTTGTTACCGAAGTCACTGAAATTAACAACTACTACCCAGCTGAAGATTACCATCAGAATTATTTTAAGAATAATCCGCAAAATCAATATTGCGCAATGGTGGTGGCGCCCAAGCTGGCGAAATTCAAAAAAACCTTTGCTGAGCGCCTACGCTAATTAATAGTTATGATTTTTGACGTGGTTCATCCACGTCGACAAAACCACCGGTTTTCTTACGATTTAATCACCCCCAATTATTGTGTGTAAAATCGTCTGAACCGGTGGTTTTTTGTTTGCACTATTTACACAGTCACAGCGGCGCAACGCGCTTTTTCAAGTACGAAAAAGACATTAAAAATCATTCATTCTTCTCGCAGCCAGCGCTATAAAAGGGCTTCAGCGAATTAACGTGCAGTGCGGTATACCCTTTGCAATATCTCTAGTAACTTTCAAGACTGCACGGACCACACGGGTGGCGCAGTCATCATTTATGAACTGGAGAATTTTATGAGCACAAGTAACGTCGCTACATTTACTGCACCGGGTATGAAGAATGAATCTGCTGAACAGGCTATTGCCGTTTTACAACAGCGCCTGGTAGCCCTACTCGACCTGCAACTGACTCTGAAGCATATCCATTGGAACGTGGTTGGCCCTAACTTCATTGGCGTACACGAAATGCTGGACCCACAAGTAGATGGCGTTCGCGACATGACAGATACCATTGCTGAGCGTATCGCTACCTTGGGTGGTGTGCCAGAAGGTACGCCGCAAGCTATCGTAAGTAAGCGTTCTTGGGATGACTATAAACTGGGTAAAGACCTGGTGATGAATCACTTAGCTGCGCTGGATAAAGTGTACAACGGTGTAAACGCCGATCACCGTGCCGCTATCGAGAAACTTGAAGAACTTGATGCTGTTTCAGAAGATATGGTGACGGGTCAGTTAGCCGACCTGGAACAATATCAGTGGTTTGTCCGTGCTCACCTCGAGTCAGCAAACGGCGACCTTAGCCAGTAACATTCTTCAAGTGAGGTAATATTGAATTACAGTATTACTAAACTGGTAAAAAATGGGCGCCCAGTGAAGGGCGAACAGATTGGATTTTGTTTAAAAGCCATTACCTCGCGGTAATGGCTTTTTTTATTTTATGTAGCAGTTACCTTTAACGGGAAACCTAAACAGTACTGAATTTGACGATTATTCAAACCATTGTGGATTAATTGGCGTGGAGAACAACAATGGCGCCATGGATTCATAATTTTCCCGATTTGATTCACAGCGAATGTTCTTCAGATAATTTTCTTTCCACGGATCATTAATCATCCACAGCGTGTCTGCCAGTACCGCGATTCCTTCAATTGAGGCGTTGTCCATAATCTCCGTAGCCTCACACCCTTCTACACCATTGTCAGCGGGAGCGATAAAACTCAGCGCCACACGCTTCGCGGCTTTGTCTGCAGCCGTAGAAATAACCCACAATTCATTGTCGTTTCTGGCCGCTGCCAACAGGTAGCCTTCTCCAGAATCTGTTGTGTAATACGTCATGCCATTTACAGGGTGATTTCCGCTATCAAATTGAGGCAAGTTTAGCCCGGGGTCTAACACCGAGGCATAATCAGTGGTTTTCCAAAACGCATCAGTGAATGTAAGGGAAAATACCCGTGGCTGGCCATTTGCGTCTTTCTCTAATCCCAAATAAAGCTGGTTATTTGGCCCCATCGCGAGCCCCTCTATACCATCATTAGGGTAATCACCCACACCAAGTTCTATTGCAAATTGGAGTGGTCTGACGCCGGTCATGGTGGTGCCAAATTCATTTTGCTCAAGTCGCACAAGTAGCGAGGGATAATCTGTAGAGCCTGAATTCTGGTAGCGTTTCTGACAACGGGTCGAAAGCGCGCCTGTTCTGGTGGCATCTTCCGTTACGGTATAAAACACGCCGGGCTGAATGGGGTCAGCAACAAGCGCTTCCAGGTCCGGCTCATCTGCCAAATAGCCGGCAAAGCAACTGCGACGCACCACGGTACCTAAGCGCATCTTTTCTGATTCACTTTCCACCGTTGATGATTCAGGGTTAATAAAATGCAATCGGCGTTGCAATTCCGCATTAGCACTGGCATCAGAAAGTGTGACCAATTTATCTTCGAACACGGTTAAACCCGAAGTTTGAGGGTCTGTCATCACCTCATCATTACCGCCTTTTATCCAGTTACCCGCAACTTGCAACGATACCGGTTTTTGCTCAGGCTCAATCATCGGCGGTTGCTCGCTGCATGCTGTTAACAGCAATACGGCAACGCCTGTAGCACCTGAAATCTTAGTCATGATGTTTCCTTGGTATTCTGCAGTTTTTCTACGTCAGCAGTGGCGAAATCGCTGAACACATAGTGCGCGTAGTGCATAAGTCGCTGACATTCAACCGGCGCTCACGGCACTTATTGTGCACCATGATATAAAATCCGCGGTTGTGTCAGCAACAATATGAAACACAAGCAATGGTCCAAATGCTACAAGATACGGTAACATACGTTGCTGAAAGTACTTTTACTCTATTCACAGGAGCTTCTTCCCGCTATGTCGTCACTGCCACTGGTGATCGCCGGACCACTTTTACGTCATACTCATCAGAATGGTTTTGTATTGTGGTTAGTTACCCGCGAACGCACCGCGATTAACGTTACGTTGAATGGCGAAGGTACGCCCACTCAATCACACACCATTCAAGCGGGCAAACACGCTTTTGTTACATTACTTGAAGTGAGTGTCGAAGACGGACTTGAAGAAGCAACACGCTACCACTATGGGCTCGAATTCAACAACGATGCGCTTAACGGTGAATGGCGCAACGAGTGTGAAGAACTGCTTTTTGCACAACAGCAATCACTGAGTTTTGTCTGGCAATCAACGCTCACCAATGTCCTGCATGGCTCTTGCCGAAAACCCCATCATCATGAAACCGATGCGCTGATTCGGGTTCACGACCTTATTCAATCTGAGTTTGATGGAAATGCACAACGGCCAGACATGCTGTTGCTCACCGGCGATCAGGTTTATAGCGATGATGTAGCCGGGCCCATGCTAATGGCTATTCAGCAAGTTATCGCAGAACTCGGACTTTTTGGTGAAGCCTTAGAGGGGGCCGTGGTTTCTCACAGTGATGAACTGCCAGATCATGAGTTGAATTTCTATCGTCGTGACGACCTGCTGCCCAAAATTGCCATGAACACCGCGTTGTCGAAACTGTTTTTTGGTGCCAAGAAAAAGCCGGTGTTCACATCGGTAAACGCCAAGAATCACCTCATCACTTTCGCCGAAATTTTTGCCATGTACCTTCTGGTTTGGTCACCGGTAATGTGGCGACGCGCCACCATTCGTAGCAATCAAATTCAGGAAGCCTTTCGCGCTCAGTTTGATCAGGAACAACAAGTTTTAGACGGCTTTATCGAAACACTTCCGCAAATACGCCGCGCTATGGCGCACATACCTGTGTATATGATTTTTGATGACCATGACGTCACAGACGACTGGAATCTTACCCGGGGTTGGGAAGAGGAAGTATATGGACATCCGCTATCTCGACGGATGGTAGGTAATGCGTTAATGGGCTATTGGCTTTGTCAGGGCTGGGGCAACCAGCCGGATAAATTCAGAGCTGTGGCAGAGGAAGCCGGTGAGGTATTTACTGCCAAGGGCATTGAGCAACATGATAGTTTCATCAACACATTGTTCGATTTCAGCGAATGGCACTATACCCTTGAGACATCGCCTCCGGTTTATGTCATGGATACCCGCACCCAACGCTGGCGCTCGGAGTCCAGTTTGAATAAGCCCAGTGGCCTGATGGACTGGGAAATGCTGTGTGAATTTCAGCAAGCACTCATTGGCAAAG
Organism: Alteromonas sp. ABV4_515; assembly: GCF_056160345.1. Classification (NCBI taxonomy): domain Bacteria; kingdom Pseudomonadati; phylum Pseudomonadota; class Gammaproteobacteria; order Alteromonadales; family Alteromonadaceae; genus Alteromonas; species Alteromonas sp. ABV4_515. The sequence goes on from NZ_JBSWWZ010000001.1 coordinate 62,747, forward strand.
AAGCGGTGATTGTGGTGTCGGCAGCGCCCATTTACGGGGTAAAAGCCATAGAGGCTATTCAGAAAGTTTTCACTTTTTTCGGCAAAGCGCTCACCGTAGATGCTGAAAACTGGATGGCGCACAAAGGCACCGCGAATGTCATTTTGAACATTTTTCGCCATTATCGTACGCCGCCTGAATTCATCATCCTTTCCGGCGATGTGCATTATTCATTTGTATACGATGTGCGCCTGCGTTTTCAACGTAACAGCCCGCATATTACCCAATTCACGTGTAGTGGCATTAAGAACGCCTTTCCTGACGGCTTATTAAGCTGGCTGGAACGCATCAACCGCTGGCTTTATGGACACAAGTCGCCACTCAACATCTTTACCCGGCGACGGAATATGTCGGTGCGCTCCCGTCCACCCGCAGGCTTGCACGGCAAAACACTGCTTAATCAATCTGCCATCGGACAACTTGTTTTACACGAGAACGACACCATTGTAGTGTGCAAAGCATTGTGTAGTAATGGCGATACGGTAGAATTCCCGCCCCGAAAAGAGGATTAGAGGTCAAGCAATGAGTGATTCAGCCCTGTCTATCGGTTTGTTCTATGGCTCCACCACCTGTTATACAGAAATGGCCGCAGAGAAAATCGAAGCACAGTTAAATGAGATTTTTGATGCTCCGGTAGTCAGCGTTTTCAACATCAAAGATACTGCGCTCAGTCAGGCTGAAAATTTTGATATTCTCATTTTTGGTATCTCAACCTGGGACTTTGGTGAGCTTCAGGAAGACTGGGAGTCCAGTTGGGAAGATGTTTACAAACTGAATTTGCAGGGCAAAACCGTTGCACTTTACGGTTTAGGCGATCAGTACGGCTATGCAGACTGGTTTCAGGATGCCCTGGGCATGCTGCATGAAGCATTATCGGGCTCAGGTTGCAGATTCATTGGATACTGGCCTAATGAAGGCTACGAATTTGCTGAATCTAAAGGGCTTACCGAAGATAAATCACAATTTGTAGGCTTAAGCCTGGACGATGAAAATCAGTATGATTTGTCAGAGCAACGCATCAATCGCTGGTGTCATCAGTTACTTGATGAGCTGGCCAGCGAATGAATGACGCTTTATCGGGTGGGTTAACGGTCTGCCTGCTGCCGTTTTAAGATCATCAGCATTGCCAGTAAACACAGCACAACGGCAAATCCTGCGAAGCCAATACTTACCGGTTTCAGTGCGTATTTTAAATGGATAAGGCCGACCAGGATTACCGGCACAGAAATGGAGATATAGCTAATAATAAAGTAACTGGATATTGTTGCAGCAGCTTTATCGTCTGGCGCTTTCGCACCTATTTCACTTAATCCACTTTTAAATGCCAGGCCGTGCCCGAACCCAGCCACAGTCGTACCGGTTAACAGCAATACCAGTCCGGATGTCCAGAAAGCCCCACAGATGATAGCCGTTCCCACTGACAAGACCGCACAACCAATAACCTGTCGGTACGTCTGTGGGATTTTATCGACCACTGTTTGCCCTACTGCCGACATAATAAACATAAATCCGGTTACACTGCCTACTAGCAAATGGTTAGATAAATGCAGTTCAGTCTGCAGAAAATTAGGGATAATTGCGGAATAAAATCCACACACCATGAAGCCAGCCACTGCCGCAATCGCTGCTGGAGGAAAAACTGTCCGCACCTCCTTTGGATAAGCAGGTTTTCTGGGTGATAAGTCTACATTTTCACTACGCTTCACATTTTCAGGAACACGCAGAAAAAGCAGTCCGCAAATTATCATTAAACCCGAATGTGCAAGATAAGGCATCAGCAAAGGTTGTGGTAAAGCAACGGCTATTGCACCAGCCAATATAGGGCCTAATCCAAGCCCGCCCATGTTTGCAGCCGTAGCAGTAAGTACGCCGGCGCGCTGAAATCCTTTTGGAGCAAGCTCAATCACCGCAGCCGTGGCAGCGCTTGCAAACAATCCTGCGGATAGTCCTGACACAACTCTTGCGATCAGAACCAGCGAGACATCATCAGCCAGACAAAACAACACGTCACTGAGGATGGAGAAAATTATCCCGGCATAAAGTACCGGCTTTCTACCAATTTGATCTGACCATGACCCCGATATCACAAGTGCCGCGATGACCCCTGCGGCATAGACTGCAAATATTGTTGTGATCATCAGCTGAGACAGCTGCATCTGGTCTGTATAAATCGGGTACAGAGGTGTGGGCAGCGTGGTTCCTGCCATAGTGAAAAAGAAAGTTGCGGCGGCAATAACAAATGCCAGCCAGGAATTGTGAGGAGAACTATTACTTTGCGTCATGAAAAAGAGCCTGTTCAAAAAAAGAAGATTTATGGCGATGCAACTGTTTTGGCTACGGTTGAACCGAATGAAGTGTTTTATCTGTGCGAGGAACGCCCATACGCTATCGCTAAACTACAGTTTTCTGCGCCAGTACAGACACACATTTCTTTTCAGATAAGAAAATCGCTATCAGTGGTAAAAGCCGATACCATTGCCGCATCAGCGTGAATTTACGTCCACAAGTGGCCTGATATTTATTTCGACCACCACTTAGCAAATGGGTTATGGCACAAACAGAATCTACTTCCAGACTCCATAGAGAGTTTTATCGCAATGGTCCCTCTCACCGGGATGGGGCCGATGTTAGCTTCAACGATATCCGTAAACTGTTTAATTTTTCCAGTATCACCATTGGGAAATGGGTTACCGCTCAAGAACAGCAACTGGCAGCAAATTTGTTTTTCGATGCACTGTACGATCTGATCGAAATATTACAGATCAACGAACAGGTGATCTCACTCAATGGCTCTTTGTCGCTGGCTTTTGGCAGCGGTGGTCAAAAGCACGCCAGCGCGCACTATAACAGCGCTAAACGCCAACTGGCACTGGCTAAGAATGCCGGCGGAGGCGCGCTGGCCCATGAGTGGTTTCATGCCTTTGATCACTATATTGCATCTCATGTTTTCGATGATCTAGCGAGCGGATCATTTGCTTCTAAAGCCTGGCTCGACAACGCCTCAATTCGCCCACATGCCTTGAATAGCAAGCTATGCGAGTGTTTTCAATTCATGTTTCTGAACGATCAAAATTCGCCTAATGATTATCTTTTGCGATCAATAGAGGCTGATCGCGCGTTAAAAATGTATTACTATGCAATGCCACAAGAAATGGCAGCGCGGGCTTTTGAAGCTTGCATTCAGGACAATCCCCTGAAGAATGCTTTTCTGGTGCAGGGTACAAAAAAGTCAGCTGAGGCTAGACTTGGGATTTATCCTCATGGTAATTTGAGACAACAGCTTAATGATTCGTTAATGTTGTATTTTTACCAGTTGGGGGTTGCCCTGACCAAAAAATCATCGCAATAACAATATACAGTGATGATTTTGGCTAAAAAGCCATCAACAAGTGTTAGGAATGGTGTCTGTTTATTACAAAACACTACCAGTTTTTGTAACAAACAGTATACTAGGGTGCTCGAACTTAAAGAGAAGAATGATTACGAGATGAAAAGAAAAAAGCATACCAGTGGCGATGACGAGGCTCAGATTGACATGACCCCCATGTTGGACATCGTGTTCATCATGTTGATCTTCTTCATTGTAACCACCTCTTTCGTTAAAGAGAAAGGTCTGGACGTTAACCGTCCTGATGAAAATCAGTCTAACAACAATCAGCCATCAAAATCGCTGTCTATTCGTATTGATGCAAACGGCGTTATTACTATGGGTGGCCGTGAAGTTGACGTACGTCGTGTTGTTGCAAACGCGCAAACGTTCCTGGCTGAAAACAACACAGATTCAGCTGCTATTCAAGCAGACAAAGACACCGAGCATGGTCTCGTTGTTGAAGTAATGAACCAGGTTAAAATTGCAGGTATCGATAAAGTATCTGTTCTGGTGAAAGACTCTTAAGTCAACAATACTTCTTTTCTATTATAAAACGCGGCGCTTGCCGCGTTTTTTGTTTCTAAGCCACATAAACCGAATCCTTTTGTTATTCGCCTGATTAACGTACAATAAATTCTCACTTTTGATTAATTCATCACCAGGCGTCGTTAACTGGTCAGCATGTTCTTCTAACCTGCGGAGTCTTCATGATCAATCTGCGTTTAAAACATCTCGCTATCGGGTTGCTGTTCTGTAGTCCTCTTTCTTACGCTTCTCCCTTGTATTTAAACGAAGCATTTAACTTTAATGCCTATGTCATTGAAGACCTGACTGCGGAACATTCTGATGTTGAAGGTCAGCTTGCTGTGGGAGGGAATTTCTCCGCTCAGGATTACAGCGTTGGTTTACAGTCAGCAGACAATGGCCAGAATATTCTTACTGTCGGCGGTGACGTGTACCTGCGGGACGCGAGGATTTATAACGGCGATGCTGTTGCCGGTGGCAATATTGACATCGACGCCTCTGTTGGCTTGTACAATGAAGACCAAACCAATAATAGCCACACTTTTTATCAGGATAGCAGTTTTGATTTCTCCACCGTCAGTGCCGACTTACTCAACACGTCGTCGCTGTGGGGAGCAATGACAGATACCGCAACAACAGCAATTACCGGCAACGGTACAGATGTGTGGAGCATCAGCTTTAACGGAAACAGCGACTTCAACGTTTTCTCCATCGATGCAGACACGTTATCAGCATCAGATAAAAGTATTTATCTGAATGTTGCTTCCGACAGCCTGAATATTATTAATGTATTTGGTGACACTGTTGATTTGTTTAATACCGGCTTCTTTGGCGCAGATGGTACGCAAATCCGCGACAATCAACCGGGTGTGTATCGCAGCAATGGCTTGTTCGCCAATAACGTGTTGTTTAATTTCGTAGACGCCACATCGCTTTCACTCAATGCGATTGCGTTTAAAGGCAGTATTCTGGCACCACTGGCAGACACCGTTTTTTATGACGGTCAGATAGACGGAAATTTCATCGTAAAAAGCCTGAGCTCGCCTGTAGGTGAATTCACCGGGCAAATTAATGACTACCGTTTTGGTGATTTATCTTTTAATGTGGATGAACCAGGCGGCGCACTCTTTATCATAATGCTTTTGGCATTGGGTATTCGTCAAACGCTGTTAAAAAAGAAAGTCCTTTAACACCGGTTTCGAGCCAAATAATGTATCACTGGTAACGCCGCGACGTGGTGCGGCGTACCATCGCAATTCAATACCCGCAAACGTAGCCTGATAAGCCACAGCGTGAGAACGGCTAATGTAACCCGCCACAGACCAGTGACTTGCAAACTGATACTGCCCCTCTACGAAGAGGTCAGCACTTATCCCTTTTTGATTGGAAGGTGATACTTCACCAAATGTCTCGGGGCTTAGAGGAAAACGTGCACCTCCTTCTTCATACACCGAAGACCAACCCAGGCTTAACCGACTACGAATTTGCCATTGTTGCGCTTCAGCACTAAGTAACTCTGCACTCGCACCAGCACTAACGAAACGTTGAGGACTAAAATATCCACCCTGTCCCAATGTAAAATCACTCAGGTCGTGGTCGTATTTTTGCCAGCTGATATAAGGCCCAACACGTAAATAATCGAATTGCTCACTATCAATTTTATCTAAGAGGTCGCGGCTCATATCCATGCGAAGCGAATACGTGCCATTATCTTTCACCCCTTCACCCTCTAACGCAGCAAAGTTAAAACTGGATGACACCGCCCAGCGATCATTTAGTGTCAGCACACCGAGTCCTTTCATACCGGTTTGTAGTACTCCGCCCCAGGCGGTCGTAAAGGGATTCTCTCCACGCCAATGCGTGCCGGTTTGACTCAGCATGCTGTCTTTGCGCCGCTGACGATAACCTATGATGGAGAGTTGCCAGGTTGGCTGAAAGTAAGTGCCGCCAAGTGCACCAGTAAAACGGGTAGAAACGGGCTGGTCAAACAGCAAATACCCCAGGTTGGCATAACCAGTCCAATCCTTCGCCTGACGTGTCACATCCACTTCGATGCCCTGGCCAGTTTGCATGGTATCGCCAGTAAAAGTTGTGCCAACAGCGCCACCACCAAAGAATGTACCTTCAGCGCCAGTACCAGAGAAAAGTCGCTCATGACGAACCGATAAATCAATTTTAATGTCGTCAACTACGGTAGACATGCCGGCGTATCCGGCCTGTTCATCCAGGTGTCCAAGGCCACGCAAACCGTTACGATGACGAGTTGTCAGGCCAACATAAGCTTGCAAATTACTATCGACAGTCGCTTTAGCTCGCGTGATCCCTGTACGATTGGCTAGATCAAACTGTTTTCTCCCCCACGCCAGCTCACCATGCTGGGAAGCAATAAATTGCGCAACAAAAGGATATCGTGCCGCTAGTGGCTCAAGCGCTTCGGCATCGTAGTTGTACGCATGAATCAATGCGCTTTGTGACTCTTTATCGTCGGGAGCCAGTTTCAGTAAATCACCGAATACCACTCTGGCTTTACTGAACTGTTCATCGTTGGCTAATGACCAACCGTAGAGTTGATTGAGTCCTGGGGTCATCCCGCCCCGTTCGTCAAGCTGTTCGGCAACGGCGATGCTGCCAGTATAATCTGCGTTCTCGTAGCGGGTGACTAACTGCGTTGCCAGCGCACTATTGCACCAATTTTCGACCTCAGGATTATGTGTAGTGGAACATGCCAGCTCCAATGCTTCATCGTTACGATGCAGCTCTGCTAACGACAAAACCCGTCCTAATCGTTCATCAATCACGCTGAACAACATGTTGGCCTTGTCCATAGCGTTATTATCGAAAGCGTCCCAGGCGGCACCACGCAGTAAAGGATGGGTTTGAACAGGGTATGCAGAGAAAAGCTTCTCTAGAGCCACCCGATTATTCTGAGCGATGGCATCAAACACCAGCGCATCAATCGCCGCCCCGATGGCATCATTACGTGCCTTACTACTATTATCGCTAACTTCACTGAACAGATCCCGAGCACGCTCATAGTGCTGGCGAGCCATATTTATCCAGCCCATCAACAGCAAGGCATCGTCATTACGCTCTGTCAGTGCAAAGCCTTCCGCCCGATCAATGAGGTCGCTGGAAACGGTCTGCCATTGGCTGTCATTCATGTTAGCCAATTGCCCCATCAGCAAAGACATTTCATCAGGCTTATTCTGCGAAGCCGATGCTTCAGACATTGGCGGCGCTATTGGCTTAGCTGACGCAGGTGGACGATTTAGCGCTTCCAAAGCTTCAGAAAGTGCTTCATCGGGTGTCCATTGGGGATATTTCTGTTTAAGACGTTGAAATTCTGCGTTGGCTAAATCAGTTTGTTCATGCCTGATGTGGTACCACACACCGGTAAGATCAGGGGCAGACGATGTGAGCAATGCGGGTGCTGTTAACGCAAAAGGCGTTGGCGCGGCAAGCGCAACGGCGATGGCAAAAGAAAGACTAATCTTAGCCTTCATCAAAGCCTCCGTCTTTCAACGCAACCAGACTTAGCATCACCAAACTGGCGGAGTAGTAATCCAGTTTATCGTTAATGGCAAAGCTGTTGTTGCCGTCGATGTTATTTTGTGGCTGCTGGTACAAGGCCGCCGTGGCTTTATTAACGGCAATCATGCCGGCGGTCATGCCATATTCAGCAGTTTCACCCGTCGCCAAATTTCGGGTAGCCGGGGCAGCACCATTGTTCCAATAAGATAGAAAAGGTTGAGCGACAGATTTATCAACATTCTGCCAGGCTAGTTGCAGTGGAATACGACAGGCATTGAAGCCAAACTCTGCATTCACCACATTTTCAATTGAAATTCCGTCGGAGGTAACACGAAGCCAATCGGGAGTTAGTGACCACTGTGCATTTGCCTGGGTTATCAGACTAATACCGGACACTGCGAGATCATCCCAACTCTCATCGCCAGTGGCATCAGCAGCCGCATGCAGAGCAGGAAAGATCCAATAAGATAAGTTGATCTGCACATCTCCATTGGGATAAGTGAATCCCTGCTCGCCAGGCAACAGCAGTACATAATCATTTTTGGCAACCACCACTGCGCTTCGCATAGCAGCGAGAATCGCCAATGCTGACTGACGATAGTGTTCTTCCTGCCATTTGTCCGCGGCCCGTAGTAATGACCAGGCGATAAGCAGATCACCATCGGAGGCATTGTTGGGATCGTCCACACAAGTGCGGTCTGCTGCGGCGCAAGGTACATAGCGCCAACTAAACAGTTTATCAGCTCGCTGTAAGGTATCTGCTGTCCACTTCCATATTTCGTCGAAATACGCTTTATCTCCGGCAGTCACCGCGAACAACATGCCGTACCCCTGTCCTTCACTGTGCGACACGTTTTCATTACCAGTATCAACAATGCGGCCATTGTCATAAAAAGCCGAGTTGAAATGTTTCCAGGCAACCGAAAAATTATCTTTTCTTACCGGAGCACAACCGTTAGTCATCACTATCATCACCAGTGCAACAATCGCTTTGCGAAACATTACCAATTTTCCTGAATCTTCTTATTCCGACGACGCAACAGCAGCAAGGCTAACGCTGCACAAACGATAACCACAATGACCAGTGCCATCAGCCAAATCCACGGATGATTCGACAGCCACATCCGCGTTTGCAGCCAGGAATCCTCAAATTCCCCCACCACGTAAACATCCGCTACCTGCATAACCAGCTCTGGCTGCTCGCTGTTGTCCCAAGCAACAAGGTCACCTGCCAATTGCCCCCAGATAGCCGGAGAAGTTAAGTCCTGCATTCTGTCGGCTAACAGTTCGGCATTTTCAGCAGCCATCATGAATACCGTACCGGTTCGTTGCCCCTGAGGATTTTTCTGCGCCACCAGCACGCCCATATTTCCCAGAGTACTTTGTTGCACAGTTGCGCCGTGCATAATAAAACCGGGTTTGCGTTCTTCTGAGGCATCCCGCAGTCGGTTGTGTAGCAAGTTCTGTAAGCGGTACGGCCATTGTTTGGTGTTCGCCAGATTTGCAGAGAATGGTTCAGCGTAACCGTCCGGAACGGTTTGCGGTGTCATTAGCACGAAGGCCGTGTCGGTGGTTGTTTCTGGCACACCGCTAACGATATGTAAATCAGGAATGAGCGTATTCACCGTTTGCGCCAATTTACCGCTAAGCGTTAACGCCGCACCGCGCATAGCCTCTTCGGTAATGTAAATATCGGCGCTTTGACCAGAAACAGTTGCCATGGGATAAGCCGCATCGGCAAATAAGGTGAGATCAGGCTGACGGGCAACATGTCCGGCTTTAGGCAACGCTATGCGACTGCTAGGCAGCAACTGAAAGTGCAGGTGACGACCAACCACATCGTCACACACCACATCAGTGATAGGCGCGCGCATGGCTACATCGAACTCAATGGCGTTGGTACCGCCCTTCAGGTGTCTTGCCGGCACGTTTAACTGATACTGGCTAAATGACTCACCGTAAGGATTGGTCAGCGGCAAACCATGCACCAACTCACCATTAATCAGCACATTCATCATCGACCCCTGACCAAACGCGGCACCATAGGCGAAATTCAATAGCAGCGTGACCGAGGCATTTTCAGGCACATAGAAATCGGCGGGCAAGGAGAACTGAATGCGTTTGGTTGTCGATGTTTCCCCGCGGTATTCCGCACCACCGTCTCCCATATCGGCCAGCGAATAGCTCTCGCCGGGTGTCAAGGTATCGGCTTTCAGCAGGGCATCATCACTGCTCGCCCGCACGTCATTAATCACCACTGAAGCATCCTGGTTAAGACCATCGTCCATCAGGGCCAATGCTTTTGCTGCCAGCATAACCCGATCACCGTTGGTCCCTGACACAATTAACCGGTGGGATGCCGGCACGCGTATTTCATCGTCAATTTCGACAGCAGGCGTGGTTTCAACCCCCAAATATGCCCCACTGATCTTGTTATACGTCTGCTCAGAAAGGTTTTCCCGGAGCGATGATACCGTTCCCACCAGTACGTGAAGCTTGCCGGTGTCTTGCTCTGACAGATAATGGCTACTGCGCGCTAATTCGGCGAGCTGTTCTTCAGACCAAGGGACTGATGGCGCTGGGATCGTTGAGACATCACTTAAAATATCGTGTTTAATGGCTAATTGCTGATAGTCGGCACGAAGTGCCAGCGCCTGTGCAACCACAGGCAACGCATCGGATAAAATGCCTTGCTCGGCATTGTCTGAGGTATAGAGTGTTACGGCTTGCTGACGACCAATGCCGGCATTAAACAAGTCGCTGATATCACCAACAACAGTAGGGCCACTTCCAGGCTGCGTAGTCATAGAAATCACCGAACGGAATAAATCAATTTCGCTCCATAATTCCGGGGCAGCATTGTCGACACATTGATTGGCATAGTGCTGAGCAACCACGAAGGTTAGCGTGTTATAACCCTCTCGCCAAAGTTCAGCGGGAATATCGACCTGCGGACGAAAATTCGGCAATTGAGGGTCTAAGGCCTGTTGAAATATGGTGGCGTTATTGAAACGAATAGCCATTACCGAACGCTGCTTGAGCAAGGCGATTGAGTTCACTGCACGCATATCCAGCGTGGCTTTTTCTACTACTAAGCCACCAGCCAACGGAACAGAAAGGTCAAACTCTGCCATCGCCCCCTCCAGCCGCAATGTGCTGTCACCGGCATAAAGTTCAGATAATCTGACCGTATGGGTTTGTTGCGCCTGAACCTGAAAAACTGAAGCGATAAAAACCAGTAAAAAGAAAAATCGCTGTGCCATTAAGTGCCTTCCTTCGCTGTTCGCAATTTCCGCCACAAACGGCGGCTTTGCAGATAAAAATGTTGAATTGCAGGGCTGATACTTACGCTGACTACATGCTTCACACCAAACCAATAAGAAATGGGTCTTGTTCGACGCCGCTGAAAACTTTGCCAACGGCGGCTATCGCCTAATACAAAGCGGATAACATTCCCGATGTGCTGCGTGTCACGGTTGAATTGAATGCGTACTTGCTGCCGTTGAGGTGATACTTCTAATATACTGGCGGGCAAAAGAACAGGCTCAATATCGCCTTCTCGTTGCGTGCGCAACAACACCTGATTCTGCAATGCACTCAAATCACCAGCAATTTGTGCTCTCGCACCGCCCAAAGACAAATCCATGAGATGGCCGGGCCACGCCTTGCCAGCAGTATCGTCCAAACTGACCTCGTCGTTGGCAGGAAGCCTGGCCTGCTCACGAACCTGTTTGCGTTCAACCAACACGCCTAACACACTAATCAACAAAATAAAGTTGAAACAATTCCAGGCCAAAACTACGGCTGTAAGCTCCCGGGTTAGCGGCTCGTATATCATCTTAAGTATGCCCGCCGCCATTGCAACGGTCACCAGAATTAATAATGAATAGAACACCCCAGACAACGGCGAAATAAAGGTACGAGTCAAATTCTCCCCTTTGGGCGTAACGACAAACGACGGCGCCCTAGGATTTCTAAACACTCTCATGAGCGCTCTTAAGGTAAAAATACACTGCAGAATTTCATAAAGTTCAGATACCAAGGGCCATCGGGTTTTACCGAACAACATGGTCGACAGCATGTAGGTGGCCATAACATGAGGGACGGTGTATGCAAAAATATCTGCCATGGACGCGTGATACACCTGAAGGTCAAACACCAAGTAAGCCAGTGGCATGAGCAAAAAGATGATCCGCGCGAAGGGAAACAACCAGAACAAAATGGAACTCATGTAACCGATTCGCTGATGCCAACTCAACTGACGTTCCATGAAGGGCTTTTTGAGTAGCAGAATTTGTGTCATTCCCTGCGCCCAGCGCATGCGCTGGGTGACAAAAGCATCGAAGGTTTCTGGTGCTAATCCACTCACCATAGGTCGATCAACGTAAACAGACTCATATCCTAAAGCGTGCAGATCGAACGCAGTTTCAGCATCTTCGGTGATGGAGTCGCCCGACAAACCACCGACTTCCATTAAGTGCGCGCGACGAAGCACCGCTGCAGAACCACAGAAAAACGACGAAGACCAAAAATCCAGGCCACGTTGAATCGTGCCGTAAAACATATCGTTTTCTGATGGCATGCGGCTAAAGGCGGAAAAGTAATTACGCTCAACAGGGTCGGGATTTGCCATGAAGTGTGGCGTTTGTACCAGAAAGACTTTCTCGTTTTCCACCAGCCAGGGCACGGTGTGATCCAGAAAATCTCTTGTCGGCACATGGTCTGCATCAAGAATCACTACCAATTCGCCGTTGGTTTCGAGCAAGGTGTCGTTGATGTTGCCCGCTTTTGCATGGTGGTTCAGTTTGCGGGTGTGATAGTGCACGCCAAGCCGCTCGCATAGGGCACTTAACTCAGCCTTGCGGGCTTTCGCGGCAGCAGACCCCTGCGCATCTAATTGCGTTATCTTCTGTTCGGTGCTGCCATCGTCGAGCAGATGTATGGCCAACTTACTTTCCGGGTAGTCAAGCATCAGCGCGGCCCGAAGGGTGATCTCAAGCAGGTGTGCATCTTCATTATAGGTTGGAATAAGTACATCCACAGTGGGTAACGCACTATCAGGCAAGTCGCGAATGGTTTTCAGAGGCCGACTCAAAGGCAAAGCGTTGACCATGCATCCCATAATATGGGTAATACCTGCGTAAATCTCTGCCAGAAACAGCAACCAAACTGCTATCAGAGAAAATAAATCCACCGCAGTAAGTGTATAAAGTCCGCGCCACATCAGGTATCGAACTGTGAGCGCTAATCCCAGAAACATAGCCACCATACGAAACCATTGTTGGTAGCGGTGATAGGCTTTTGATTCCTGCGAGCAGAGATGAACGATGATCAGGATCACCATAGACGCCAGCAGTTGTGAGCCGGAGTCCATCGGAATCAATAATAAAAAGGTGAGTAAGGATAATCCGGCAACAAATAGTAGGCTGAGCCCCCAGGAACGGACACCGCTTTCTCTAACTTGAGACAATTTAGTGCTCCAGTATGGGAACCTGAGTAACTGCTGCGTAATTCCCGCGGTTAATTAACACCAGATGACTGCCGGTAATTTCCACTTCATGGTTACTGACGTAAAACCGTCGTGATAGTGCATCGCGATGTTTGCGTTGTTGCTTCACCCAAACATAACAAAATGGTTGAAAAATCATACCCATGGCAAATGCAATGAATCCACCAGCGAACATCCACTCAGAGGTTACGGGCGCCACAAATAATGAAAAACTGAGCATCGAAAAGCCAGCAACGACAACAACCATCCATGCTGCCATCAGGCGCTTAGCTTTTTGTAGTGATTTTTCGGCATCGCGAAATAAGCAAAGCCGTTGCTGCCAAAGAGTTCTAAGCTGCGATACCGTGTTGCTTACAAAGCCTTCTGTCGAGGCTTCTGCGTTATTCATTCCAAAAGTATCTTCAGCCGAACCTTCCTGCAGCGGAAAGTTATCGAACGACATAATTGGAGGCTCCCACCCTTTAAAATGTTCCAGCAGTGCCGGATTTGGGAAATTCTAATAATGACCGTTACATATATCAATCTATAACATTGAACATGACTGTTCAATAATCAGTCAGAACTTTAAATAGAATTCCTGGCACAAGTGACGGAATGCTGGCGTATATTCGCCGGCTACATCCCTGATCACCAGATCTGTAGTGGATAGTGCATTTTTCGTGCACATTTGCAGATGGGTGAATTTAAGCGCTACCAGATAAGGCATTTTGTTGGTAACAGCGCTCACGGAAAGACGGGCCACAAGCCCAAGCCCTGCGCTTTTGGCGACATCTGTGACGTGAGCTTCTCGTTCGATGGGATAGAGGCAATAAAACACACCACAGTCAGATAATTGGCGTTTTACGACGTCCATGAGTGTCTGCGGTAACAGACTATTTTCTAACCTGGCCGCTGCCCGGGATGGCGTAAGGGAATCATAAGCATTCGACGTATCGTTTATCGATGCAAAATAAGGTGGGTTGGAAATAATGCAATCAAATTGCTTGGGTATAGCTAGCTTCGCAACATCGCCTGATAACACATTCATTCTCGCTGCCCACGGGCTGTTAGCAATGTTTTCATCAGCCTGCACGCAGGCAGCACTATCTAGCTCAACCGCCGTAACGTGAGCCTGAGATTGAGATTTCTGCGCCATCATCAGCGCCAGTATTCCACTACCGGTACCAATATCGAGAATATTTGTGCTGTTACCGGGGTCTGCCCAGCTGCCAAGGATCATGCTATCGGTATTCACCTTCATTGCGCAGTTATCCTGCTTCACGGTGAATTGTTTACAGCGAAACCCACGGCTCATCTCTGTTTTTTCCATTTATTCAAAATGTTGCAGGGTAATCATTTTACGCGCGACGTCGGCGGCCGTCACTGGGCGATACTTTTTAAGCGGCCCCACCATGAGTTTCCCCAGCATGGGCGCCAAAGCTTGCATGATATCTTCAGCAGGTCGCGATTCTGTTCTTTCGCCCAACAATAAAGATGGCCTAACGGCTGCTGCATTGGGTAATTGCGGCATACGCATCAGCGCATTTTCTAACTCACCTTTTACCCGCAAATAAAAGTTAGCGCTTTTTGCATCGGCACCCACAGAGGAGATCCAAACAAAACTTTCCGCGCGCTGAGCACGGGTTAACTGGGCCGCAATGTGCACGTATTCAAAATCAACCTTCCGAAACGCCGCTTTCGAACCTGCGATTTTCATCGTGGTCCCCAAACAGCAGTACACGTGACTCACACTGAAATAGCCCTGGTAGTCCTGCAATGCGTCGAAATCGATAACAATGGGATTCAGCTTTCCCGCTGGATCGCTGAATAAACTCGCAGGTAAAGGACGACGAACCAGCAGGGTGATACTGGTATAGCGAGGATCGACAAGTAACTGGCGAACCAACGCCTTTCCCACTAATCCTGTCGCACCCAGCACCAAAGCAGTTTTATTGCCATGCACCTTATGTCATCCTCTATAATCACAACAAATAATAACTAGCATCTAAGACAAAGCCGAAGATAACAAATGAAAAAAACTTTATTACTGGGAGCCCTCATGCTCAGTTCACTGGCTCATGCCAAAGATCTTACCATCGAACGAATTTACGATTCGCCCTCATTGGAAGGCAGTGCGCCGCGTTCGCTGAAAGTCTCTCCTGACGGCCAACGCGTAACCTTTCTACGCGGTAAAGAAACCGATTACGACCAACTGGATTTGTGGGAATACCACATTAATTCAGGTGAAACCCGCATGTTATTCGACTCAGCAACCCTGGCACAAGGCGATGGCGAGCTGTCTGATGAAGAAAAAGCCCGCCGTGAGCGCATGCGTCTTTCTGGTAGTGGTATTGTAAGCTATCAGTGGTCAGCCGATGGTAAAGCCCTGCTGTTCCCACTTGGTGGCGATGTATTCTATCATCAGTTGGGTAAAGAAGGGGCCAAGCAACTGCTTGATACCGACGCGTTTGAAACCGACATCACCTTGTCGCCCAAGGGCAATTACATTGCCTATATCCGCAACCAAAACCTGTATGTAAAACACATTGCTACTGGCAAGGAAACCGCCATAACTCAAGGCGGTGGCGGTAATATTAAGTACGGTATGGCCGAATTCGTGGCCCAGGAAGAGATGAGCCGGATGACTGGCTACTGGTGGTCGCCGGATGAAAGCTATATTGCCTTCACCCGTGTGGATGAATCGCCGGTTGAAGTGATCACCCGTTCCGAGATTTATGCCGACAACATCAAAACCATTGAACAGAAGTACCCTTCTGCCGGTACCCCAAACGTAGAAATCACGTTAGCCGTTCAGAACATTGAAAGTGGCGAGCGTCAGTGGATTGATTTGGGTAAGAACAAAGATATCTACCTGGCCCGTGGTAACTGGATGCCAGACTCAAGCGTATTCACCTATCAATGGCAGAGCCGTGACCAACAGCAACTTGAACTGCGCGCTTACGATCTGTCTACTAAGAAGCAAAAAGTGTTGCTGAAAGAAAGCAGCGACACCTGGGTAAACTTGAACGACGACCTGCGTTTCCTCAGCGACAGCAACCAGTTTATCTGGGCGTCTGAGCGCGATGGCTTTAAACATCTTTATTTGTACAACAACGACGGCTCACAGGTTCGCCAACTAACCAAAGGCGACTGGGTGGTTGACGATGTGGTTGCAGTAGATAAGAAAGCTGGCGAAGTTTACTTTACCGGCCGTAAAGACACCCCACTGGAGCGTCATCTGTATCGCGTACCACTGGCCGGTGGCGACATCACCCGTATTTCTCAGGAAAACGGTTTCCATAACATCACCTTCTCGTCAGATGCTTCAATCTATGTAGATAGCATGTCGACGATTAATCATCCTGCACAGGTCAGCCTGCATAAGGCCGATGGCGAACAGCTTACCTGGCTGGAAGAAAACGCCATTGATGAAAATCATCCGCTGGCGCCATACATGGACAGCTGGACAAAACCTGAGTTTGGCAGCTTCAAAGCTGATGATGGCGCAGAGCTTTTCTATCGCCTTTACAAGCCTGAAAACCTTGAGAAGAAGCATCCGGTTATTGTTTACCTTTACGGTGGTCCACACGCCCAAGTAGTAACTAATAGTTGGGCGGGCAACCGTGGACTGCTGATGCAATACTGGGTTGACCAGGGTTACGTGGTATTCAGCATCGATAACCGTGGTTCTAACTATCGCGGTAAAGCCTTTGAAGACCCGATTTTCAAGAAAATGGGCTCTATTGAAGTACAGGATCAAGTTGCCGGGGTGAAATTCCTGCGTACGCTACCTTACGTAGATGCAGACCGTATCGGCGTACATGGCCACAGCTACGGTGGATACATGACCTTAATGACCATGTTCCAGGCAGGTGATTATTTTGCAGCGGGCGTTTCCGGCGCACCAGTCACTGACTGGCGTCTATACGATACCCACTACACCGAACGTTATATGGGTAACCCGAAAACCGACGACGATGCCTATACAGCATCAAGTGTGTTCCCTTATGCGAAAGATCTAAAAGGTGATCTGCTGATTTATCATGGCATGGCAGATGACAACGTTCTGTTTACTCACAGCACCAAGCTGTACAAACATTTACAGGACATGGCAATTCCGTTTGAAACAATGGATTACCCGGGTAAAAAACACAGCATTCGTGGTAAGCAGACCGGCATTCACTTGTACAAAACAATCACTAATTTCTTCAACCGGAATTTGCATCCGGAAAAAGACTAAACTAAAAACGGGCTGCTAAATTGCAGCCCGTTTCTCTATTTTCGTTTTACTCATCAGCCGAACAATCGATTCGCTAACTGATGCTGCACACCTTGCGCAGCGTTTTTACTTAGTTCAACTTCAATCGCCTGGTCCTGCCCTGAAACCCAAATTTTAAGCTCAGAGTCGGTGTCGAAATGGCCTGCCGTTTCTACCACAAACTGGGTAATAGACTTATAAGGAATAGAGTGATAATTCACTTTGCGGCCTGTGAGTCCTTGCTTATCAATCAGGATGAGTCGGCCCGAAGTAAAGACAATCAGTCTCTCACCAGTTTGTAAGCACTTACAACAGTTTCACCATTGCCTAATACAGGCGCTAGCTCTTCACCCACCGCCTGTGGATCAGTTTCGCTGGCATTGCCGAGTAACGCATCAAATAAACCCATGTGCTCTCCTTTTTACTGTTCACGCACGAAGTCGACTTACATTATCACGGCTTTGTAATCTGTTCATTAATGGTAATGGCTTCCCGAGTGCGAAACCCTGCCCAAAATCCACATTCAGTGCTTTAAGCGCCTTGCAGGTAGCATCGTCAGTAACAAATTCGGCGATAGTTTGCTTGCCCATACTTTGCGCGATGGCATTGATGGCTTTTACTGTTTCATGATCAATACTGTCGCTGGCCATGTTTTTCACAAACGAACCGTCTATTTTGACGAAATCCACATCCAGATTTTTCAGATAAGTAAACGAAGACATGCCCGCACCAAAATCATCCAAAGCAAACAGGCAGCCTTTTTCTCGCAAAGTATGAATAAAGTGTTTCGCTGCGCTGATATTGGTGACCGCTGCGGTTTCGGTTATTTCAAAACAAATCTTATGCGCGGGCACTTTCGACGTCATCACTCGCTTGACGATATGGTCGAGTTTTGCCGGGTCGCCTAACGTTAAGCCAGACAAGTTTATGGCGACCTTACCAAGATGCTCCAAATGCTCAGGGTAGGCTTCGAGTGTGGTCAGTGTCTGGTCGACAACCCAGCCGTCTATTAAATTCATCAAGCCGTGACGCTCAGCTAACGGAATAAACAGCCCTGGACTGATTAATCCGCCCTGTCCATCGGGTAAACGCAGCAAAATCTCATAATGTTGCAGGTCAGCCTCTACCGTGGCCATTGGCACAATTGACTGACTATAGAGCTCGAATTTATGTTCCCGCAGCGCCCTGTGGACAATTTGCAAGACGTTGCTTTCACTGTGCGCATCCGGCAAACTATTCAGCGAATCCACCACGATATAACGATTTCGCCCTTGATATTTAGCCTGATAACAAGCGTTGTCAGCCGCTTTGATTAGTTCAGCAGCAGAGCCACTTTCCTGGTCGATAGCAATCACGCCAATACTGGCGCCAACATAGAAAAGACGATCTTCGTGAATGAATCGGTAACTCGCTATGGCCTCTAATATAATATCCAGCTTTGCCGTTGCCTGAGTGATTGTCTGGCCAGCAAAAATAATACAGAACTCATCACCACCAATTCGCGCCAGCAAATCAGTAGGTTCAAGGTGAGACGCAAAAAGCTCGGCCACTTCCTTGAGCAGTTTGTCACCCGCCGGATGCCCGCAACTGTCGTTTACCAGTTTAAAGCGGTCCATATCGATAAAGCACATTACGCCGGTCTTTTCGCCTTGCTTGACCTGCTCAAGTAACGTTTTTAGTTCGCTGTCGAAAGCGTAGCGGTTTAACAGACCAGTAAGCTGATCGTGACTGGCCTGCCAGCTGACCTCTTTCTGTAACACCTGTTCAGTAGTGACATCGCGAAAGGTCATTGCCAACGTTTTGTCCGCCTTAACCATTTGCACTTTCAAGCATTCAGAAGGTACCGACGCACATTCAACCTTAAGGAAGCCTTCAAATGGCTCGCCAGTAAATACCACCTTTCGCCCGGCCTCAGTGAGCGATTCATGACCCAGCAAACGCATATGTTCATGAAGCGTGGCAGATACGGCCTCACCCTGAAGATAGGGAAACATTGTAAAGCTCATGCGATTGGCTTCGAGGAGCACGAACTCGCCATTGCGCAACTGATAAATTAACAGTGCATCCAGCGCCGCATCACTGGCTGTACGGTAAAGTTGCTGACTTTGCGTTAAATTCATCGCACCTTTGAGTTGCTTATGGAAGATCCAACTCACTAGCAACGACATCAATACTCCAACAACGCCAATTAAGAACCCGGGGTTAAATGTTGCGGGACGACTCTGAATACGCAAAGACCACTGACGGCCAAGAAATTGAATATCTGAGATAGATATTACAGAGCCATCTTCCACAAAATCCCCTGCTTCCAGTACATGACTATTCTTATCCAGCAACATGAAATTAAACTGAGGGCCAACGAGTTCCCCCATAATCACATTTAACGTTTCGCTGATATCGAAGGTAGCCACAACGAAACCCAGTTCGGGTTGCTGACTACTGATGGCCCTGCCGTATATCAAAAAATAATGGCCGGTTTTGTCAGAGCGACGCAGCACACTTTGAAATTGTTCTGAAGGGCTAAGCGAAGGTAACCCAGAGCGGATTGGAATGCCGCCATCATTTGCCAGTTTCGACAAACTTTGCGCATGATTTCTTGGCAGCGAAATCCAGCGCACAACACCGCTATTATCGACCAGAGACAAAGACGTGTAACCATGCTGAATATTCATCAGCGATACAGCTTGCACATTAAACCAATCAATTTCATTTGGGGAGAATGCCGGCCAGGCCTGCATTAAGTTAATCATGGCCTGTCGGCGCTCGGTGGAAAACAGCTCCAGACTATTCACCACCTGCTTAGCCAGGGAACGCGCTTTGGATACACGAGACGTGCGATCGTCATTCACCAGATACACACCTGCAGAAATGAACAACATACTGAGCAGCAGAAATAAAATTACCGGGAGTAAGTAAACCCTGCTTTGTTTTTGTTGTTGCATGACATGACGGCTCGACTATGTAAGTGCTTGCTAAAATACGTCAGAAGTATGAATTTTTTATTAATTCACAGCCCTGGCGGAAAAAGTGATAACGTATATCGCAACAACGCTACCCACTTCGGAGAATTTTGTGTCAGCAATTCAACTACCTGAATTTAGTGATGTTCAGGCTGCATCAGCGCGAATAAAAGGCAAGGTGCTACGCACGCCACTGTTGGAGTCTTCACTGTTGAACCGCTGGTTGGGCCAGCGCATTTTATTTAAAGTTGAATGTCTGCAAACCACGGGCGCCTTTAAACTACGCGGCGCGATGAATTTTCTAAGCAAGTTGGCCGAACAAGGCGCATTGCCCGAAAAAATCGTAGCCAACAGTTCAGGCAATCATGCTCAGGCGGTGGCATTTGCAGCGTCGCAATTCGATATACCGGCGTGCATTTATTCAACCGAGAACATCTCTGCAGTAAAAGCCGCGGCGACCAAAAGTTACGGGGCAGAGCTAAAGCTGTTTCCCACCCGCCCGCAGGCTGATGCGGCTGTGGCAGAGGCGGCAAAAGAAGCGGGGACAATTTGGATCCCGCCTTTTGATCATCCTGATATTATCGCTGGGCAAGGTACCGCTTGTATGGAAGCCATTGAGGATGCAGGAAAGGTCGATGCTATTTTTGCGCCGTGCGGTGGTGGCGGCCTGATATCGGGAACGTTACTTGCCGCCCGTGGACTCGCGCCAAACGCAAAAGTGATAGGTGCAGAACCGCAAGCTGCTAACGACGCATCCCGTTCATTGCAAAGTGGCATTATTGAATCGCTTCCCGGCCCGGCAGACACTCTGGCAGATGGTGCAGCAACGCCCTCTGTCGGTTTGCACACATTCCCCTTGCTGCAGCAATTAGACGATTTCTACGAAGTGGATGAAGTTCAAATTGCTTACTGGACGCAATGGCTCCAGCATCTGCTCAAAATCCATGTGGAGCCCACCAGCGCCCTTTCCATGTCTGCAGTGGTATCGTGGTCCCTCGAAGTGCCACCGGGTCAAACTGCGGTTGTTATTCTTACTGGCGGAAACATTAGTCAACAAAGTATGCATAAAATCTGGAGCACGGATTATTTGCTTCAGCCCCCTAACCTCACAGAACAAGAACAGGAACAATAATGAAAAATAAAAATACCTGGCGGATAAGTGTGTTGTCGCTGCTGTTTTCAGCATCCACAGCATTGGCCGATACCACACTGGTAAAGAACGTGTCGGGCTACACCCTTGATGATAGTGGTAAGCTAATATCGTTTTCGTCAATTCTTATTGAGGATGGCAAGGTTAAAACCCTTGATCCAACGAGCATGCGCGCTGATGCGGTAGTCGATGGCGATGGTAATGTGATGTTGCCCGGCTTGATAGACGCCCATGGGCACTTGCTGGGCCTCGGCAGCAGTTTGTTAGAAGTGGATGTACGAGACAGCCGTAGTGCTGCAGATGCTGCCAAGAAAGCCGCAGCCTATGCCTTTGCACATCAGAAGCAAGCATGGATTTTCGGCAGCGGCTGGAACCAGGAAGTCTGGCCGGATCGTAGTTTTCCTACCGCAGCGATATTGGATGCTGAAATCAGCAACCGTCCCGTATGGCTGACCCGGGTAGATGCGCATGCAGGATGGGCCAACACCAAAGCACTTGAATTAGCAGGTGTTACCAAAGATACGCCCGATCCAGTGGGCGGAAAAATCGTCCGCGATAGCGATGGCAACCCTTCCGGGGTACTCATTGACAACGCCATCGGACTAATGGAAAAGGTGATGCCTAAGGCAGGAGCGGCGTTATACCAGCAGCAACTTGATGCGGCAGGACAACACTTATTGTCTGTGGGGGTAACGGCTATGCACGATGCTGGTGTGCCCCATTCCGTATATGATTTCTACCTCGCTCGGGCTGCAGAGCAGACACTACCGGTGCGCATTTATGCCATGATCAGCGCCACCGACGATGACCTTGATAGCATGTTAGATAACGGACCGGTTCGCAGTGCTGACGACTTCCTCTTCATTCGTAGCGTAAAAGCGTACGGCGACGGCGCACTGGGCAGCCGCGGCGCCGCATTATTAGCACCTTATAGCGATGATCCCCACCAATCCGGTTTGTTGCTCACTCAGCCTGAAGAAATGGCGCCTCTTTTCTCAAAAGTACTCGGAGCAGGGTTTCAGCTTAACTTTCATGCCATCGGCGATCGTGCAAACAGGATGGCGCTGGACCAGTTTGAAACCACGATGAAGAAATTCCCGAACCGGGATTTCAGAAACCGTATCGAACATGCTCAGGTTATTCACCCTGACGACCTGCCCCGCTTTTCTGAACTTAACGTACTGCCTTCTATGCAACCGACTCACGCGACCAGCGATAAAAACATGGCAGAAGACCGTTTAGGTAAAGATCGAATGGAAGGTGCCTATGCATGGAAGACATTGCTAAACTCAGGCATTCCTATTCCGCTGGGCTCAGACTTCCCGGTAGAACTGGCAAACCCATTCTACGGTTTGCATGCAGCAGTTACCCGACAAGATCGCAACAATCAGCCGGTTGCAGGCTGGTATGCCCATGAAGCCATGACAGTTGAACAGGCTTTCCGGGGCTTTACGCTGGATGCCGCTTATGCCGCGCACATGGAAGACACTTTAGGCTCATTGACGCCGGGTAAATGGGCGGATTTCATTCTTGTCGATCAAGATATTTTTGATATTCCGGCACAAGATATCTGGAAAACGCAGGTGTTGGAAACCTGGAGTGCAGGTATTCAGGTGTTTAAAGAAAACAACCCAAAACTACCTGAATAAACAGAGGGGGTTCAGTGTTGTATTTTGAACACTGAACCCACTGTTTATGTTACGAAGGTGGCAGTAGCGGAGACAATACATACGCTACGATATTGCGGTATTTTCCTGCCGACACGAATTGCGCTTCATCAGCATCAAGCCCCACTCGCCGTGAAACCACTTCACCATTGCGAAGAATATAATTCACTTTTAGGGTAACCGCTGAGCCTGTAGCCCGGGTAGTTCCAGGTATTACCGATTGTTTTTGTTCTGTATTTTCCCAGACTGCAAGACCATTAACTCGCTCAATATTTTCTCTGTAAGGATGAATAAAAGCCATGCCCTGAACGTCAGGGTCTGATTCAAACAGGTCAGAGGCGGTTTTCTTAATGGCGTAATTCAACACTCCAGCATCAAGCATTCCAGTCGCAGAACTGTACAATCCTCCTTGTGAACCAGCAGCACTATAAAAATGCTGCTGGGTTTCTGCCTGGTGGTTTTGTAATTGCTTCTTAGCCAGAAATTCAGCGGAATCTGCAATAAACTGCCGGGTATAGGGTGAGAACGGGTCAGTAAACGCGGGGGGTAGCATTACAAAGTGCACACCGTCAGATTGGCTTTCATCAACGGGCAGTTCGATTGCCGGAGACGTTATCCTGGGATCAAAGAATATTGGCTCCAGCGTTTTACATCCGGTTATCCCCAGCAGAAGCAGCCCGGCAATGATTAGGTTTTTCATTACTTCTTGCGCTGCTTAATATTAGCGAGATGCGTGAACGCGAGATCCAGTGCGTTCGCCAATTGCGCTTCATCATCAAAAAGGTATTCGGCCGTTTTCATTTTGGCGTTGCCGTCATCATCAAAGCGGGCCAGCAACTCAATACCACCGCCGACAAAAGACAGATCTTTATACTCGGTGTCTTTAAAACTCAGGTAAATGTACGCACCTGGAAGGTGCCCGGTCTTCTCAACGAAGAAAGATCCAAGTACATCACCCGCATCGACTCCATCCTCCAGAAAGTCCTCTGATTGTCCATACCAGTCTGCGGTGTAGCCCAGCAGGAAGTTATTTGAGAAGTGAGCCTGCGTGATATCAATTCCGGCAAACAGAAAGATATCAACATTGAGTTTTTCCTTCGTTTCTCTCAATGCCTGATTATATAACTGGTCATACAATGCTTCATTTATCTGACCCGTATTTGAATTGTAGAGGTCAGGGGTTTCTTTTTTCAGTTCTTTCAGGCGTTTGTAGAAGCTGCTGGCATCCACGGTTTTGAAACCCGCCTCTGCCAGCTTGGTTTCAATGCGTGGCTTATAGAATTGTTTTAGTTTTGGGGCAAAGTATTCAAGACCTTCAGGCACATCAAAACTGACCAGACCAACCGTCTGATAATTAGTAACAAGACTTTTAGTGTTCAGGTAATCGGGTGTAGATTTACAGCCGGAAACGGCAAATAGCACAAGAATAAATACCAGTAGTTTGTTCATGCAATACTTCCATGTGAAGGAGATTTCGTACTACGTCCGGCACTTTGCACTGAAATGTTATGTTCTCAGCGGCTATGCTGAACAGCGAAAATTGAGATTATCAACTCAAAACTCTTTTTACAATTGCTTTACAACGGTAAAAAGATGATTTCCATCCCCACTATGCAATGGTATTTACTGACATCTACAATGTTGCGATAAGTTATTTATTATTAACAAAAAAGGAGGTTTTACACCTCCTTTTGATAAACTTACCAAAGTGTTTTTATCCACTTTTCTGTACTGATAAAGTTCCAGCTCCAACTGTCCCACTGGCTACCCAGGCCTTTCTCAATTGCCTGCTCCTGAGTGAGTCCATCCGCTTTCATTTTCTCTACTGTGCTGCGGGTTTCTTCAATCATCGCGAGAAAGTTTTCGTAGTCAGCTTTGTCTGCCAACGGGCCATGACCGGGAATAATGATGGTATCGTCATCAATTTTACCCAGTAAGGTTTTCACCGCCGCCACGTATCCATCAACGCTGCCACCGGAACTTAAATCAATAAACGGAAATCGTTTATTGAAGAACAGATCACCAGTGTGCATGACATTCGGCTCTTTAAACCACACCACACTATCGCCATCGGTATGACCGTGTTCGAGGTGAAAAACGTTGAGGGTTTCGTTATTAAAGTGAATGGTAATGCCATCTGCGAACGTCACCACGGGCAACGCGCCCGGAGCAACTTTTTCATCTGACGCCAAACGAACACGCACATTTTCGTGGGCGAAAATTGTGCTGTCTTTGTGGTCGTGGAAGAATGCGTTGGCGCCAGTGTGGTCGCCGTGGAAATGGGTATTTACCAGATATTTAGGTGCATCGTTACCCAATTCTTTCAGTGCGGCCGCAATCTTTTCAGCCAGTGGCGCAAACTGATCATCAATAATGAGAATACCGTCTTCACCGGCAGATACGCCGATATTGCCACCGGCGCCTTCAAACATATGTACTGAACCGCGCAGCGGCGTATCTTTTATTTTAACGTTATCAAAATCCTGAGCGAATGCGCCACCTGTGCAGCCAATAAGCGTGACTACCGCTATCAACGAATTAATTTTTTGTTTAACTGGAAATATCATCTTCTTTCCCTGTTTACGTGTGTTATGGCTGATACGTAGCTTACAAATGAACAGTGCATTTGCAGTTCAGGTTTACCTGATGTCGCTTCAACGGTATCCGTTAGTCCGGATTATGCTCGTCAATATAACGAAATCTCGGTACAGCTTCGCCATCAACCTCTACATTCTCAACAAACATCTCCAGTGGTCTTACCCACAACGCTCTGTCGCCGTATTCGGGGCGATAGACGACCAATTTAGTTTCGTCTTCGGAATGGGTAGCCACACCAATAACAGTATAAAAGTTGCCTTTATAATGCTGATAAGTTCCGGGTTTAATGCTGTTTGGCACCTTAGTCATCCTCCAAAGGTAGCTTTAATTGTTCAACAGATGTTCCGTCAGCCAGACCAATATGAATACCCACCAGCCTCACACCTCTTCCCCTTGAACGCTGCCAGGCTTCGTCGAGGAGTTCATAAAAGAAAGGCGCTTCAATATCGTGATGCCGGTGCTCTACTGTGGTCTGTTGAAAATCCTGGAATTTTAGCTTAACACCCTGCGAGCGTATGAGGCAGCGTTTTGCGCCAGATTTCTGTAAATGTGACGCTATTCGTTGCTGCATTTTCTCCCACAACGCAGGGATAACGTCCCGGCACTCCTCTAGCGAGTGTAAATCTGTGCTAAAGGTACGTTCAACACCTATGGATTTGCGTTCCCGAGTGGTATTAACATCACGATCATCAATACCGTGAGCACGATTCCACAACACGGTGCCAAATTTCCCCAGCTCCTTTTGCAAACGCTCGAAGGGGTATTTCCGCACGTCAGCACAATTATGCAAACCCAAACGCTGCAACTTTTGTTGCGTCACCTTACCTACCCCGGGAATTTTAGCCAATGGCATGGCACGAACGAAACTATCGAGTTTGTCCGGCGTGATCACACACAGGCCATCGGGCTTGTTTTCATCACTGGCAACTTTGGCTACAAACTTACAAGGAGCGACACCAGCAGACGCGGTTAGATTCAGCTCTTGCTTGATTCGCCGGCGAATATCTTCAGCGATTAACGTGGCGCTGCCATTAAACAAGCGCGTGTGTGTGACATCAAGGTAGGCTTCATCGAGTGATAAGGGTTCGATGAGATCGGTGTAATCGTTGAATATTTCGCGGATTTTCTGGCTTTCTCTAACGTAAACATCCATGCGGCCAGGTACGAGAATGAGATCAGGGCACAAACGTTTCGCATAAGCGGTAGCCATAGCCGAACGTACACCGTATTTACGCGCAGGGTAGTTGCAGGTAGAAATAACGCCACGGCGGTCAGAGCTGCCGCCAATAGCTATGGGCTTATGGGTTAACGACGGATTATCACGCATCTCAACTGCCGCGTAGAAGCAATCCATATCAACGTGAATGATTTTCCGCACATCGCCACCACACTGTATACATACACAGCATTTTAACGAAAATTGCCAGCAATGGAAGTGTTTAATTGGTCTGCTCTAATACTCCTCTTCTCTTTGCTGAATAAAGCAGATTTTTTGCAAAGTATTATTTCGCCCTTGCTAAAAAATTTCTGAAAATTTATCCACGCCACCTATAAATCTGTTTTTATTTCATTTTTATGAATTTAAATATTAAGTGACGCCTATCTGCCTGTACCGCCCTGTTGCTGTATCTCGCAGCGAAATACTCACCCGCGCAATACGTGTCTATTCCGATACGAGATTATGCGACGTTATACGTTACAGCCCCCACCTATCCGTAGTATAGATTTCGTGCTGCTTAGCAAAAGTAGCTTTTACAACGCTTGCGTATCGCCGTTTCATTTAGCCGATTTTTTAGTCGACGGAACGGCCAAGGAAAAACAATAAAGCCATCTGAAATGGCGTGCACAGGCCGGTTAAACACCCCGAAGTAGCGCTCCGCAGAGAGCGAGTGGGAAAAAATAACGACAAGACAGGAAAATAAATGTCCAAATCATACACATTTCCAACCAAAACCCTTATTGCAACGTCATTAAGCTTAATTGCTCTGTCGGCGAATGCGATTACTGAAACCAGCGGCGCAGGTCCGATCAAGGTAGCGTCATCGCCCCTAACACCATTAGATTTGAAAGAACTTCGGGCGCTCCAGCGCAATGCAAGGGGTGGCGCGGAAGAGCGCTATATTGTGACCTTCAAGACAGGTATTGCTGAAGAAACAGAATCTGGCCTGGAGACTACCAGCAAAGCCAATCCGCGGGCGATGTCAGTAGCATCAGTGAAATCGGCCATTCAGCGTGTAGGTGGTAAAACACATAAAGTAATGTCACGCCATGGTATGGCGTCGGTAACGCTTAACAAGAAAGCACTCAATGCGCTTATGAAAAACAAAGACATTGAGGTTGCTCCCGATCCAAAACGCCACCTGATGGCGCAGACCACACCTTACGGTTACAACATGGTTCAGGCAAACCAACTTTTCCAGTCTGATACCAGTGCCCGTAAAGTGTGTATTATCGACACAGGCTACAATCTTGGGCATCCCGATCTTCCCGGTCAAAATGACGGTGTTACCGGCCAGGGGAATAACAGTGCGGTTGGTAACTGGTATAACGATGGGAACGGTCATGGCACACACGTGGCAGGCACCATTGCTGCCTACGACAACACAGAGGGCGTGATTGGCGTTTATCCCGGCGTAAACTTACACATAGTGAAGATTTTTGATGATAGCGGCAGTTGGACTTACGCTTCAGATATCATCACCGCCATCGACCAATGTCAGGATGCTGGCGCCGACGTGGTAAACATGAGTTTGGGCGGAGCGGGTTCATCGTCAGCAGAAGCCAATGCGATGCAAGGCTTTGTTGATGACAACATGCTATTGGTTGCCGCTGCTGGTAACGATGGCAACAGTTCCCTTTCTTATCCGGCATCTTACGATGCAGTTGTTTCAGTTGCTGCCGTAGACTCTGGTAAGAACCGTGCGAGCTATTCTCAGTATAACTCACAGGTTGAAATCTCAGCCCCTGGTAGCTCGGTCTATTCAACCTATCCTACAAACAGCTATGCGACTCTTAACGGTACATCCATGGCGACCCCTCATGTTGCAGGTGCAGCGGCACTGGTATGGAGCTTTCACCCTCAGTGTAGCGCAAGTCAGATACGCAGTGCATTAGCAGCAACTGCGGAAGACCGTGGCAGCGCAGGTCGTGATAACTATTACGGCTATGGTCTGGTTCGCGTGGGAGAAGCCAACAGCTACCTGAACAACAATGGTTGTGATGGCAGTGGGGATGGCGGCGGTACGCCAACGGAACCCGGTGTAGAACCGGTATCAGGTCAACTTACTGGTCTTTCTGGTTCACGTTCAGCTTGGGATCGATACACCTGGACCATCCCCGCTGGCGTTTCCACTATGACCATTCAGATTGCCGGTGGCAGTGGCGATGCAGATCTCTACGTGCGATACGGCTCTCAGCCCACGACCAGTGCGTACAATTGTCGCCCATATAAGAGTGGCAACAACGAAGTATGTACCTTCACTGCACCTGAAGCGGGAACATGGCATATCGGACTGCGCGCATATAGCACCTATAGCAATGTAACCATGAGCTATTCTTACGAGTAATCCCAACCTCTCGTAGAATAAAAAAGGCCGGTACAAGATGTATCGGCCTTTCTTTACACTGTTAATTCAGCGTACCCATTACAGGATCTGGTTGTCTTTCCATTCCGCAATTTTCTTCTGACGGGCTTCTTCTCTTTCCATGCGCGCTTTTTTCCGGTCGCAAGGCTCCGGGCAATCACAGGCCTTTTCAATACCCAGCGCACCTAACCCGCCGCAGCTACCGGCGATAGACTTCTTTTGCACCATGTATCCAACACCCATGGCCATCACCATGGCGAGAAAGAATACGAATGCGAGAATAAAGGTGGACATAGTTAACGACTCCTAATTTTTCACTTCAACGATTTCATCGAACTGTGGCGAAGCATATTCTTCAAATCCGTCTTTCGTTCGTTTGATCAGAAATACGGCTAAATCCTCTTTCTCCGCAAGCGCTTTTGCTTCATCCCAGCCCATCACGTTAAATGCCGTAGCTAAACCATCAGCTGTCATTGATGACGGATGCACCACAGTAACCGACACCAGATTATGGGTGATTGGTGATCCCGTGCGCGGGTCAATCAAATGCGAATAACGTTTGCCATCCATCTCATAGTAATTGCGGTAGTCACCCGACGTTGCAATTGCATTGGTACCCACTGAGACAATTTTCTGTACAGAGCGTTCCGTTGACACGGGTTTCTCAATGGCTATCAACCATTCCTCACCATTGCCCCGTTCGCCCTTCACGCGCATTTCGCCGCCGATTTCTACCAGATAATCATGTACGTTATTCTTCTCCATGATTTCCGCAACCTGATCGACACCATAGCCCTTGGCGATGGTCGATAGGTCAACGTAAACCATTGGGTGCAACTTACGCAATCCATCCGGCGTCATATTGATTTTATCAAGACCAACATAGGCGCGCACTTCTGCAACTTGCTCTTCGCTAGGTACTTTTTCAGGGCGCTTATTCGGACCAAACCCCCAAAGGTTTACCAACGGGCCTACCGTTACATCCAATACACCGTGACTAAGTTCACCGAGTCTAAGCGCTTCATTCACTACTTTCGTTGTTTCAGCACTCAGAGCCACAGGCGTTGTGTAACGATTCTGATTGAAGCGAGATAATTCTGACGTTGGGTCGTAGGTAGACATCAGCTTATTGATTTCTACCAAACGCGCATCGATCTCATCCTGCAGACCTTCAATTTGTCCGCGTTCATCAATCACATACTTTACATTGTAGGTTGTCCCCATGGTGTTGCCATGAAGATGAACAACCTGTTTTGCTTCCTGAGCACAGGCACTCAGAAGCAGACCAGCAAGAAAAACGATACCAATCCGCAAATACTGACTAATCACTTGTTATCCTTTATCGACTAAAAAAGGGGGCTAAGCCCCCTTTTCAATTATACCGTTTGCTGATTAACCACCAAAGTCATCAAGCATGATATTTTCGTCTTCTACCCCAAGATCTTTCAGCATGTTAATAACAGCTGCGTTCATCACAGGAGGACCACACATGTAGAATTCACAGTCTTCCGGTGCTGGGTGGTCTTTCAGGTAGTTTTCCAACAATACGTTGTGGATGAAACCTGTTGCACCAGTCCAGTTATCTTCAGGCTGCGCATCAGACAGTGCGACGTGCCATTCGAAGTTATCATTCTCTTTGGCCAGTTCGTCGAAATCTTCTACGTAGAACATTTCGCGCAGTGAACGGGCACCGTACCAGAATGAAATCTTACGGGTTGATTTCAGTCGACGAAGCTGGTCGAAGATATGTGAACGCATTGGCGCCATACCTGCACCACCACCGATGAATACCATTTCTGCGTCAGTCTCTTTAGCGAAGAATTCACCGAACGGACCAGAGATAGTCGCTTTATCACCTTCTTTCAGGCTCCAGATGTAAGAAGACATCTTGCCCGCAGGCAGAGACAGATTATTAGGCGGCGGCGTAGCGATACGCACGTTCAGCATAATAATACCTTCTTCTTCAGGGTAGTTAGCCATTGAGTAGGCACGGATGGTCTCGTCATCAACTTTAGATTCGATGTCGAAGAAACCAAAACGTTCCCAGTCTGGACGATACTCTTCAGGAATATCGTAATCCTTATATTTCACGTGGTGAGCAGGTGCTTCGATCTGAATATAACCACCAGCACGGAAAGGAACGCTTTCACCGTTAGGAATTTTAAGCTTAAGCTCTTTGATGAAGGTCGCTTTGTTGTCGTTGGAGATAACTTCGCAATCCCACTTCTTAACACCAAAGATTTCTTCTTCCAGCTCAATCTTCATGTCTTGCTTAATCGCGACCTGACATGACAGACGGCAACCTTCACGCGCTTCACGCTTAGTGATGTGATCAAGTTCGGTAGGCAGAATCTCACCACCACCTTCTTTGATGTCTACACGACACTGGCCACAAGAACCACCGCCACCACAAGCAGATGATACGAAGATACCCGCTTCTGCCAGCGCGCCTAACAGCTTGCCGCCAGGCTGAGTAGTAATCGCTTTCTCAGGATCGTCGTTGATCATGATAGTTACGTCACCGCTTGGTACCAACTTAGATTTGGCAAACATGATAATAAATACCAGTGCCAGAACGATGACAATAAACATGCCAACGCCAAGTAACATTTCAATACTCATTTATATGCTCCTTTGCGTTATTACAGCGCGATACCAGTGAAAGACTGGAAGCCTAACGCCATCAGACCCGCAATCATGAACACAGAGCCCAGACCACGAATACCATCAGGCATATCAGCATACTTCAGTTTTTCGCGAACAGCCGCCAGCAGTACAATTGCTAACGCCCAGCCGATGCCGCTACCAACACCGTACACGAAGCTCTCACCCAGGCTGTATTCACGTTGAACCGCGAATGCAACACCACCGAAGATTGCACAGTTAACTGTGATCAGTGGCAGGAAGATACCCAGTGCGTTGTAAAGTGCAGGGAAGAACTTATCCAGCGCCATTTCCAGGATCTGAACCAACGCAGCGATAACGCCGATGAAGGTCAGGAAGTTCAGGAAGCTCAGGTCCGCATCAGGGAAGCCAGCCCAAGCAAGTGCGCCCGGAGCCAGAATGTTTACGTAGATGATCTGGTTAACTGGAACAGAAATACCCAGTACCACGATAACCGCTACACCCAGACCCATCGCTGTTTTAACTTTCTTGGATACGGCCAAAAACGTACACATACCCAGAAACAATGACAGCGCCATATTTTCGATAAAAATCGAACGAACAAATAAAGACAGATAATGTTCCATGACCATTACTCCTTAGGCTCAACCTGTTCAGGACGCAGGGTGCGCAGAATCCACACCATACCACCGATCAGGAAGAATGAGCTGAAAGGCAGGATAAGCAGGCCGTTCGCCTGATACCAGCCACCGTTTTGTACCAGAGGCAGAATTTCGAAACCTAAGATGGTGCCGAAGCCGAACAGTTCTTTCACTGTACCGATACAAATCAGTATGAAGGAGTAACCCAGGCCATTACCAATACCGTCTAAGAAGCTCATCAGCGGAGGACTCTTCATCGCATACGCTTCTGCACGACCCATTACGATACAGTTGGTAATAATCAGACCAACGAACACCGAAAGCTGCTTGGATATCTCATAAGAGTAAGCTTTCAGAATCTGGTCTACCACGATTACCAGCGACGCGATAATCGTCATCTGGATGATGATCCGCACGCTTGATGGGATTTGGTTCCGGATTGCGGAAATAAACAAGTTGGAGAACGCCGTTACGCTGGTCAGGGCCAGAGCCATAACCAGAGCCGTTTCCAGCTTAGTAGTAATCGCCAGAGCTGAACAGATACCAAGTACCTGCAGGGCGATTGGGTTGTTGTCGAGAATCGGTCCAAAGAGGACCTTTTTCATTTCTTTAGTGTCAGCCACGATAAGTATCCTTTATGAACGCCATGCTTGTTTCTTAAGGAAAGGACCGAAGCCCTGCTCGCCTACCCAGTACTGAATGGTGTTTTCAACACCGTTACTGGTCAGGGTCGCGCCGGAAAGTGCGTCAACAGAGTATGGGCTTTCAGGGTTAGCGTTTTTCTTAACCTCGATAGCCACGTCGCCGTCTTTATACAGCTTCTTACCATCCCACTTAGCCTGCCAGGATGGGTTCTGCACTTCACCGCCAAGTCCTGGCGTTTCTTTTTGCTGATAATAGATAAGCTCTTTCACAGTCTGGCCATCAGCTTTAACAGCCAGGAAACCGTACATCAGATCCCACAGACCACTACCATGAACTGGCAGAATCACGCGGGAAACATCACCAGCTTCGTCTTCAACCAGGTAAACACTTGCTACCTTTGCGCGTCGCTGGAAGCCAACATTACTGTTTTCAACCTTGATGCTGGTTTCGTCTTCTTTAGCCGCTTTGTACATGTCGTAGTCTTCAGACGGCTTTTCAGTGAATTCACCAGTACTTAAATCAACATAACGCGTTTGGACGAACTCTTTAAACGTTGCATCGATTTCGTCACTGCTCATGCCCATTTTGTAAAGGCCTGCAGCAGTAAGAATGTTAGTTTGCTTATCGAGCTTAGCATTAGCCTGCTGCTGAGAGCGCAGACCTACCGCAGCACCTGATACGATAATGGAGCAAACAAGACAGACGGCAACAACAACGCCAACTGTTTTTCCTAAAGTTTCTTTCTTAGCCGACACGAGCTACCCTCCGCTTAATATTGCTTTGCGCGACGAAATAGTCGAACAGTGGCGCCCACAGGTTGGCAAACAGAATTGCCAGCATTACACCTTCAGGGAAGGCCGGGTTGAGCACACGTACAAGTACGGTCATGAAACCGATGAAGATACCGTAAGCCCACTTACCCTGGTTGGTAAATGACGCAGATACCGGATCAGTTGCCATGAAGAACATTGCGAAAGCCAGACCGCCGACAACAAAGTGCCATTGCGCAGGCATTGCAAACATCGGGTTAGTGTCGCTGCCGATCATGTTCAGTAAGGTTGCGAAGAACGCCACACCTACCGCTACACCCGCAACGATTCGCCAGCTGGCAATACGCATGTAGATGATGAACAGACCACCCAGCATAATTGCTAAGGTTGAGGTTTCGCCTGAAGAACCCTGAATGAAACCGAAGAAATGGTCCCACCATGCAGCGGTATCAGAGAAGTCGTAGCCAGTTGTTGCCGCTTGACCCAGGGTAGTTGCACCCGAGTAACCGTCAGCCGCTACCCATACTTTGTCGCCAGACATTGCTGCTGGATACGCGAAGTAAAGGAATG
This sequence comes from Alteromonas sp. ABV4_515, assembly GCF_056160345.1. NCBI lineage: Bacteria > Pseudomonadati > Pseudomonadota > Gammaproteobacteria > Alteromonadales > Alteromonadaceae > Alteromonas > Alteromonas sp. ABV4_515. The sequence continues at coordinate 97,168 of NZ_JBSWWZ010000001.1, forward strand.
CACGACCTGCCAGAGCAGGGTTAAGGAAGTTACGACCGGTACCACCAAAGACTTCTTTAGCGATAACCACACCGAAGGTAATACCCAGTGCAACCTGCCACAGAGGCACAGTAGCAGGCATTGTCAGTGCGAACAGTACAGACGTTACGAAGAAGCCTTCATTTACTTCGTGCTTACGTACAGAAGCAAACAGCACTTCCCAGAAACCACCTACCGCAAATGTTACCGCGTAGATTGGCAACCAGAAGCAGGCACCGTAGAAGAACAGACCCAGGCCACTGGCGTTAGCGATATCGCCGCCCAGCGCAGTGAACAGGCCAGCCTGCCATGAATCAGGTAGAGATGCACCGCCAGCAATAGCGTCTTGCGCTTGCAGGCCGATGTTATACATACCGAAGAACATTGCCGGGAAAGTCGCGATCCACACCATAATCATGATGCGTTTCAGATCGATACTGTCACGTACGTGGGTACCGGCTTTGTTAACCATACCAGGAGTGTAGAAGATGGTTGCAGCTGCTTCGTACAGGGCATACCACTTTTCGTACTTTCCACCTGGCTCGAAATTTGGTTCGATTTTTTCCAGATAGGCTTTTAAACCCATGACTTAACCCTCTTTCTCAATGGTGGTCAGACAGTTACGCAGAATTGGACCGTAGCTGTATTTGCCTGGGCACACGTAGGTACACAGCGCTAAATCTTCTTCGTCCAACTCCAAACAACCCATAGCCTGAGCACTGTCGGTGTCGCCTGCAATCAGGTCACGCAGTAACAGTGTTGGAAGAATATCCAGAGGCATAACACGCTCGTAGTTACCGATTGGAACCATAGAACGTTCTGAACCGTTGGTAGTGGTAGTCATGTCGAAATCTTTGCTACCCAGGTGACCCAAGTAAGCACGGGTTACTGAGTGCTTGTCTGAACCAGGGGTGATCCAGCCAAGGAATTTCTTCTCACGACCTTCCATCAGCGCAGACACCTGTAGGTGATAGCGACCAAGGAAACCATGAACACCGCGTGCAGTGGTACCGTTCAATACAGAACCAGAAACCGTGCGCACTTCACCTTCGTTAAGCTCACCGGCAGTCAGTTCAGCGATATCTGCACCCAGTAACGTACGTACCAGACGAGGATTTTTCGCTGCAGGACCAGCCAAAGAAACAACGCGACGGTTATCAACTTCACCCGTAGTCACGAAGGCACCGAAAGCTAATACGTCTTGGTAATTAATTGACCAAACGATTTTCTTCGCACCTGCCGAATCTAAGTAATGAATGTGCGTACCAGCCAGGCCTGCCGGGTGTGGACCACCGAACTCTTCAACATCAACGGCTGCATCGCCGGTAGATACTGAAGCACCTGCTGCTTTACACACGTATACCTTACCGCCTGAAAGTTGCTTAAGCACTTTTAAGCCAGCAACAAAATCGTCGCTACGCTCAGCGATGATTACTGCAGGATCTGCAGCCAGTGGGTTGGTATCCATTGCGTTAACAAAGATGGATGAAGGAGTAGAACCTACCGCAGGTACTTTACTGAATGGACGGGTGCGTAAAGCAGTCCATAGACCGGAGTCTACCAGTGAAGTTTGCAGTTGTTCCTTGGATGCGCTAGCGATCTGGTCTGCAGCAATTTTGTCGAAAGTAACAGCTTCGCTGCCTTCGATTTTAATTACAACAGATTGAAGAACACGTTTGGCGCCGCGGTTTACTTCTACCACTTCGCCCGCAGCCGGTGCAGTGAACTTCACGCCTGGATTCTTTTTGTCTTCAAAAAGAATCTGGCCTTTAGCCACTTTGTCACCAACCTGGACATGCATGGTAGGACGCATGCCAACATATTCTTCTCCCAGAACGGCAACGCGCGTGACAGCAGCTCCATCGGAGATTTGCTGTTGCGGCGCTCCCTTGATAGGGAGGTCGAGACCTTTCTTGATTTTTATCATACGTAATCGCACTACTCTAATAGAAGAACCCTTATGCATAACTGCAGCCTGAGCTGCCTGCATGCAGAAGCGCACTTCTTAATCAGGTATCCGTCACCCAAAGTTTTATTGAATTTCCGTTGCAGCGTTCTCACCAACCAGTTTCTGGCGGTAAATCTCGATACGTGCCGAGAATATCTTATTATTAGGGCCGTTGTTTTTACTGAAACCAGCCCCATAGCTACTACTGAAGCGGTGTTGAAGTAAAAACCGGAAGCAGAGAATAAAACGCCCTCTACTTAACTACGGGATTTTAGCATCATCGCAACGCGTTACGCTATGCAAATAATGGATAATCCACAATATTTGTTAATTTTTAATATAACCGCTGGTTAATTTTGCAATACACAGGTAACAACCTGCGATGTCAGGCGCTTTTCTAGTGTAGACCATCTCGGCCTGACTGCTCAGAAAGTGAGCGCGCTATTCACTGGCAGATGCCAATACTTCGGAATGGCTGAAAATACTACCACACTGAATGTGATTTAAATCTAAGACTTAACGCCTATATTCTGACGTAAAACGCAAAAAAGCCGTCTGTCGACGGCTTTATTATTATTTTGTCAGATTACCATTTAACCACAGTATCAACGTCGGCTTCGTAATCTACACCTGGAATATCAAATCCAAACAACTTGAGGAACTCATGATGATAGCCAGCGTAATCACTTAATTCATGGAAGTTGTCTTGCGTTACCTGATCCCACAGTGCCTTGATTTTCGCCTGGGTGGCATCGTTGGTTTCTTTCCCGTCCATACGATAGCGATTTGCTTCGTCTACCGCGCCGGTTTCACCGTAAAGGCACTCTGTGTACAGACCAAAGATTTGTTCAATACAACCTTCATGGGTGCCTTCTTCTTTCATCACTTTGTAAATCAGTGAAATGTAAAGCGGCATAACCGGAATAGCTGAACTCGCCTGGGTAACCAGGGCTTTTAATGAAGACACGTTTGCCTCAACCAGTTTATCAGTGTGCTTACCGATAATGGCAGCGGCCGCGCGGTCGAGATCTTCTTTCGCCTTACCGATAGTCGCCTGACCGTAGATAGGCCAAGTCAGCTCTTTACCGATGTAAGTATAGGCCGTGGTCTTACAACCTTCAGCCAGCACGCCAGCATCGCCGAGGAAATCCATCCAGCGTTCCCAGTCTTCACCGCCCATTACCTTGATAGTGTTGTGAATTTCTTCATCGTTGGCAGGTTCCAGGGTGACATCGTGCACTTTATCTTTGTCGGTGTCGTAAGTTTTAGTGGTATAGGCCTGACCTACTGGCTTCAATGTCGACTTGAAGGTTTCACCACTTACCGGGTCGGTACGGCGTGGAGAAGCCAGTGAATAAATCACCAAATCAACAGAACCCAGGTCTGCTTTAATTTGTTCAATCACCTGCGCCTTCATTTCATCTGAAAAAGCATCGCCGTTTAAGGTTTTTGCGTACAGGCCATTTTGCTCAGCCTGTTGATGAAATGCTGCAGTGTTATACCAGCCCGCTGTCGCTGTTTTGCGCTCAGTCGGCTCTTTTTCGAAACAAACACCTAAGGTTTTCGCACCATAGCCAAAAGCGGAAGTGATACGTGATGCCAAGCCGTAACCGGTAGAACAACCGATAACCAACACATTTTTAGGGCCGTCACCAAGGTCGCCCTGCTGACGAACATAATCAATTTGCTCTGCTACTGAAGCAGCACAACCCGCTGGGTGTGCGTTAGTACAGATGAAGCCTCTGACTTTAGGCTTGATAACCATAGTAGTTTTTCCTTTGATAATTGTGCGCGTATTGTAATCGCGTCTGTGGCATTTACAACTCTGAGCAGATGTCGTGTGAAGATGCCATACAGGCAGGAAGGTAGCGACAGTGTGTACGCACTGCCGCCATGGGGATTAACCCAGGATGTCGAGTAACTCAACATCGAATACCAGCGTAGAGTAAGGGGCGATCGCGCCGCCTGCACCCTGTTCGCCGTATGCCAGATCGTAAGGAATGTACAGTTTCCATTTTGCACCTACTGGCATTAACTGCAGTGCTTCAGTCCAGCCGCGGATCACACCGTTTACTGGGAATTCTGCAGGCTGACCGCGCTTGTAAGAGCTGTCAAATACGCTACCATCAATCAGTGTACCGTGATAATGAACGCGAACCGTGCTGTCTGCAGCAGGCTTGTCACCTTCACCGGCTTCAATAATTTCATATTGCAAACCGCTTTCGGTTACCGTAACTTCATCACGTTCTGCATTTTTTGCAAGGTAAGCGTTACCTTCTTCAATTACCGCTTTGCTTTGCTCAGCTTTAGCAGCCTGCATGCGTTGGTGAATTTCACCAAATGCGTTGCGCAGCGTGTCGGTATCAACCTGTGAGGCTTGACCATTGAACGCATCGCTCAGACCATCGAGTACTGCATCTAGAGACAGGCCTTCGAACGGATTGGATTTAAGCTGCTCTCCCATTTGGAAACCAACACCATAGCTTGCTTGCGTTTCTACGCTGGTATATTTATCGGTCACATTGACTCCTGAAAGTAAATTACAAGATTTGTACATTATTTAGCCGCATTTCGTTACTCAAAGTGCATGCTAAATAACCTGGCACGGAGTGTATCATATCAGCCTGCAACATGCTTGGGGCTTGGGATTTGTTAAATGAACTTTTCATTAAGGTTTAATTTATAACGGAATGACGTTAGACAAGTTTAACAATTTTGAAGTATGGTTATGGGCATATACAGTAGGAGGATGCTATGCAATCACACTATGATGCTGAACTTAAAGACACAGTTCGGTACCTGGGGAAAGTCCTTGGCGAAACCATTCAAGCTGAATTGGGTCAAGAATGGTTAGACCGCATTGAGACCATCAGAAAAGATGGTCGTTCTTCATATCAGGGCGACGCAACCTGTAGCGAAAACCTGAAAGAAATTTTCAAAAAACTTTCAGATTCTGATCTTTTGACGGTTGGCCGGGCATTTGCACAATTCCTGACTCTGGGCAATATTGCTGAGCAGGAATACAACAGTGCGATGAGCGTAGATGCGTCGTTAGATGCGCTGTTTGAACACCTGGATAAAGCTGATCTCAATGTTGAAAACGTACAGAAAGCGGTTTCAAAACTGAAAATTGATCTGGTACTCACGGCGCACCCTACCGAGGTGACTCGCCGTACACTCATTCATAAACAGAAAGAGTTAGCACAGTGCCTGAAGCATATTCACCAGGACACCCTTGAAGATCGAGAGCGCGACCGCGTTGAAACCCGTATTGCTGATTTAATCAGTCAGGCGTGGCATACCGAAGAAATTCGTTCTGTTCGCCCTACCCCGGTTGATGAAGCGCGTTGGGGCTTCTCCGTTATCGAAAACTCGCTGTGGGAAGCCGTACCTGACTTCCTCCGTGACCTCGACGAGCGTTTGCAGTCAGACTACAAAGTCAATCTGCCTCTAGATGCCGCACCGGTTCAGTTTAGCTCCTGGATGGGTGGCGACCGTGATGGTAACCCGTTTGTAACGTCAAAAGTAACTGAACAGGTATTACTGCTGGCCCGTAAGCGTGCTGCAAAACTGTTTGCCTCTGATCTCGACCGTTTGCAGGTAGAACTGTCGATGTTCGATTGCAGCGATGCCCTGCGTGAAGCCGTTGGCGCTGATGCCAACGAACCTTATCGCTCGCTGTTGCGCCCACTGGTTCGCCGCTGTGGCGAAACCCGCGACGGTATTGCTGATTATCTGGCAGGCAAGAAAGTTGACCAAAGTACCTGGGTTCAGCACAACGATGAGCTACTTGAGCCTCTGATGCTGTGCTACGACTCATTAATCGAGTGCGGAATGCCAGTGACAGCCAATGGCTTGCTGCTCGACACTATCCGCCGGGTACAGTGTTTTGGTGTTCACCTGCTGCGTTTGGACGTACGTCAGGACTCAGAGCGCCATGCCGATGTATTCAGTGAGATTACCCGCTACCTTGGCTTAGGTGACTATGCGCAATGGAGTGAAGCAGACAAACAGGCTTTCCTGCTGCGTGAACTTAGCTCTAAGCGTCCGCTGTTCCCTGCGCAATGGGAAGCGTCTGACGATGTAAAAGAAGTGCTCGATACCTGTAAAGTTATCTCTCAGCACAGTAAAGAAGGTTTCGGTATTTACATCATTTCAATGGCCAGTGAGCCATCTGATGTCATGGCGGTTCAATTACTGTTGAAAGAATCAGGTGTAGACTGGCCAATGCCGGTAGCCCCTTTATTCGAAACCCTCGACGACCTGAATAACTCGCCTTCAGTTATGCGTAAGCTGCTGTCTATCGACTGGTATCGTGGTTACATCAAAGGCCGTCAGTATGTGATGATTGGTTACTCTGACTCTGCTAAAGATGCCGGTGCGCTGGCTGCAGGTTGGGCTCAGTACGAATCTCAGGAAGCACTGGTACAAGTTGCCGATGAATTTGAAACCACACTGACACTGTTCCACGGTCGCGGTGGTACGATTGGTCGTGGTGGTCTGCCTGCACATGCAGCTATTCATTCACAGCCTCCTGGTTCACTGGAAGGTGGCTTCCGTGTTACCGAGCAGGGTGAAACCATCCGCTATAAATTCGGTATGCCAAAACTGGCGAAGCAAAGCTTGGGTATTTACGCGTCTGCGATTATTGAAGCCATGCTGTTCCCGCCACCGGAGCCGAAGCCAGAGTGGCGTGAACTTATCATCAAGATGGCCGCTAATGGTCGTGACAACTATCGCGGAACCGTGCGCGAAGATAAAGACTTCGTACCTTACTTCCGTGTAGCCACGCCAGAGCAAGAGCTGGGCAAACTGCCGTTAGGTAGCCGTCCTTCTAAGCGTAAACCTCAGGGCGGCATTGAAAGTTTGCGTGCTATCCCGTGGATTTTCGCTTGGGCACAAACCCGTCTGGTTCTGCCCTCCTGGCTTGGCGTAATGCGCGCTATCGATTCTGTAAAGGCAGAAAGCGACGCTAAGGTCGTGGAAGAAATGTTTGCTGAATGGCCATTCTACCGTTCACGTCTGTCTATGCTGGACATGGTGTTTAACAAAGCAGATCCACGAATCAGTGAAGCTTATGACGAGCGCTTGGTACCGGATGAGCTGAAGCACTTTGGTCAGGCGCTGCGTGACGAGCTGAAAGAAAGTGTGGAATCTCTGCTGGCACTCACCGGTCAGGAAAGCATCATGGACAAAGACCCGATGGGTAAAGAGTCGATGAATATCCGTGCCGGTTACTTGCAGCCTCTGCATTATCTGCAAATCGAACTGCTAGAGCGTATTCGTGCAGCCGGTGACGACGCGCAGAATGCGGTACTAGAACGTGCCATGATGGTGACCATCGCCGGTATTGCAATCGGTATGCGCAACACCGGTTAATCCGGTCTTCGCCATAATGAACAAAGCCGTCGTGAAAACGACGGCTTTTTTGTATGTTTACATTTAAAGCATTGTCAGCAAGTGCGCTAGCTTCTCCCACTATTGCTACAAAGAGACGGACACTTCACCAATTTCCCCCTTCCCCACAGTATGTAAAGGCTGTTTCATCAACACATCTAAATCGAGCGGGATTTTCTGATAATTCCGACCACCGTCTTCCCGCGCGACTTCCACGTTCAGTACAAGTTTAGTCTGCTTTACCGGCTGTCCTTGTTCGTCATACCCGTCCCATTGCACATGCAGCGGCTTATTCTTACGAGTTGCACCGGCGAATCCATCAATGAAGTCTTCATGGGTTCTACCTATTTTTCGCCACCACACTCTCAATTCGGTGAGCCAGCGTTGACTATCACCTCGAATTGACAGGCTTTTAATCAACTGCGCATTTTCATCGGTTAACCACACAGAAACATAAGGGCCGTGATATTCCGGCACGTTAAAGCGCGGCAACGTCACATCAATGGTTAATGGTTTAACGGCCGTGTCGTGCTGATTTTGCCAAAATGCAAAGTAACCCTCAGTAGTGTTCACCCTTCCCTTTTGATCGGTGGTCTTAACCAGTACCTCAGGCTTATCAACCAGAAAATCGTTAAGTTGCGTGGTAGAAGTGACCACGGCGAGTTGCGACACTATCGCGGCATCAAACACATTGGGTGCAACCACGTGGGAGATTAAGCCCGACGCAGGCCAACCATCACTGCTATCCAATACCCCACTTTCTGCCGCCCCAGTCACCACCTTGCGGGTAGCAGTATTTATGATGGCACCGGAAAACACCTCGTGATGTTCCATAACTGGTTTATCAAACAGCGTCCAGCCAGAAGGTGACTTGCCTTCATGGGTTATGGACGTGTTGTTTACCGTAATAGAAAATGCGCCGTCTTCGCCTACGATTTGCTGAAGATACTTGGCGATTCGGTTTGCAAGTAATGCATCTCCGATTAAACCGAAATCCCAGAACGGCGCATCTGGCATGATCTCCGGCATTAGCAGTTGCGATGGCGTATTTAACGTTACTTTGGTCACTCTAGATGCTCTTGCCAGCTTCCGCGCTTCTCGACGTTCCAGCGTGCCTTCTCCAGCCACGTACTGATGCCAATACTGATAAAGCGCACCGTTACGGCAACTCACTTTGCCTTCGGAGAGATGAAACCAATCCTCGCACTTCGCCAGGCCCTCAAATATCCATGTAGGCACATCGTGAGCGCCAGGTCGTGACAAGTCGGCTACCAGTTTACTTTGTGCTGCCAACACTTCCGCGGTGTTTTGCACCAGCTCAGCCAACGGCTGTTGCTTAACCTTTTCATAGCCGCCAACCAATTTTATGACAACGTCATAATCGGCTTGCTGAATATGAAATGTGTGTGCTGAGTTTGCGAGTGTTGCTGAGGAGTTATTTTCTGAAGTGGAGTGAGCGGCCGGGCTTGCCGCCTGTGCAGCAAAAGCTGCACAGGCACTCCAAATGAATACAATGAAGCTGCGTTTCATTAATTATTCACGCTCGCAGTTTGCGTTGCCTTATCGTCACTTTCTGTGCTTTCACGTTTAAAAACAGGCGCGGGATCATCTAATGTGATGAAACCATCACCGGTGGTGTCGTAGCGACTGAAAGAGCGGAAACCAGACTGCATGTACTCGTTAAAAGTCATGTGACCGTTTTCATCTTTATCCAGCACGCCAAAACGCACGTAGGTTTGCTTTACTTGGCCGTCGTAAGTCTTTTCGTACTGTGCATCCAGACGATCTTCAAACTCGAGCACGTATTCCTGTTCTGTCAGTACACCATCGCCGTTCTCATCGGTTCGGGCGAATTGCTCATCTCTGACAGCCTGAAATTCTGCTTTATCGACTTTTTCGTCACCGTTTGTATCGTACAACCCCATGAAGCCCTCGATGTTATGGGTAGTCGGCATGCGTAACATGGGGCGTTGTTCCAATTTCGGCTTATCATCGCTGTTATCAGCTCGGCCTTCACGTACCGGATCCTGATCAGACGCCAGAACAACGCCATCTTTATCCTGATCCATAAAATCAAAGCCTCGCTCACCCACTGCATCCATTTCCGCTTTGGTGATCTGCTTGTTGTCATCCTTATCGATAGCGTTAAAGCGAATATACGTTTGTTTTACGGAAGCTTTTCGATCGGCCTGCATGCGCGCGGTCATTTTCCCTTCCCACTCGTACACATACTCATCTTCTTCCAGCGTACCATTGTGGTTGGTGTCGGTAGCGGCAAAACGTTGTCGGCGGGCATCAACAAACTCTTCCAGCGACAGCTTTTCATTTCCGTCTAAATCGTAAGTGAGAATAATGCCGCTGGCACTGTGCGGAGCGGCCATAGCCAGCTGAGAGAGCAGCGCAGTAGCGATAATTACAGAGTTAATTTTCATTGTTCGTCCTCAGAATGCTTCTAACGTAAGTGTGGTGGTGTAACTGTATACCGGCACGTCAGCACCCTTTGGTGCAGGCGCTTTTACTCGGGCCTGAAGCAGGTACAACCCTTGCGAATTCAATGATACCGACGCTTCCCCTTTGGCATTTGTGGTAAGCGTTTGGAAATCAGACTCTTCACTAAACTGGTCGTTAGCCAGATACAGCGTGACTTTTTCATTAGCTACCGGCTCGCCTTCGTAAGTTAACGTGAATGCAAACGTGTCGCCTCTAAACAAGCCATTTGGGTGAGTACTAGGTACCAACTCAAGACCTTGTCCGCTGGCTGCCAATACCGTATCAGTAGGGCCTTTTTTCGTTACATAAGTCACCGCACTGGTTACCGACTGAAAGTGCTCAGTTAATGTAGCGCCTTCTGGCAACGGCTTCTCATTGCCTCTCATGGAACCACGCTCACCATTGAGGTCGTAAACTCTGAAAATTGCTCCCATGCGCTTCCCGGTGGAGAAGCGATAAGTGCCTTCCTGTTCCATTGCCTGCTCAAGCACATTTCGCGTTTTTAAATCCACTACCGTCTCAACAGGTGACAGTTTGCCGTCTGGCGTTTCAACATCGAACTTTGCATTGCTGATCGCCACTTCTGGTACGAAGAATTGCTCGGCGAACGACGCATCCAAGGTCACAGTGTCGCGGCTAACCGGTTCAAAACTCAAAGGTTTTAGATACGGCGTATGCGCTTGAGAGGCTGGGATAAAAAGCAGGCCCGCACAGACCAGCGCCAGGGAGGTTTTATTCATTTTTGTGTTTCCTGGTTGTAAAAAGTGGAGGGATCTTATTGCAAATACGAATTATTATCAATATTATCCTCATCGACTTTGGCTGACCCGTTCGGTTGTCCGTAACGTGACGTCGACTACTCACCCTTTATTTGAAGCAGTCAAAGCAAACATAAAAATCTACGAAAACAACACTACCGCATGGAGCCAATCATGACTTTCCAACGCACTGCATTATGTTTTGCAGTTACGGCGATCCTGTCAGGCAACGTTTTTGCCCAAGAAAAAGAACAACTTGCTGTTACCAAAGTAAAAAGCGAAGACGCCATTGAGTACAACAAAAATGAAACTACACTCGATGCGCAAGCTATAGCACTGGATTCCATCACAAACATCGAAGATACAGCGCGCTACATTCCTGGCGTTCAGATAAACGATACCGGCAACCGATTTGGTGATGATGGATTTAATATCCGGGGATTAGGCGGTGATGCGGTTGCAGTACTGGTTGATGGTGTCGCTCAGGGTGAAACCCTTAACCCGTCAACATTTGCCGCTTACGGTATGTTTGGCTCAAGTCGCGGCCAGGTTGAACTAGAGCACGTTAAAACGGTGACCATTTCAAAGGGGCCGGGCTCTGTGGCTATCGGTTCTGGCGCGTTAGCGGGTGCAGTGTCTTATGTCACTAACGACGCCGCCGATTTTCTGCCATTAACGGGTGATGCCACGGGCGGAAAAGTAAAAACAGGTTTCGACTCTCGTTCAAACGAGTGGCTGATGCACGGTACCGTGGCCAATCGTACTGGTAATTTTGAAAGCCTGCTGCAATATACTCGCCGTCAGAGCGATGAAACTGAAGCTCACAGCAATGGCGAAGATATTTTTGGTGCTGCGCGAGGCCAGGCTGATCCGATGGATAATACCAGCGATGCTGTGATGTTGAAGCTTGCTTACAACCTGGATGAAAATAGCCGCTTCGGTGTTGTTGTTGAAAAAACCGACCGTTCAACCGATGGTCTGCCGCTGTCGAGAGAACCGGCGGAAGGTACAACGGCAAGTTACTTCGATTTTTCCAGTTACGATGAAAACAATCGTGAACGCTACGGTGTATTTTACGAACAGGAAAATGCCAATAACCCGTTCTTCGACACAATAAAGCTTCAGGCAAATTATCAGGAATTGTATACGTCGGGTCTGACATCCTTCCTATTCAACAGTCAGGGTTCCGTAATACTGCGTCAGGAAGACCGCGAATTTGAGCAGCAGTCGACAAATTTCAATGTCGATCTCACCAAACTCATCGAAGGTGATATCAGCCACAATATTGCATACGGCCTGACTTATCAGAAAACCGAGTCAAACAATATTATGTACGATCGCCGCTACGATGGTGAAACCACCAGCGCAGCTCTACTCGATGGTTACCCTATTCTCGATCAGGCATTTGTCCCTAAATCAGATAAAACGCTAATCTCTTTTTATGCCACCGATACCATGGCTTTGAACGATGCAGTTAACCTGCACATTGGCGCGCGCTACGACAGAACAGAGTATGAGCCGGAGGTGTCTGAAAACTTCTCGGATCCTACCGGGCTAAGCGTTCAAGATGCCAGCTTCAATGCGCTGGTTGGTGAATTGGCACTGAGCTATACCGTTGCCGAGGGACATGAAATTCTGGCTAAAGTGAGCCAGGGCTACAAAGCCCCGACGCTACAGGAACTTTATTTCGGCACCAATTCTGGTGATGAGATTACTGACATTGTCACCGGCGACGTTTATCAGGATCTCGATGAGGTAGCGAATCCCGAACTAGACGCTGAACGCTCGACAAACTATGAAGTGAGCTATCAGGCAAACTTCGAACGTGGATATGTCAATATCACGGCTTTTAAAACCAATTACACCAACCGTATTCAGAGTGAAACTTTCTCCAACGCTTATGGCACTGACGTTACAACGCAATCTTGCAGCCCTTGGACAGGCGAATGTACGGTGTCGGTCGTGAGTGAAGATACTTACACTCAACCGCGTAACAGTGGCGAAATTGCCATTAAAGGTCTTGAGTTCAGCACTTTCTATATGTTGACCGACAACATTACCGCACAGTTCGCGTACTCCACCATATCCGGTGAGTATAAATCTGAATATGTACCGCTCAGTGAAGACAGCTTTGACTTCTACGACAGAGGCAACGACCTGGAGACACTGGCACCGGATGCGGCAACCTTGTCGTTAGGTTATCTGGCGACAGATCACAACTGGGGTGTAAAACTGCACGGTATGTATTCCGCCAAAATGGACAACAATGCCGACCAAAACAGTTTTGCATCGCTTAACAATGGCAGTGGCCCGTTCTTTTATCCTGGTAGCCTGACAACATTCGACCTCACCGCATTTTATCAAATCACAGATAATCTGAGACTGACGGCGGCGCTATACAACCTGACAGATAAAGAATATTACCGTTGGGGCGTAGTGAGAAACCTGCGTTCAGGTAACGGCGGATTCTTCTCAGGCGTTTCGGGTAATGGTTTCCAGCGTTTCTCAGAGCCTGGCAGAAATGGCAGCGTATATCTTACCTACGTATTCTGATAAAAAGGGTTAAACGCCCAACGACAGAGACTACTGGCCCACTTTGTGGGCCAGCTTTGCTTCAAAAAATAATAATTCGTATTATCATAACCAGATTATTCTGGTCGCCCCAGACTCCGTTTGTCCAAGTTGAGTAACATTATGCGATTTTCTCTAGGCAGCGCCCGCCAGTGGCACTGGATTTCTGCCGCAATCTGTATGGTCGGTATGCTTATGTTTGCCATCACCGGTATCACCTTAAATCATGCAGCCGATATAGATGCTGTTCCGCAACTAACCAACATAGAAAAAACGGTACCCGACGATCAACTCGCCTCACTCGATTCGTTGGAGGAAGGCCCGGTGATGCTGCCCCGCTCGCTGCGCAACTGGTTATCAGACAACGGCATCGCGCCCCCCTCAGATAAAGAAGGCGAATGGGATGGCGTGGAGCTTTACGTTTCCTGGCCCGGCCCTGGGCAAGATCACTGGCTGTCTATCGATGTAGAAATGGGCGAACTGGTTTATGAAGGCACTGACAGAGGATGGATTGCCTATTTCAACGACTTACATAAAGGCCGCAATACCGGCGGTGTGTGGTCGTGGTTCATTGATATATTCTCCGCGGTGGTGATTATCTTTACCATTACCGGTTTACAACTTTTGCTTAAGCAAGCTCCACATAAAGCCTCAACTTGGCCAGTCACCGCGCTAGGGTTACTTATTCCGGTATTCATCATGCTCGTTTTCATTCACTAGTAGATACACCAACAGGGAGTTTCCATTGTGACTGAATCACAACGTTTAATACTGGCTCTCGTGCTGGTTGCACTTTATCTGGTGTGGGTGGGATATTTATTCTGGCGTCATAAAGGCCGGTATTTATTTACTCATATCAGCGACAGTGAACTGTTAGTTGCCTACGCAAGCCAAACCGGGACTGCACAAGGTGTTGCAGAGGAACTGGCGAACAATCACCACACACAAGCCCGCCCGCTTTCCGCTATCACCTTAGAGAAGCTAGTTGAATATCAAAGGGCTATATTTGTAGTAAGTACTTACGGTCATGGAGAACCACCGGATAACGGCCGTTCATTTCTAAGACGATTAAACCAGGCTAACACCAGCTCAACCGATTTGTCGCACCTTGATTTTAATGTCATTGCATTGGGCGACAGCAAATATCCTCACTTTTGCGCGTTTGGAGAACAAATCGAAAAAGGGTTAAAAGCGCTGGGGGCAGTAGCATCAACGGCACTGGAAAAAAGGGACAGAAGTGACAGTACACTTACGCAAGATACGAGCGTGCAGACCGAATCTGAATTTGAGCAATTTACCCTGGTGAATCGCAGACAGCTTAATAACGATAGCACCCGACCATTATTTGAAATTGATTTACGACCGGCTAGTGACGCGTTTTCGTGGCACCCTGGCGACATTCTGGATATCTTGCCCGGCATTAATTCAGGCGATCAAGAGCAAGCCGCAGCCCGTAGCTACACCATCGCCTCGCTTCCTGAAGAGGGCATTGTGAAGCTCATTATCAGGCTGGTGATTAAACCGGATGGTGAATTGGGTAAAGCATCTGGCTGGGTTTCCCGTCAACTCGACATTGGATGCTCGGTTCGCGGTAAACTTCATCGGAATCCGTCTTGCTACCTTACTGAAGATGCAAAGCCTATTCTGCTGATTGGCGCAGGCAGTGGGCTCGCCGGCATTCGCTCTCAGTGGCTTCACGCGGCTAAACAGCCGTCCCGCCGCCTTTACGTCATTTATGGAGAGCGCGAGCCCGACAACGACGATGTACTTCCGAAAGTAATAGAGCCATCCATTCAACAAGCCCACGCAACAACGCTAAATCGCGTTTTTTCACGCTGTCAGGAACATCCTTCTTACGTACAGCAAAGCCTGAGCCTGCAAATGGCAAATCTGCAAGACGTGGTTGATAATGGTGGCCAGATTTATGTTTGCGGAAGCTATGCCGGAATGGGCGAAGGCATACATCACACGCTTAGCACTATGTTGGGTGAAGATACCGTCACCCAGCTTATCGATGCCCGCCGCTATCATCGCGATGTGTATTAACAAAACGATTCGTAGGGCCCGTTTTATCGATACCTAACCTGAATCACACAAAAGCCAAAAAACAAAAAGGCCGACTTAAACAGTCGGCCTTCAATAGATTTGCAATTCGTTTCGGTATTAGCCGTTTACGAATTCAACACCAATTTTGATGTCGCCACGCAGACCTTCCAGCATGTCGTCTTTCGCTTTTTGTTCGAAAGCGCTCAGCTCGCCGTAAGGCAGGATTTCTTCAACACCGTTTGCACCTAAACGTACAGGGTGTGAGAAGAATGCTGCGTCGTCGCTGTCGTCAGTTTGAACGTAGGTGTATTCAACCACGTTTTCGCCTTGCATAGCAGCAACCAGAGACAGACAGAAGCGTGCTGCAGCCTGACCCATAGACAGAGTCGCAGAACCGCCGCCAGCTTTGGCTTCAACAACCTCAGTACCCGCATTCTGGATACGTGTAGTCAGGCTAGCAACTTCTTCATCAGTGAAAGAAACACCTTCAACCTGGCTCAGCAGAGGCAGGATAGTAGTACCAGAGTGACCACCGATTACAGGAACGTGTACGCTTGATACGTCCAGGCCTTTCAGTTCAGCAACAAAAGTTTCTGCACGGATCACGTCCAGAGTAGTAACACCGAACAGTTTGTTCTTGTCGTAAACGCCTTTTGCTTTCAGCGTTTCAGCAGCGATAGCAACAGTG
Source organism: Alteromonas sp. ABV4_515 (assembly GCF_056160345.1). Lineage (NCBI taxonomy): Bacteria > Pseudomonadati > Pseudomonadota > Gammaproteobacteria > Alteromonadales > Alteromonadaceae > Alteromonas > Alteromonas sp. ABV4_515. Next base: position 113,084 of record NZ_JBSWWZ010000001.1, read on the forward strand.
GTGTTTACTGGGTTAGTAATAATACCAACACAAGCAGAAGGACAGTGATCAGCAACGCCTTCGATCAGGTTCTTAACGATACCAGCATTAATGTTGAACAGGTCAGAACGGTCCATACCAGGCTTACGAGGAACACCAGCTGGAATAAGAACAACGTCACAACCGCTAAGCGCATCGCCCAGATCATCTTTACCATGACCGGTAACTTTCACCGCGGTGGGGATGTGGCTCAGGTCAACAGCAACACCAGGAACAACTGGCGCAACGTCATATAACGCTAATTCAGAACCTGCTGGCAATTGTGTTTTCAACAACAATGACAGCGCTTGACCAATACCACCGGCAGCACCTAACACGGCTACTTTCATACCATTTCTCCTATGGAATAGTTACTCGTCAAAAAAACGGAGCGTCACAGTAAATCAACGCGCGTAAAAACTCAATCACCCAATGGTCTTATGCATGCATATTGGGTATAAGCGGCAAGATTATGCATGATTTTGAATTAATATGCACAAATATTGCTTAAATGGAAAGACTACGGCACAATAATAGCGGTTTGTACCCTTAAACACCAAATATGACAGGTAAATATGGCTAATATAAAACAAGAAAAGATGATCAAAGCCTTCAAAGAAATTCTCAAAGACGAAAGTTTCGGCTCTCAAGGAGAAATCGTTGAAGCCCTGAAATCACAGGGTTTTGATAACATCAGCCAATCGAAAGTGTCACGTATGCTGAGTAAGTTTGGCGCGGTAAGAACGCGAAATGCCCGTGGTGATATGGTGTATTGTTTACCACCCGAACTTGGCATGCCTACAGCGAAAAGCCCGCTAAAACAGCTCGTGCTCGATATTGTACACAATAACGTGATGGTCATCATTCGAACCAGCCCGGGAGCGGCTCAGCTTATCGCAAGACTGCTGGACTCACTCAGCCAGAAAGACGGCGTGCTGGGCACCATTGCTGGTGACGACACCATTTTCATCGCGCCAGCCGATGTTACCCAAATTGAAGATCTCAGACAGCGAGTAGAAAACCTGTTCGATAACGTTTGATGAGCTTCACTACGTTAGCGTAATGACAAAAAGCACCATCTCCGGTGCTTTTTTGTTGCCCACTACTTCTTATTCGTGAAGACGCTAGGCATTTATTAGATTCATCCTATTTTTTTGACATTTTATCTGCTGCAAAACCGACGTTAACCCAGCCTTAACCCACCTTGTCGATACACTCGGCTCCATCAGACTGACGAAACCCCAAGATGTCGTCGGTCCCGGATTTAGACAAGGAACCTGCCATGAAAATCGCCGCAACACTCTGTGTTATAACCAGCTTGCTTACCCTTTCAGCTTGTAGTGACACCACACAAAGTCAACGTTCTGCGCCCCGCGCCACCGCCGTTAGCGCAATTACGATAGCCGCACAAACATTCCCAATTACCCGCACGCTGCAAGGTCGGGTTGTTGCACAACAAACCGCTCAGATTAGGCCACAGGTGGGCGGAGTACTCGAACAGCGTTTGTTTGAAGAAGGCAGTTTTGTAGAAAAAGGACAACTACTCTATCAGATTGACGATTCGACCTATCGCGCCAGCGTGAACGAAGCAAAAGCAGACTTGGTAAGCGCCAAAGCGTCTGTGGAGTCAACCCGGCTTATTGATGAGCGCTACCAGAACTTATTAAAAATAGAAGGCATTTCCCAACAGGATGCCGATAACGCCCATGCGGACTATCTGGTCGCGCAGGCCTCACTGGCGAAAGCCCAGGCAGCGCTGGATTCTGCCAACGTTAATCTTGCTTTCACCCGTATCACTGCCCCCATCAGTGGCCGTACGGGCATTTCTAATGTGACCGAAGGCGCATTACTGACTCAGGGGCAGGACACGGCGTTAACCACCATTCGCAAGCTCGACCCGATTTATATTGATATGACCGAAACCAGCGAAGGTGTACTTGCCCGCCGCGCCATGATGCAGCGGGATGGCGTAACATCTGGCTCCCGGGACGTGGTCGCCATGCTGGAAAACGATACCGAATATGACGAAACCGGATCTTTTACCATGCATGAAGTGGCTGTTGATGAAGCCACCGGCTCTATTACCTTGCGGGCAACGTTTCCTAATCCGGACGGCATTCTCATGCCTGGCATGTTTATCCGCACCAAAGTCACCGTGGCGGTAGACGAAAACGCGATTCTTGTACCCCAGCAAGCCGTGCAGTTTGACAATAAAGGCAATGCTTTTGCTTGGGTAGCTTCCGGGAATAAAGCAGTGAAAAGGCCGCTGACATTGCAGGAAGCCACCGGTAATAAATGGCTGACTGAGTCCGGCATCAAGGCCGGTGAAAAAGTGATAGTGGAAGGCATCGACGGTTTACAGGACGGTACAGACATCACCGTTACTGAAGTCACGCTGAACGAAGATGGCAGAGTGGCAGCGCCGAAAGCGAAAAATCAGGGAGGAAATGAGTAATGTTCGCCCGATTCTTCATCGACAGACCGGTTTTTGCCTGGGTCATTGCGATTATCATCATGCTTACGGGCGCTGCCTCTATCATGTCAATGCCAATTTCCCAGTATCCCGATATTGCACCTCCCACGGTCAATATCAGTGCAACTTATACCGGCGCTGACGCCGAAACAGTGGAAAACAGCGTTACACAGGTACTGGAACAGCAGCTTACTGGTCTTGACGGATTGTTGTATTTTTCTTCTACCAGTTCATCTGCCGGCAGTGCCAGCATCTCACTGACTTTTAAACAAGGAACAGACGCCGATTACGCGCAGGTCCAGGTTCAGAACAAAGTACAGCAAGTGAATTCCCGACTCCCCTCCTCTGTCCAATCACAAGGGGTCACGGTCACCAAATCTCAATCTGACATGCTATTAATTGCTTCCGTCTATGACGATTCCGATACTGACTCCGTGTTCGATATTTCAGACTATATTGCGTCGAACATGCAGGACACCATCGCGCGGGTAAGTGGTGTGGGTAATATTCGTGTATTCGGTTCGCAATACGCAATGCGGATCTGGCTGGACCCGGGCAAACTCGCGGGCTACGAGCTGATGCCTTCGGATATCACTTCAGCACTGGAAGCCCAGAATGTACAGGTGCCGGCAGGAAGTATTGGCGCGATGCCTTCAAATAATGAACAGGAACTGAATGCTACCGTCACCGCGCAGTCCATGTTGCAAACTGTAGATGATTTTAAAAATATCGTCATCAAGTCAGATTATGCCGGTACCGATGTCCGCCTTTCTCAGGTGGCGCGGGTAGAAATGGGCAGCGAAACATACAGTTCCGTTCCACGCATGGACGGTCATCCGGCATCCGGTATTGCTATCATGCTGGCTCCAGGAGCAAACGCAATGGACACCTCTGAGCAGGTTAAGTCGGTGTTAGCTGATCTGCAGAACAATTTTCCAGATAACTACAAATTGGCATTTCCCAAAGATGTCACCCCGTTTATCAAACTTTCCATACTGGAGGTCGTCGAGACCCTGCTTATTGCTATCGTTTTGGTAGTACTGGTGATGTGGCTGTTTCTGCAAAATTGGCGGGCTACTATCATCCCCACAATTTCTGTACCTGTGGTATTACTTGGTACTTTCGGAGTCCTGAGCCTCTTTGGCTACTCCATCAATACGCTGACCATGTTTGGCATGGTGTTATCCATCGGTTTATTGGTTGATGATGCTATTGTTGTCATCGAGAATGTTGAGCGGGTAATGAATGATGAAGGCCTGCCTCCCCGCGAAGCAACAATCAAGTCCATGGGTGAAATTACTTCTGCACTGGTTGGTATCGCTGTGGTACTAAGTGCGGTATTCCTGCCCATGGCATTTTTTGGAGGTTCAACGGGAGTAATCTATCGTCAATTCTCCATAACAGTAATTTCTTCCATGCTGCTTTCAGTGCTGGTAGCACTGACGCTCACGCCTATGCTTTGTGCCACCATTTTAAAACCCACAGGCTCAACGCACAGCACCGGAGGCTTTTTCGGCTGGTTCAACCGTACTTTTGATAGCACGACTCAGCGCTACACCGCGCAAACTAACAAAGTTATTCAGCACCCCAAACGCTGGGTTGCTGTGTACTTGTGTATCGTGGCGGCCATGGGCTATTTAATGATGTCATTGCCAACCAGCTTTCTACCGGAAGAGGATCAGGGTGACGTTATGATGATGGTGAACTTACCTACTGGCGCGTCTATTGAACGCACAAAGGCGGTGGCAGAACAAATTCAGCAATACATTAACGACAACGAATCCGATCTCGTAGATCATACCTTCACGATTTCAGGTTTCAGTTTTTCAGGGAATGGTCAAAACACTGCCATGGGCTTCTTATCGCTGAAAGACTGGAGTGACCGAGAGAATGACAGTCAAGGGGCAAGGGAAATCGCAAACCGGTTGATGATGAACCTGTCAGGTATTAAGGATGGCACCGTCATCGCCATGTTGCCTCCTACTATTCATGGCCTTGGTCAAAGTAATGGTTTTACCTTCGAGCTCCAGGCCACTGCAGGAACGACCCGGGAAGAACTCACTGACATTAAAAATCAGATCCTTCAAAAGGCCAGAAGTAGTCAGCTCCTGACCAGCGTCCGGGAGGGTACGCTGAGCGATACACCGCAACTGGATATTGATATCGATAACGAGAAAGCACTGGCGATGGGTTTAAGTCTGCCTGACGTCGCCGACACACTTACTACCGCCTGGGCTGGCAGCTATGTGAATGATTTCATCGATGATGGTCGGGTAAAAAAGGTGTATGTCGAAGGAGATAACACTTTTCGTTCCAGTCCGGACGATCTGCGTCAATGGTATGTACGCGGTACGAACAGTGACGGTGACAGCACGATGACGCCATTCTCTGCATTTTCCACTGCCAGCTGGTCTCAAATGCCCCAGACACTCAGCCGGTTCAATGGCCTGGCATCTTTTGAAATTCAGGGAAGTGCCGCTGACGGTGTAAGTTCAGGCGAAGCCATGGATGAATTGGAAAAGCTTGCTCAGGAAATTGGTGGTAATAAAATCTCTTACGCTTGGTCAGGTTTGTCTTACCAGGAAAAACTGTCCGGTGGCCAGACCGGATACCTGTATGCTGTATCAATACTGGTTGTATTCCTGTCGCTGGCAGCACTGTATGAAAGCTGGTCTATCCCGTCATCTGTGATGCTTGTTATTCCGCTCGGCGTAATCGGAGCTGCGCTGGCCGCTACGTTCCGGGGCCTGGAGAACGACGTGTATTTTCAGGTAGCGCTACTGACCACCATCGGCCTGTCAGCAAAAAATGCCATTCTGATTGTTGAATTTGCCGAGGCAGGTTATCAACAAGGAAAATCCGCCACTAAAGCAGCCGCAGAGGCGGCCAACCTGCGCCTTCGCCCAATCATTATGACGTCGCTGGCATTTATATTCGGTATTCTGCCCCTGGCAGTAGCCAGTGGCGCAGGAGCAAACAGTCGGATATCCATAGGAACAGGTATCTTGGGCGGTACGCTAACCGCGACTTTGCTGGCCATATTCTTCATTCCCATGTTTTTCGTACTGGTAAGAACCGCGTTTCCGGCCAGAAAGCCCGTCTATGACACTGCTGCGGATAAGGAGTAATCAATGCAACCTACACGTCATTTTAGCAAGTTATCTCTGTGCGCCGTCGTTGTCGCCCTGTCGCTGAGCGGGTGTGCAACTCTGGCGCCGGACTATGAGCGCCCTGCATCACCGGTGCCCGCTGAGTGGCCAACAGGCGAGGCTTACACAGATACAACGAAGGTTGATCAAACTTCGATGCAGGACGCTGACACCAAGGAAGACAACGCCATTTTACAGCTGCCCTGGCAGTCGTTCATTACTGACGACAGAATGCAGAAAGTGATTCAGACGGCACTGGATAACAACCGCGATTTGCGACAAACCCTTGCAGATGTAGAGGCAGCAAGAGCCACCTATCGCATTCAGCGGGCTGAATTGTTTCCTACTGTTAATGCAAGTTTAACCGGTACGCGGGCGAAATCGTCAGACGGTTCTGTAAGTACCAGTTATGAAGCGGATGCTGGCTTAAGCGGATATGAAATTGATCTTTTCGGCAAGAACCAGAGTGCAACAGAAGCCGATAAGCAAAGTTGGCTTTATTCTGTGGAGACCGCTAGAGCGGCAAAGATCACGCTGATTGCCGAAACCGCCAATGCCTGGCTGACACTAGCGTCGGACCAAAGCTTACTGAAGCTGGCAGAAGAAACCGCAGAAAACGCGCAGAAAGCCATGGAGATCACCCGCCGCCGTAATGAACTGGGCGTGGACTCAAAAGTCGATGTACTGGATGCGCAAACCACCTATCACACCGCAATGGCAGATATTGCCAGTTATACTACGCAGGTCGCGCAGGATATTAATGCCCTCATGTTGCTTGCAGGCAGTGGCGTAGACAAGCAATGGTTGCCTGATGGCCTGCCAGAAAGCGATGATTTCATCAGCGTGATCCCGGCAGGGTTAACTTCAGACATTCTGCTTAACAGACCAGATATTCTGGCCGCTGAGCATAACCTTAAATCGGCCAATGCAGATATCGGCGCCGCCAGAGCAAACTACTTCCCGTCTATTACGCTAACCGCTACCGGAGGGCTGGCCAGTAATGTGCTTGCTGACATTTTTACCGGTGGTGCTTCCACCATCTGGAGCCTTATCCCTTCTGTTTCGGTGCCCATTTTCACCGGTGGCGCCAACGATGCACAACTTGATTACGCCAAGGCAAACCGGGACAAAATGGTTGCCGCCTATGAGTACAGCATCCAAACCGCATTTTCTGACGTGGCAGATGCGCTGGCAAGACGGGGCACCATTGCCCGTCAGCTTGGCGCGCAGCAGGATTTAGTCGATGTAGCATCAGACAGTTACCATCTGTCACTGGCCCGCTATGAAAATGGTGTGAACAGTTTTCAGGATGCCCTCACCTCACAACGCACTCTTTACAGTGCTCAGCAGTCACTGATTTCTACGCAGCTAATTGATTTAAGTAACCGCATTACTCTTTACCGGGTGATGGGTGGTGGTTTAGGTGACTTCGATGATGGCAGTGCAGAAACTGCCGGTGAGTAACAACTGAGGCTTGTTGTTTTTACGTGTATAAAAAAAACCGCCGTAGAGACGGCGGTTTTTGTGCTTTATCTAAGTCAACTTAGAAGGTGTAGCGAACACCAATACGCATGAACCACAAAGAAGAATCCTGGTTGATACGCTGACCTTGGTCACCATCGAAGTTGGTGTACAGGTAAGTGCCATCGTCAAGCAGTGATGCATCAACAACAGGGTTGTTGTATTCGAAGTTAACCTGACGGTATACACCCCACTCATCATTCAACAGGTTGCCCAGGTTTCTGATGTTGAAGAAGATTTCGCCTTTGTGACCATCCATCAGCCCAGGAACTTCCTGAGTGAATTTAAAGTCAACGCGAGACCACCAGTCAGAGTTTTGCTCGTTACGGTCTTGGATACGACCACGCTCTAAGCCATTCTCAGCAACGAATGCGTTGAATGCTTCCAGGTCGAAACCTTCACCGTAAGATACGATTGGATCGTTCTCCAGTGGAACGTACAGCAGGCTGCGGTCTTCCCAAGGCGTTTGGTCACCAAAACCTGGATCGTAGTCGAAGTTATAGCTGTAAGGCTTACCTGCTACGCGTTGAGCGAAGATGGTGAAACGAGAAGCATAACCTTCAAACAACTCAGTAGAGTAAGTCAGGTTCAATACGAAACGGTGCTTAGTTTCGTAGTTACTGGTTGCTACGCCTGGTTCGTTGTAATCAACAACAGACTGGTTACCGTAGTTAGAAGAAGCTGTTGAACTGGTCATTGGGCTACCTTCTTCTGCATCAGTGTATGCATACGAGAAGTTAGTGCTCAGACCAAACTCGAAGTCTTTCTTCACGAAGAATGAACCAACAAAGCTATCGCCATCTTCATCTGAGTTAGTCAGCAGGAAGTCTGTTGCAGAACGGCTGCTACAATCAGCAGAATTTACATCAGCAATACATGCTGGGTCCAGCATGTCGGCATTGGTGTAGATGATACGACCATCAGCACTACGCTCACCGGTATCGATAGCGTTAAGCGCGATAGTTTTCGCAGTGTTCTTCAGCTTAGAGTAGATTACGTCAGCACCAACAAGTACTTCATAACCCAGTTCTTTTTGAACACCTACGTTAAATTTCCAAACGCTTGGTACTTCGAAATCAGGGTCTAATGCATTTACAGCACCGTCACCACCTACCAGTTGCGTTTCTAAGTAGCCAGGAACTTCGTAACCGAAGTTAGCAGTGTTAGAAGCGTCAAGAGCGGCCAATTCCGCCGCAGTATTACCTTCACCACGAGTTACGGTAGTAGACAGAATGCGCATACCATCGTTTGAATAGTTGTTAGACAACCAAACATTTGGGTTACCGCCAGCGAACAGACCGACACCACCGTATACAAAGGTAGAGTCGTCAACGTTATAGTTGAAGTTGAAACGCGGTTGCAACAGGTCGAAATCAGGCTTGGTACCGTTAGTGAAACCGTAGCGCTGTTCAAAACGGCTGTTAGCGTCTGGCGCATCATCACTAGACCAGCTGTCGTAACGCAGACCAAAGGTAACAGACAGATCAGGTGTTACGTACCACTTGTCTTGTAGGTAAACAGCCATGTTCTCGAATGTGAAAGACGCAGCTGCATCGTTCGTGTCAAGTGAACCAGGGATGCTCCACTCGATTTCTTGAGCCAGGCCAGCTTCAAAGTCTTCAAGAGTAGCAAATGTGAACAGACCTTCTGAACCAGGGTTAAACAGGTTAAATACGTCTGTTGAACCGTATTCGATACCACCAAGAATGGTGTGATCGCCAGTGTAGTAAGTACCTGCAAATTTCGCGCTGGTTGTGTCGTAGTTCAGAACGTTAGACTGACGATATTCGTCTGCACCGAAGTGAACTTCGTAACCATTTACGTCTTCAATCAGGAACTCACCAAAGTCTGGGTTGTCAGTGAATGAACGCTGACCATTTTTAATCTTCAGGTGACCTAAACGCATTTCAGTTTCGAAATCGTTAGTCCAAGTAGAGAACAACTGTGCAGACCAAGTAGTCAGTTCGTTACCGCGCTGATAGAAGTGGTCAGTAAATGCGTAACCGTAAGAACCAGAGTCAGTAGTAGAAACGGTATTACCGTCTGTGTTCTGGTAAGTCAGTGATGCACGGTGGTCATCATTGATGATCCAGTCCAGTTTCAGAAGTACTTTTTCTTCTTTCTCAGCACCAGAGCTAGCGATTGGACCTACAGTGTAACCGTATTGGTTCTGAGCAATAGAAGCGATTTGCTCCAGAGTTGCGGTAGTCAAACCGTTCAGAGGGTTAGCGAAATTACCGTCTTCAGGGCCAAACTCAAAAATTTCGGTTGGGTCGTGCTTTTCGTAAGCACCGAAGAAGAACAGTTGATCTTTAAGAATAGGCAGACCAAGCGTTACACCGTAACGGCTTTCGTCATAATCAGGAACGTCAATGTCACTACCGTCAATGCTGTCGCCTTGCATGCTGTCGCTAGTGTAATCGTAGAACACGCTACCGTGAATCTCGTTGGTACCAGAACGGGTAACAGCGTTGATTGCACAACCTGTGAAACCACCGTACTCAACGTCAAACGGAGCAAGCTCAACAGAAACTTGATCGATTGCATCGAATGGGAAAGGTAGACGCTCAGTAGGGTAACCGTTGCTGTTCAGACCGAAGTTATCGTTCTGTTGAACACCATCAACACTCAGGCTGTTGAAGCGGTTGTTTGCACCACCACACTGAATAGCGTTGGAGTTTGTTTGGTCGATAGTGATACGTGGGTCAAGTGCCACGATATCTTTAATATCACGGTCAACTGTTGGTTGTGCTTGCAAGTCTTCAGCAGAGAAGAAAGAAGCAGGACCGCTGGTTTCAGTCATCATGGCAGAAGCACGGCCAGTAACTGTGATTTGCTCAACGTCTGTAGAGTTTTCTAATTTAACCGTAAGGTTAAGAGGCTCACCCAGGTTCAGGAAAACATCTTCAATGATGCGCGAACCTTGTGCATCTTCAACTTTCAGAATGTAAGGACCACCAACACGAAGACCACGAGTGTTAAATACACCGTCGGAATTACTAGTTAGTGTTTTTACAGATCCCGTACGGGTATCAAATAAGGTAATAGTTGCGCCGCTTACAGATTGACCTGAAGCAGATACAACCGTACCGCTGATACCAGATGATGTTTCCTGAGCCATTGCTGCTGTGGATAAACCAACAGACATCGCCACGGCCAAAGCTACACGATTTAGCTTAGACTTGTTAAACATGTGTGTGTTTCCCTATCGTAATAAAAATGTACCTGAACGTTGGCTAATTATTGTTGTCCAACATTACGAGATAACTTCTCCCCGCGATTTTGAGCATTCATAATGTCAGAAATGTGACATTGTTTGGTAATTTTTTGCCCGAAATTCACGCAATCCTCTTAAAATCAGAACATATTCCCAGGCTGACTGCCTTGTTTATAATGAGCTGATTTTAGAAATTCTATCTAGTCCTAGTTTTGCAGATACTTGCCAATTCCAAAGATAAGGAAAATGACCAGCCATCCTTGCGAATGGCTGGACTAAGTTTCTGACGCCAGGTGACCATAATTCTGACCACATTGGCTGCTACGGGTCGGCTTCTTTTAGTAATGGTGTGCGCCCGCATTGTGACTATGACCCAGGAAAAGTCATGCACTTTGGATAATTGACTTTTCCTGAGGTCAGAATCAACAAACGGTAACAACATCAAAACAGAAAAAAATGTTATTACCGGCATAGACTGATAACCGGCAGCAATTCTTATCGAGTTTTATTTCAGCTTTATGACAGTGGAGAAAAGATATTCAATTCTAACGCACTGACTATACTGATTTTTTTATTATTTTTCCGAACAGTTGGTCTGGAAAATTTACGCAAAAGCCCGAGAACTAACTGCATGCTGTCAGCTAGGCTTATTCAACGATTAAATTGGTTAGATAAACACCGTTTATTGGAATTCAGCTTTATTGATTAAAAAACCAATAAATACAAAACCTTACCCAACTAAAATAAACTTACCTATTGCATTAAATAAGCTTAACTGGTGAAATCCCCTCATTAAATAAGGCTACGTAACTTAAATCCGTTGAGCAGTTTTTCATTTCTACGCCAATTTCGCACGTCACTAACAATACTCATTGCAGTTTGTTGCGTTGTGGTGGGATTTTTTCAAAGATATGAAGAATTTCCTGAGATTTCTCCGCAAACTGGTGAAATTATACGCTGCAATGAACGCCTTTCTATTAATGGCGATGACTTCGACGTGTATCTCACTGAGCAAACATTCTCGGAGAGTATATTAACAGCCCTATGCACAAACTCAGTGATAAAGCGACAGTTCGGCGATGTGAAAATCACCGTTGGGCAAAATGACTACGACACTTTTCGTTATATAAATCATGGCGTTAGTGATTTAGCGCTGGTAAAGAACAATGTGGTGAATGCGTTCGGCGCCAGTGAAATATACGGTTACCAAGAGCTAGCCTCCCATCCCGACTACACCGCTTACTTCATAGCGTTGCGAGAAAAGCCCGAGCTTTCTAAAGAGTATTTATTAGGAAAACGTATCGGTATTCTCGATTATCCCAGCAGCCGCTCCGGGCATATTGTTCCTAAAACCGTACTCAAATCACTCGATTTAAACGACAATAATGTCAGCCTTCACTATTACAGCTCGCACAAAGAATTACGCCGTGGTTTGTTATCTGGGGAAGTCGATATCATTTCTTCTTATTGGGATAAGAATGATGCTGAGACGCTGTCGAAAAGCTACATTACTGCGCTTGAAAGCAGTGTCAGTGGGATGCGTTGGTACCTCAAAATGCAAACCCGCAACACCGACTTAAAATGTGCCGTTCAGAATATTATTAAGGAAGTGGCTGCGACACAAACTAAAAAGTACTACCAACAAGTAGATATAAAGGAGCCATGTGCTGATGCAAACGCTCAGTGAAATGACCGCATCCCAATGGAGTAAAGCGGCCGCGGTTGCTTTATTACTGTTTGCACTGTTTCAAACTTTTATAATGCTGGGCCAGACCGTTGGCGCCTATACTGAGCGTCACAATGCCCTTGATCGGATTGAGCGTCGGGTAAGCCTCGACCTCGGCTACCTGGATGTGGGCAATCAAACACTCAACACGCCGGTAAACGATGCCGCTGTTCTGCGCTACTTATCAAGAATTAACGGCTATCTCTACGAACAAGACTATCCCCTTTATCTTAATCAGATTCAGCATGTCAGTATAGATAATCAAACGGGTCACGAATGGTCATCGACCATGTTGATGAAACTGCAGACAGCCGAGCAGCAAATCATAATCGGCCTCACTATGAAGCCTTTATACGCTTCGGTAAGCCTGCACCCGTTAGCGATTCTAGCGGCGTTAATAATGGCCCCCATACTCGTGGGCGTTAAGCCAAGAACGCGAAGCAAAAAAGCGGCCCTGAAGGATATTCCACCGCCGCCCGAACCGAAGTTAATTATTGATTTAAATACAAAATCAATTGGCAATGGAGTGGATGGCCGGGCCATTCTTATGCAAAACAAGCCGTTTTGCTTCTACACCGCTTTAGTGCGTTACTGCATTGAAAACCCCGATGCCAACCTGCCTCAGAACAAAGATGTTCCTCAGGAACTGATCAATCTCGCTAATCGCGTTTTCTTACGTCTGATCGAGTTGGGGCATACCAAACGTAAAAAACCCGACTTTAATGCCAATCTCGATAAAACCTTAAGTGAAATACGAGCAGCATTAGACGAAACCTTCGAGCCGTTCCTTGCTGAGAAGGAAAAGTATTACCCGCCTAGAGCACAGGGCGAAGGCTCTCGCTCTAAGCAGCATTCTTTTGCGTTACCGCCGATTACTGAAGAGGACATTATTGTTATCGGAAAATAGTTAACGAACACATAACCACACCTAAATACAGCAAAAATAAGCGTTCAGACTCTCTTCACTGACACGCAAAGTTAGCTGTTCTTCCATCTTATCGTGAATTTTACATTGATTCGCGAGGGTCAAATGCGTATCTTTGCAAGAGATAAATTTTCCCTCTTGAGTTATGCAGTCACCATTAATTATTGCTATTTCCGGCGCTTCGGGCTCTGGTAAGTCACTTTTTACAGAAAATCTGTTAAATGCATTTAGCGCGCAAGGCCGCCCTGTACAGGTACTTCGCGAAGATCATTACTATCGCGCACAAGATCACTTGCCCATGGAAGCCCGCGAGAAGAATAACTACGATCACCCAAATGCATTTGAGCACGAACTACTCAAAGCGCATTTACAAGCGTTGCGTAAAGGCGAACCCATTCATTATCCGCATTATTGCTTTAAAACGCATACCCGGTTACCCGATACTGAAAGGCTTAATCCTGCTCCAGTAATAATTCTTGAAGGTATTATGCTACTAGCAAGACCTGAATTACTGCCGCTTTACGACGTCAAGATTTTTGTCGACACACCACTCGATATTTGCTTAATGCGCAGAATGATGCGAGATGTGAAAGAAAGAGGCAGAACCATGGAATCCATCGCCAAGCAGTATGAAGCGACCGTGAAGCCCATGTATCATCAGTTTATTGAACCCAGCCGATTCACAGCGGATGTGGTTGTCACCCAAGGTGGCAAAAACCAAATAGCCCTGGATGTGATCAAGTCACACATACAACAGGCATTACAATAACAAAGGAAAATCAATATGGTGAGTTTACTGGGCATCGTGCTTTTGCTCGGCATTGCGTTCCTGCTGTCCTCAAATCGTAATAAGATTAACTGGCGCACGGTAGGCGGAGCATTTGCAATTCAGGCGTTAATAGGCGCCTTCATTCTTTACTTCGAGCCTGGTATTCAGATGCTGCTGGCGATGACTGAGTTCGTCGGTGACATAATCGGTTACAGCCAACAAGGTATCGATTTTGTTTTCGGTGCTGTGGGCAATAAATCTCTCGGCTTTATTTTTGCTTTTAATGTGCTGCCGGTCATCATCTTTTTCTCCTCCTTAATTGCCGTACTTTACTATCTCGGCATTATGAACTGGGTTATTCGCCTCATTGGCGGCTTTTTACAAAAAGTACTCAACACCAGTCGTCCAGAATCGATGTCTGCCGCGGCCAATATTTTTGTTGGCCAGACAGAAGCGCCGCTGGTTGTTCGCCCGTTTATACCGCACATGACGCGTTCTGAATTGTTCGCTGTAATGGTAGGCGGACTCGCGTCTATCGCCGGGTCGGTTATGGCGGGTTATGCCGGGATGGGCGTAGAGTTAAAGTACCTGCTTGCTGCTAGCTTCATGGCAGCGCCGGGTGGACTGTTAATGGCAAAAATTATGTTGCCCGAAACAGAAAGTGCTAAAGACGACCTTAAAGATATTGATGCGTCTGAAACCAGCTATGCGAATGTTTTCGATGCAGCCGCCAGTGGCGCAGCTTCAGGCTTACAGCTAGCTTTAAACGTGGGTGCTATGCTGTTGGCTTTCGTCGCGCTGATTGCCATGCTTAATGGCTTAATTGGCTGGGCCGGCGCACTATTTGGGTATGAAGATGTCACTTTCCAGGGCATTCTCGGCTATGTGCTTCAGCCGCTTGCATGGGCAATTGGTGTACCGTGGAACGAAGCGCAGCTTGCTGGAAGTTTTATCGGTCAAAAGTTCGTGGTAAATGAGTTCGTTGCCTACCTTGACTTCCTTCAGCATCAACAAGAGCTCTCTGAAGTATCACAGGCTATTATTACTTTTGCGCTTTGTGGCTTCGCTAACTTTTCATCTATCGCTATTTTAATGGGTGGCATTGGCGCCATGGCGCCCACAAGACGAAAAGAAATTGCGCAATTAGGACTGAAGGCCATCTTTGCCGCCACCTTGTCCAACTTGCTGAGCGCCTCGTTGGCCGGTTTCTACCTTTCACTAGGCTAATACGACAGAAAATCTGAAGAAGTGAGCAGTGCTCACTTTTTTAGCACTATAAATCAGACTAACTGGTCAGCTTTTGTAACGAAAACTGGCCATAGATAAGGCCCGGAATTGACTTATGTCAACCGCATAACCTTTTCGGAAAGGCCGGTATTACCTATAATTCGGCATTCATTTTTTTGAGGGTATCGTAATGCAATTAGAAGCTGTTGATTATCAGGCTCCCAATGCCCAGGAAGCGTTTGTGGAATCACTACGCGAAACCGGATTTGGTGTACTGAAAAACCACCCAATCAGCCAGGCAATGGTTACCGGAATTTACCAGAACTGGCAGACATTCTTCGATAGTGAAGACAAGAATAATTATGTTTATAACAAAGGGACGCAGGATGGCTTTTTTCCGCAAAGCGTTTCTGAAGTTGCCAAGGGCTTCACTAAAAAAGACATAAAAGAATATTACCACTTCTACCCGTGGGGTCAGTGCCCAGAAGCGCTGCGTCCACAACTGGCTGAATACTATGACAAAGCCAACGATCTGGCTCGCGAATTGTTAGGCTGGATTGAAGATCATTCTCCAGAAGATGTCAGTAAGCTCTACAGTCAGCCATTGTCGAATATGATAAAAGACAGCGATCAAACGCTACTGCGTGTACTGCACTATCCACCGCTGCAAGGCGATGAAGAACCTGATGCGATTCGTGCTGCCGCCCATGAAGATATTAACCTTATTACCATTCTGCCGGCAGCGAACGAGCCTGGTCTGCAGGTAAAAGGCAAAGACGGCAATTGGATCGACGTGCCCTGCGACTTCGGTAACCTGATAGTTAACATTGGAGATATGTTGCAGGAGGCTTCTGGTCATTACTTCCCATCAACCACACACCGGGTAATTAACCCTGCGGGCACCGATGTGACCAAATCACGGATCTCACTGCCGCTGTTTCTGCATCCGCGACCTGATGTTGTGCTGTCAGAACGTCACACGGCGAAATCCTACCTGCATGAGCGCCTGAAAGAACTGGGCGTGATCTAAAGGGCACTTTGCAAACTGGGCAATTTGCTCAAATAACGCTTCTCATCGTGGCGGCCTGGTGCAAACCGGGCTGCCAACTTTATATACGTTGCCGCCTTATCAATTTCACCCAATTCGAAATACGTTTTACCCAAGCCAAAAAGTATTTCATGGCGCTGCCGATTTAAACGCATAGCGCGGGAATAATGCTTTAACGCCAATTCCGACTCCCCCAACTCGTACGCTTCTTCGCCAAGCATAAAATGATAAAACGGATTGTTATCGCGTTTGGCTTTCAGCGTTGTCATTATTTCTTCAGCGTCGCTATTTTTGCCTTGCAGTTCGTAAAGCAGCGCCAAGTTTTCCCACGCCGTAAAATTCTCTTCGTCTAAGGCTATGGCCTGCTGATAACTCGCTTCAGCAGCCCGATAAGCGCCTGCACGTCGATAAAGCACACCGAGATTAGCCCAAGTACCACCGAACCCCGGATACACTGTAGCCGCCTCAGAAAAATAACGATAAGCCAATGATTCATCACCAACCAGTAGCGCATCCGCTCCCTTGTTGTTATAGAACATCGCAAGAATCTTTTGCTTACTGACCTGAATGCGAGGGAAACGTTGTCGAATCGTTTGTGGATCGAAATCTACATCGACATAATTTTTAGAAGGTACTGTTTTACGGATCCCTGTAGGCACTGTAATGCGTAAATTGACATGACCATTAAGTAAGCTGGTGCCTTCCCGTCGAACCCAGTATTCCGGAATTTTGACTTCATATAAAGTAGGATAGAAGCCTGCAAACTCGGCCATGGCAAACGCCATAATAGTCAGTGACAGACAATTGGCCTCGCGGTTCGCAAAGGTATCTGCAGCAACCGTATTGGCATTGGTGAGATAGCGTATGCCCGCCTGCTCTTCATCAAAAAAGGCCTGAACCAGCCCGCGAATATTCTCCAATTGTTTTTTATTGGCATTTTGTGAGTTTATAACGAATTGCTGTGCTTCCGGGCTGAGTGAAAACACCTGCTCTGCAGTTTCAATTGCATGATTTTGGGCGTGCGGGAAATACCCATCTTTCAAGAGTGCCTGTTGGTCAACTGTAGATAGGCGCCCTGCAGTGCAGCCGCTAATTAAAAGTAAAAGGCCGGTCACGAAAATAGCTTTTAAAACTTCAAACATAATTGCTACCTTTATTCTCGAGCACTCAGTAAGTATAACCAGTCAGAAAATAATTAACATACTTATTACATTAAGCCTAAAAAATGCCTTTCACTGGTCATATCCTGATTTTTTTCATTCATATCTAACTGGCCACCTTTACAACGGCCGCCAAAGCTGTGCATATTTTAAACTTGAAACTCACATTCTCACCGAGGGACGAGATGAAGCGCGTTGTGTTTAATCAAAAAGGGGGCGTGGGCAAATCCACTATCAGCACGAATCTGGCTGCTGAAAGTGCCCGCAATGGCCTTCGCACGTTACTGGTAGACCTAGATGCGCAAGGCAACAGCACACACTATTGTGGAATAGACATTAACGATGATGGTGTGACGGTGGCTGATATGTTCAAACAGGTAGTTGGATGGTTTTCTAAACCTCAACCTCCCTCGGCATTTGTGCGTCCAACCGCATTCGAAAACTTATATGTTCTGCCAGCTCATCCAAGCCTGACAGAGCTAGAACGGGAACTTGAAACCCGCTACAAAATGTTCAAGTTGAAAGAGACCTTACAGGCACTCGAAGCAGACTTTGACCGGGTTTACATTGATACCCCGCCAAACTTTAATTTTTATTCAAAGGCTGCACTGATTGCCGCCGACAGTTTCGTTATCCCTTTCGACTGTGACGATTTTTCCGTGCAAGCGATAGATCGCTTACTTGATAATGTTCTTGAACTCCGTTCTGACCATAACCCGGAATTGCAATTAGAAGGCATTATCATCAATCAATTCAACCCACAGGCAAAACTCCCCACGACTTTGATTGACTTGTTAAAGGAGAAATCCCTGCCTGTCATGGAAAGTAAGATAAATAGCACGGTAAAGGTGAAGGAATCGCATTCTAAACGCGTGCCATTACCCTTTTATGCACCGTCTCACAAAGTCAGTCAGCAACTCGCTGCACTGTGGAAGGAGCTAGAACACGTAGATTAAACTATGTATTAGTTCAGGCCGCCGAAGATCCGAGGCGTTAGGCAAACTTTTCAGGCAAACTATCGTAGATAATGTTAGCGCGGCTTTCCCGACTTTTAGATGCGCACCATTTCAACACAACAATATTCTGGAGGTATTATGCCAACCCTACATCAGTATCTACACTGTCCATTCTGTGTTCGCGCCGATATGGCAGCCAATTACTTTGGTATTGAGCATAAGAAAAATTACCTGCTTAATGACGATGCGGAGACCTGCGACAGACTTATTGGCGCGAAAATGGTGCCGATCCTAGAATTCGATGACGGTACCGCCATGGGTGAGAGTTTAGATATCGTTGCCAAACTTGAAGCAATGGCACCAGAAGATAAAAAACTGCTGCCTAAGGTCGAACCGGAGAAATATACCCGTCATCTCGATAATGTCAGTGGTGAAATCAATGGCTTGCTGTTTCCCCGCAATGTTATGATTAAGCAGCCTGAATTTGCCACTGAATCAGCAAAAGATTATTTCCGAACAAAAAAAGAAAAGACGCTCGGCATGTCTTTTGATGAAGCATTCTCGAATTCCACCAGTTACAAAGAGCGTGTTGAAGCTGCACTTGCTGAAATGCCCGTGCCGCCGCTCCCTGCGCAGCAAATGAATCAGCTAGGCTGGAACGACATTATGGTATTTCCAATTTTGCGTAACCTGACTATGGTTAAAGACATCAACTTCCCGGATGCACTAGACCAATATGTTCATGCTGTAGCGGATTTAACAAAAATTCAGCTCTACACAGACGTCGCGGTTTAAACGGCGACAGTAATTAAACACTCAGTTCAGGCAGAGTAGATTCTGCCTTTCATGAGAAGAGGAGGTACGTGTTTGTACAATAAGAAGACTTCCCGAACCCTGCAAGACTGCAATGTTCTCATTGTCGACGACCAGACGGCCAGCAGACTCATCATGACGACGCTGTTGGAGCCGCTGTTTACTTGTCACTCGGTAGATAGTGCGTCGGAGGCTATAGAATTTTGCCGTGAGACACCGCCTGATTTGGTGCTCATGGATGTTTATATGCCCGATATG
This sequence comes from Alteromonas sp. ABV4_515, assembly GCF_056160345.1. Classification (NCBI taxonomy): domain Bacteria; kingdom Pseudomonadati; phylum Pseudomonadota; class Gammaproteobacteria; order Alteromonadales; family Alteromonadaceae; genus Alteromonas; species Alteromonas sp. ABV4_515. Next base: position 132,344 of record NZ_JBSWWZ010000001.1, read on the forward strand.
GATGGCCATGAAGCCTGCATTATACTTAGCAACGACTCCCGCACCGAGGATATTCCGGTAGTATTCGTTACGGCATCAATATCTGATGAAGAGCAAGAAAAGTGCTGGAATGCTGGCGGCGCGGATTTTGTGCAAAAGCCGGTTAACGCCACCACGCTGATTAATCGTGTAAAATTTCACTTAAGCAGTAAGCTCAAAACTGATTTACTTGAACAGCTTATTTATACCGACAGACTTACAGGTTGTTTTAACCGTCACTACCTAGAAGAGCATCTTCCACAAATGGTGAAGGATGCAGAGCGGGAAAATCAGGCACTTTCTGTCGCAATCTTCGATGCGGATCTGTTCAAGCAATTTAATGATCATTATGGGCATATCAAAGGTGACTCCTGCTTGTGGAAAATTGCTAAATCGCTACAAGAATCCCTATTACGGCCTCGTGATAAACTCATTCGCGTAGGCGGTGAAGAATTCCTCATCCTTCTTCCCCATACCAGCGAACATGGAGCGCGTACGGTTTGCGAGCGCATCTTGCAAACCATTTCACACCAGTATATTGAACACTCTGCGTCTCCCACCGGTTACCTTACTGTCAGCGCTGGCGCAGCCACCTACCACCCCAACACCGATACCAGTATTGATAAAGCGCTCATGGACGCCGACAAGTGCCTGTATCACGCTAAAGCAAATGGGCGAAATTCTTATGCTTTCATTGATGAACATGGCGACATGCTAGTAGGCGCAGGATAGGATGACAGAATTAGCGGTTCTCGATGCAGAGCAAGCGTTATATCGGTTAGGGAATCATCACGTATTGTATTCACGTTTGCTGGCGTTGTTCGAACAACAAGCCGGAGAACTGCTGGCACAGCTTGAGAACAATCAACCTATTACGGTGTTAAGCGCACACACGCTCAAAGGCTCAGCAGCAGAGATCGGTGCTGAGAATTTACGTAACGTCATGCAACACACTGAAGAAGACTTAAAGGCGAACAAGGCTTTAAGTTCGCAGCAACTTGCGCAAATTAAAGAGGCGCTCACTTTGACTCAGCAAGCTGTTATTACCTATCAACACAGATAAATGCTTAGTGTACATTAAGCTCTGAGTTTGACCTGTGTATCTAAGCGGCGCGAATTTTTCACTTCGCTGCAAATCTCCACCAGCTTTTCAAATGAATCAGGCTTAGCGATGAGATACCCCTGGAAATAGCGACAACCCAACCCGGCCAATTTGTTCAATTGTGCTTCGGTTTCAATGCCTTCTGCAACAACGTGGTATTGACAAATCCCAGCAATAGATACGATTGCATCAACAATTACAGCACTCTTCTCATTGTCTAGCGTCCATACAAAACTGCGATCGATCTTAATTTCATCAATAGGCATGTTTAACAAATGCTGAAGCGACGCATGACCAGTACCAAAGTCATCTAAGGACAGTTGTACGCCAAGATCGCGAATTGCCTGAATAGACTCAAAACAAATACCATTTACATCCAGAAAGAAGGTTTCCGTTACTTCCAGGCACAGTTGTGACGGGGTGATATGGTATCGTGTGATGAGGCACCTCAGCTCTTCAGCGAATTCAATATCCATGAGCTCCCGGGACGAAATATTCACTGCCATGACAAAGTCTTTTTGATTCAACTTCTGTAAGGCTTTCATGGCCTCCTCCAGCACCCACAGATCGATCTCCCTTATCAAACCAGCCTGTTCGGCCACCCGCACATACACTTCCGGAGAGAAACTCTTAAGCGGTAAATGGGAAGTACGCAATAGTGCCTCAGCACCACAAATACGCTGTTCTGCCGCGTCATAAATAGGCATAAATGCTAAGTGAAACGCTTTTTGCTTGAGGGCAATTCTGAGTTCTTGTTCGACAAACCGTGCCTGACGCCATGCCTTTCGTAACTCTGGATGATAAAGCTTGTAACTAGCTTCACCTTCATTAATAGCATCGATGGCAATCGTGCTTTGGGCAAGCAATGCCTCCATGGTCATGCCCTTCTCTCCTTTGGCAATCCCCATTTTCAGGTCCAGTCGCAGGTGCCCTAGTGACTCCATTTTGATGCCTTTTTTGGATGCTGAAATGAGCTTGCCAAACAACGACTCATCGCAAGCACCTCCAATCAACAGAATGTTTTCGTCTTGCAGCTTCACCATTAATAGTCGCGCCCCTTGCTCTGAGGTGAAGGGTTGAAACGTTTGCTGAATAAGACTGAAGACGGTTTGTCTGGAAAACTCTTTTTGTAATGAGAAGAAGTTTTTTACCCGAATATTAATCACGGTTACGGGTAACGTCAGTTTCCCAGGATATAAGCGACGCAGTCCACTCATATTCATCATGCCCGTTTCAGGGTCGGTATCGCTCTGTACACTGAGCTGATGCACCTCCGCACGTTTCATTAACAGGTAATGGGTGAGAAAAACAAGCATGGCCGTAGGCCAAACTAACGCCAGAATGAGGTTCACTGAACCGGGGGAAACTAAGTGCTGATTGAACATCAACCGATCAATAGTGACTTCATACCGGCCTGGTTGCAATTCAGCAGAACTTTCCAGATATAAAGACAATCCAGTTACGCTCGATAGGTCAGACGCCTCCAGCGCGGTGGATATATCAAACTGTTCGTTCCACCAGCTATCTGGCACAACACGTTCCCGAGGCAGTAATTGCGGTGTATTGGACATAAAGTGCGCCGACTCATAACGAATGGATCGCAAACCATTAAGCTGTCCCATCGAATTATGGCGAGCAAGATGAAAAGTAAGGGTAACCGGAATGTTTACCAGCACACCATCTCGGCTCGCAGACACACTAGCATTAATGGTTTCAAGATTAGCAAAAGACGGAAGCGCATCGATGGAAGCCGAACTGGCGGCTTTTACAAAATCAAATTCCAATCCGCATTTCTCATTAGGCAGAACACTTTGAATGGCACAGCTCAGTATGATGCTACCATTTTGATCCACTTCAAATTGGCTTCCCGCCCGATAGCCGGTCACATCAATACTTTCCTCTTCCGTCAGCATATTAAATTCGCTGTTGTTAAATGAGGAGTAGTTAAAGACGATCAGCAAAAGGCTAATTAGCGCCAACACTAAGAATGCATAGCGATAGAAAAGCAGTGACGTAGCTTTAAATTGTAGAAAGGGCGACGAACTGAAAACCATTTCCTTTAGAATTTCTCGGTAGTATTTAAAAAAACCAATGCAAATTGGTAAGGATCTATGATTCTACTGAGGTAATTTTTTTATAAAGTATGATTTTCAATAAGTTGTTATTCGCGACTAGACGAGGAATTAGCCTTTAGTCTAATTTAAAGGGAGATTTATTAATGACTATAGTCAGTTACGAAAACCTGTACTTTTGCGCGCTATAGACACGAATGACAAAAAATTTAGTAATTTAGACAGTTAACTTTGGATATAACGAAAAAGATCAATGAAACCAACACCCTAAACGGGTTGATTTATAATCAGACGATAAGTTTTTATTTAAAGCACTTGCGGACGCAAGAAGAAGAATGGTGCCCAGGGGCGGACTTGAACCGCCACGCCCGTTAGAGCACTAGCACCTGAAGCTAGCGTGTCTACCAATTTCACCACCTGGGCATTACTTACGATACTTGGTTTGTTTCTAAACCCCGTCTCGTTGTGGGTGCGCAATTTACGGATATTCGATGCACTTGTCAATCAACAAATTCAACTTTTTTCCATTTTTTTGCAAGAAACTGCCTGAGTGTGCATTAAGTCGCCAATAGCGATATTTTTTGCGCGATTCAGCGCCTGATTTTGCGCAAACCAGAGTTGCATGGTTGCCATGGCGTCGTCTAACGCATTATGAGCGGGCGCAGCAGGAAGGCCCATGCGCTGACGACAAACAGATAAATTCGCACTGTTTGATGGCAGTACCTCATGGTGCTTTTTCAATTGGTACACAGCTACCTTTAATGTATCGAGCACGACAATGTCTGGGCAAACGATGCCCGTATTATTAAATACCCGTTTTAATATTCCAAGATCCAACGCCGCATTATGACAAAGCCATAGATGCGTCTCGGCAAATGGCACCAGTTCAGCCAGCACGTCGCGAATATGCATACCCTCGGTGAGCGCTTCCTCGGTGAGACCATGGATAACCGGGCTCTGCGCCAAATCACCGGACGTTCTAATCACGTGATAGCCGCAGCGTTCGATATTGATACTGTTGTCGCCCCCCTCTACCCAGCCAATAGAGGTTACCTTCGCCTCTGCAATGTCTAAAGACGTGAGTTCCAAATCTACTGCCAATAGCGGCGTATCGCGAATAAGCTTTTCTGCCCAGCCTTCAGGAAGCGCGGGCGTGCCACTCAGCCAACGTTTTAACTTTGCAAACATAAACCTAGCTCATACCACCTGAAAAATTCATCACTGCGCCTTGCTGCGCTCTGTCGATAGCTTTGAAGGCAGCTTTTAACTGATGTCGTTCAATAGAAGATAATTCTGAGACCGATACCCTGTTGTCTGTTACGTTGTTGGTAAGCTGATGACGCCAGCGCAGGCGATTGAGGAACAACCAAATATCCCGCAGATTCTGCGCGTCTTTGGTGGAGAGCCCTGAACCTGACGGCAACGCTGCTAGTCGTGCCAGTGTGGACGGCATAGCCAGACCATTTGCCAACGCATAGATACGTGCCAGATTATTGATAATTGCAATCGCTTTAACTTTCAGGTCGATAAGATCTTTCTGCTCATAGCCTTTTTCATACACAAACTTCTGGAACACAGAAAGGGGAATGCCTATATCATTATTGTGGCGCGCCAATGCGGCCAGAAACATTTTCTGTTTCAGCAATGGCCCGCGAGCGAGTTGCATGCGCCGGAACAGATCAAGATCTCCGGCTGCACAGCGGGCATCCAGGAAAATATTAAAATGCATGATCGCCATGGGCGTAGGTTGCCTCACCCATTCCCTCGCCTCAGCCTGGGCCTCTTCGATGGATAAGCGCAATTCTGGGTTTGAGGCCATAATATTGCCGTCGCACAATTTAATGCCGCACTTCGCCAAACCATTACATACATACTCGGCCATCTCAGCAAAATAGCGGGCTTCTGACTCGTTGGGTGTTCTCTCCATGAGTAAGCCGTTATCCTGATCGGAACCCATGGTCTGGTCTTCCCTTGCCTGCGACCCATAAACCACCCAGCTATATTTCATCGGCTCGGCCCCATGCTCCCGCTGAAAAAAATGGATGAGTTTGCGGGTCATGACATCCGTGGCCTGCGACAGCACTTTTCCGGCAATATCAAAATCGCCCGGGCGTTTGGCATGAGAAGCAAAATAATGCGGCATTTGCCAGGAAAGGCGGGTAAGCTCGTATAGGTTTTCTGCTTTAGCAAGCTCACCGATAATGTAAAGTACATTGCCCCGTTGGTGTCTTACCACGTCAGACGCCGTAATCATGCCCATGGGTTGACGACTGTGACGGTCGATGACAGGCAGGTGATGAATGTTACGCTCGCTCATCATAGACATAGCATCAAACATAGTGCGGTACTGATGAATCATAGCCGGGCCTTCAGTCATAATGGCCGATACAGGCAGCGACAACGCTGTCCCTTTTGCTACCACACGGTTTCTGAGATCCCGGTCGGTCACTATTCCCACCAGCTTATCTTCGCGGGTGATCAACAGCGACGACACTTTATTCTCTGACATAATTTGTGCGGCCTGCTGTATGGTGACGTCTTCCGAGGCCTGCACCGGCGCATGGTCAATCACTTCGTGAACCGGCTTGTACAGCCACATAGAGTTGGAATCTACCACGGCCTGGTTCTGCAATGCGTCAGTGCGGGAGCCATGAAAGAAGTCAGCAATTGCAGGATAACTGCATGCTTGCTCAAAGGCGTTAGCGGTAAAACAGTAAACCAAGCCTGGTTTGTCTACGGTGACTTTAAGCTGATAATCCACTTTGTCGAGCAAGGCGTGATAGCCAAAGTAATCGCCTTCACTAAGATACCTTTCACTCTGCCCTGAGTCTTTCACCGAGAACTGTCCGTTCTGAATAAGGAAAAGCCGTCCTGCGTTTTCCTTCAGTAACGATGATTTATTGTCATCAGTAAGATAAATTAAATTAGCCTGTTTAGCTAAAGCAGTCATTTCGTCGTCGTTCAGTTGATCGAACGGCGCTGACGTTTTTAGAAAATCAATTACCTGCTGGGGTACGACACTCATTGAAAATCCCTCCCAATAAAAAAGAGCCCACCTTCACAGGTGAGCTCTATTCACTGTCGTTATTTAACGCGTATTGTCAAACTTAGTGACCTGAGGCTTCACCCGCACCTTTAGGGAAACGGATACTTTCAACCATATCCTGAATTTCCTGAGGCGCTTCACCTGTCATCTTGTACACAACGAATGCCACTACAAAGTTAACCATCATTCCCATGGTACCAATACCTTCAGGTGAGATACCGAACCACCAGTTATCAGGCGTATTCGCAGCAGGGTTCACAAACTTGAAGTAAATGATGTAGGCCGCGGTGAAAGCAATACCTGCAATCATACCGGAAATCGCACCTTTACCATTCATACGCTTGCTGAAGATACCCATGATAATTGCAGGGAAGAAACTCGATGCCGCCAGACCGAAGGCAAAGGCCACCACCTGCGCCACAAACCCGGGCGGATTAATACCGAAGTAGCCTGCAATCACGATGGCGACACCAGCCGCCAGTCGGGCATAGAACAGTTCTGCTTTATCGGTAATGTTCGGTGCAAAGTTACGTTTCAGCAAGTCGTGTGAAACCGAAGTTGAGATAACCAGCAGCAGACCCGCCGATGTTGACAATGCTGCAGCCACACCACCGGCAGCCACCAGTGCGATAACCCAGGCAGGCAGATTCGCAATTTCAGGGTTAGCCAGTACCATAATGTCGCGATCGACATCTACTTCGTTAGCGCTAGCAGGATCAGACGCTTTACCCGCGCTGTAGTACATCTTGCCATCGTTGTTCTTATCATTAATGGTGATAAGACCGGTTTTCTCCCAGTTGCGGATCCATTCTGGACGCTCAGAGATCTCCGTACCCGCCATATCTGGGCCGTTAATGGTTTCAATCATGTTTACACGACCGAACGAAGCCAAAGCAGGAGCTGTAGTGTACAGAATAGCGATGAACAGTAGCGCCCAACCTGCAGACTTACGAGCGTCGCGTACTTTAGGTACGGTGAAGAAACGTACGATTACGTGAGGCAGACCAGCTGTACCTACCATCAGTGCAAAGGTGATGAAGAATACGTCAATCGTGCTCTTACTGCCGTTGGTGTATTCCGTAAAGCCGAGATCCACCGAGAGTTGGTCGAGCTTGTCGAGCATATATATCCCCGACCCGTCAGCCAGCGTCGCACCGAATGCAGTTTGTGGCAGAATGTGACCAGTAACCATCATGGAAATGAACACACAAGGAACCAGATAAGCAAAAATCAGTACACAGTACTGGGCAACCTGGGTGTAAGTGATACCTTTCATACCACCAAGTACGGTGTAGAAGAATACAATCGCCATACCGATAACCACACCGGTGACAATGTCGACTTCGAGGAAGCGGCTAAATACCACACCAACACCACGCATCTGGCCTGCTACATAGGTGAAGCAAACGAAGATGGCACAGAATACCGCCACGGTACGGGCAGTCTGTGAATAGTAGCGGTCACCAATGAAATCCGGTACAGTGAACTTACCGAATTTACGCAGGTAAGGTGCCAGACAGAGCGCCAGCAGTACGTATCCACCGGTCCAGCCCATGAGGTAAACGGCACCGTCGTAACCCATAAAGGAAATCAGACCGGCCATAGAGATAAACGATGCGGCAGACATCCAGTCGGCGGCCGTTGCCATACCGTTCATAACGGGAGGTACGCCACCACCTGCAACGTAGAAATCGGTAGTCGAGCCAGCACGGGCCCAAATAGCAATTGCAATGTAGAGCGCGAAGGACGCACCTACGATGATAAAGGTCAGTAATTGAACATCCATGGGCCTACTCCTCGTCTACGCCGTATTTTTTGTCGAGCGCGTTCATCTTTGCCATGTACACAAAAATGAGAACCACGAACACGTAAATGGAACCCTGTTGCGCAAACCAGAAGCCCAGCTTAAATCCAAAGAATCGGATTTCGTTAAGTGCATCGACGAACAATATGCCTGCGCCGAAAGATACTACGAACCAAACTACCAACAATTTGGCTAGGAGGGAGAGGTTCTCCTTCCAATATGCCGCTTTGTCGTCATCATTTTTAAATGCCATCTTTCCGTCCTCACTGTCAGGTTAAGTGGATGTTTTATTTTTACATTTATCTAACGACCAGGTTTTTGTGTGATCTCAGTAACGTTTTTATTGTTTACTTTTTTTAGGAAACCACGCAAAAACCCTGTCGCACCTTGATTTTTACATACTCTAGTCGCGGCTAGGCAATCAAGGAATGAGACCATGGTCGTAGGTAGTAGGATTGGAAGGTGAGTATAATACATACAGATATGTTAAAGGGATGTATATAAACCAATGACGTTCGCCTGGGTTTCACTCGCATTAGTCTATTTATTTTTTCTGTTTTACATTGCCAGTTGGGGAGATAAAAACTCCCCCACCGCGAGATGGCTTACCTCTCATCCGGCAATCTATTCTCTGGCACTGGCAATTTATTGTACCGCCTGGACTTTTTTTGGTGCCGTGGGCTCTGCCAGCCGCGATACCTGGATTTACCTACCCATTCTTTTAGGGCCGGTATTGGTTTATGTGCTGGGATACAAATTTATTTATAAAATGACGTTGGTGAGCAAGAAGCAACACATCAATACCATTGCTGACTTCATCGCCTCGCGCTACGGCAAACGTCAGGGAGTGGCACTGCTGGTAACGCTCATTGCTCTATTAGCTACGGTGCCCTATATCGCGTTACAACTAAAAGCCATTGGTTCAACATTCCAGCTACTGACACAGCAACCTAACAGCCATTTCATTATTATTGTGGCTACCCTATTTATTGCTATCTTCGCGATTTACTTCGGCACCAAACAAACCGATGTTACGGAATACCGCCGGGGGCTAATGCTGGCCATTTCTTTCGAATCCAGCATTAAACTCACCGCGCTGGTACTGGTTGCCATTGTGGGTTATAGCGCTTGGCAAGCCACCGACAACCCTGAGCAATTTAATACATTTTTCAGCGACGAAGCGTTGTCTCAGTTTGGCTCCTATTCGTTTATATCCCAAACCATAATGGCCGCCGCAGCGGTAGTTTGCCTACCAAGACAATTTCACGTGGCCATCATAGATAACCTGAGCTTGGGGCATTTGAAAACAGCACGCTGGCTGTTTCCACTTTATCTGGGGATCACCGCCGCGGTCATTCCCGTCATCGCCATTGCTGGTAATGCCATATTTGCAGGCCAGAATGTAGAGCCAGATACTTATGTACTGAGCATGGCGATTTACTCGGAATCGGCGCTGTTGCAGATCATCGTATTTATTGGTGGATTATCCGCAGCTACCGCAATGATCATTGTTGCCACGCTAACACTCAGCACCATGCTGACCAACGACGTGATTCTGCCCCGCGTGCTGTTAACCAAACACAGTAATCCGGGCAATAAAGATTATGGCCGACGTATTCGACTTATTCGGCGTATCGTTATTGGCCTTATTCTGTTACTTGCGTTTCTCTACCACCAGCAGATGACCAACAGCCGCTCGCTCCACTCGATTGGTCTTATCGCCTTTTCACTGGTCATACAGCTTATTCCCGCCATTGTGGGTGGTCTTTACTGGAAGCGTGCCCACGCCCATGGCGTATATGCAGGCCTGATTGCGGGCTTGGTTACCTGGATGCTATGGCTGGTTCTGCCATTGGTAAACGACGGCGCTACTACCCTGGAACAAAACGAACAACTCAGTCAGGGCGCCCTCATAAGCCTGGCGATGAATTTTGTGGCCTACTACGGCTTTTCGTTATTTGCGCCAGCAAGACTCATTGACCGCATTCAGGCGGAGGCTTTTGTCTCTCCCACCGATGTCCGCAGTGTTTCTACCCGCAAACACAGCACCGACGTTATTGTGTCTGACCTCATTACCCTGCTGTCGACATTTATGGGTAGTGGTCGCTGCGAACAATTGCTAGAGGAATATCAGCACCTCAACGACTGTAAAATTAACCGCGATGAAACGCCGGATGAGTCATTCCTGGCCTTTGCCGAACGCGCTTTGGGCGGGGTAATTGGTGCCGCCAGTGCCAAAGCCCTGATTGATTCAATCCTCAAAGGTAAAAAGCTCGACTTTACAGAGATCATTAATTTCTTCGATGACACTACCCAGGCCATGCAGTTCAACATGACCGCCCTGCTCACTTCTCTGGAGAATATGGATCAGGGGATAAGCGTTATCGACAAACACCTTAACCTGGTGGCATGGAACAAGCGTTACACCATGCTGTACAACTACCCTGAAGAGTTGCTTGCTGTAGGTACACCGATAGAAAAGTTGGTGCGATACAACGCGGAGCGGGGAGAGTTTGGCCCCGGCGATGTGGAAGCAAAAATTGAAAAGCGTCTGGAGCACCTTCGTTCCGGCACGCCTCACCGATTCACCCGCCAGCGCGTGGATGGCCGGGTAATTGAAATGGTCGGGAATCCGCTACCAGGCGGTGGCTTCGTAACCAGCTTTAACGACATTACCGGCCATATTGAAATTCAGCAGGCACTGGAAGAATCCAACATAAACCTGGAAGCACGTATTAAAAAGCGGACGGAAGAAGTGCATTCCATCAATGCGGAATTAAGGCTGGAAATTGAACGGCGCTCCGAAGCGGAAAAAGAGCTTATTCGGGCGCGAAAGGCCGCGGAAGATGCCAACGCCAGTAAAACCCGCTTTCTTGCGCTTGCCAGTCACGATGTTCTACAGCCGTTGAATGCTGCCAAACTTTACGTGACCGCGCTAAACGAGGCCGATGTGTCAGACTCGGTAAAAGAAATCGTGACTAAGCTCAATCACTCAGTAACCTCCAGTGAAGCGCTGATTGGTACCTTGCTTGATATTGCGCGACTAGATCAGGGCGAACTTAAGCCGTCTACCGAAGCCATTCATCTGAGTGCCCTGCTTTCGCCGCTATTGGACGAAATGCGAATGAGCGCAAAAGAGAAAGGTTTAGAACTTCGTGCCCGGGTGCGGGATTGCTGGGTGCTGGGAGATAAAACCTTCGTTTATCGTATTGTGCAGAACTTACTTTCTAATGCCGTAAAATACACTGCCAAGGGGAAAGTGCTGTTTACCGTACGCCCACGGGGAGATCGGGTTTTAATTGAAATCAGAGATACGGGTATCGGTATTTCAGAAGAGCAGCTGGGCATGATTTTCAGCGATTTTTATCGTACCCATGACTCTACTGAGCACGGCGTAGGTTTAGGGCTTGGCGTGGTTCGTCGTCTTAGCCAGCAAATGCAAAGTAAAATCCAGGTTAGCTCCAAAGCCGGTAAAGGCAGTTGCTTCACACTGGTGATGGGCAAAGCCGCACCACGCCGACACAGCGACCCGACAAAGCTCTCCCGCGTTCAGTCTTTCCGAGGATTACGCGTGCTATGTGTTGATGACAAACAAGAGAACCTGGATGCTTTACAAACCCTACTTGAAAAATGGGGCGTTACCGTTGTTCTTGCTAATAATTGGGACGATGCCATTCGCCAGGCTGATATCTTCTCGCCACAAATTCTATTAATGGATTATCAGCTTGGTCCTGATCAGAATGGTTTAGATTTGATAGAGGCTATCAGGCAACATCTCGACATTGTGGTACCGGCTTCTCTGGTTACCGCAAATCACGAAGAAGACTTGATAGCTCAATGCCGTGAACAAGGCGTAAATTACCTGACCAAGCCGCTTAAGCCTGCCAAGCTCAGAGCCTTATTACAGAGCCTTTCCCGGAATATTAAAGACAGCAGGGTAAAGCCGCGGTAGGTGAGCTGCAAAAGCTCTGGCTGAAATCTAGGCTAAAGCCTAGGCTCAGTGGTTTTTTCGGCGCTTGCAGCAACGGGCTGAGAGCTTGCCGCGGTTACTTTACCCAGCGTGCCCCAACGTCCTTTGGGGTTCACCAATACCGGCCTGGTAAGGATTAGGTTATTGGGATACAGCACCGTTTCGCGATCTTGCGTCACTAAGCGGGTACTGAATAAATTGATGTCGGCAATAAAGCCCTCAATAAAATTGTCGCCATCGAGAATGCGCACATAGTTACCCCGACGGTAGGTAACGTTAGTCAGCAAAATAAAATAGGCAGTGATGTTACTGATCAACGACCAGTTTGCGAACAAGGCTACCCCTAGCAGCGTGAGGATAGATGTAGACAACACCAACAGGCCAGATATATCCACACCCCAGGCGATGAGAATGAGCGCTAAAGTCACCGTGGCGCTGAGAATGCGGGCAGTGAATAACCCCTTCAGTGCACTCGAAGATTTAAGCTTGCTCTTCTCGACATTTTTCTCAAGCCGTGGAATGGCGAAACGCGTCATCAACAGATAAAGAAGCAGCATTACCACAGTCCAAATTACATTGGTCTGGTAGGTAATAAACCAGGCAGAAATTTGTTCCAGCCACATCATGGTAAGTTCCTGAACAGCAGAAGATTTGTCATTTGTTGAAGGCATAGTTCCTGCTCGTGGAGGTCATGCATCGTTGATTACGGAGAAATTGATCCAGATAGTACAGAACGACAAATAAAAGTTATCGATGAATCAAAAAATTATATCACCTCTTTTTCGAGGTTCGTATTATATTATCAGATTAACATGTTGATCCGTCGGGCACGTTTCCGCAAGGGTCACACTCTTTACCACGACAGGTGAAATTTTTATTATGCGTATCGCAATACTCTCCCGTAATCCCAAACTTTATTCCACTCGCCGGTTACTTGAAGCGGGACTGGAAAAAGGCCATGAAGTCGACATTATCGACACCATGCACTGTTACATGGACATTACCAGTGCAAAACCTTCGGTACGCTATAAAGGTAAACGCCTGCCATTTTACGATGCCGTTATCCCGCGCATTGGCGCTTCTGTGAGTTTCTATGGCACTTCGGTAGTGCGCCAGTTCGAAATGATGGGCACTTACAGCATCAATGAATCGGTAGCAATCAGTCGTTCCCGTGACAAACTGCGTTCGTTGCAACTGTTATCGCGTAAAGGTATTGGCCTGCCTCGTACCGGTTTTGCTCACCACCCTGACAATATTGAAGACTTGATCAAGAACGTGGGTGGCGCACCAGTGGTAATTAAACTGCTCGAAGGCACGCAGGGCATTGGCGTGGTATTGGGTGAAACACAAAAAGCCGCTGAATCCATTATTGAAGCCTTCATGGGCTTGAATGCCAGTATTCTGGTACAGGAATATATTAAAGAAGCGGGCGGCTCAGATATTCGTTGTTTTGTAGTTGGAGACAAAGTGGTCGCAGCTATGAAACGGCAAGCGGCGCCGGGCGAGTTTCGTTCAAACCTGCATCGGGGTGGATCAGCAAGCCTGGTGCGTTTATCACCGGAAGAGCGTAAAACGGCGGTGTCAGCCGCCAGAACCATGGGCTTAAACTGCTGTGGTGTCGACATTCTTCGCTCTAACCACGGCCCGGTGGTGATGGAAGTGAACTCATCTCCAGGTCTCGAAGGTATTGAGTCTGCGACGAAAAAAGATGTTGCCGGCATGATTATCGACTTTATCGCTAAGTCAGCAAAACCACACAATACGCGCACCAGAGGCAAAGGTTAATGGCAGAAGATATTCTGGAAATTGGCGGCCAGAGCGTTCGTCCCGGGGAATCGAAAAAAATCGAGCTCGAGATGCCTCCGTTGTATACGGCCACCAATATGAGTATTCCGGTTTATGTGAAAAGAGGAAAGCGTCCAGGGCCGACAATGTTTGTCTCTGCCGCGATTCACGGCGATGAGCTTAACGGCATTGAAATCGTGGGACGGTTAATTCATTCAAAAGCCATTGAGCGTTTGAGAGGCACGTTAATCGCAGTGCCTATGGTGAATGTGTATGGCGTACTAAACCAATCGCGCTACTTGCCGGACAGACGGGATTTAAACCGTAGTTTTCCGGGAAGTAAGAAAGGCTCCCTGGCCGGACGCCTTGCTAATTTGTTTTTTAAAGAAATCGTGAGCAAGTGCGACATTGGCATCGACCTTCATACCGGCGCCATCCACCGCAGTAATCTACCGCAGATTCGTGCGAATCTGGACGACCCGGAAGTACTGGGTATGGCCAAGGCATTTGGTGTTCCTGTGCTATTAAATGCAGATTTGCGTGACGGCAGCCTGCGCCAATCAGCCAGCGAAGCCGGTGTGAAAATATTACTGTATGAAGCCGGCCAGGCGTTGCGTTATGACGAATTTTCAATTCGTGCGGGGGTTCGAGGCATTATCAACACCATGCGCCACGTAGGTATGCTGAATAAGAGTCGCAGCAAGGGCCACGACATCAAACGCTTTATTGCGCGGGAAAGCGGCTGGGTTCGTGCTCCGGAAAGCGGTTTAGTTAATCATATTTCGCAGTTAGGCGATCATGTGGCGAAGGGTGACAGACTCGCGACTATTTCAAACCCCTACGGCGAAATTTTAGAAACCATGTACAGCCCGACAGACGGCGTAATTGTCGGTAAGCAAAATATACCGCTGGCCCAGGAAGGCGAAGCAATTTATCACATCGGCTACTTCAAGCAGCCCGACACCGTTGCTGAGCACGTTGAGTTACTGCAGGATAACCTCGTAACCACCGACCAGCCTCAGCCGTAGCGAGAGGATATTTGATGGAACAGCAAAAACGACTTATTGGCGCGCTGGAGTATTGCGATTTACCGGAGCTCACCATAAATGATCTGACCATTCGTGTGGATACAGGCGCAACAACGTCGTCGCTTCATGTCGACAACATTGATGAATTCGAGCGTGACGGTGATCTGTGGGTGAGTTTTGATATTCACCCAGACATTCACAACGTGGAAAGCATCGTGCGCCGTGAAGCGAAGGTCGTGGCGCGAAAGAAGGTTAAAAGCTCTACTGCGACACTGGAACGTCGCTACGTTATCGACACCGAAGTGGTTATGTCGGGCGAGCGTTGGCGCATTCAGCTTACCCTGACAGATCGCCGGGAAATGACCTACCTGATGTTATTTGGCCGTGAAGCCATGAACGGCCGCTTTATTGTCGACCCTGAGCATGAGTTTATCCTCGCCGCCAAACGGCCAGCAGAATAAACTACTTGGGTGGTTCTAGTTCCAGCTGAGAGGCAATCAGTACCGCTTGTGTACGGTTATTAATTCCCAGCTTTTTGAAGATGGCCGTGACATGGGCTTTCACGGTCGCTTCAGCAATATCTAAATTGTAGCCGATTTGCTTGTTCAGCAAGCCATCCCGCATATAGCAAAGGACTTTGTATTGTGAGGGCGTGAGCGTCGCTATTCGGTCAGCCAATTCAGAAAATTCCTCATCGACTTCTTCCAACTCTTCGCTCACCGAATCTGGTAACCAGATATCACCATCAAGAATAGACTGTACCGCATTCGCAATATCACCGGAGCTAGCGGTTTTCGGAATAAACCCTAACGCCCCTACCCCGACTATCTTAGAAATTAATGTCGCATCTTCGGTACCGGAGACCACGGCAACAGGCAATTCAGGGAACAGTTTGCGGATATGAAGCAAGCCAAACATATCGTGGCTGCCAGGCATGTGGAGATCAAGGAGAAGCAGGTCGATATCCTCTTTTTCAAGAATATCGACCGTGGTGTTCAGATCGCCGGCCTCTCTGAGGATAAGGTCCGGCAGGGTTAACGATAACGCCCCCCGCAAAGCATCCCGGTATAGCGGATGGTCGTCAGCAATCAGCAGCGTTATCATTATTTTCCCTTATTTGTTTAAGCGCTCCTCGATGAGTGTATCAACAACCGACGGATCAGCCAACGTTGAGGTATCACCAAGTTGCTCGTGCTCGTTGGCAGCAATCTTACGCAGAATACGGCGCATGATTTTACCAGAGCGGGTTTTCGGCAGGCCGCGTGACCACTGAATCATATCCGGCGTGGCAATTGGGCTCAGTTCCTGACGTACCCAGGCACGCAGTTCTTTAGTTAGTTCATCATCAGGCTCGATGCCTTCATTCGGTGTAACATACACATAAATGCCCTGACCTTTGATATCGTGCGGGTAACCCACTACGGCAGCCTCAGCCACTTTAGGGTGAGCAACCAACGCGCTTTCAATTTCCGCAGTACCTAAACGGTGACCAGAAACGTTCAGTACGTCATCCACACGACCGGTAATCCAGTAGTAACCGTCTTCATCGCGACGGGCACCGTCACCGGTGAAGTAAACGCCTTTGTAAGCACTAAAGTAAGTCTGAATGAAACGCTCGTGATCGCCATAAACAGTTCGCGCTTGGCTAGGCCAGCTGTCCTTGATAACCAGGTTTCCTTCAGCTGCGCCTTCCAAATCGTTACCGTCGGCATCGAACAAGGCAGGCTGAATACCGAAGAATGGACGGGACGCAGAGCCCGGCTTCAGCGCAGTCGCACCCGGCAGAGGCGTGATCATCATGCCGCCGGTTTCAGTTTGCCACCAGGTATCCATGATAGGACAACGGCTCTCACCAATTACACGGTAGTACCATTCCCACGCTTCAGGGTTGATTGGCTCACCCACTGAACCAAGCAGGCGCAGTGATGACAAATCACATCCTTCCACCGGTGCTTCACCGTGTGCCATCAACGCACGAATTGCGGTTGGAGCGGTGTAGAGGCTGTTTACTTTGTACTTTTCAACAACCTGGGCAATACGACGCACGTCAGGGTAAGTCGGTACACCTTCAAAGAATACCTGTGATGCACCGTTAATGAGTGGCCCGTAAACCATGTAGCTGTGACCAGTAATCCACCCCACGTCGGCGGTACACCAATAGATATCGTCTTCACGGTAATCGAATGCATACTTGAATGTCATCGATGAATACAACAGGAAACCACCGGTGGTGTGTACCACGCCTTTTGGTGTACCTGTAGAACCAGAGGTGTAAAGAATGAACAGTGGATCTTCTGCGTTCATGACTTCGGGTTCGCACTGTGCAGAACAATCTTCTACCAGTTGATCCCACCACACATCCACATCGCTGTTAAATTTAACATCACCACCAGTCAGTTTGTGTACCACAACATTGGTGATGGATGGGCATGCACCGTTTGCCAGCGCTTTGTCTACATTAACTTTCAACGGCACAGAACGACCAGCACGACGGCCTTCGTCACAGGTAATGACAACCTTGGCTTTACTGTCGTTAATACGGTCGGCAATAGCGTTTGGCGAGAAACCGCCGAAGATAACAGAGTGAATAGCACCAATACGGGCACAAGCCAGCATGGCATAGGCAGCTTGTGGCACCATTGGCATATAAACCGCAACACGATCGCCTTTGCCAACACCCAGTTTTTTCAGGCCGTTAGCAAGTTTACATACTTCATAGTGCAGTTGTTGATAAGTAATTTCTTCGTTGTCTTCTGGCGAATCACCTTCCCAGAAAAGGGCAACTTTCTTGGCATTTTCAGCCAGGTGACGATCGATACAGTTGTAACTGGCGTTGATCTCGCCATCTTCAAACCATTTGATAGAGACGTCGTCTGCACCAAAGTGCGTATTCTTAGTTTTTGTTGGATTCGTGTACCAATCTAATGTCGAAGCGTACTCGCCCCAGAAGCCTTCAGGGTCTTCTACCGACTGTTTGTACATCTTCTCGTACTGTTCCTGAGTCAGATGTGTTTGTTCTAGAATATTTTCCGGTACAGGATACGTCTTGCTGGCAGTCATGGATTTATGCCTCCGATGTCATGTTAATCCAGTAATAATTGTCTGTTAAACAGAGTAGCTATTCCCTGATAAAGCAAAATGAGACTTTGGTCTTAGCGATTTTGCTCTTTTAAGACAAAAACATAGTACCTTAGTCTCATGATCTAACTGGTTAGTTCAGATTGCCTGCGCATTGCTCCGGCTGACCGGGGAATAAAGCGGCACACCCTGCATTTTTTTCCGCTATGCCACCGATTCATGTTGGCTATAGGGACGAACAGGGTGAACCTTGTCTCACCAATACAGGTTAGAACTTGAAGACCACACCGGCGCGAATAACGGCCGTAGTAAAGCTCTCGTAGTCTGAACCATACTCGGTATCGAAGTGTGTTAACTGCGCAAAAGTAGTCAGCCCTTCTGTGGCCTGATAACCATAGTTAATATAAGCCGTGCTGTTTTCATTCAGGCTGGTTGCAGACAAACGATCGCGATCGCCCGAGTCTACAGAAGCACTACCGTAACCCACTTTAATATTGTGACCTGCTGCTGGTGTCCAGCTCGCGTATAGCATGTAACCACTTTCCGAGAAGCTTTCACTTACCATACCACTACTGATAGTTACCGCAGGCGCCACACCCAAAGCGTTTTGGTTATTCAGAGCTTCCCCGGTGTAGTATTCACCGTTCAAACTTACTGTTCCAAAGTTCAGGGTTGTATACACTTTAAAGAGGTTTGCGTCTTGGTTTCCGCCGCCAACATAGCTGGGTTCATCTTCAAATTGCAGCTCAGCAACGTGGGCTGCAAAACCAAATACATGGCCAGATACTTTGTAGTTAGCATCGATTGCAAATCCAGGCATACCGCCCAGTTCATTGTTGTTTACACCGCTGCTGCTCAGGTTACGGCCTTTACCCGTAACGGCGCCGGTGAGTGTCAGGTTATCAACCTTATAGGTCGCACCGGCTTCCATCGCCAGGAAGCCTGTATTACCGGCGCGGAAACCATTACCCACCCAGTTATAGCTGCCGCTGGATTTTATACCTGCCGCGGTAGACCATTTTTGGCCAGCAAACAGTGTCAGGTTATCGCTGTAGTCGTAATAAAGGGTCGCTAAGCGCAGTCGTGGCTCCTGAGCCTGCAGCGCGGTTTGGTTGGTAAAGCCGTCTTCACCGTCGATGAAATCAAGTTCCAGCACACCACGGATTTTATTGTGCTTCATATTCAGGGAGAAACGGGACTGGGCTGCCTGGAAAGACGTCGATTGGGATTCTAGGTAGTTCGTCTCCTGATCGGTAGCAGGCGCTCCATTAAAAATATCAGTTCTCAAAGCGTGGGTAGGTGCAACATGGCTATAAGTGCTGCCGTAACTTCCGACACCTTCAGTGGACGCAACGACTTCTGTTTTAATCATACCTTTAAAACTAAAATCAAAGGCACTTGCCTGAGTACTTGCCAATGCCAGTGCGCAACAAGCTGCAATACGTGTATACATGTGTTCTCTCCCGATTAATTTTACAAAAATCAGATTTATTTTACGTGTGTGAATGGATCTCTCAGAGGGACACCAGTCAAATGACGTTCTCAACCAGCCCCTAACCAAAATTTAACATCAATGAAACAAATTCATTGTGTGACAAAATGTGGGGAATTACTCCATAAAATATGGATGCTGCGACCAAAGTCTTACGATTCAGGGACTAGAGCGTGGTGAGTCATGGCTCTCTGCACTATGTATATAGCAGAGTTCGGCGAAAATGCGCGAATTGGTCGCGATCCATTGCCATTTAAAGCAAAAAGTTCAATAACGTGTTAGGAAGTACCAAAAAGAGGCGCAATTTGACGCTGACCGGGACAGTCAGCGCCATGCAAAAAGTTATCGCGAAAGGAAAATAACAGAGAGCGGAACGACGAAAAATAGTCCGGCAATATAGGCTGCACCGTATAATTTTTGTTCAGCGGCCAGGTTCGCCAGTCCTGATGACAGCTTTAAAGGTACGTCACGCAGTATGGGCAGGCCAAATATCAGCACTACCGCAAACACGTTAAACAGTAAGTGCACGAGAGCTATTTGCATTGCCAAACCGGCGGTCGACCCGGTAACGGCAAGCGCAGCAATCACAGCGGTAATACACGTACCGATATTAGCGCCGAGGGTAAAAGGGTAGATATCTTTGGCTTTGAGAATGCCGTTGCCAACCAATGGCACCATTAATGATGTGGTCGTTGAAGAAGATTGCACTAGCACGGTTACCACAGCACCAGAGGCGATACCAGAAACCGGACCTTTGCCAATACTGGTATGCAAAATATCTTTGGCTTTCCCTACCATCAGCGTTTTCATTACTTTACCCATAAACGTGATGGAGGCAACAATTAGCATCACCCCAAGGATTATTTTAATAACCCCTGCATACTCAGCGGAAAGAAAGCTTAATGCGTCTGAAACCATATTCACCACCGGTGCAGTGATAGCTTTTATCGGATTAATCCCTTCTACCGCTACCACTGAATCCATATGGAATATACCCACCAGGTAACTGCTCGACTTTTCCAGTAAACCGGTAAATATCTCCAATGGTAAAAACACCATTACCGCCATAACGTTAAAGAAGTCGTGTACCGTGGCCGCGTGAAAGGCACGTCTGAAATCATTTTTATTAGCCACATGACCCAAACTCACAATCGTGTTGGTAATGCTGGTGCCGATATTTGCGCCCATGATCATGGGGATCGCCACTGTGATAGGTAATCCACCCGCAACCATGGCAACGATGATTGATGTCACTGTACTCGACGACTGCAACAGCGCCGTACTGACCATACCAATGATAAGCCCCATTACCGGGTTGGAGGCAAACTCGAACAGTCCGCTTGCATGATGAGCAGTAGCCAGTTTGAAGCCGCTGCCGATCATCGATACAGCCAGCAACATGAGATAAATAAGAGAAAGGAGTAAAAACCAGTTCTTTGAAGACTGACGGGGCGTACCTGCCGCAACGCGTACGTCCACTTCTGTGTGGGAAATCGCCATAATACATACACTCACTGAATTTATAGCAGTGAGTGTATGGCGAATTTATGACAGTGAAATGACTAACCCATCATTTAGAATGGTTGTGGGTAGGTGCGGTAAACCTCGTCAATCTGACGTAAAATGGCAACGTCCAACGTGATATCAAACGCTTTTATATTTTCTTCGAGCTGGTTGGTGGTGGTTGCACCGATAATGGTAGAGGTTACCCCTGGCACTTGCTGACACCAGGCTAAGGCAAGTTGCGAAGGTGTGATACCCGCACGACCTGCAATTTCAACATAACGCTTCGTTGCGTCATGAGCTGATTGCTTGTCGCGAAACAGTCCCTGACGTTGTACAAACGTCCAGCGAGAACCTTTTGGTCTGTCGCCATCCATGTACTTGCCTGCCAGCATACCGGTCGCTAATGGCGACCACGGTAAATAAGCAATACCTTCCAGGTGACACATTTCAATTAAATACGGCCAATCTTTCCCGTGCAACAAACTGAATTCGTTTTGAATCGATACCGGTTTGGGAATATTCATCTCGTCACACAAACGCAGAAACGTGTGGATTCCCCAAGGCGTATCGTCAGACAAGCCCCAATGACGGATTTTACCCGCGTCGATAGCCGCTTTAAGACCAGTAAGAATATTGCGCATCCCTTCTACTTCTTGCTCGCGGTTCGTTTTCGTGGGGTTAACCATGCCAGGCCAGTGCTTGGCGAAATGAGGAGAAGTGCGATTTGGCCAGTGTAGTTGATATACATCGATGTAACTGGTCTGTAAGCGCTGAAGCGAACCTTCAATGGCCGCAGCAATATTCTCAGCATTAATAATATCGCCGTCACGAATCCAGCGAATACCACTACCTGCGATCTTGGTCATAATAATGAGTTCATCACGCTGGTTTTGGTTGCGACTTAACCAATCACCTAGCTGACGCTCTGTATCGCCGGAAGTCGGCTCGTTCGGCGGAATCGGATACATTTCAGCGGTATCGAGAAAGTTAACGCCTGACGACAACGCAACGGCCATCTGAGCATCGGTATCTTGCTGTGTATTTTGAATGCCCCAGGTCATGGTGCCTAAACATACTTCTGACACTTGCAAGCCACTATTACCTAGTGATGTATATTTCATATCCTGTTAAAACCTTTTCTATCGTACCTGCTAGTTGGCAGGCGTGTTATGTTCTTCGAGTTTTGCTTCAGCTTTAGCCAGTTTCTTTTCAATATCGCGGCGCGACTCAACCATCTCATTGGCAAGCTCCGCCAGAGACTTAAACTCAGCAAATCCCAGCTGACGGGTGTCTATTTTCTGATATTGCCGCTTACAACGGTAAAAGAACATGACGAAATTAGCAAAGGCACGATGAAATGTGGCAAAACTTTTCACCAACAACAAGATAAGCGCCAGCGACGTAGCAGCGGCAATAGACAGGCTATAAACCCGCACCTGCTGTTGTTGTGCTTCGATTAGCGGTTGCAGTGCCACTTCAATACTATTCAGTTTGTCTTCCACATCGTGGGCCTGGCGACGGAATTCACCGCGAAGACCTTCGTTGTGACTCAACCCCATAGAGAATATGGCTTCAGAAAGTTGATTAAAGTTACTCGCGTAATTATCAATTAAAACCCCCGCCGCCTTATTATTGCTAATAGCCGCAGACTGACGAAGTTGCTCTAAGGCTTGAGCCACTGTCTGACGGTAAAAGCCTTCGTGGGTCAGTAAATAATTACGGGTAGCCAGTTGAAGAATTACCTTTTGCTGATAAGCCGGTTTTCCGTAATCAAAAAACGCATCCCGCTCCATACTGGTTTCAATTTCAGTGAGCTTGCCTTGCAGGCCACTTTGCCGGGTGAGCCCAATCTGGCTTTGCAAGGTGACCACTTTCTGAAACAGGCGCTGGTAGTCGTCCATGCTTTGGGCAAGAACGCCTGTTTGCTCAACAGGAAGCGCGTAATCTTCTAGCAGAGGTGACAACCTCACCAAATCTTGTGCGAAGCGCTCAGAGCGCGCGGTAAACCGGTGGTAATAGTCCATTTGATGGCGCAAAAGGAAGTCTTTCTCGTGGCGCCTGAGCTGCAACAATTCCTGCTCGAGATGCAGCAGTAAGTTATGTTGCTCGTGAAGCTTGAACAAGTGCTTAGTGAATACGTGCTGATTCAGCACTAACAGTGTCATACCAACAACACAGATCAAGGTCATTAGCATCAGACGGGATTTTATAGAGTCAAAGCGCATGGCAAACACCACTTTATTTATCAACAGCTCAAAGTAACGCAGCTTTGTTAAGAGAATGTTTCAACTTCAACCGTCATAGCGTCCTTATTGCTCTAGTGACATGGTGATCTGGGTGTAACCCCCTATAGCGGCGCAAAAACCAAACAGCGACACTGGAAGCATAACAACGACAAGGCCATCTGTAACGGCCAGTAAACAACATGTGGTGGAGCGACGAAGATGAAAAAATTTACCCTCTCAGCCTTAGCGGCGGCGATGATAACACTTCCTGCACAAGATGCACTTGCTGATGCTTATATTGGCGAACAATTACAGGAAACCCTGCTGACCTTAGCAGACAACCAGCCCGTCATGGCGGTGGTTACCTACGAGCAATTAGATCCTTTGGCTGAAACCCAACTTCAGCAGCTCCTTGACCTCGGGATTACTGAGGGCGTTCAGTTCAACACCCTGCCAATCATTGGTGTGCTGGCAACAAAAGCGCAAATTTCTGAGATCGCGGCCATGGACGGTGTGCGGTCTGTTTTTGCCAACCGCCCGGTCAAGTTCTACAACGAAGAATCCCGACAAATCACTGGGGTCGACCAACTGCAAAGTGAAGATTTCATTAGCCGAAATGGTATGGCTTACACAGGGAAAGGTGTAACCATCATGGTGAATGATTCGGGTATTGATGCCACCCACCAGGATTTATTCTTTGGCGACAAGGTTGTCGAAAATGTTCAGGCCGTTACACACGCATCTGCATTATCTCTCACTGGCGTGACCAACGGCTTTACCTTAACTGGACAGCCGAATACCGATCTCAATTCCGGTCACGGCACACATTGTGCTGGAACCATTGCCGGTACAGGCATGATGTCTGATGGTAAACACCAAGGCGCAGCGCCTGATGCTGATCTTATTGGCTATGGCTCCGGCGGCGCCGTATTAATACTCGACTCACTGGGTGGTTTTGATTTTGCTATCAGCAATCTCTACAGCTATGACAGCCCCATAAAAGTGATCAGTAATTCCTGGGGTTCCAGTGGTAAATACGATCCACTTGGCCCGGTTTCTATGGCCACGTATAAAGCACACAAATTAGGGATCATGAGTGTGTTTGCAGCGGGTAACTCTGGCCCAGGTGAAGACTCACACAATCCTTATGCACAAATTCCCTGGGGCATCTCTGTTGGTGCTGGTGATAAAACAGGAAAACTTGCCGATTTCTCATCCCGGGGTTTAGCGTCTGAATCAGGTACGTTTACGATGCCAGACGGCACAGAGTGGACCTACAACAATGACGTCACCATTGTTGCACCCGGCGTAGATATCATTTCTACCCGGGCATCCACTAACCTGGTCGCCAACGGCGGGGACGCTGATCTTGCAGCCATTGAGCCTGAATACATTCCTTTCTACACCATGATTTCCGGTACCTCAATGGCTACGCCCCATGTAGCCGGTATCATTGCGTTGATGCTGGAAGCGAACCCTGAACTGGATAACCTGACCATCAAAAAGTTACTCCAAGAATCTGCCACCAACATGCCTGGCTATGAGCGCTGGGAAGTGGGTGCGGGTTATGTTAATGCTAAAGCTGCCGTTGCCGCCTCGCTGAATTACGACATGAACTATGACGTCACAGTGAATAATCTCGAAGACAAAACCTTCAATACCAATGCATTAACAACCCCTTCTGATGATGTGACCACACTGGATGTATTTTATTCCCCTGTGGGCGAACCAGAAATTCAATATTTCGAAGTGGCCGAAGACGTGGCGCTGGTTAAGGCTGCAAGTAGTACCCTTGCCAACCTGACCAAACTGGTACTGGTTGCTCCTGACGGTACAGAATATTTTGGCAACCTGACAACACCGGTACTGACTGAGAGCATGCGCGTGTCTGCGCCAGGCATGGCGGGAACGTGGGGCGTTTATGTATATGGCCTAACATCACTATCTGGCGTAACGGCCGATCCACTTGGGTTAACAAATGGCCCGGGCCTGCCTGAAAACTTTTCTGTTGATGTCACTTACGAGATATCAGGTGGTTTCCAGGGTCTCGATGACGTTGAAGGCCACCCGTACGCCGGTGCTATTGAGTTCGCTATCAGTGAACGTCTGGTTGACGGTTTGAATCACCGCAAATTCTTCCCGGAAACGCGGTTGAAGCGCAGCGGATTTGCTAAATACGCGACCATGGGCGGCGCGGTAAGACAATATAGAGATTTGTTAAACGAACCATTGCCAGCAGCTTCTGGGGTGCCTGCTGCGCACCGTCCATTTATGGAAGCGGTATTAAGTCCTGGTGCGGCACTCAAAGACATGACAGGTTCACAGGCGCCGCTGTTGCTCTCGCCTTCAGGCACTGCTGATAGCAACGGTTTATATACCAAACTCGATGCGGCTTACTCATTTGTACAAATGTTAGGGCTCGAAAATTCAGCTACAACATTTGATCCTATCAATGATATAGTCGTTGAATATAGAGGAGAGCAAATAGTTTTGGCCGATCAGGACAGCATCCCTGATGAATTAAAAGGGTATGTACAGTTAGCCATCGACTTGTCACTGGTTAACGTTGAGTTTGGTATTGAACAGGGAGCGTTTGATTTATCGCCTACTTTCACTGCCACATTCTCACCTGAAGAAGCGGTAACACGCGCACATTATGCCGTGTTGGCTTCACGCTTTTACACTCAATACTATCAATGAGTTAGTTTCCGGTGCAGCCCGTTTTAGTGCTGCACCGGACGTGATTAAGTAAACCGTTTTTAATGAGGTGATAATATGCAAACAAACATTGTGCGATCGCTCACCGCCGTAGCGGCGATGTGTTTTACCTTGGTATCGGCGGCAAAAGCCGACGTCGTATTGCCCCAAACGCTAAATTATTCTGATAACGCCGTCACCGCCTCTATCCAGGTAACTGACACAATTGCCGTCGACCTTTCCATCGAGTTTGAAAAAGTCGTAGGACTGAATCCTGAAACATTCACTATTAGCGCTGAAATGCTCTCCCCCAATGCGTTATCTATTACTGAGCGTCTGAATTCGCTGCTCGTCTCGCCCACAACTGCGTTTCCCGTTGTGGTGTCTATTACCCCCGATCCTGACAGCGGCTTTGCGTTTGAAGGCGTGGCAACAGTAGAGCTATATACCAAAGCTATTCATTACACCCCTGATTTACCGCTGCGTCTATTTACCTCTCACGCTGATGGTACATTCACTGACATGACCACGCTGGTTTCTGCCGGCAGTATTCGGGCCAGAGGCAACACGGGTAAATTCTCTGATTTTATGATCATGCTAGATACCCGCACACCTGCCAATATTGTAAGTGACAAGGTATCAGATATTGAGAGTTTCCTATCTCTGCATGGCAACCTTATCCAGCCAGTTACACTTGCAGCCATTGAACATAGCATGACTTTATTGTCTTTCGCCGTGTCTGATCAGGATTTTGATAGTGCACTGGAAGAAGTAGACAGTCTGGTAAGCCTTATCAGTGCGGCTCCTGCTGGTGCAATGCCTGATGTATGGCAAGCGTCTGATACGCTGGTAAATGTTGAAGGTGAACTGAAGTCAAAATTCTCCAGTTTACGGTATGCCCTGCGGGTAATGTAATCTGACCGGAGCAGATAATTATGCCTTTGCAGGTTGCCCTTGCTGAACAAAATGGGATTGTCACCCAAAGAACACTGATGCCGGGACGACATTATGTTCTCGGCCGCAGTGAACTAGCTGATATTGTTATCCCTCATCCTCAGGTGTCACGTCAGCATGCCATTCTGATTGCCCAAAATGACGACCGCTGGAGCCTCCAGGATACCAGTACCACGGGTTGTTTTATCCATGGAAAATCCGTTTCGTCGTTGATGCTGGATTCCTCTGTTGTTTTACACTTTGGTCCGGTAGCGTGTGAGCTAACAACCACCAGTGTTGATTCTGAAATGCAGGCTGCTTCGCTTGATATCTGGCAGCAATCCAGACTCAAAGCACTGAAGTCTGCGCTCTCTGATTGCGCGGACACCCAGTCACTCATCGACATGGCGCAAAACTGTTTCGCTCAAACGCTTCGTTGTGAACGAACTGCGGTACTCCTTTGCGATAACGATGCGAATATTTCGCAGGCTACGGGCTACCAACCCTGGATGGATGAAAGCCGATTTACCGGCAGTCGAACCGTAATAAGGAATGCCATATCCCAGAAGCAACCGCTTGCACTGGGTAATATCATGCAGCTTGACGATTACAATACGCAGCAAAGCGTTATCGCGAATCGAATTCAGGCAGCCGTTTGCATCCCCCTTTTTGACGAGTCCAATGTCATTGGCGTGCTATATGGTGACAACATTTCCGGTAGGCAGTATTTCACCGAAAACGAAGTTGCCTTCGCGCGACAGATTGCTGATTTATTATCTTTGCGATTGTTATTCCACTCTATCGAACATAAACTGAACCTGATACGTCAATCCTGACAGGTGCCCCACTGGGCAATTACAGGGTAAGTTTTGCATAATAATAATAAAGGTGCTTCCCAAGCGGATGCACTACATACACAACAATTGCAAAACGCTTCCTTACCGGAGGCAGGTTTAGTCCTGTCTGATCGTTTCAAGGTCATCCGTCAGCTTGGAAAAGGCGCTCAAGCCAGTGTTTTCCTTGCCTATGACATGTTGCTCCAAACCGATGTTGCGCTGAAGTACATTCCCGACGCGAATACGAACCCTGCCGGCATGGAGGTGCTTCGCAACGAAGTGAACATAGGTAGAAAGTTACAACATCCCCGCATCATTCGCATTCACGACGTCTACACCCATTTTAACGATGCCTTTTTCACCATGTCGTTTGTGCCGGGTAACCCGCTTTATCTGCGCATGGAAAAGCCAGTATCGTTAGCCCGTTATCAAGTATGGCGGGATCAATTACTTGATGCACTCATGGCCTGTCACATTGCCGGTATCAGCCATGGCGATATCAAACCGGATAACATTCTCATTGATGAACACGATGAGCTGCTGTTAATTGATTTTGGTATCGGTCACGAGGCCAGCCAGAATGAACACACCAGCGGTCATGTTGCATTCACCGCACCTGAAGTCATCGCTACGGGTAAGGCGTCAGCGACCTCCGAGATTTATTCTGCTGGCAAAGTGCTTGAACAGGTTCTCGACGCTGTTACTGTAAACACAACGGCGGATAAGCGAAGCCTGAATGCTGAACGTAAATTACTCAGCAAATTGACCAGCCATTCGCCTCAGGCTAGGCCGCAATATAGTGATTTCCCGTCAATTAAAGACGGAAGCTATCAAGTGAACACCTATTCATTTTTAGTTGTCGGGGCGGTAATTCTCGCTTCAATATACCTGATGCTGATGGTGTTTAAGTTTTACTCCACAGACTCAGTACCGCCAGTAACAACATCGGGTACAAAGCGATTGCTGCTATTAGCTGCTGATGATGTACCGGTACTGAAAACCATTAACGCCATGGTCGCACTGCCTTTGAGTACATCCCCGGAGATTGACGTCATCGATCAACATACGACCTTTGAAGTTGCCAAGAATCTATCGCTACAGCCGTTCATCAATCAGCATGATCGGGTCGACCTTGCCACTACCATGAGTGCAGATATTGTCGTTAATGTTGATGCATCCGAAGCCAGCGCGACACATTGGGTGATTCGGGCCACCGGCAGAAGTATGCCTGCAGATAGCGTACTGTTTGATTTCACCCAACCCTTTTCAATCGAGCAGTTGTCTGCCGACGCACAAGCATTTGCCAGCCAACTCAGTGAGGCCCTTCTCACCTCTTCATCCACAACAGTCACATCTAAGCAGGACACAGCATTCATATCGAGCTATTTCCTCGATAGTGATCGGTTTAACCAAGCTGACAGCAGTGCCGCATTATTTCAGTTAAAAGAAGCCGCCCCGACCTACCCCGGCGGATGGCTTTTTGCAGCCCGTCAGGCTCTTAATCAAAATGACATCAGTGCCTGTCGAGAATATCTTGATGTATTGTTTAGCCTGCCTGACGTTGACCCATTCTTTACCCTCAGTGGTCAATACATAAGAGCACTCGCGAACGACGATCTTGAACTTGCCATAAGCACCACTACTGAACTCAATAAGCGCTATCCAGATCGCGCCAGCCTTTTAGTTGAGCTAGGTATGGTAATGGAATGGTCGGGAGACATGGATGCGGCTGCCCACGCCTATGAGCAAGCAACCCAGCAGGCGCCAGGCGAAGGCCAATATTGGTTTGAGCTGGCCAGAATAAAAATCATTAACGGCGACATCAGTGATGCCATCAATCATGAACTAACCAAAGCCCTTGTGGCTTTCAGAACTCGTGGAGATCATGAAGGCCAGGGATTGGTGCTAAATGCATTTGGAGTCGCCCACTTAAGGCTGGCCGAATATGATACCGCCAGCAAGTATTTTTCTGATGCGCTGGCATTTCGCACTGTTAACGATTACCCGGCGCAGCGAGCAACAACGCTGGCGAACTTAGCCAACGCCGCGGCGGTGCTCGGCAACTATGATGAAGCGGCAGCGTCACTCAACGAAGCTTCAGACATTCTCGCTGAGCTGGGCGACAACGAAGAATTAGCCCATGTACTGGATACCCTTGGTTTCCTTTACGAGGAACAGGGACAGTACGCCAAGGCACTCACTTATTATAAGCGTGGTTTGGACATACGTGTTCAGGAAAGTAATCGAAGTGAAAAAGCGGCAAGCATGAGCAATGTGGCTTTCATGCATTTTCTCACCGGCGATTTTTCTCTGGCCGATATTTATTGGCAACAGGCGCTTAATCAGTTCATTTCTGCTCAAGACAAGGCACATGTGGTGCGCACTCAACAGAATATTGCCCAGCTCTCCCTCGTGAAAGGAGACTGGATCGCCGCCAGCAGATTACTGCAGAACACATCCGGAGAAATCTCAGGGAACATGCAGCAGGAAGCGATGATTAATCATCTGCTGTTCAGTTATCTACAATTTGCCAGGGGCGATTTAACAGCCAGCACATTAGCACTGCAACAGGCTGAGGCGCTGGCATTGGAAACGACAGACCCACGCTCCCAGGCTGAAATTCAATTATGGCATGGTGAGGTGTGTTTGATGATCGCTGACTTTGACTGCCTGAGTGAACAAATCAATGATGCTGAGTCATTTATTACTGCGCAGATGAGCGAACAGACCGCCATGCTAACCTGGCTAAAAGTGGCATTAAGCATTGAAACTGAGGGCGTATCTTCAGCGCCCGAACGAGATACCATGCAAACTCTGTTTCCAGGAAATATACCGGTACTCACAGAAATAAAGATTGCGCTCGATCTTCAACAACGCTTAGCGTTAGGTAAAGACAGCGACCTCATGAAACGTGCCTCATCGCTGATGAAGCCCATTTATTATCAGTATTACTTACAATTACTGTACCTCAAAGCCCGCAGTGGAGAAGATGTGTCAAACGCGCTTAAGCAAGCACTGGCTGCCCATCCTGATTTCTGGCGCAGTCATTTGTACTACAGTGTATTAGGTGACGCAGGTAGCCAGCAACTGATGCAAAAAAGCCTTGAAGACTGGCTTTTACAACTCAACGAAGAACAGGCAAAACAATACAGGGCTGCATATCTTGGGCAACGATAAACAGGACATCATCTCCGATATACTTAAGCAACAAGCCTTCCTCAAACAACGGATAGATGAGGAGCAGCTTCAGCTTACCAGTATGGCTAAGCGGCTGTGGGCTCAGCAAGAAGCCGATAAAGCCAACCTCTCCCGTGAGCTTCACGATGGGATTGGCCAACTGCTTACCGCTCTCACTCGCCGATTGAGCACGTTAGGCAATCGTGATCCTGAGTTTGTTGAGCTTGCAGAAATAGCCAATATGGCATTGGAAGATGTGAGACATCTTTCACGAATGATGAGCCCAACCATTCTTGACGACTTGGGCCTAAAGCCGGCACTAAAGTGGCTGTGCCGTTCATTATTTGAAGACACCGATATGCAATGCGACTGTCAGGTTCAGCTTCATAGTGATATCGCCGACGACCTAAGCACGCTGGTATTTAGAATTTCCCAGGAAGTACTTACAAATGCATTGAAGCATAGTGGAGCTGCGCATATTTCCCTGAGCTTGCAAAGCAGTTACAACTCGCTATTGCTAGAGATCCATGACGATGGCAACGGATTTGACTATGAGCAAGTGGCAAAGGGCGTCGGGCTGACAAGCATTGCTGACCGCGCTAAGGCCTTCGACGCTAAGCTGAACATTATTTCTCGCCCAGGAAAAGGCACCCAGACAAGAGTAACCATTCCCCTATGAGCATTAAAATTATCATTGCAGATGATCATGTCATCATGCGCCAGGGCCTGATCCAAATGTTACAGGCCAACGGCCATTTTACAGTGATTGGAGAATGTGGCGATGGTGTCAGTTTAATTAATCTCGTGCTGACCGAGAGCCCAGATGTGGTATTGATGGATATCTCCATGCCCGAAATGAGCGGTCTCGTGGCAATCGACAAAATACTCGCACAACGGCCGATGACACGTATTCTAGTGCTGTCGATGCATAACGAACGGGAATATATGGAAGCAATGCGCGATGCTGGTGCCAAGGGATATCTGCAGAAAGAAACCTCTGCTGATGCGCTGGTTCAGGCGATTAAACAGGTCGCTGCAGGTAAACAAATTTTTCCGGGATTGGAATCATTAACCGCAGAGACGTCACCGGCAACCATTAGTCCACTCAGTGTACTTACCCGCAGAGAACGTGAAGTGTTCTTTCTCGTGGCAGCCGGTAATACCAGCAAAAAAATAGCGGAATTGCTTACGATGAGTCTCAAAACGGCTGAAAATCATCGTAGCAATATTTACAAGAAGCTGAATGTTTCAAGTTCTGCTGAGCTTATCAGGCTGGCCGGCAAAGCCGGCCTCCTTGAATAACTTACAGCTGATCTTTCAGTGTTAGACTGAAAGCCACATCGGCGCGGGTTACTGCATTATCTGGTACAAACGATGCTGCAACCGTAGGTTCCAAATCGAATCTGCCCTGACTCACTGACACCGACACCTGCATAATGCCTGAAGCCAATGCCTGCTGCACATAGCCTCGCATGGAAGGTGAAATTTCGGCGCTATCATCAATTTCAATCGCTTCGCCAAAAACAATGGCAACAATCGGAGACTCTGGAGCAAACGCTTCTGCCGCCTCTTGTAATCCCATAGCCTGAACCAGTGAATAAGCCAGCGCTTCACGGCTAACCGTATCATCGCTTCCGAATACCGATGCCGAGTCTGTGAGCATGACAGGGTTCATCGACTGTACACGGTCTGATAGCAGCGTCCCAGGCGTAGATACGCTGTTTAAGACTGCGCCAAATTCTCCAGCGTCACTGAATGTACTGTTATTGCCGGTCAAAGTTTGACGCAAGCTTGAAGAAAGCGACAATGCATCGGCAAGTTCAACCCGGCTGATAAAACTGTCTGGCTTGAATCCATCAGCCGTACCGTCCATCAAGTGCTTACCTACAACATATTCCACGTAGCTTTGTGCTGGATGGCCATCGACATCGTCTAGGCCAGTATATCCAGCGGTCTCGAGCAAGCGGATATTCACCTCTGTTGTGCTCGGCACACCAAGGCCATTTGTGACACCAAGGGGATCGACAGATACACCACTGATACTGCCAATACCGCTGCTATACAATTTCCAGGTTCCAGCCATGCCCGGTGCAGATGTACCTACGGCAGAACCCAGTGCAGGCAAGCCAATTCCTGAACCATAACGGTTACCTGCAGGATCTTCGAGAACAAAAGCGGTACCGGTTTCAATTGATGCAGATGCCAGCACCATGGAAACATTATCTGCAACAATGAATGTTTCTGTGGGCCTCTCGCCTACTGGCACATACGTAGTTTCAAGGGTAAAACTGTCACCTTCAGTGATATTGGCATAAGCGTTAAACTCGCGGTCTATTTTCAGCGTATCGCCGAAAACCTCTTCCCCGTTAACCACTGCACTCACTGCCGCGTGTGCATTCACATAGCCTGCACCGGCCTCCCAGGCAGCAAGTCCAGCCATGGGGGTAGCCGTTTCTTGAAGGATACGTTTAACGTCAAACCATTGCAGATTAGGATCAGCTTCGAGCATCAGTGCAACAATCCCTGACACATGCGGTGCTGCCATAGATGTACCACTAGAAACCGTATAGAAGGGCAGATGCTGAGGCTCAATCATGGCAGCATCATCCTGGGCGCTGAGTCCGCCTAAACTGGATGTTGACGCTCTCACCGAAATGACATCCACACCAGGTGCGGTAACCGTTGGACGGTCTTCCCATGTAAACACTTCGCCATCAACAACCACTTCGCCCCCCTTACCATCGACACCCCGAGAACTAAAGTCTGCCAGATTGCCCTCTTTATCGCCTGCTGCTACGGTAATAACCCAAGGTGCCTTTTTGAAGTTACCTGTAATCGTTGACTCACCAGCACCTGAATTACCCGCCGAGAAAACCGTTATGATGCCGCGATCAGCAAGCGCTTTGGTAGCCACGTTTGTAGGATCATCCGGATTAAACGGCGTACCTACATCACCGGTATTGCCGAACGAGTTTGAAATAACGCGGATGTTATAATCAAATTGATGGGTAAGCGCATAGTCAAAGCCGCCAAGCGTATCTAGGATAAAAAGCGCTGCACCAGAGCCGTAACCAATAATATCAGCACCAGGCGCTACCCCGGAATGTAGGCCGCTACTTTGTGCACCGTTGCCGCCAACCGTACCAGCAACATGACTGCCGTGTCCGCCACCAATATCACTATTCGCGACATTCTCCTGGTAGGTGATGGGAAGAATACTGCTGAAGCTTGCCAGATTCGTCTGGGCAAGTACGTTTTGTACAACGTGATCAGGATAAGCGATGTCTGAATGTGTGCCATCTACGCCAGAGTCATTCACTACTACGCCAATTCCACGGCCTGAATACGGCACACCATTGTGACGAAGGTTACGATCAGCGCGCATAGCCTGTACGCCTGTGATTTCAGTAGACTCGTAATTTTCTAATTCGAGTTGAGCATTGTCATAAACTGACACTACATCATCACGAGCATAGAGTGCTTCAACCTGCGTTTTAGTGGCCAGTATGCCAACGATAGGTAAGTTCTGTAGTTTTACCCCTTGAGAAACACCCAACGCAGCAAGCGCATCAAGCTGTAGAGCACTTACCGGTCCGGTACCGTCGAAAGTAACGATGACTTGTTGTAATTGTTCTGGCGCTTCTGCGAGTTTATCCGCTAATGCGATATCAAACGTTTTTGCAGACACTGGTGCCATAGGAAGAGCACAGGCGACAGTGATTGAGAGTAGTGTTTTTTTAGTTAGATTTTTCATCAGGAACCCCTTGTTGTTTACCTGATGAGTATTGTCTTTTGACTATTTTATGGACATAGGTATTTACCCCTATTAATCGAAAATGCATTCACTCTGCCATATGTATCGATTAATTGCGGGCATAAAAAAAGGCCGCTTGCGCGACCTTTTTTTGGACTAGCTTGAAGCTATCAACGATTACTCGATGATTTTAGCAACAACACCAGCACCTACAGTACGACCACCTTCACGGATTGCGAAGCGCAGACCTTCTTCCATCGCGATAGGCGCGATCAGGTCAACTTCGAATTTCAGGTTGTCACCTGGCATTACCATTTCAACGCCTTCTGGCAGTTGAACAGCACCAGTTACGTCAGTTGTACGGAAGTAGAACTGTGGACGGTAACCTTTGAAGAATGGAGTGTGACGACCGCCTTCATCTTTAGACAGTACGTATACTTCCGCTTCAAATTTAGTGTGAGGAGTGATTGAACCAGGCTTAGCCAGTACTTGACCACGCTCAACGTCGTCACGCTTAGTACCACGCAGCAGAACACCAACGTTCTCACCTGCACGACCTTCGTCAAGCAGCTTACGGAACATTTCAACACCGGTACAAGTAGTCTTGGTAGTATCTTTGATACCAACGATTTCTACTTCTTCACCAACTTTGATGATACCTTGCTCAACACGACCAGTTACAACAGTACCACGGCCTGAGATTGAGAATACGTCTTCGATTGGCAGGATGAACGGCTTATCGATAGCACGCTCTGGCTCTGGAATATAAGAATCCAGTGCTTCACCCAGTTCAATGATTTTCTTTTCCCACTCTGCGTCGCCTTCAAGAGCTTTCAGAGCAGAACCTTTGATTACTGGCAGATCGTCGCCTGGGAATTCGTATTCAGTCAGAAGTTCACGAACTTCCATCTCAACCAGTTCCAGCAGCTCTTCATCATCAACCATGTCACATTTATTCATGAATACGATGATGTAAGGGATACCAACCTGACGACCCAGCAGGATGTGCTCACGAGTCTGTGGCATAGGACCATCAGTCGCCGCAACTACCAGGATACCGCCGTCCATCTGAGCAGCACCAGTGATCATGTTTTTAACGTAATCAGCGTGTCCTGGGCAGTCTACGTGCGCGTAGTGGCGAGTAGGCGTGTCATATTCTACGTGTGAAGTAGAGATGGTGATACCACGTGCTTTTTCTTCAGGCGCGTTATCGATTTGATCGAAAGCCTGAGCTGAACCACCGTAAGTCTTAGACAGTACAGTAGTGATCGCAGCGGTCAGAGTGGTTTTACCGTGGTCAACGTGGCCGATAGTACCCACGTTTACGTGGGGTTTCGTACGTTCAAACTTTTCTTTTGCCATTTTTCTCGTTTCCTAAGTTAAAAGTCCGACCCAATACAGACCGGACCGAACCTTCATTAAGATTTAGTTTCTTGATTCGATAATCGCTTTTGCAACATTGCTAGGCGCTTCAGAGTAATTGAAGAACTCCATAGAGTATGACGCGCGACCCTGCGTTTGTGAACGCAGATCGGTGGCATACCCAAACATTTCTGAAAGCGGAACCTTCGCGCGAACAATTTTGATCCCGCCAATTCCGTCTTCCATTCCTTCGATCATGCCGCGACGACGATTCAGATCGCCTACAACATCACCCATCCAATCTTCTGGAGTGGTTACTTCAACTTTCATAGTGGGTTCGAGCAATACTGGATTTGCCTCAGCACAACCTTTCTTGAAACCCATAGAGCCGGCGATCTTAAACGCCATTTCAGAAGAGTCAACATCATGGTACGAACCATCGAACAAAGTAACCTTTACATCAAGTACAGGATACCCTGCCAGGACACCATTTTGCAGCTGCTCCTGAATTCCTTTGTCTACCGCAGGAATGAATTCTTTTGGTACAACACCACCAACGATTTCATTAACGAATTCGTAGCCTGCACCTTCTTCCTGTGGCTCGATACGCAGCCAGACGTGACCAAATTGTCCACGTCCGCCTGACTGACGGACAAACTTACCTTCCGCTTCGACCTTACTGCGAATGGTTTCACGATAAGCAACCTGGGGTTTACCCACGTTACACTCAACCTTAAATTCGCGCTTCATACGGTCGACAATAATATCGAGGTGCAGTTCACCCATACCGGAAATAATCGTTTGGCCGGTTTCGTCGTCGGTTTTCACCTTGAACGACGGGTCTTCTGCAGCCAGTTTACCCAGCGCAAGACCCATTTTTTCCTGGTCTGCCTGAGATTTTGGCTCTACGGCGATGGAAATTACCGGATCAGGGAATTCCATACGCTCAAGTGTAATAACATGATTCGGATCACACAAGGTGTCTCCGGTGGTCACGTCTTTCAGTCCGATTGCGGCGGCGATGTCACCAGCACGAACCTCTTTTAATTCTTCGCGGTCTTTCGCGTGCATTTGCACGATACGACCAAATCGCTCACGTTTTGCTTTCACTGGGTTGTAAACAGTGTCACCGGTGTTTACCACACCTGAATAGCAACGGAAGAACGTGAGGGTGCCCACGAACGGGTCTGTAGCAATTTTAAATGCCAGCGCCGAGAACGGTTCGTCATCATCTGCATGACGTTCTGCGTGCGTTTCTTTGCCATCATCGAGCACACCATCAATGGCCGGAACGTCTACTGGCGCCGGCAGGTATTCGATAACAGCATCAAGAACGGCCTGAACACCTTTGTTCTTGAAAGCACTACCACAGGTAGCCAGAACTATTTCGTTGTTCAGTACGCGGGTACGCAGACCCTGACGGATTTCCTCTTCGGTCAGCTCTTCGCCTTCCAGGTACTTTTCCATCAGTTCTTCTGACGCTTCGGCAGCCGCTTCGATCATCTCGGTGCGGTACTTTTCTGCTTTATCAGCAAGTTCAGCCGGAATGTCTTCATAGGTAAATGTCATACCCATATCTTCTGCATTCCAGTTGATGGACTTCATCTTGATTAAATCGATGACGCCACGGAAATTTTCCTCTGCACCAATATTCAGTTGAATCGGTACACAGGTAGCGCCCAAACGTTTGCGGATCTGACCCACAACACGTTCAAAATCCGCACCGGCACGGTCCATCTTATTGACGAAAACCATGCGCGGCACGTGATATTTATCAGCCTGACGCCAGACTGTTTCTGATTGAGGCTCTACCCCGGAAGACCCACAAAATACAACCACCGCGCCATCGAGTACACGCAAAGAACGTTCTACTTCAATAGTGAAGTCAACGTGTCCCGGTGTATCAATGATGTTGATACGGTGTTGATCGTACTGCTGCTGCATTCCAGACCAGAAGCACGTGGTGGCAGCAGAAGTGATCGTGATACCACGCTCTTGCTCCTGCTCCATCCAGTCCATAGTGGCAGCGCCATCATGCACTTCACCAATTTTGTGTGATAGTCCTGTATAAAACAGAACACGCTCAGTAGTTGTGGTCTTACCCGCATCTACGTGGGCGACAATACCAATATTACGATAACGCTCAATTGGGGTCTTACGAGGCATACGTCTCTCTCAGTTTAAACGTTGATTACCAACGGTAGTGTGCGAACGCTTTGTTCGCTTCGGCCATACGGTGAACGTCTTCACGTTTCTTAACCGCAGAACCTTTGTTGTCTGCTGCATCTAACATTTCAGCTGCAAGGCGTTGTGCCATGGACTTTTCGCCACGTTTACGTGCCGCTTCAACCATCCAACGCATACCCAGCGCGTTACGACGAACAGGACGAACTTCTACAGGAACCTGGTAAGTAGAACCACCCACACGGCGTGATTTAACTTCCACTGTAGGACGGATGTTGTCCAGAGCGTCTTCGAACACGTCTAAGTGTGCTTTGCCGGTTTTTTCAGCAACAATATCAAGCGCACCGTAAACAATCTTTTCAGCAACTGATTTCTTGCCGTCGAGCATTACGACATTCATGAATTTAGCAAGCAGTTGTGAACCAAATTTTGGTTCTGGTAGGATTTTACGTTGACCTACGACTCTTCTTCTTGGCATTTTACAATTCTCCGTATGAATTCAGGGAAATCCCAAAACTCTAATTACTTCAGTTTGGCCTTACTAACGGAGAACCGTTAAGATTTAGGCCGTTTTGCGCCGTACTTAGAACGGGCTTGACGACGATCGTTAACGCCTGCGCAGTCCAGAGTACCGCGAACAGTGTGATAACGAACACCTGGTAAGTCTTTAACACGACCACCACGGATAAGAACAACGCTGTGCTCTTGCAGGTTGTGGCCTTCACCACCGATGTATGAAGACACTTCGAAACCGTTAGTTAAACGTACACGACATACTTTACGCAGTGCAGAGTTTGGTTTCTTAGGCGTAGTGGTATATACACGAGTACATACACCACGACGTTGTGGGCAAGCTTGCAGTGCAGCTACGTTGCTTTTTGCAACTGGCTGACGACGTGGCTTACGCACTAACTGGTTAACTGTTGCCATTAACTAGCTCCTGTTAGTAAATAATAAAAACCCGATACCATGGTCGGGTCTGCTAAACGGCTTAAGAATTCTGAGACTTTATGTAAATGTGCTCTACATTTACCGGCCCTCAAATAAAAAAACCGCGCCCCTCGTTCAGACTGTCTCAGTTAAAAATAACGGACTTACCTGAAATTGGGTCGCGGAATTCTAATGATCTCATAAGCCAGTGTCAAGGTGTACAAAGGATAACCAAGGGATTATTCACTGTTCTTCACCAAAACATCGTTGAGCAGCAGTTACCTGCTACTCAACGAAAGGTCTTACTCGCCTGAGTCATCTCCGGCGTTTAATGCTTCGGTTAGTGCCTGTTCTGCTTCAGCCGCAGACACAGACATTTCCTCGATAGCTTCAGCACGCTTCTGCATACGACGCTCGTGGTATGCGAAACCGGTACCGGCAGGGATCAGTCGACCAACAATTACGTTTTCTTTCAGACCACGTAAATCGTCTTCTTTGCCCTGTACCGCAGCTTCTGTCAGTACGCGTGTTGTTTCCTGGAACGATGCTGCAGAGATGAAAGACTCTGTAGACAGTGACGCCTTAGTAATACCCAGCAACTGTGTTTCGTACAGTGCTGGCAGTTTACCGGCTTTTTCCATTTCACGGTTCGCGATCTTAACGTGAGCCACTTCAACCTGTTCGCCTTCCAGGAACTGCGTATCGCCTGGTGCAGTGATAATACACTTACGCAGCATCTGACGGATTACCACCTCGATGTGCTTATCGTTAATTTTTACACCCTGCAGACGGTAAACTTCCTGAACTTCGTTCACGATGTAGTTAGAAACCGCACTGATACCACGCAGACGCAGGATATCATGTGGAGACTCAGGACCATCGGCCAGAACTTCGCCGCGCTCTACAGATTCACCTTCGAACACGTTCAGCTGACGCCACTTAGGAATCATCTCTTCGTAAGCATCTGCACCGTCTTTCGGTGTGATAACCAGACGTTTCTTACCTTTGGTTTCTTTACCGAAACCAATGGAACCGGAGATTTCAGCCAAGATTGCAGGTTCTTTCGGCTTACGCGCTTCGAACAAGTCAGCAACCCGCGGCAGACCACCGGTGATGTCACGTGTTTTCGAGCTTTCCTGAGGAATACGTGCTAACACGTCACCGGCGTGAGCCAGTTTGCCATCTGCCGCTTCGATAGTCGTAAAGCTAGGCAGACGAATTTCCTGCAGACCAGTCTCATCACTTTCCAGGATCAGCTTAGGCTCTTTAGCGTTAACTTTAGCCAAGTCTTTAACCACAACACGGGTCAGACCGGTCAGCTCATCCTGCTGCATTTCGGTGTTGGAGTCGTCGATATCGGCAAACGAGATCTTAGACGGACGCTCAACCACGATTGGGTGACTATGCGGATCCCAGTTTGCTACTACTTCACCGGCCTTAACTGCTGCGCCATCATCTACAGACAGAATTGCACCGTAAGGCACTTTATAGCGCTCTTTCTCACGGCCGAAGCTGTCGATAACCGTCAGTTCGGTAGAACGTGAAACGATAACCACTTTGTCGTCCTGGTTGCGAACGAACTTAGCGTTATGCATTTTCAGGCTACCTTCAGTTTTAACCTGAACGCTGCTTTCTGCTGATGCTCTTGATGCCGCACCACCGATGTGGAACGTACGCATGGTAAGCTGTGTACCTGGCTCACCGATTGACTGAGCAGCGATAACACCAACAGATTCACCTTTCGCCACCATGTGACCACGTGCAAGGTCACGACCGTAACACTTGGCACAAACACCGAAGTCATTGTCACAAGTGATAACCGAGCGAACCATCATCTGGTCAACAGAGTTCTGCTCCAGCATGTCTACCAGTGCTTCGTCCAGCAGCGTGTTACGTTCAACCAGTACTTCATCAGTACCCGGCTTGATTACGTCTTCTGCTACCACACGACCCAGTACACGCTCACGCAGCGGCTCAACAACGTCACCACCTTCAATCAGTGGTGTCATCTTCACGCCTTCAAACGTACCACAGTCGTCATTGGTGATAACCAAATCCTGTGCAACGTCTACCAGACGACGAGTCAGGTAACCCGAGTTCGCAGTTTTCAGTGCCGTATCGGCAAGACCCTTACGAGCACCGTGAGTTGAGATGAAGTACTGTAATACGTTCAGACCTTCACGGAAGTTTGCCGTGATTGGCGTTTCGATGATAGAACCATCTGGCTTAGCCATCAGACCACGCATACCAGCCAGCTGACGAATCTGTGCGGCACTACCACGAGCACCGGAGTCGGCCATCATATAAACAGAGTTAAATGACGCTTGCTCTTCTTCTTCACCGTCACGGTTGATTACGGTATCAACCTTCAGGTTATCCATCATCGCACGGGCAACTTTTTCGTTGGCGTTTGACCAGATATCGATAACTTTGTTGTAACGTTCACCAGCAGTAACAAGACCGCCTTGGAACTGTTCCTGAATTTCGATAACTTCAGCTTCTGCAGCTTCGATAATGTCTTTCTTCGCAGCTGGGATAACCATATCGTCGATACCAACAGACGCACCCGCGATCATCGCGTAGTGGAAACCGGTATACATGATTTGGTCAGCGGCGATAACAGTATCTTTCAGACCCAGCGTACGGTAACACTCGTTAAGCAGTTTAGAGATCTGCTTTTTACCCATCGCTTGGTTGATAATTTCAAACGGCAGACCCTTAGGCAGGATCAGAGAGAAAATCGCACGACCAACTGTGGTGTCAGTTAATGTTACTTTCTCAGTTTTGGTGCCGTCTTCAGCAATGTCATATTCAGTAATACGTACTTTTACGCGTGCGTGCAGTTCTGCCGCATCGGTACGATACGCTTTTTCAGCTTCGTGCGGGCTGGTAAATACCATGCCTTCGCCACGGCCGTTTACTTTGTCACGGGTCAGGTAGTACAGACCCAATACAACGTCCTGTGAAGGTACAATGATTGGCTCACCGTTCGCAGGAGACAGGATGTTGTTGGTAGACATCATCAGGGCGCGTGCTTCTAACTGTGCTTCGATAGTCAGAGGTACGTGAACCGCCATTTGGTCACCGTCGAAGTCAGCGTTGTATGCCGCACACACCAGTGGGTGCAGTTGAATCGCTTTACCTTCGATCAGGGTAGGTTCGAATGCTTGGATACCCAGTCTGTGCAGTGTTGGTGCACGGTTAAGTAATACCGGGTGTTCGCGGATTACTTCATCCAGAACGTCCCATACTTCCGGTGCTTCGCGCTCTACCAGCTTTTTAGCAGCTTTGATGGTAGTCGCCAGACCACGACCTTCCAGCTTGCCGTAGATGAATGGCTTGAACAGCTCAAGTGCCATCTTCTTAGGCAGACCACATTGGTGCAGACGCAGTGTAGGACCAACAGTGATTACAGAACGGCCAGAGTAGTCAACACGCTTACCGAGCAGGTTCTGACGGAAACGACCTTGCTTACCTTTAATCATATCGGCAAGTGATTTCAGAGGACGCTTATTAGAACCGGTAATTGCACGACCGCGACGACCGTTATCAAGCAACGCATCTACCGCTTCCTGAAGCATACGCTTTTCGTTACGTACGATGATATCTGGCGCGGCCAGATCCAACAGACGCTTCAGACGGTTGTTTCGGTTGATAACACGACGATACAGATCGTTCAGGTCAGAAGTCGCAAAACGCCCACCGTCCAGTGGTACCAGTGGACGCAAGTCCGGTGGCAGAACTGGCAGTACAGTCATGATCATCCACTCTGGCTTGTTGCCAGACTGTTGGAATGATTCAAGCAGCTTCAGACGCTTGGTGATTTTCTTACGCTTGGTTTCAGAGTTGATTGAAGGCAACTCTTCACGCATTGCTGCAACATCAGCATCTACGTCGAGCACTTTCAACAGATCGAAAACGGCTTCAGCACCCATTTTCGCATCGAACTCGTCACCGTGCTCTTCCAGCGCATCCAGGTATTCTTCTTCGTTCAGAAGCTGGCTACGCTCTAACGTTGTCATACCAGGTTCGGTAACAACATAAGATTCGAAATACAGTACGCGCTCAATATCACGCAGGGTCATGTCCAGCATCAAACCGATACGTGACGGCAGTGATTTCAGGAACCAGATGTGGGCAACCGGACTAGCCAGTTCGATGTGACCCATACGCTCACGACGTACTTTGGTCAGTGTAACTTCAACGCCACACTTCTCACAGATAACACCACGGTGCTTAAGACGCTTATACTTACCGCAAAGACATTCGTAGTCTTTCACAGGTCCGAAAATACGCGCGCAGAACAGACCGTCACGCTCTGGTTTGAACGTACGGTAGTTGATGGTTTCAGGCTTTTTCACCTCACCGAAAGACCATGAACGAATCATGTCCGGTGAAGAAAGACCAATTCGAATATTATCGAATTCTTCGGTCTTGTTTTGTTGCTTTAGAAACTTTAATAAGTCTTTCACATTACTCTCCCAGCGGAGTCAGTCTCTATAGCCCGGCGAACCGGGCCATCAAATCATACTATGGCGTTAGCCGTATTACTTTTCTTCCAGCTCGATGTTGATACCGAGTGAACGAATTTCTTTAAGCAATACGTTGAAGGATTCAGGCATGCCCGGCTCCATTCTGTGATCGCCATCAACAATGTTCTTGTACATTTTGGTACGACCGTTAACGTCATCCGACTTAACAGTAAGCATTTCCTGCAGGGTATATGCCGCACCGTATGCTTCCAGTGCCCACACTTCCATCTCACCGAAGCGCTGACCACCGAACTGTGCTTTACCACCCAGAGGCTGCTGTGTAACCAGGCTGTAAGAACCAGTAGAACGCGCGTGCATCTTGTCGTCTACTAAGTGGTTCAGTTTCAGCATGTACATGTAACCTACCGTTACCGGACGTTCGAATTCGCGACCAGTACGGCCATCGAACATTTGAATCTGTCCGCTTTCTGGCAGGTCAGCCAGTTTCAACATTGCTTTAATTTCTGCTTCCTTCGCGCCAGAGAATACTGGTGTCGCAACCGGAACACCTTTACGCAGG
Organism: Alteromonas sp. ABV4_515; assembly: GCF_056160345.1. Classification (NCBI taxonomy): domain Bacteria; kingdom Pseudomonadati; phylum Pseudomonadota; class Gammaproteobacteria; order Alteromonadales; family Alteromonadaceae; genus Alteromonas; species Alteromonas sp. ABV4_515. The sequence goes on from NZ_JBSWWZ010000001.1 coordinate 176,395, forward strand.
TTCTCTGCCAGGCGAAGTACTTCGTCATCAGTGAAGCTGTCGATATCCACTTCCTGGTGGTTCTCACCTAAGGTGTAAACCTCTTTCAGGAAGTCACGCATCTTGGCAAGTTCCTGCTGCTCTTTGATCATGCGGTCGATTTTCACGCCCAGACCATGTGCAGCCATACCAAGGTGAGTCTCAAGGATCTGACCGATGTTCATCCGCGACGGTACACCCAGCGGGTTCAGAACGATGTCTACCGGCGTACCGTTAACATCGTAAGGCATATCTTCAACAGGGATTACGGTTGAAATAACACCTTTGTTACCGTGACGACCAGCCATTTTATCACCAGGCTGGATGTGACGTTTAACCGCCAGATAAACCTTAACAATTTTCAGTACGCCAGGAGCAAGGTCGTCACCTTGGGTGATCTTACGACGCTTGTTCTCGAACTTCTTATCGAAGTCAGACTTGATTTCGATGTGCTGTTCTGCGATTTGGTCCAGTTCCAGCTGTGAATCTTCGTTAGACAGCGGAATTTCCAGCCACTTCTCACGAGGCATAGAATCCAGACGCGCTTCGTCAACACCGGCATTCAGCAGCAGGTTACGTGCACGAGAGAAGATACCGTCGGCCAGGATATTGAATTCGTCAGACAGGTCTTTCTTAACCTGACGTAACTGCATGTCTTCAATTTCCAGAGCGCGTTTGTCTTTCTCAACGCCGTCACGAGTAAATACCTGAACGTCGATAACGGTACCGTGTACAGAGTTAGGTACGCGCAGAGACGTATCTTTAACATCAGACGCCTTCTCGCCGAAGATTGCACGCAGCAGTTTCTCTTCTGGTGTCAGCTGGGTTTCACCTTTTGGTGTTACCTTACCAACCAGGATATCACCGCCTTTCACTTCCGCACCGATATAAACAACGCCGGATTCATCCAGCTTGCTCAGTGCAGCTTCACCCACGTTAGGAATATCAGAAGAAATCTCTTCTGGACCCAGCTTGGTGTCACGAGCAATACAGCTCAGTTCCTGAATGTGGATAGTAGTGAAACGGTCTTCCTGAGCAACACGCTCTGAAATCAGAATCGAGTCTTCGAAGTTGTAACCATTCCAAGGCATGAACGCGATACGCATGTTCTGACCAAGTGCCAATTCACCTAAGTCTGTAGAAGGACCATCAGCCAGTACATCACCAGCAACGATTGGGTCACCAACGTTACAGGTAGGCTTCTGGTTAATACAGGTGTTCTGGTTAGAACGGGTGTACTTAGTCAGGTTGTAGATATCGATACCTGCTTCACCTGGAAGCATTTCGTCTTCATCTACCTTGATTACGATACGGCTTGCGTCAACGTAATCAACCATACCACCACGCTTAGCAACAACAGTTACACCAGAGTCAACCGCTACGGTTTTCTCCATACCGGTACCTACCAGCGGCTTATCAGCACGCAGAGTTGGTACTGCCTGACGTTGCATGTTCGCACCCATCAATGCACGGTTGGCGTCATCGTGTTCCAGGAACGGGATGATGCTCGCAGCAACAGAAACGATCTGCTGAGGCGACACGTCCATATATTTAATTTCTTCCTTCGGCATCAGCGTAGTTTCACCACGGTGACGTGAAGGGATCAGGTCGTCGATCAGGGCACCGTTCTCATCACAAGCAACGTTTGCCTGTGCGATTTTGAACTGGCCTTCTTCGATGGCTGACAGATAATCGATTTCGTCAGTGATAACACCGTCTTCGATACGACGGAAAGGTGTTTCTAAGAAACCGAAGTCATTGGTACGGGCAAAGCTCGCCAATGAGTTGATCAGACCGATGTTCGGACCTTCAGGGGTTTCGATTGGACACAGACGACCGTAGTGCGTCGGGTGTACGTCTCGAACCTCAAAGCCTGCACGCTCACGAGTCAGACCACCCGGGCCTAATGCAGAAATACGACGCTTGTGCGTAACTTCTGACAGCGGGTTGTTCTGGTCCATAAACTGAGACAGCTGAGAAGAACCGAAGAACTCTTTAACTGCTGCAGAGATAGGCTTCGCGTTGATCAGGTCCTGAGGCATTACGTTATCGAGGTCGCCCAGAGACAGACGCTCTTTAACAGCACGCTCAACACGTACCAGACCTACACGGAACTGGTTCTCGGCCATTTCACCAACAGAACGGATACGACGGTTACCCAGGTGATCGATATCATCTACTTCATCTTTACCGTCACGGATAAGGATAAGTTGTTTCATTACAGAAACGATATCGTCTTTGTCCAGTGTACCGGAACCAACTAACTCTTCACGACCTAAACGACGGTTAAACTTCATACGACCAACAGATGACAGGTCGTAACGATCTTCAGAGAAGAACAAGTTGTCGAACAACGTTTCGGCAGCATCTTTTGTTGGTGGTTCACCAGGACGCATCATGCGGTAGATTTCTACCAATGCTTCCAGGCGATTTGTTGAGCTGTCGATACGCAGCGTATCTGAGATATAAGAACCGTGATCCAGTTCGTTAATGTACAGCGTTTCGAATTCTTTGATACCGGCCTGGCTTAATTCAGCCATAGTTTCCAGTGTCACTTCATCGTTAGCGCTTACCAGTACTTCACCGGTTTCTTCGTTAACGTAGGTGCGACCATATACACGACCGATCAGGTATTCAGCAGGAACTTCTAGTTCTGTAATGCCTGCTTTTTCCAGCGCGCGAGTATGACGTGCAGACACACGACGACCTGTTTCTACGATAACTTCACCGTCTTTACCGATGATGTCGAACTGTGCAGTTTCACCACGCAGACGATCAGGCACAACTTCCATTAACAGTTTGTTGTCCTGAATACGGATTTGTACTTTCTCGAAGAACAGATCAAGGATCTCTTCGGTAGTCATTTCCAGTGCGCGTAAGATAATCGTTGCAGGCAGCTTACGACGACGGTCAATACGTACGAACAGGTTATCCTTCGGATCGAATTCGAAATCTAACCATGAACCACGGTAAGGAATAACACGTGCGTTATACAGTACTTTACCGGAAGAGTGAGTCTTACCTTTGTCGTGATCGTAGAATACACCAGGTGAACGGTGTAACTGAGATACGATTACACGCTCGGTACCATTGATGACGAACGTACCGTTCTCTGTCATCAGTGGGATTTCGCCCATGTAAACTTCCTGTTCTTTGATGTCTTTCACCGTACCCGGTGCAGCATCTTTATCGAACAGTACTAAACGCAATTTTACTCTTAATGGTGCCGAATACGTGACGCCGCGAATCTGACATTCTTTAACATCGAAGACCGGTTCGCCAAGGCGGTAGCTCACATACTGCAGCTCTGAACTGCCAGAGTAGCTTTTAATTGGGAACACAGAACGGAAAGCAGCTTCCAGTCCGTACTGACCATCTGCATCGATTTCAATAAATTTTTTGAATGAATCTAGCTGAATTGAAAGGAGGTATGGAATTTCCAATACCTGTGGGTGTTTGCCAAAATCCTTACGGATACGTTTCTTTTCGCTATAAGAGTAAACCATGGGTTCCTCAGCCTGCTGATTTTTGACCCAACCTGCTGTCTGAAACTTCACCAGACAACAAACTTCCACGACCCTTTTTCGGGGTAATTGCATAGCATACACCAAAATTTAACCAAATAGTTAGTTAAGACTTTGGTTTTCTGCCGAATTATTTTTATCCCGATGTGCTTTTGGTGGTTACAGTAAAGGGTTAAAAACTGTACACCCTACAGCGCAAAAAGGCTGGTGGTCAATATTAACCACCAGCCTTGCCGTTTCAGGCAGGTAATCTAAACAAATTAGATTACTTAACTTCTACTTCTGCACCAGCTTCTTCAAGCTCTTTCTTCAGTGCTTCAGCTTCGTCTTTAGCTACGCCTTCTTTGATAGCTTTAGGAGCTGATTCTACCAGTTCCTTAGCTTCTTTCAGACCTAAGCCAGTCGCGCCGCGAACTGCTTTGATTACTGCAACTTTGTTTGCGCCGAATGAAGTCATTACAACGTCAAACTCAGTCTTTTCTTCTGCAGCAGCAGCTTCGCCGCCAGCAGCTGGACCAGCAACTGCAACAGCAGCCGCAGATACGTTGAATTTTTCTTCAGCTGCTTCGATCAGTTCAACCAGTTCCATTACTGGCATTTCAGCGATCGCGTTTAAGATATCTTCTTTAGTCAGAGCCATTTCTCTAAACTCCCGGGATTAAATAGTTAAAAAAATCAATATGCCAAAAACGCCAATTACTTGGTGTCTTTGACCGCCGCCAATACACGCACAAATTTGGCAGGAACTTCGTTGATAGTTTGAACGAACTTGCCAACTGGTGCTTTGAAGGTCGCAAGAAGTCTTGCAAGCGCTTCGTCGCGGGTAGGCAGGGCTGCTACTGCGTCCAGTTTTTCTGGACCAAGTAAACCACTACCAATCGAAAGTGCAGTAACTTTCAGCTTATCGTTAGTCTTACCGAAGTCTTTGAAAAGACGTGCCGCACCGCCCGGTGCGTCGATAGAGAAACCATAGATAAGCGGGCCAGTTAAGGCGCTTTCCATATCTGCAAAATTGCTGTCTGCCAATGCACGCTTAGCCAGAGTGTTACGTACAACCTTCAGGTATACGCCTTGCTCACGGGCTTTAACACGCAGGTCAGTCAGTTCTGCAACTTCCATCCCACGGTATTCAGCAACGGCTACGGATAGAGCGCGAGACGCAACTTCAGAAACTTCTGCTACGATCTCTTTTTTTGCTGCTAAACCTAGTGCCACTGAGTTCACCTCATAAAATCTGATGTCTGTTCAGGTTTCCCATTCCGTTCATCAGTGTTCACAGATTGATACTTCTACGTAAAGTAGTTGTACCGCTCTACGGTGTTCGTTATCCCAGAGAGTCTGAGTCGAAACCACCGTCTGCGCAGGCTGTTGTATTAAGTTAAGCGTTGGTGCAAAAGTTCTCTTACCTCTTTTGCCGCTTAGCGCCTGCGGTCTTGGACGGGAGCCATCGTTATTCGCTTTTGGCGATATACAACAGCTCCAACCCATAACCTTTAAGAGACAGACGGGCTATGCCATCTGTAAAAAGTCTTAAAGACCTACAGTACCTTTATCAACAGATACGCCAGCGCCCATAGTGGTGCTCAGGCTTACCTTCTTGATGTACAGGCCTTTAGCTGAAGAAGGCTTAGCTTTCTTCAGTGCTTCCAGAAGGGCTTCCAGGTTCTCTTGAATCTGGTTAGCTTCGAAAGCAATCTTGCCGATGCTAGCGTGGATGATACCGTTCTTATCGTTACGGTAGCGAACCTGACCAGCTTTAGCATTCTTAACTGCAGTTGCAACGTCAGGCGTTACAGTGCCAGTTTTAGGGTTAGGCATCAGGCCACGTGGACCTAAGATTTGACCCAGTTGGCCAACAACGCGCATTGCGTCAGGGCTAGCAACTACTACGTCAAAGTCCATCTCCCCAGCTTTAACTTTCTCAGCCAGGTCGTCCATACCTACGATGTCCGCACCTGCTTCTTTAGCAGCTTCAGCATTTGCACCTTGAGTGAATACTGCAACGCGAACGTCTTTACCAGTACCGTTAGGCAGTACAGTTGCACCACGTACGTTTTGGTCAGATTTCTTCGCATCGATACCCAAGTTGATAGCAACGTCTACGCTTTCTGCGAACTTAGCAGTAGCCAGTTCTTTCAGCAGAGCAACGGCTTCGTTGAAATCGTAATCTTTAGTCGCGTCTACTTTCTCGCGGATCAGGCGAGCGCGTTTAGTCAATTTAGCCATTCGATTAACCCTCTACGTTCAGACCCATGGCGCGAGCAGAACCCGCGATAGTGCGTACAGCAGCGTCCAGAGAAGCAGCAGTCAGATCAGGCTCTTTAGTCTTGGCAATTTCTTCCAATTGAGCGCGAGTAACAGTACCAACTTTCTCAGTGTTAGGACGGCCAGAACCACTCTTGATGCCAGCTGCTTTTTTCAGCAGGTAAGACGCGGGAGGAGTTTTGGTTTCGAATGTGAAAGAACGGTCTTCGTATACAGTAATTTCTACTGGTACCGGAGCGCCTTTCTCAAGACTTTCAGTTTTTGCGTTGAAAGCCTTACAGAATTCCATGATGTTCACACCATGCTGACCCAGTGCAGGACCAACTGGTGGAGAAGGGTTAGCAGCGCCAGCTGCAACCTGAAGCTTAATTAAGCCAGTTACTTTCTTAGCCATTTTAATGCTCTCGTTAGTGGGTATAACGCCTCGTAAATACTCGAGAATATTTACTCAATCGGCTTCCCGTTCGGTTTCGAAGGGCGCGTAATGTACAACAAATGTTCGGATAACACAACCCTGCAGTGTAAAAAAGTCGCTATGCGCGATAAAAAATAACGTCCATCAGTTCAGTACTCATCACTGACAAACGTGGGCACAATTTAATCGCTCAATAATGGGCAACTCAATAAGATAAGGATATTAAGTATGAAAGTTTTATCAAATGATGAAGTTCACGAGATTAGCGGCGGCTTTGTATTGCCTTTCGCGGTAGAGGTAGGTTTAGGTATTCTTACATACGTTGGGGCTATTGATGCAGCTCGATCGTTTGGAGAAGGTCTTGGTTCTGGATTTTATGATGGCGTAAACGAAAGGGATTAAATCATGTATCAGATTACTGAAGAACAAATATCTCAAGTATCTGGTGCAGCCGATACTTGGGAAGATATAGGTTACGCTGTAGGTTACGCATTCGGGTATTTTTACAGAAACGTAATGATTGGTAACGGCGTTGTTGATGATATAGCTGAAGTCGTTATTGAAGATTAATTTAGTAAAAAGTTTATTAGGTTCAATATGAAAAAACTGATTTTTATTTTGCTTGGTTATGCTGTCTTTGAAATGTTGGACGGCCTCTATCAGCGCTTTCAGGGCGCGACGCATAGTGAAGCGATTATCCATTATATCTATGCTTTCGTGATTGCAAACGTTGCTGTTAGCCTGAGTATTTACCTTCGCCTATCGAAGCCTAAAACAGAGACAAGCGAAATCTAATCAGTGCCTTTAAAACAAAAACCCAGCCTGAGCTGGGTTTTTCAATTTTGCTTGGAAAACTTCGATTAGCCTTTTTCGACCTGACCGAATTCCAAATCTACCGGCGTAGAACGGCCGAAAATCAATACTGATACTTTCACGCGGCTCTTTTCGTAATCCACTTCTTCGACAACGCCGTTGAAGTCTGCGAAAGGACCGTCGGTAACACGAACCACTTCGCCTGGTTCGAACAATGTTTTTGGTCTTGGCTTGTCAGTATTCTCTTCCAGACGGTTAAGAATCGCGTCTGCTTCACGCTTAGTGATAGGCATAGGACGGTCAGACGTACCACCAATGAAGCCCAGTACACGCGGTACACTTTTCACTAAGTGCCATGACTGTTCGTTCATTTCCATTTCTACCAATACGTAACCTGGGTAGAATTTACGCTCAGACTTACGTTTCTGCCCTGCGCGCATTTCAACAACTTCTTCAGTAGGTACCAATACCTGGCCAAAGAATTTTTCCATCTCGTGCATCTTGATGTATTCAAGCAGTGTTTTCTTAACACGAGACTCGTACTGTGAATACGCCTGTACCACGTACCAGCGCATCTTGTTTTCAGATGTTTCTTTCTCTGGCGCAGCGGTTTCTGCTGCTGCCTGATTTTCTTCTGGTGTTTGATTTTCTTCAGACATATTACATTCCAATTCCGGTAATGAAGCCAACTAAACGAACGATGATGCCGTCCAGTCCCCACAGCAGAAGTGCCATGATGAGGGTTGCGGCCATAACGATAAGTGTAGTCTGGTTTGTTTCCTGGCGTGTTGGCCAGATAACTTTACGTACTTCCATACGTGATTCTTTGGCGAAGGTCAGAAACGCGCTACCCTTCACTGTTGTTGCCGCAATAAAGCCTGCTACAACCACTACCGCCACAGCAACTAGTGCACGCACCAATACCGAAACCTCACCGTACATGTGGTTTGCAGCAATCAGACCAGCCAGCAATGCAAAGATAACCAGCCATTTCATCATGTCCAACGGATTGGACGTACTTTCCGTTTTTTCGCTCATTTCACGATCCTAGCAATACTGCGACATCAGTCTTTGCGAGATGCTCACAAAGTTAAATTCTGGCAGGGGTGGAGGGACTCGAACCCCCAACCATCGGTTTTGGAGACCGCTGTTCTACCAATTCGAACTACACCCCTGTTGTCAGTACAGACAAATTTCAGTTGCACTACCCTTGTGAATATTTGGCGTTTCTTTAAGGAAAATCGCGGATTCGCAAGGGAGGGACGCGTATTATACCCATCCCGTCCACAGATACAAGCTAACCAGTCACATCTGCTGTAATAGGTATTCCATTTCGTTATTCAACACCAATAAACCCGCCGGTTTGGTGTGCCCATAATTTTGCGTAAATACCATTTTTTTCAACCAGTTCTGTATGAGTACCAGCCTCTATAATTTCACCCTTATCCAGCACCAGCAAACGATCCATTTGTGCGATGGTAGATAACCGATGAGCAATGGCCAGCACAGTCTTATTTTCCATGACAGAATTTAAACAATCCTGAATAGCGGCTTCTACTTCTGAATCCAGTGCCGAGGTCGCTTCATCAAGAATCAAAATTGGAGCATCTTTCAGCAGAACACGGGCAATAGCGATACGTTGGCGCTGACCGCCAGAGAGTTTCACTCCTCGTTCACCCACATGGGCATCGTAGCCGGTACGCCCTTGGCTGTCTGATAACGTCAGAATAAATTCATGGGCTTCAGCCTGCTTTGCTGCGGCAATCACCTCTTCCTCTGTGGCGTCTGTCCGACCATAAATGATGTTATCGCGCACCGAACGATGCATTAGCGAGGTGTCCTGCGTCACCATACTGATTTTTTCGCGCAGGGTTTCCTGTGACACACTCCGAATGGGCTGACCGTCAATAATAATCTGACCGCTGTTGGTGTCGTAAAAGCGCATCAACAGGTTCACCAATGTGGACTTCCCGGCACCAGAACGTCCCACCAGGCCGACTTTCTCACCGGGTTTGACGCTGATGTTCAAATTTCTAAACACGTCTATTGCGCGTTCGTCGCTGCCGATATACGAGAAGTTCACCTTATCGAAGTCGATGGCCCCGCCTTTTACAGTCATTGCGTTGGCATTGTCAGCGTCTTTCACTTCTACCGGCTGAGCAAGGGTATTCATACCATCCTGTACCGTCCCTAGGTTTTCAAATAGCGAGGAGACTTCCCACATGACCCAATGCGACATACCGTTGAGGCGCAGCACCAGACTAATCGCTACGGCAATATCGCCGGGAGAGACAATCTCGTGCATCCACAGGTAAACAGACAGCGCGCCAATGGCAAAAATGAGGATGGCGTTGGCCATTTCCACACAATTTTCCAGAATCGTTACTAACCGCATCTGCGGATAGACCGTCTGCAGGAAGCCGTCCATGCTGTCTTTTGCATAGTCTGCTTCACGACGACTGTGAGAAAACAGTTTTACCGTTGTAATGTTGGTGTAGCTGTCGACTATCCGGCCGGTCATGACCGCTCGGGCATCAGCCTGAGCCTGAGACACCGCTTTCAGTTTTGGCACCAGTACACGCAGAATACATAAATAAACAACGAACCAGATAAGTAACGGTACAGCCAAACGCCAGTCAGTGGAGAAAATTAGCACCACCATGGAGATGAAGTACACACAGATGTACACCATCAGGTCGAGCAATTTCATCACTGTTTCGCGTACCGATAATGCAGTTTGCATTACTTTGGTTGCGACGCGTCCAGCAAATTCGTTATGGAAAAAACTGAGACTTTGCCCGAGTAAATAGCGGTGCGCCTGCCAACGAATGCGCATGGGGTAATTGCCCATCAGCGACTGACGGTTAAACAGTGAGCGCAGCAAAATACAGCCAGGGATCAATAAAACTACGACAAATCCCATTCCCATGAGGGTCCAGAATTCGTCCTGCAGAAAGGTCTCTCGATCATGTTGAGAAAACCAGTCGACGAGTTGACCCAAGAACCCAAATAACGTGACTTCCAAGGCCGCAATCACAGCACTCAGCAGTGACACGATGGCAATAATGCCCCACATCCCCTGAGAGTAGTAACGGCAAAATGCAACAAGCCCCTTCGGCGGTTGCGTTGGGGCTTCGTCTGGGAACGGTTTAGTTAGCCGTTCGAAAAATTGAAACATAGGTGAGCTCGGGAGTTATTCTTTGAACCCTAGCTTAGTGAGGATAGATTGCACTTTTTCAAGATGATCATCCCGCCATTGTGCTAATGATACTGATGAATCCTTTTCATTTCTCTTTTTAGCCGTCTCTAGTACGCTTGCTGCATCTGCCAGTGGAATAACCGCAATTCCCTCTTCGTCAGCAACAATAATGTCACCAGGATTCACGGTTACGCCGCCACATTCAATGGGTTGATTAAGAGGAGAAAGCACTTTTTTGGCGCCCGGCTTAGGGCAAACGCCGCGCGCAAACACAGGAAATGCCATCTCTCGCACTTCCTGTACGTCTCGGATCACGCCGTCGATGATAAATCCTGCCACTCCCCGCTGCTGGGCGATGGCACACACATTTCCACCCGCTAACGCGTACATATCATCGGCTTGGGCAACAATGATGTCGCCAGGATTTGCGCGATATATTGCCGCATGAAGCATGAGGTGATCGCCGGGTTCACACTTTACCGTGAAGGCGGGCCCCGCAATGCGTGGAACAGGTTGCCAAAGTGAATGGATGTCGTAATGAATAAACTGACTACGTGGCAATGCATCGGCATAATCGCACACAGAAACGGATAAAAACGCATCGTACATGGAGCCTCCTTTTCAGCCTGAGGGGTGAGTTGCTCACTCACACTATATCAGGCTGAAAAATAACCGCTGCCAAAATTCATGAATAGCGGCTATAACTGGCGCTTTCTACCCGTTGTCGGCCAGTTGTTCCATTAACGCCACCGCTTTTTCGGCAGATTTCTCTGGTACAAAGATATGATCGTGAAAGTAAGCGGCAACTACGTTGGCGCTAATGCCGTGCGCTGCCAACTGAGTAGAAATTGCGGCGGTCATGCCGACCGCTTCAAGACTCGAATGAACTTTGCAAATGATCTGACGATAGTAACCGTCATACGCATAGCCTAGCTGGTCTGCCAAATCGGCATCAAGAATAAAGGTCGTTCCTTCTGTTTCTTTGAATACACAGAGCGCTTGTTCATACAGAGATGGACTTAGGGAGTCCGGCAAAGTGACAAACACATAGCGATTTTCAGCCAGTACAGGACACAAGTTAGCCAGCAGATTATCTAAAGAGGTTTCACCAATAGCCATTGTACAAACCTGCTAAAGCTTACGTGCGCGAACGCGCTTCCCTTTGATTCTGCCTTCCCGGAACAACTTCAGAGCCCGTTTCGCACTGCGCTCTTTAACAGACACGAAACTTTGTGAGTTTTGAACCTGAATTTTACCGATATCTTCAGCAGCAATGTCCGCATCTTTCACTAGCGAACCAAGAAAGTCACCTGGACGAAGCTTCTCTTTTTTACCTGCATTCACGTGCAGACAAACAAACACTGGCTTTGTGATACGGTTTGCATGGAAGCGTAAGCTTTGCGCCCCTTTCACCGGAATTTTAATTTCTGCAAAGGCTTCAATTTTGTCGAAATGGTCTTGTTCACGATCGCTGACCAGTGTTACAGCGAGGCCTTTAGCACCCGCGCGACCGGTACGCCCAACTCGATGAGTGTGGGTATCGGCATCTTCGCTCACATCAACATTAATCACACAATCGACTTCTTTGATATCGAGACCACGGGCAGCAACATCTGTTCCTACCAGCACCGAAAGGGCCTCTGCAGCAAAACGCGCCAGTACATCAGTTCGCTCACGTTGCTCCATTTCGCCTTGCAGCCCTGCCACGGAAAAGCCAGCGGCAGCCAACTCTTCCACCACTTCTGTCACTCTTTTACGGGTATTACAGAACAAAATAGCTTTTGTTGGTTGAATGGTAGTTAACACCGCTTTTAACGCATTAAGACGCGTATGCTCTTCTACCGAATACGCTTGCTGCTCGATATCGGGGTTGGCCACAATGTCAGCTTTAGCAGTGAACGAGAGCGGGTCGGCAAGGTATTTATTTGCCATTCGTTTGATGCCGTCGGTCCAGGTAGCGGAAAACAGCAATGTTTGTACGGGCTCTGCGGTATACGAAAAAATTTCATCGACATCATCGGAAAAGCCCATATCCAGCATGCGGTCGGCTTCATCTAACACCCGCGACGACACTTCGCTTAAATCAATACGCTTTTTCTGTAGGTGATCAAGAATACGACCTGGCGTTCCCACAATGACATGGGCGCCATGTTTAAGCGACTGAATTTGCGGCCCCATTGGCTCACCACCGCATAGCGTCAGCACTTTTAAATTAGGCATACACTGCCCTACGGCGCGATATTGCTCAGCGACCTGGGCGGCCAACTCACGAGTTGGGCACAACACCACCACCTGAGTCGCAAAACGGGTGACTTCTACTTTATTAAGCGTTGCCACCGCAAACGCGACGGTTTTTCCGCTACCGGTTTGACCCTGTGCCATAATATCGCGGCCATTCAGGGCGTCAGGTAATGTGCCCGCCTGCACCGGAGTCATGGAAGGAAAGCCCAGTCTTTCTAACGACTGACTTAAAGAAGAAATAATGCCGGTGAGTTGGTTAAATTGTGTCATTCTAATTGTTCGTTACTGTAAAGATAGATGATGCCATCCCTGACTGAAAATGCAGTGTTGTTTCTCAGATTGATATCTGAAACCCAACGTTCTGCCCATTGCACGTATTTGTCTTCGCTTTTTACTTTTTTAGCTGCCGCCGTTAATTTTTCCACCAACGCCATACTGGTGCCCGGTTTAGATAGCACTAACCAGGTAGTAACTTCCTGGTAAGGATAGTCCATCGAAATGTCCTGACACGAAGACTGAACCTGACGACATCCTACCCTTAACGTCCAGGGTGAGGTGAAAACGAAATCAACGTCATCGTTATACAGGGCGCTAATGGTTGCTCCCCAGGAATCATATTCAAGGGTAGGCAAATTGGCGGCGGCAGCAATTTCAGCACGAAAATCGTGTTTTAAGGTACCCACGATTTTGCCTGTTGGTATTTGGTCTATTCCTGCCCCCGCTGACTCACCCAGTCCAAAGAGCCCATAGGTGTTTCGGGTTATTGGGGTAATCCAGTGGAAGCGCTCTTCCCGCTCAGCCGTTCGCGCTACTGCAAAAGACAACACATTAGGCTTATGCAGGGTCTCCCGCAACAGTCGTTGCCACGGTACCGCCAATACCGACGCACTGATGTTGGCCTCGCCCAGTACTCTTCTAACTAAGTCAGCATTGTAGCCAACCATTTCGTTAATGGAATTCAACTTGGCGAAATCGCCTGATAACTCTCCTAACACCCAAAGATGTTCGTTCTTTGGTGCTTCACCGTTATCAACAACAAAAAGCACGCCATTTTCCAATTGTCCCGACAAACCTGATGTCGCCAGTTGTTGATTAACCTTTTCGGTTAGCGTTTCGAATTGCTGTTGAGATTTGAATTTTGCCGCAGCCGCGCTAAGTACATTGGCAAGTTCCGCGTTCTCTGGCACTTTGGGTAGCACGATATAACTAACAACCGTGCTTCGAGTATAGATGGGGTTCAGTTCACTACAGTCCATGTGTGCGTTTTCACACATTAACCTTAGGCCAGCAGAGGAATATAAAAGCGCACTAACCCTGTCGGCGAGTAATAATTCTATGGCTTGTTCCCAACTGTTAACCGCGAGAATATCGGCGACTTCCGCTTGTTCAAGCAAGGTATGACGGTAATCATTTCGACGAACGGCGACACCCGATAATTCAGAAAGCGAGGTAATGCCCGTTTCAGCCAACTGGCTATTGGCTTTCACATAAACATGATTGGGAATAGCCGTAACCGGCGATATCCAGTAATACTGATCTTCTCGTTCAGGTGTTCTGACCAGCGACGCGCCCAATTGAGCGGGGTTATTTTTAAGGTCGGTTAGCATTCGAGCGAGGGGTTCAGGGCGGATCTGACCTTCAAGCTCGGCTTCTTCAAGCATGCCCCGAATGAGATCGACGGTGTATCCTGAAAGTTCACCATTTGCATTCACCTCATTAAACACCGGTACCGGCGTAACAATGATAGAAATGGCGTCTGCACGGGCATCGAACACCGTGCAGCAATATATCAGAACACAACAGGCGAACCGGCTCAGGCCAGAGACTGCTCCAGTTTCCATTTTAAGGTCTTCCCTGCATAGAAAGGCACCATTTCGGAGCCATCAGCTAACGTTACCACCTCTGGTACCTGCCAAGAAGAATTTACCAGTGTAATAGTGCCCTCATTTACGGGTAAACCGTAAAACGCCGCACCATGCAGACTGGCAAAGCCCTCGAACTTATCGAGAATACCTAACTCATCAAATATTTCTGCATAGAGTTCAATGGCGCTCCATGCGCTGTAGCATCCTGCACATCCGCATGCATTTTCTTTGCGGTGTTTAGCGTGCGGCGCAGAGTCGGTGCCTAAAAAGAACTTTGGTGAACCCGTTGCCACGGCTTCCTGCAACGCCTTTTGATGGGTATTTCGTTTCAACACAGGCAAACAGTAGTTGTGCGGACGAACGCCCCCAACGAGCAAGTCATTTCGGTTCAGCAATAAGTGCTGCGGTGTGATAGTGGCTGCTACGTTGTCGCCAGACGCCATAACAAATTCGGCCGCATCGGCTGTGGTGATATGCTCAAAAACCACTTTCAAATTCGGGAATGCATCCACAATCGGACGAAGATGAGTGTCGATAAACACCTTTTCACGGTCGAAGATATCAATATGGTTCTCGGTAACCTCACCATGAATAAGTAACAGGACACCCTGTTCCTGCATGGCTTCAAATACCGGGTAAAGTGCCTCGATACCTTTTACGGCAGCGTCAGAGTTGGTGGTGGCACCTGCTGGATACAGTTTGCAAGCCACAACACCCGCGGCTTTTGCATCGGCGATGTCCTGCGGCGTGGTTTGGTTTGTCAGGTACAGTGTCATCAACGGCTCAAACTGACTACCGGCAGGTCGAGCCGCTTCAATACGTTGCTTATATGCCATCGCCATTTCAGCGTTAGTCACAGGCGGAACTAAGTTAGGCATCACAATAGCACGGGCGAAACACCGTGCAGTGGCGGGTACAGTTTCAGCCAGCATCTCGCCATCGCGGAAATGGAGGTGCCAGTCATCAGGGGTACGAATGGTAAGCGTTTGCATCGTTTAAAATTTGCCTGTGTAAATAACATCTGATGCAATTATGCCTGATTAGAAACAATGCTGCATCCAATCAGGCATGGCTTTTCGCGTAAACTTGAGGATTTGTTAGATCAGGATTTTTTCGTGTAGGCAGCAATGATTACGATGCGAGTACCGTTTACCCGGCCTTCGATGTGCAGCGGATTGTCGCTAAGGCCAATGTTGCGAACAGCCGTACCACGCTTAGCAGTAAAGGTAGCACCTTTTACGTTTAAGTCTTTCACAAGATGAACCGTATCACCGGCAGCCAGCGGCGTACCGTTGCAGTCGAGGGTTGGCTCACGGTTTAAATCAACCAATCCTGCTTCACCCCACTCACGAACGTTATCTTCCAGATAAGCAATATCCAAAAGATCCTGCGCCCAAGATTCTGATTTCAACTTGTTGAGCATCCGCCAGGCAATTACCTGTACCGGTGCTGTAGGCGACCAGATTGCATCATTCAGGCAGCGCCAGTGAGCCACGTCTACATCGGCTTCACCGTTTAACTGATCGCGACAAACCTGGCAGGCAGCGATATGTGTGTCGGCTTCGCTGTCTGGGGAAAAAGGCACTTCGTACAGTGCAACAACATCTTTACTGCCACATAGTTCGCAGGTATTACCTGCGCGATCCATCACACGATTTTCCACATTTTACTCCGGTAGAAAAAGCCGCAATTGTAGCAGGGTTTTTCATGTCGCGGAGAAAATTCAGTAATCTATTGATCTTGCTCTACATAAATTAATTTGCTGGTATCAAAGCCCAGTGAATCCGCTTTGCCAACGAGTTCCTTCAACGTGGCTTCATCTAATTCAGGCGTTCTGGACAGCACCCATAGGTAATCCCTGTCTGGCCCGGTTACCATGGCGTAGCGATAGTCTTTGTCCAATTCAACAATGATATAGCTAGCGTAAAAAGGCCCAAAGAAAGACACCTTTAAAAAGCCCGTATCTGCGTCTTCAACAAAATAGGCTTTACCTTCCGCTTCTTCCCATTTTCCACTTTCACGGTTAAAGCCGCGATTTACCACGGTTACCCCGCCATCTTCACGTAAACTGTACGAGGCCGTTACGCGACTCAAACCTTCTTCAAAAGAATGGGGTAAGCGGACAATTTCGTACCAGGAACCAAGATATTGCTGCAGTTCAAAGTCGACTACCGGCTCAACGCCGTCAGGCTTCGACGTACACGCAGACAAGGAGAAGAAACAAGCAAACAAAAGCGCCAGTGAACGCATGGAAAACTCCATTTCGGTTGATGCACAAAAAAGGTTGTAAATAACTCACACATATATGCGATACATGAGAAAAAAGATCCATTCCATTACATTCGATTGCAGGCTACTTTCGTCTGTCAAAAAACGTGGTACTCTGACCTATCAACAGGTTACAGGATTAATTATGCTGGAAGATTACTTCGCTGACGCAAGCCGTCTGGTTTATGGGTGTATGGGATTAGGCGGAGACTGGGATTCATCACCAGTGACCGCTGCACACATTAAGCAGGCTGAAGACATGATTGAAACTGCGCTGGATAATGGCATCACCGTATTTGACCATGCTGACATCTACACCCTCGGCAAAGCTGAACAGGCTTTTGGTCAGGTGTTGAAAAACACCCCGTCACTCCGAGACAAAATGATACTGCAGTCAAAATGTGCTATCCGCTTTGCCGATGATGCAGGACCAAAGCGTTATGACTTTTCTGCAGCCTGGATCACGGGGTCTGTGGAAGACATTTTACAGCGTTTAAACATTGAGCAATTAGACGTACTGCTTTTACACCGCCCTGATCCACTGATGGAACTGGATGAAGTTGCCACTGCGATCAGTGATTTACAAGCCAGCGGAAAAATTAAGCATCTTGGTGTATCCAATATGCATGGCCACCAAATCAACTATCTGCAAAGCGCGCTGGGCACCCCGGTAGTCGCTAATCAACTGGAGATGAGCTTGGCTTTCCGCGACTGGCTGGAAGACGGCATTACCACCAATAGCGCGCTCAATCGCCAAATTGGCTATGCTCCAGGTACGTTGGAATACTGCATGATGAATAATGTGCAGTTGCAAGCTTGGGGTAGTCTGGCTCAGGGTAAGTTTACCGGCGGGAAAGCGGAGTTTGAAGAAGAGGTAGCTACCGCAGCTTTGGTGAGTGAACTGGCTGCAGAATACGGTGTTTCCGCAGAAGCCATTGTCCTTGGGTGGTTAATGCGCCATCCAGCGAACATTCAGCCAGTTATCGGCACCACCAATCTCACCCGCATCCGTAATTGTGTTCAGGCAAATTCGGTAAATCTAAGCCGGGAGCATTGGTATGCCTTACTCGAATCTGCACGCGGCAGCGATGTGCCATAAGGAAAAATATGTTAGATGGATTTCACCACGTCGCTGTTATTTGCAGCGACTATCCTACATCCAAAGCGTTTTACACAGAAACGCTTGGGTTCACCGTTCTCGATGAGAATTATCGGGAAGCCAGAGATTCGTACAAATGTGACCTGGTCCTGCCTGACGGTTCACAAATCGAGTTATTTTCATTTCCTGGCGCCCCCGCTCGCCCTTCACGCCCGGAGGCCCAAGGCTTAAGGCACCTGGCCTTTCGAGTTCAGGATATTGATGCGGCCGTGACTACGCTTACAAGCAAGCATGTAGAGTGTGAAGATATTCGCACAGACCCCTACACTGGCAAGCGCTTCACCTTTTTTCAGGACCCTGACGGTCTGCCTCTTGAGCTATACGAAATAAGTTGACGGTGAGCACCGTCAACGTCTTAGCTATCTAACAAAGCCAGCGCACCCAGTAATCCTGAGCGCGTGCCCAGACCGGGTAATACAATAATATCGTTCAGCCCGGTTCCATCTGGAAAAACAATGTAGTCAGCCAGACTGTCAGACGTTTTAGCGATGATCTTCTCCAGCATGCCGTCTTTCTGCATAACGCCGCCGCCAAATACAATTTTTTCGGCGCTGAAACCTACCAGTAGGTTATGACTAAGCTGTGCCAGTACATCAGCGAGTTTGTCCCACGCCTCATGATCATCACCGAGGGTTTCTGACGGTTGCCCCCAGATTTTACCTAATGCGGCGCCAGACGCTAAACCTTCAACACAGTTACCATGGAACGGGCAAACCCCTTCGATGCCTGCCGGCGGAATGACCTTAAAGTGGCCGATTTCCGGGTGAACCAAACCATGTAGCGGTTTGCCGTTAATGACGACACCGCCGCCGACGCCGGTCCCTACAGTGACATAAATCACCACATTGGCGTTTTGACCGGCCCCCCAACGATGCTCTGCCATCGCTGCCGCGTTCACATCGGTATCAATGGCAACCCGACATCCAAGGGCGTCACCTAGATAGGGTGCCACGGATGTAAAGCTCCAGTTCGGTTTTGGCGTTTTGGTTATGTAGCCCCAATAGGTCGAATCGGATTTTAGATCCAGCGGACCAAAACTGGCGATGCCCATTTCACTGAAATCTCTTCCAAGTGTTTTTTGATGCTTGAAGAAGTCCACGCAGGCCGAAAGGGTCTCGGCCGGCGTGGTGGTGGGGACTCGTAGTTCTTCAACAATGTTCCGATTTTCATCGACAATCGCACAATTAAATTTTGTACCACCGGCTTCGATGACAGCATAAAACGGATCACGCAGTGCCATAGTCACTCGCCTCAATTTGTTGCAGCCTTTGCTGCGTGGGGTTACGAAGATAATTAAATAATAATCCGACAAACAGTAGCGAAGCGAAACCTGTAGCAACGATAAAACCATACTTCGCATCGCCACCCATTGCATCACTCACTACGCCCATGATGAACGGCCCAGCAGCGGCACCGGCGGCAGTGAAAAACAGGATGACGCCCGCCACCGACCCATGTTGGTGACGAGGGAAGCAACTAATACCTTTTGAATTAAACGTGGGATAAATGACTGACATAAAGATGCCGGTCAATGGGAAGAGATACAATGCCACTTGTTTGCCGCCAACCAGACCGCCAACAAAGCAAACCAGAATGGCACCACTGAATAACAGTAACACCAGCGCCCAATTGAAATGCGCCATCATCCAAATACCGACAAAACGTCCGGCAGCTCTAAGAATAAAGAACGCAGTCACTGAATAAATGGCTAACGTACGGGCTGCACCGTCACTGTAACAGTCGTAGGTCGCTTTCAATGAAGTGGCATCGCACACCAGATAACTTGGCATCCACACATAAATTGCACTTTCAGCGGCAACATACAAAAACGCGCCAACAGAGAAGCCCAGTGCGTAAGGGTTTTTGACCAGCGCCAAACTCTGACGCACGGTAACCTTTTCGCCGTTGTTGTGGGCAGAAGGTTGATAAGTGGGATACTTCACCCATACAGCAACAACAATGAGCAAGGTACAAATACCACCAGCAATAATATAGAGATACTGCCAAGGCACGCCTTTATGGATAAGGTAAGCCACAATAAGGGGGCCGATAATAGCGCCGACGCCAAAAAATGCTTCAGCACCGTTCATCGTTGCGGTGTGTTGCTTAGTTGAACCAGAGATATCACCAATAAGTGCCAGGGCGCCGGTCTTGAATATACCCACAGCGATACCGGATAAGGTCATCAGGCTAACAATAAACACAAAATTGTTGGCCATAAAAAAGCTGTAGCATGCCAGCCCAAAAACACTCAAACCAATAACGATGGTGGTCTTTCGCCCTAACCTGTCAGCCAGGAATCCGAGCAATAATCCGGACAGTGCAATGCCAAGCATGGGCAGAGAATGCATCAGACTGGCCTGCGCGTTAGTTACTTCAAAGGCAACTTTCACTTCTTTTATAATTTCACCCACTGAATCAGATGTCATCGCAAACATCATGAACATCAGATAAGTTAACCAGCGTATAAATTGACTGTTAGATTGCTGCATACTGCCGCCTCTGAAATAATTGGTCGAGCCGCCGACCCATTAACATAGTTTTATCATCACATAAGAAACAATTAGCACGCATTATTTCTTTGTCACAAACCCTATCGCTCTGCACAACCTGTAGCTACTGAGCAAAAAGGCATTTATAAAATTTTGCAAAAACAACTTAATCGTTTAAGATAAAGTAACAGACATGGTTAAATCTGTAAACATCGTTGTGAATTTTATGTGAACGAAGCAAGTCTAATTCGATACTGTTTCGTCCGGGAGTTGAAAATGAATTACGCCGCAGACAGCAAACAGTGTTTAGAAAGAATAGTAGAGTCCCTCGACCTGTCTATGCTGAGTAAGCGCGACAGCGCGCTGTTTCTAAAACGCCTAGAGCAACACTTTCCTGCATTATTCGAGCGCTATACGACTGTCTACGGCCATCAGTTTGACTGCTATTATCATTTGCAAAAACTGGTCGAGTTGCTTCGCGACGGCACTAAGAGCCGCAAGGCGAAATTAAAGCAGCAAGATACCGCAAAGGAAAAAAATCCTCTGTGGTATCGCAGCGAAGAACAAGTCGGCATGGCATGCTATGTGGACTTAATCGGCCCCACTCTTAAAGATCTGCATCAAAAAATCCCGTACTTCAAAGCTCTGGGGGTAACGTATGTTCACCTCATGCCATTGTATGCTTCTCCGGAAGGTGACAGTGATGGCGGCTACGCGGTATCTGATTATCGTAAAGTTAACCCTTCGCTGGGTACCATGAAGGAATTGGAAGCCCTGTCGACGGCACTGCTTGATGAAGGCATCGACTTGGTGCTGGACTTTGTATTTAACCATACGTCAGATGAGCACCCGTGGGCCAAAGCCGCGTTGGATGGTGAGAAAAATTACCAGAATTTCTACTATCTGTTTGATGACCGCACGGTGCCTGACCTCTACGAGCAACATCTTCGCGAAATTTTTCCGCAAGTACGCCGTGGTAGTTTCACCTTTAATGAAACGATGCAAAAGTGGGTGTGGACGACCTTTAATAGCTTCCAGTGGGATTTGAATTACAGCAACCCAGCTGTTTTTAATGCCATTGTGGGTGAAATGCTATTCCTCGCCAATATCGGTTGTGCCGGTTTACGCTTAGATGCCCTGGCATTTATCTGGAAAGATCTTGGCACTGACTGCGAAAACCAGCCAAATGCACACCGCTTAATTCAAGCGTTCAATGCTTGTCTGCAAATCGTTGCGCCTGCCGTTGTCTTCAAATCAGAAGCCATCGTTCATCCCGATGAGGTACTCAAGTATATTCATAAAGACGAGTGCCAATTGTCTTACAACCCATTACTTATGGCATTGTTGTGGAATTCGCTGGCAACGCGGAAAACCCGCCTGCTCACCCGCTCGCTTAAAAAGAGTTTCAGTATTCCGCAAAATACTACCTGGGTGAACTACGTTCGCTGCCATGATGACATTGGCTGGACATTTGATGACGGTGTCGCCCACGAACTCGCCATGAATCCACATGATCACCGGTTCTTCCTTAATCAGTTCTTTACTGGGCGCTTCGACGGCTCTTTCGCCAGCGGCGTGCCATTTGCAGAAAACCCATCCAATGGAGACTGCCGCGTATGTGGCTCACTGGCCTCGTTGTGTGGGCTTGAAAAAGCACTGATCATTCTTGACCCTGCTGAAATAGAGTTGGCGATTAAACGCATGCTTTTACTCTATGGCATCACATTCTCCATTGGCGGCATTCCACTGCTTTATTCCAGCGACGAGTTAGGTTTGTTGAATGACTACAGCTATCGCGAGGACCCGAGTAAAAAGCATGATGATCGCTGGGTAAATCGTATTGCGGTAACCAACGAGCAAATAGCTAACGTGCTGAACCAAAAAGCCGATCCGGCTGATTTACGACATGCCTGCCAGCGCACTGTTTTTAATGGCCTCACTAATATGCTGGCCATAAGAAAGCAAAATGCCATTTTTGGTGATGCCAATACCCAGATTCTGGATACAGGGAATGTGCATTGTTTTGGATTTGTTCGTTACAACCGCGCGGGTGAAAAGCTACTTGGCCTTTGTAACTTCAGTGAACAACAACAGAATATAAGCGGAGACATTCTGACGACGGTTCAACGTCGTGCGAAAAAGGATTTGCTGTCTGACGGTCAGCTCACCGGCAATGAAAACACACTCACCCTTGAACCTTATCAACTTTCCTGGTGGATAACTGACGCTAAATAGCGTCAGTTTCGGTTATTTTTTCCACAAACGAAACTTTCGCTGCATTTTATCGTAATGAATTGAAAATTTGTGGTGAATGGTTCTTTACAATTCTGTAATTGCGCTATACTTGCCCACATGCCGCTTTTTATCGTTTGTTAAAGCCGTCAAACAAGACGGATGCAGTTTGCAAAATGATAAACAGCACCAGGATACTGAGCGGTACTGCATGTTGTCACACATTTTGCAGTAACGATTTCACGGATTAGAAATCGGATTATCATCTACGATTAAGGAATTATTATGAATGCTACCCACGAGCAAGAATATCTCTGCCCGCACTGTGGTCATATCAACGCGCTTCAATTAGATACACTCCGCGAGATGTATCAGGAAAAATATACCCAGTGTGCGAAATGTGACTCCAGGTTAGAAATTGTCCCTGCCGACGGTATCGGCGAAAAAATCAATTTGATTGTATCCTTAGCCTCTTCTGAAATTGCTTACAGATAAGCTTTCTTCTTCATTTTCTCGAATCAATCAGCAAAAAAAAGCCTGACTCAAGAATCAGGCTTTTTTAATATTTATTTTCAACTAGTTGCGGAAGAAATCTTGTCTCAGTAGTGGGTCGGTGAGGAACTGACCACCAAGCGCTGATGTGCGCGTATAGGAATTCGTATCCCGAATACCCCGCGCTTTTACGCAATAGTGCGTAGCATTAATCGTCACGGCTACATCTTCGGTTCCCGCAAGGGTTTGAATAGCGACCAACACCTGCTGTGTTAAACGCTCCTGAACCTGAGGGCGCTGTGCAAAGAAACCGACAAGGCGATTCAGTTTTGATAGCCCAATTACCGTATCCTTTGGAATATAAGAAACCGTTGCTGTGCCATCAATAGTGACAAAGTGATGTTCACAGGTGCTCGTTAAACTAATATCCGAAACCTGAACCGGCTGATTAAGCTGCATCTTGTTTTCGATAACCGTAATTTTAGGAAAGTTACGGTAGTCCAGGCCACTGAAAATTTCATTCACGTACATTTTGGCAATACGTGCTGGGGTATCAGCCAGGCTGTCGTCTGCGCGGTCGAGGCCTAACGTATCCATAATGTCAGTCATAGCGGCTTCTATCCGTGCGCGTTTTTCATCATCAGATAAGCCGTTACGCACCATTGGCGTTTCCAGACCTTTATCTTCAAGTGCCTTTCTTACCATGATCGCCGAAGCCGACAATCCAGGTTCAAGTGCATCACGTACTACCACTGCTTCATTTGATAACATTAACAATTTCCGAAATAGCCTGATTGAGATTTAACGTAAAGGCTATAATTACAGACCACTTAAATTCATTAGATGACAAATGTTTCATATTGGACATTTAATCACCCAAGGAGTTCGATTTGCCTAATCCAGTGCTCATCACCGGCGCTTCCCAGCGTGTTGGCTTAGCTCTGGCAGAAAACCTGCTGAGCAACAATTATCCTGTAATTGTAACATACCGCACCCATAAAGCCTCAATAGCACAGCTTGAAAAAGCCGGGGCAGTGGCAATTTGCGCGGATTTTAGCACCGACCAGGGCATAGCGGAATGCATTAAAGCGGTGAAAAAGCACACAACGGGCTTACGCGCCATCATTCACAATGCGTCGGAATGGAGCTCTGAAAAAAACACCAATGACTACGCCAGTCTTTTTGACAGTATGATGCAAGTACATGCGAAAACGCCCTATTTAATGAATATGGGCTTAAAAGCGTTACTCAATACTCAGCAGGAAGCGGCAGACATTATTCATATCACCGACTTTGTTCAGTCTGTCGGCAGCGAGAAGCACCTAGCCTATGCCGCCAGCAAAGCCGCGCTGCATAATCTCACGCTGTCTTTTGCGCAAATGCTAGCGCCCCATGTAAAAGTTAATACCATCGCCCCAGCCCTGTTGATGTTTAACGACGGCGACGATGCCGCTTACAAGGAAAAAGCACTGAGTAAATCGCTGATGCAAACTGAGCCTGGCGCGGTAGCGGCCGTTGATGCGGTGAACTATCTGCTTAACAGCACGTACGTTACCGGAGAAACCTTACATGTAAACGGCGGGCGCCATCTTAAATTCAACTGATTTCAACGTCATTTGTTTTGGTTGCCGAAAACACTAAGGGTATACTTGCGCCCGTTATTTAACTGACTAACTGGAAGCAACATCATGAAAAGCACTTCTCCACTAATTCCTGAGTGGGAAGCCGTCGACGCTGTTATTCTCGCCTGGCCCCACGATAAAACTGACTGGGCTCCGTGGCTGGAGGAAACACGCGAAACCTATTTAACCGTGATTGAACAAATCAATGCCGCATCCGCTGGCGTATTATTGTTATGTCGCGCCGATGATGTTGCCAATGTTCAAGCGCGCCTGGCCGCAGATGCCCGGGTGCTCATCATTCCGGCAGAATACAACGATACCTGGGCCCGCGACTATGCGTTTCTTACGCGCAAGGTATCTGAAAACGAAGATATGAAAGGTCAACCAGTAGAATTTCAATTCAATGGCTGGGGCCAGAAATTCAACGCGACCAGCGATAACCAAGTGAATCAGCGTTATCTGGCACCGATGTGTCAGTTGCCACTGCTCACCAGTAAGATTGTCGCCGAGGGCGGTGCGCTGGAAATTGATGCACAAGGCCGTTTAATGTCTACCGCTCAGTGTTTACTGAATCCAAAACGTAATGGCGATATCACGCTGGCCGATTACGACGCCGAGTTTACCCGCATGCTCGATTGCAGTAGTTTCACCGTTTTCCATCAAGGCCACCTTGAAGGTGACGACACTGATGGCCACGTAGACACGCTGGTTCGTTTCACACCCGATCATGGCCTGGTTATTCAAGCTGCCGATAATCGTCCTGATGACACCCACTTCGAAGGCTTAAAAGCACTATGCGAAGAGTGTGCAGCTGCATTTCCTGACCACCAGCAATACTGTCTGCCGCTGCCAGAAATGTTTAACGACGACAATGAGCGTTTGCCAGCGTCTTACGCTAACTTTCTGATTTGTAATAATGCAGTATTGTTGCCGGTATATGGTCAGCCGGAAGATGATGCCGCCATTGCGGTTACTGAAGCCGCGTTTCCCCGACACAACGTGGTTCCAATAAACTGTGCGACTCTGGTTCGTCAGTTCGGTAGCTTGCACTGTATTTCTATGCAAGTACCGACAAACACATTAACGCCATCAGTCCTGGCCCAACTCAAACAAGGAGTCACTGTTTATGACTAAGAAAACTCTTAAAGTCGGCCTGGTACAACAATCTGTTGCCGACAATGACAAAGCAACGAATTGGAATAAAAGCGCCGAGCAGGTAGCCAAGCTGGCAGCAGAAGGCTGTGAATGTATTTTGCTGCAAGAGCTGCATTCCACATTGTATTTTTGTCAGGAAGAAGATACCAACGCCTTCGATTTGGCGGAGCCGATCCCCGGCCCGGCAACCGACTTTTTTGGCGAACTGGCAGAAAAGCACAACATCGTGCTGGTGACATCGTTATTTGAAAAGCGCGGTTCAGGTTTGTACCACAATACAGCTGTGGTTTTTGACCGTAGCCGTGAAATTGCCGGTAAATACCGCAAGATGCACATTCCAGATGATCCTGGATTCTACGAGAAATTCTACTTTACCCCTGGCGACATGGGCTTTACACCAATTCAAACCAGCGTAGGTAAACTTGGCGTGCTGGTATGCTGGGATCAATGGTATCCAGAAGCTGCCCGCTTAATGGCTATGGCCGGTGCTGACTTACTGTTCTACCCCACTGCTATCGGCTGGGATATGACGGATACCGAAGAAGAGCGCAGCCGACAGCACGGCGCATGGCATACCATTCAGCGTGCCCACGCCGTTGCCAACTCGGTGCCAGTGATTGTGGCAAACCGAACCGGCTTTGAAGCTTCACCGATTGACGGTGATCCGGGCATTCAGTTCTGGGGGCAAAGCTTTATTGCTGGTCCTCAGGGTGAAGTACTGGCGCACGCTTCCGCCGATAAAGAAGAAACCTTATCTGTTGAGCTGGATATGGAAAGAACGGAAAAAGTGAAGCGCATCTGGCCATACTTCCGTGACCGCCGTATTGACGCTTATGAAGATTTGACCAAACGCTGGAGAGACTAATCTCCAGCAGCTTGCTCTCTGGTGCCAGCCAGAGAGCGTGATTTTGGTGCTTTCGCTGGCGGCGGAAAATCATTATCGGCAATGGTCGACAGCACAAACCAACGAACTGCAATAATATTCCATCCCGCAATCATGATAATAGTAGGAAAAAACAGCACTGTTCCCGCAATCATTATCTTGAATTGAAAAAGCAGAAATGTGCACACCACCATAAGGGGCGGCACACTGTATTTCATCAACGGGTTAACCCGAATCCTTTGGTAACAGTGACGGCAAAGGGTTTCACCATCGTTTGCTAACTTTTTCATACATACGGTAGGTTCATCACAATAGGGACAATGTCGGTGGGTGTGCATGGCGCATTCCGAAAGCTTGATATCTTCCGCAACCATAGCCAATTTAAGGGCCGCAGAGCTACTGTACCAACGGCCGGTTCACACTTTGTAGATGCCGCCTTCGAACAATAAAAATGTTTCCATAGCCTTGCCTTCAAATAGCGCCCTCATAGATTCAGTTTCGATATCCAATCCACCGGTATACTGACCAAAAGCGGGCATGACAAAGACACGGGCGTTGTGCACGAAACATTTTCCAGAGAATCGTTTTCGGGAGACGGTTTTTCTGACTTTCGGGTGGTAATGCCCCACTACTTGAAATGCCTTCCCCGCCTCTGGCTCGTGAGAAAGCACCACACCATCCCATTCGAGATGTAGTGCACTGTGGCCGCCAGCCTGCTCAGGAATTGCGGGATCATGATTGCCTAATAACCACACCCATTTTTCGCATTGCGATACCAACACAGACAGCAACCCTTGCTCCTCTTCCGGCATCCGATAGAAGCCATCTGCATCGTGGAAGCTGTCGCCCAGACAGATCAACTGCCGGGGCGAATAATCGGCAATAATGCACTGTAATCGCAGTAGTGTTGAGCGGGTATCGAGTTGTGGCAACGGATTAGCAAATCGGCTAAGAAAACTGCCTTTTTCAAGGTGTAAATCAGACACCACCAACGCGTCTCGTTGCGGGCAGTAAAGTACGCCCCGCGCATCCAGCAGGAAGAGCTGCCCTGCGAACTTAACGGGTAAAACCCGGTTCGCCGCAACTTCACCATGTAGCCAGGTATCAGTAATTGCCATTGCTTAGTTACCGCTCAGCAATGCTCTGATATCAGCCATCATGTCTTCAGCTTCCTGATATAAACTCGCCTGCTCAATAATGGCGTGAGCGCCAGCACCTTTCACCTGCTCGCTGCGCACATCCAGTACGATTGGGATTGCCATGGGCGACACCTTCTCCAAATCCATGAAGTGCATTTTATCATCGAACCGGATGAGCATGTCAGCAAGGCGACGCAAATCTAGCAACTCACGTTCTGCATCAGCCCGGGTCACTGCCAGAAGAATATGGTCTGGCTCGTGCTCCCGCAAAGTGTCATAAATTAAATCGGTAGAAAAGGTCACCTGCTTCATTGTTTTGTGGCTGCTGTGGTAATGCTGTTCGGTGAGTCCGCTTACCACAGCTACCTGTCGGAATGAACGCTTCAGCATGGGCGCTTGAAGCATCCAGTCTTCCAACTCATCACCCAGAATATCGGGCTGGAACAGTTTCCGGAGCTTACCTTCATCGACCTTCTCAAGCAGGCAAACAGATAAACCATAGTCGGTCACAGAAAAACTCAGCGGTTTAAGACGCATCTTCTCCATGCGCCGGGTAATCAGCATACCCAGCGTCTGATTAGCCTTGCGGCCCTCGAAGGTATAAAACAACAAGTAATTGGCTTTGCGATGGGGAAACTGCTCAATAAGCACACGGTTCATATCGGGTAGTGCCGAGAATGCTTGTTGCAACTCCAGCCATTCCTGCACCTGGCCGGGCAGCGTTTTCCAGCTTTCCGGTTTATCCAGAATGTGCCTGACGCCTTCCGCCAGAAAGGTAGACATGGGCATCTGACCACCGGCGTAGTTGGGTATTTTAGGCTCGCCGCCTTTGGTGGGTTTAGCGTGCAACTGCATGTCTCGAATGGCTTCAAATTTAAGAATTTCACCAGCAAACATAAAAGTGTCGCCGGGCACCAACTGCTGGGCGAAGTATTCTTCCACCTCGCCGATGATTTTGCCCTGGTTGCCCCGGCGGATGCGTTTTACTTTCAGGCGTCCAGCTTCAACAATGGTGCCTATGTTCTGTCGGTGACGCTGGATAACGCGCTTTGACGCAGGGCTAAACAAGCCATCTTCGTTTTGCTCCATCCGCTGATAGCGCTCGTAAGCGCGCAATGCATAGCCGCCATCAACCGTGAACTGCCAGAGCTTAGTAAACTCCTCTTCACTCACACTTTGATAAGGTGCAGCATCAAGTACCTGCTGATAAATCTCTTCCGCAGAAGAAGGCTTACTGCAGGCGCAATTGAGTATAAATTGCGGCAAGATATCCATCGCCCCTGGGAGCAGTGGCTCACCATCCAATTCACCGGCAGCAATCGCATTCATCGCCGCGCGACACTCCACCGCTTCGAAACGGTTAGCTGGCACCAACAATGCTTTACTGGGTTCATCCAGTCGGTGGTTTGCCCGGCCAATACGCTGTAACAATCGGCTCACACCTTTTGGCGCACCAATCTGAATAACCAGATCCACGTCGCCCCAGTCAATGCCTAACTCCAACGCAGAAGTACTAACAATGGCCCTAAGCACGCCTTGACTCATCAGGCTTTCCGTTTTCCGCCGTTGCTCTTTCGATAATGAACCGTGATACAGGGCGATAGGTAAACCTTCTTTGTTTTCCTCCCACAGCATCTGAAACACCAATTCTGCCTGAGCCCGGGTATTCACAAACACCAGCGCGGTATCGGCTTGCATCACCGCTTCGTATACCTCTTCCATGGCATAGCGTGCCATGAATCCACCAAACGGCATGCGATGCCGCGAATCCAACAGTGTAATATCAGGCTTCACGGTTTGCGGCACCTGAATCACCTCAGCAGGCTCGCCAGTACGGCCGAGCCATCCTGCAATAACCTCAGGTTGCGCTACCGTTGCAGACAAGCCTACCCGGTGCATATCTGGCGCCAAACTCTGCAATCGCGCCAGTGCCAAAGAAGTAAAATCGCCGCGCTTGTTAGCAACCAAACTGTGTACTTCATCTAAAATCACCGTTTTAAGGTTACCGAATATCTTTGGCGCGTCGGCATAAGACAGTAACAACATCAGCGATTCAGGCGTTGTTAGCAATATATTCGGCGGCTTACGTCGCTGGCGCTGACGTTTGTGCGATGGCGTGTCACCGGTGCGGGATTCAATGGTCACCGGCAGGCCCATGGCTTCAACAGGATCAGTAAGGTTGCGCTGTATGTCGTTGGTCAGTGCCTTAAGTGGCGAGATATAAAGCGTATGTAGACCTTCTACGGGATGGCGATATAAGTCGGCGAGGCTGGGCAGAAAGCCGGAAAGGGTTTTACCCGCCCCGGTAGGCGCAATTAATAAAGTAGCGTTGTTCTGAGCAACCGCCGACAGCATCTGACGCTGATAGTCGCGCAGTTGCCAGCCTTTGCTTCTTAGCCACTGGTAGAAAGGAGGGGGAAGTCTTTTTGCCATAAATCTCCATTTTGTGACTGTTTACGCATGAAGCCGGACGAGGGATTATCAGTTATCGATGTAATGCATTACGTTAATTATATTTAACTCACCCAGGTTCATCAGAACACTTATCCAACCATCCGTTTATCATTCCCTGCCGTAGAAGTATTTTCACACAGAAAACCCGGAGTGACCTTTGCACCCACAAGACTGGATATCGGTAGAAGAGGCGGGATTATATTGTCATCCTGCGAAGCTCTATATCGACCCGATGCTGCCGGTAGACAGTGCCGTTGTTACCCATGGTCATGCTGACCACGCAAGGGCAGGCCACCAGCATGTTTTCGCGTCTGCAGAAACCTTGGCGATCATGAAAACCCGCTACGGTGAGGAGATGGCGGAGCAAACCACCGCATTACGAATGGGTTCACCGGTAACACTTGGCGACGCTACCGACCCCGTTACCATGACACTTTACCCTGCCGGTCATATTCTTGGTTCAACGCAAGTTCTACTGGAATATCGGGGCGCACGACTGGTCATTTCCGGCGACTATAAACGCCGTCACGACCCCACCTGCCCACCGTTTGAAGTAGTGCCCTGCGACGTGTTTATCACCGAAGCCACATTCGGCTTACCCGTATTTACCCATCCGCCGTTGAGCCATGAAATCGATAAATTGCTTACCTCACTAGCTGTTTTTTCAGATCGTTGTCACTTGGTGGGCACCTATGCGCTAGGTAAATGCCAACGGGTGATAATTGGTTTGCGGGAAGCCGGTTACAGCAAGCCGATTTACCTGCATGGGGCATTGCAAAAACTGTGTGATTTGTACCAACAATACGGCATTGAGCTGGGCGAACTGCTCCTGGTTAACGATGTGGCAGACAAAGCATCTCTGGCCGGTGAAATTGTTTTAGCCCCGCCCTCAGCACTGGCTGATCGCTGGTCTCGCTCCCTGCCCAATGTGCGCACCGTGATGGCATCAGGCTGGATGCAAATTCGTGCCCGCGCCCGGCAACGCCAGGTTGAGCTACCACTGATTATTTCTGACCACTGTGACTGGCCTGAGCTACTACAAACCATCGAAGAAGTTTCACCAAAAGAAGTGTGGGTGACTCACGGCCGCGAGGATGCATTGGTGTATCAGGCCAACCTGATGGGATTTGAAGCCAAAGCGCTTTCCATGGTCGGCTACGATGACGATGAGGAAACCGGCTGATGGAAGCATTCAGTGATTTATTGGAACAGCTTTATTTTACCAGCGGCACCAACGCCAAAGCCGCGCTGATTTCCCATTACATTGCTACCACGCCAGATCCAGACAGAGGCTGGGCAATCGCGGCCATCGCCGGTGAACTTAAATTCGATTTTTTTAAGCGCAATACCATAAAGAATTTGATGCTTGAACGCATCGACGAAAACCTGTTCGCCATGAGTTACGACTACGTGGGTGAAATGAGCGAAACCGTGGCGCACCTGTGGCAGCCGGAAACTCAGCCTTCGGGTGATGTTGAACTGCCCGGCCTGAATGAAGTGGTGGAGACTTTTCGCAATGCGAAGCGCACTGAGGTGAAACCACTGCTGGTTGCCTTACTCGATAACATGACAGCCTCTCAGCGCTGGGCGCTGATAAAACTGGGCACACGGGGATTACGTATTGGGGTCTCTGCACGCAGCATTAAGCAAATCCTTGCCAACTATGGTGAAGTGCCCATAGAAGAAATTGAAGCCCTCTGGCATGGCGTAGAGCCACCTTACACCGAACTGTTGAGCTGGTTGGAAAACAAAGGGCCAAAGCCGGACATTTCTGACCGGGTTACCTTTCATCCGGTGATGCTTTCCCACCCTATCGATGATGACACACGGGAAAAACTTGCCGCGAGCGAATGGCAGATTGAACCCAAGTTCGACGGTATCCGCGTGCAACTGGTATCAGCCCCAGCGGGTAAAGCCCTGTTCAGTCGCACCGGTGACGATATCAGTGGCTCGTTTCCAGACCTACTGGACACCATCGACCATAACCTGGTGCTCGATGGCGAATTATTAGTGATGCACGGCGATAAGGTCGATACCTTCAATCAATTGCAGCAACGATTAAACAAGAAAAAAACCTCAGCAAAACTCATGCAGTCACTACCGGTATCGGTAATGGCTTACGACTTGTTAGAACTTGATGGCGAATCACTGATGGACTTACCGTTAACAGAACGCCGTCAGCGCTTGGCTGAGTACATTGAAAAGCATCCGGGAGAGCGCCTGCATTTATCCCCCACCTACAGTGTGAGTGATGTAGCTGAACTGGAAAAACTGCATCAGCAAGTCACCGAAGATACCGCCATTGAAGGCTTAATGCTGAAACGTAAAGACAGCACCTATATACCGGGGCGTCCAAAAGGGCTGTGGTATAAATGGAAGCGAGATCCACTGTTGATTGATGCAGTGGTGATGTACGCCCAGCGTGGTCACGGCAAGCGCTCCAGCTTTTATTCAGACTTTACCTTTGGCACTTGGGAAGGCGATACCCTGCTTCCAGTGGGCAAAGCCTATTCCGGCTTCACCGATGAAGAACTGAAAAAGCTGGATAACTGGGTTCGCCGTAATGCAGTGGGGCGTTTCGGCCCCGTGCGGGAAGTGAAAAAAGAACTGGTGGTGGAAGTCGCTTTCGATGCGGTGCATCCGTCCAGCAGGCACAAATCAGGCGTCGCCATGCGCTTTCCCCGCATTCACCGTATTCGTTGGGACAAACCCGCGGCTGAAGCCGACACACTGGAATCGGTAAAGGGGTTAATCGAAACCGCTTAGCGCTTTTTAATAAGTAGTGCTGCTGAAAAGTAGAACCTTAGCTCTGCAACGGGCGTCGCGCGGCCCGCACCGCTTTAGGGTGCATCAGCTTTTCCAACGCAGCAAGGTAGCCGGCTATCTGCTGGTGGATTTTTTTGTCGTCGGTTATGGCGTTATAGAGCCAATGATAAGTATCTTCATAATCGTAGGGGCTGCCGTAACCATCAACGAATAGCTGCGCCAATTGTAACTGCGCTTTTAAATTGCCCAATGCCGACGCTTCCCGCAAGTACATGACTGCGCGAGGCTTGTCTTCCTGCACTAATGTGCCTTTGGAGTAATAACGACCAAGCTGTTCAAGTGCCGCCGGTAGACCTTGTTCAGAGGCATCTCGCATAAACCCGATGCCACGAACCGGATCAGCATCAACACACACGCCCCAAGCCAGCATATCTCCCCACAAAAATTGATAAGCGGGTTCTTTTAACACCTCGGCATGGGCTTCGATATCCTGATTCAACTGGCAGCGATCAGCCACTATTCGCTCTAAATGCGTATTCTGATTAATCATAGTTATGAGTTCATCCTGCGAGTACAGTTGAACTGCTTTCAGTTCTTGGGCCTGTAGTGAAACGCTAACCAGCGAGGAAAAAACAATAACAAGAAGTGTAGAGGCGCGTTTTATCATGACAAAAACCTGAAACTAATCCTGATTGAAAACCGACATTGCGTGCCGGTACACACCGGCCTACTCTCAGTATCGGCCAACCAGCCTGAATCTGAAGATCAAATATTCAGCAATGTTCGCTCTGACCGAGTTGCAGACAGAGCGATAATTAAGCTTAGTTCAGTTTCATTGAAAGTGCTGACTGCACATGGCGGGCGTGCTCAGCGAGGTCTACTCCCAAGTCGGTGAGATAACCACCGTCGGGCTGAGTAATAACGCCTTTGGAGTAAAGCCGTTCTGCTGCATGCACTACGGACTGGCTGGCATCATGATGAATCTTAAGCCCCTGCATCAGGCTGGATGCCGGAAACTTAAGAAGAAGATTTAACTCATCGATCATGTCCTGATCTATTAAACCCATCACATTCTCCTGATTGATATTGTTGTTAATCCGCACTTTGGCGAACAGTAATGTAGGCAACTGCCATAACACTACCATTTGCATTCGCTGTCCAGATTAATTTAGGTCAAAATTGTGCACAGTGCACTATGTAGGTAGACAAGAAGCGAACCATTAAGTTTATGAGAGAGAACAAAATCTCATTAAACCGACGGTCAGTTAAAATGGTATACTTCAGCCATATTCCTCAGGATGCGAGAAGCACGGACAAGATGAAATACAAAGATCTGCGAGATTTCCTGGCGCAACTTGAAGCCAAAGGCCAACTTAAAAGAATAACGCAGGAAGTCGATCCGAATCTGGAAATGACGGAAATTGCCGACCGTACATTGCGGGCCAAAGGTCCGGCACTGCTGTTCGAAAACCCCAAGGGCTACGACACACCAGTACTGCTTAATTTGTTTGGCACGCCAGAGCGGGTAGCTATGGGCATGGGCCAGAACTCGGTCGAAGCATTGCGGGAAGTGGGTAAATTACTGGCATATCTGAAAGAGCCTGAGCCACCGAAAGGCCTCAAAGATCTTTGGGAAAAGCTGCCTGTGTTCAAACAAGTTCTGAACATGCCGGCTAAAGAGCTGAAAAAAGCCCCCTGCCAGGAAGTAGTGCTGACTGGCGATGACGTGGATTTATCTAAACTGCCTATTCAACGCTGCTGGCCTGGCGATGCAGCACCGCTGATCACCTGGGGACTAACGGTAACGAAAGGCCCGCATAAGAAACGTCAGAACCTGGGTATTTATCGTCAGCAGGTCATCGCTAAAAACAAAGTGATTATGCGCTGGCTGTCACACCGTGGTGGCGCACTGGATTTCCGTGAGTGGTGCCAGACGCACCCCGGCGAACCCTATCCGGTATCAGTGGCTTTAGGTGCTGACCCAGCAACCATTCTGGGTGCCGTAACGCCCGTTCCCGATACGCTGTCTGAATACGCTTTCGCGGGTTTGCTACGCGGCAGCAAAACCGAGGTGGTGAAATCCATCAGCAATGAATTGCAAGTGCCTGCCAGTGCCGAAATTGTACTTGAAGGTTACATTGCACAGGACGAAGTGGCACCGGAAGGTCCTTATGGCGACCATACCGGTTACTACAACGAAGTAGATACCTTCCCGGTATTTACCGTTACCCACATTACCCATCGCCAAAAGCCCATCTACCACTCCACTTACACAGGCCGTCCACCGGATGAACCCGCCGTATTGGGCGTAGCATTGAATGAAGTTTTTGTGCCCATTCTGCAGAAGCAGTTCCCGGAAATCGTCGACTTCTATCTACCCCCTGAAGGATGCTCTTACCGCATGGCCGTGGTCACCATGAAGAAGCAATATCCGGGTCATGCTAAGCGGGTCATGATGGGTGTATGGTCGTTCCTGCGACAATTTATGTACACCAAGTTCGTTATTGTGTGCGATGATGATGTGGATGCCCGTAACTGGGAAGATGTCATCTGGGCCATTACTACCCGTATGGACCCCGCCCGCGACACGGTTCTTATCGAGAATACGCCCATTGATTATCTGGATTTCGCCTCACCGGTGTCTGGCCTGGGCTCAAAAATGGGTATGGATGCCACCAACAAAATGCCAGGTGAAACGGATCGCGAATGGGGTGTCCCCATCGTAATGGACGAAAATGTGAAAAAGCGTGTGGATGACATCTGGGACAGTCTTGGTATTATGGACTAAATTACGTGGAGCGACTGGGCGAAGGATTGGCTGTCGAAGCCTGTGTGAAATTAAAACACGCGGTAAACCCATCCCTGGGCGCTTCACCGCAGCATCCATGCTGCGGAGAGTTTTAATTTCACACAGGCTCCTCCGCCGCTTCGCCCGCTCACAACACATTCAAACCATAGTGATAGGAAAATATGTCGGAATTTCAATGTAAGGTTACGGCCATCTCGCCGTTAACTGAGGCCGTTTATAAAGTTGAGTTAACGCCTGCACAACCGGTGGATTTTAAAGCCGGTCAGTACATCATGGTGCACATGGGCGAGAAAGATAAGCGCCCGTTTTCCATTGCCAATCCGGCTTTTGACAACGGTCGAATAGAACTGCACATTGGTGCCGATGAGAAAAATGCGTATGCCACCGAAGTGCTCGATAGAATGCGTAGCGAAGGTGAAATCACGCTGAGCGGCGGTCACGGTGAAGCAAATCTGCAATCCGACGGCTCCGACATCATTCTGATTGCGGGTGGTACCGGCTTCTCTTACACCTGGTCAATTCTGCAACAAGCCCTGAAAGACACCCCTGACGCAAATGTCACCTTGTACTGGGGCGGTCGTAATCAGTCAGATCTCTATCTATTCGATGAACTAACAGCATTAGCCGCTAAGCACCCGAACTTCACATTTGCTCCGGTAGTAGAATTTCCAGAAGAAGGCTGGCAGGGTAAAACCGGTTGGGTTCACAAAGCTGTGATGACAGACCACACCGATTTATCCAACAAACAGGTTTATATTGCAGGGCGTTTCGAAATGGCCAAAGTCGCCAGAGACGATTTCGCCGAATGTGGCCTGACTACCGATAAACTCTTCGGTGACGCCTACGCCTTCATATAAAGCCACGCAACCATAAGCGTGGCACTTACAACAGGCTTGAAGGAGTGTTTATGCTACCACGCACACTGGTTGCTACTACGATGCTGCTGTCCGCTTCAGCGATAGCAGCGCCTACCACCAACGACGACCCACGACTACACGATATTGCTAAAGCAATTTCTGCAGACCGTATACAACAAGACATCACCACACTGGTAAATTTCGGCACCCGCCATACATTATCTGAGACAAAATCAGATACCCGTGGCATCGGCGCAGCCCGCCGCTGGATCAAAAAAGAATTCGAACAAATCTCTGCCAATTGCGGCGGATGTCTGGAAGTCATCACAGTGAGTGAAACCATCAGTGGTGAAAAGCGAATTCCCAACCCTGTAGAAGTAGTCAACGTGATTGCCATTCAGCGCGGAACTACCGACCCAGACCGCTACGTACTCATGTCTGGCGATATTGACTCACGGGTATCAGACGTTATGGACTTTACCTCTGACGCCCCCGGTGCGAACGACAACGCTTCTGGTGTTGCCGGCACCTTAGAAGCAGCCCGGGTGCTGAGTAAATATCAATTTAACGGTACCATTGTTTATGCCGCGCTATCTGGTGAGGAGCAAGGCTTGTTCGGCGGTAAAATTCTCGCTGCAAGAGCGCAGGAAGAAGGCTGGCGTTTAAAAGCAGTACTGAACAACGACATGATCGGCAACATTGAAGGCGTAAATGGCGTTATCAATAACAGTACAGTACGCTTGTTTGCTGAAGGCACCCGGGTGACTGAAACCGAAGCAGAATCCCGCCTTCGTCGCTTTACCGGCGGAGAAGTAGACTCACCAAGCAGAAACCTGGCTCGCTACATCGACAAAATCGCAGACCAGTACATCGAAAACCTCGATGCCATGGTGATTTATCGTCTTGATCGCTATGGGCGTGGTGGTCATCATCGTCCGTTCAATGATTTGGGTTATCCTGGTATCCGCATCATGGAAACTAACGAGAACTATACCCGCCAACATCAAGATTTACGCACCGAAGATGGCATCGTATATGGCGACACGCTGGACGGCGTAAACTTTGATTATGCGGCGAAACTTACCGGCTTGAACGCAGTAAGTTTGGCTGCTATGTCTTGGGCTCCAACGCCACCGGCTGATGTGTCTATCGAAGGGGCGGTGCAGCCATCCACAACACTGAAATGGAAAGCCGCCGATGCAGATCAAAATCCGCAACTGGCCGGTTACAAAGTGTATTGGCGCTATACCGATGCCCCGCAATGGCAGTACAGTAAATATGTAGGCGACGTGACAGAAACCACACTGGAAAACATTGTTATTGATAACTACTTCTTCGGCGTTGCCAGTGTGAGTAAAGACGGCATTGAAAGCCCGGTGGTTTACCCCGGCGCGGCTGGAAGTTTTGGCGACTAATACCGAAAAATTATCTAAAACCCTCTCGCAGGCTAACGGTCAGTTAGCTTGCGCTTTATTCCCCCATTGCGAATCTCAAAACGGTTAAAAATAAAGCAATTTATACGTTGACTTTTATCAACGTAAAACGCTTAATTAATAAACAAAGGGCTGAAGTATCCAGAATTAACTAGTAACGTTTTACCGTTAAAGCCAAAGGAAGGCTGGTTATCAAAAACTTCATGTTTATTTTTATCATTTTTACGAGCCTCCCATTTTATGTACGAACCACGCTTTTGGTTGGTACTTATCTTCTTGATCCTTTTAAAATATCCTCTGTCACCGATGAAGCCTCGGCAGAAGTGCTAAATCGTATCACATCGCTGTTTTATGACGGTGATGGTCATAACCAAATTACCGTCATACTCATTGACGATACCTACTTGTCGACTGAGAAGACGAGGTGGCCGTTACCGTTTGCTGAGCAGAGTCGTTTGGTACGTCGAATCCTCCGTTATAAACCCGAAGCGCTATTTATCGACTTGCTCTACACCCATGATCGTAAAGGGCACGGCGATAACTTCGCATCACTGCAGAATATTCTCGACAATGCAGGACGCAGAACGCCCATTTTTATTCCTAAGCCAGAAACCACCGAGCTTCCCCCCGAGGCGCTTTTTAAAGTAAATCGCCCGGTGGTCGTGCAATGGGAAGGAGAAGATCATTATTACCCTCGCAAGTATTATCAAGGCAGCGCTGACGACGGTGAATCGTTAAGCACACCTGCCACAGCATTGTTTGATATCTATTGTCAAAACAACGCCTGCGATGAACGCGCATTGTCGAGTGAAGAACCCATTTATCTGCAGTGGGGCGCAACGCCTCATCCTAAGCAGTCTGAGTTCACAGCTGTTGGTGATAATTGCCGCGATATTAGTGGCGCGTTAAGCAAATTGGGGAATCTTGCTGAAATTATTAGAAGAGAGATTTTTTGGAAGGTTACTGGCGATTGGCAACAATCGTGCCCTCATACAAGAACAATTATGGCACAGCAACTGTCTGCAAATTCAGAAACAGCCCGGCTTTTGTTCACCGAGGCCCTTGCGGGAAAAACGGTGTTACTCGGCGCGTTAATTCAAGGCGCGCGAGATGAAGTGATTACTCCGGTAAACGGAAAAATTGCTGGCGTTTACCTTCATGCCATGGCTTTAGACAACCTAATTACCATGCAGAATAACTATTTTCGCCCTGCTCCTTCCGTATTTTATAAATTTGATGCTTGCGACATTGCAGAGTGGATTTTACTAGCCATGGTGGTGGTCTGGGGCCTGTTTAGCGTGGGCAAACTTAGACTGAAGAAAAACAACGCCCTACTTACCAAACAAGACATCGAGCAGCGAAGTCAGTGGGGCGCTGTGGCGCTTACCCTTTTAATTTTTGCAACCACATTAATCTTTATGCTGGTTTTTCATACCCAGCCCATTAATTGGATTGCCGTTTTCATGGTGATCTCCATCGTACGGTATGTTCTGCACCGCCAACTTAAACATCACAAATTTGAGTTGGATATTGATAATTAACAAAAGCTAAATGCAGGGGTAATCGGCATCTCAACCGCTCCCCCCTCTTATCAACACTAAGGAAAGGTAATGA
The DNA here is from genome assembly GCF_056160345.1 of Alteromonas sp. ABV4_515. NCBI lineage: Bacteria > Pseudomonadati > Pseudomonadota > Gammaproteobacteria > Alteromonadales > Alteromonadaceae > Alteromonas > Alteromonas sp. ABV4_515. The sequence goes on from NZ_JBSWWZ010000001.1 coordinate 216,110, forward strand.
TTAAAAAAGTACTCCCCGTCCTGTCACTCATACTTTGTGTTAACGCGTATGCTGACTCCGCCGACCCAGTAAAAATTCTTAGCTTTAACATCGATCCGTTGGAAATCGTCGATGCCACAGGTGCCTATATCGGAGATATTTCGCAATCTGAATTGCCATCGCCGGAAATACTCGTCGAGGAATTTAATAGAGACGAAGAACTGGTTCAGATTAAGGCTTTAGATGGCTCATTAATTTGGCTAGATACCTATTATGTGAATTTAAGTGAGACCAAAGATGTCGATATCCCCTGTACCGTATTAGCCCAGGCGAAAGACTCAAAAAGTGTTGAAGCAGGAACCATGGGATTCGGTAATAACTGCCCAGGCTCAGAGGAGCAATAAAATGAAGAAATTCACGGTTTCACTATTGATGATGCCTCTGCTTCTCTTAGCTGGTTGCCAATCCACCGTTGAAGGCATTAGCAAATCCATGGGCGAACTCATAGGAGGGCCACTCCATGAAGATTTTGCGGGCAAATTCATCGAGCAGGATGACGTAGACGAATACAAACAGCGGGACGATGCACTCACCGGTGAAGGTCGCCTAATCAGTTATTCTGGCCTGGATATTCCCGCCAATCAAATTCGCCAATCCCATCTTGTAGACTCTCCTGAATTAAATGCCTATTTAACCAGTGTACTGGATAAGATTGTGGCGCAGTGGAGCGGCACGCCAGTAAAAATGCAAATTCAGGTAGTACATGCGCAGTCTTTCGCGCCTTATGCCGATGCCTACGGCATGATAAGCATGCCGCTTGGCGCGATTAATAATGTGGAGAGTGAAGACGAACTCGCTCTGCTTATCGCCCATGAGGCAAGCCATATTTTACTTCGTCATCATGAGCGCGATGCGGTTGTCCAACAAGACAAGAAAAATGTGGAGATGCTGGCATCGGTAGTGGTTGCCGCCAACGTGGTAAGAGATACCGAGCTAACGAAGGTGGGAGGAAAACATCAATTAACCTACAACGCCAGTCAGCAAGGACAAAAAAATATCTCCAAAGCCGCAATTTACAACACGGTGATTCAATCACTCTCGGACAGTGTTTGGAATACCGCTTGGCAGCGTACGCAAGAAGGTGAGGCAGACTTGCTCGGCTTCGACATGGCACTGGCAGCAGGCTACTCCCCGAGAGCCAATGCCCACATACTTCAGCGTTTAGCAGACTTCCAAGGTAAGCAAGAAAACATATTGGCTGTGTTTTGGGACCAGAAGAAAGAGGCGTTAAGTGCTGCCTTTGAAGAAATGAACGTAAATTCCATGGTAGTCGAAATTAACGACACTGTGATGGGCGGACTCAAGAATGGATTAGGTTTCGCGTCGGAACAGTTCAAGCAGCTGCATAACTCACCGGAAGAGCGTGATAAGTCGATAAGAGAATATGCCCGACGAGAATATAAACCGAATATTCGTCGCCGTGTAAACAAAGCAAGTTGGAAAGAGGTTAAAGCTAATCCGCAAGTTGCATCACTTTTACAAAGCTATAATAACGCCTTTGCAGCTTCCAATGCGCTGGCCAACAATAATCTGGTAGACGCTGAACGCCTGGCAAGGGCAGCCGTTACCTCACAAACCTCTGGACACCCCTACATTCGTGAGGTCATGTACAACTTAAGAACGGCGCAAGGCAATAAAGTTAAAGCAGAGCAGAATTTGGCTTTAGTTAAACAATGGAAGTATGCATCACCGTCGCTTTTTGAAACAAAGATCCAGCATGATTTTGAACACCATAACTATGATGCCGCATTGGAAAGCATTACGTTGGCAGAGGAAATTTTCGGTAGCAACAGCAAGTTCATCGTGCAAAAAGCCGTTGCGTTATCCAATCTGAGCAAAACTGACGAAGCATTAGCAGAGCTCGATAAGTGTGTAAAATATGACGAGGTAAAAGAAACCTGTGAGGCATTGAAAGCCCAAGTCAGCTAGTTAACCATAGCGGTACCTACAGTCATATGGCCCGCCATGTACCTGTAGGTACTGATTTCGCTAAACGAGATAAAGAGGTAGAAGAATATAACGGGCTAGCGAGATATCGATACCACTATCGCTTTCCACACAATTCACTCTCAACTCCCCCTCACACCATACCAAAGGTGGTTTTCCCCGGATTTCTCGATTAACTACTACACTTTTACAGTAAATACCGATACGGTAGAGACTGACTTATCAGGAAGTAGTTGATGATTAAGGTAATTAATTACGTTTTATTAATATTCATCAGTAGCCTGTCCGTAGCCAACGGTGCGGATTTGAAACTAGGTGCCTCTCCACTTGCCACATACGTAGACGACGAAGGAGAACCGGCGCGGCTCAACGCCATTGTCGGCGAGGCATTTCGCCGGATGGATACCAATGTCGAGTTAAATGTAATGCGTAGGGCCTTTCTTGGCGGTGCGATAACAACAGGGAAGCTGAATGGCGAATACGCATTTATTAGCCTTGATGCGCGAAGTGATAACTACCACTATTCCGCCAGCTATCTACCACTTAATTTCTATGTTGTATCCAAACGCCCTGACGTAAGCGAAATTAAGTTGTTGCCTCAGCTTCAGGATTCTCGAATCGCAATTGAAAACCGCTTCGCCAATACAGATGAATTTCGCAAAATTGCCACGGTGAAGTGGTCGCGTAATCCCACTACGTTCGATGCCTTTCGTCAGTTTGCCGATGAACGCGCACCACTACTTATGACGACCGGGCTATTAGCCGACGAATTTAACAAGCTTTTGTTAGCCGACAACGAAGAACTGACATATCGTTCACCCTCTCCCCTACTTCGGGCAGGCTTTCATGTAGCAATAAGCAAGAGTACGGAAAGCAGCAGTTCATTAGTAGCAGCCTTCGATAAAACCATCTCTGAGATGCAGACGGACGGCAGTTACAACCGCCTTTTGCAAATTAGTTGGCTGACAAAAGATATTAATAACGACGGTGTAGCAGACTTCATTTCGAGCTCAGCGGTTGCCCATTTAGATGAAGCACCTTCTAAGGCGAGTACCTATGCCCTTGATCGCACATCACCTTCACCGCAATCGTTGTTTGTGATTGATAATGTACGCTATGCAAATTGGGCGGAGGCCACAGCCGCTCTGGGCTCACAAACCACGTACACTGCCCCTAAAAGCTTGCTTGATGAAGATATATACAAAAAAATTATACACCAGTGGTAGTTTATAGTTAATGCGTATATAGCATAGATATGCTTGAAACTTGCGCTGAACCTCCTATATTTAAAAGGGTTCCCCGCATAAGTATTCGATAAAAATTCTTTATCGTGGTGAACTAAATTTCTCTGTAACACGTTAGACATATTACTGTCATAATTATATGATAGTGACGGGTAAACCACAGGAGGGCTCTTTTATGAATGCATTTACCAAGTCAATTTCGCGTTTTTTTGAGCGGGCCCATCCATATACAGTTGCTTACTATATTGGAAGGAAAAATGCTGAGAAGATTTTTGATTGCAAAATCAAGAAGAAATCCAAGCTGCTCGCTGAATGTGATCACTAGTCTAAACACCCGATAAACAGGTCTTATTTATAAGGCCTGTTTTTATATGAGTAGCTTCTACAGCATTCCCTTCCTGAAAGACCACATCGCCCACACATTTTGTAAAACTTTTCGCCTGTTTCTCATCCAGTCTGTCTGCTAGGTTAAACGATAGGTTCAATAAGACAGCGGAAACACCCCAATGAATAATTGCAACAAGCTAAAAGTCACTACTGGTATCCTTTGGGCTGCAGCTATCCTTGCCGCAGCCATTCTAGATGCTCCCGCCTTTCTCACTTTGATCCTGCTACCTGTTTTAGGCTACACGTCGGTGAGAGCTGTGGGCAGTCACACGTAATCAAATGGGCATCAGCCCTGAAGTAACGTTGTTAGCTCATGCGCACCAAACATGATAATTTCAAATGCGATCAGAATAATGATAATCCACTCGAGGAATGAAGAGTGTTTATGTTTCACTTCGTCGGCCAGCATTTGAAACAATTCATGTATCACGTTTAGCTTATTCGATAGCAGATCCACCCGCGGCCTGATATCAAGATACTTCATGGTTGCGTTGTACGCCTCTTCGTATTCCGGGTATTCCCAGAAAAACTCTGGGGTATCCAGCAAACCATAATGCAAAAAGATATCACTTTTCGTGCTGAACAAATGCCCACGAATGCTTGCCAGGCGCTTACTGCTCAGATTAATTTTGCCAGTTTCTGCCAGTGTTTTTGGTAGGTGCGCATATTGCTCAATAGTCTGTTCGGCCTGATATTCAAACTCGTTTAATTTTGTCGACTGCGCGAGAGCGTGACTCACCGCCAATCGCAGCAGCATTTCGTCTCCTGGTAAGGAGATCAGGTCGCCATGTAACTTTAATGCAGGCGCGCCAACTTCGAAACGGACATGCTCCTGATGTTCTCCAGACAATGCTTCGCCACTGATTTGCAAGCGGTGTAAAAAAGCCAGCCTTTCGTCTTCATCCACGCCCCAAAAAACCAGTACACCATAATCAAAAATCCAGCCCTCACCACCAGGAAGTAGCAGTTGAACAGCATCGCGGAATCGTGTGCCATGCTGCGACTGATTGATTTTTTGGGTATCAGAAACCGACAACACATACACGGAAACTCGATCATTAGAGAAAATCATATTGATTCCCACAAGTGATTAAAAAACGGCCGATTATGCGCCTTATTTTGGCTTTCTCCTAATAAATTAAATTCATACATTTCAATTACATAAAAGGTATCTATAGTTATCCCGCCTCAAATTCAACCCGTAGTATGCCGCTTTTTCTGATCAACTATGAACCAGCGCCAAATAACGTGGAAACAGCGCATGAAACTGTGGCGTGGAAACTGCAATCCATAGGTGAAATATGGCGCTAGACGGCTGTATCCGGCAAACACTGTTACTGATTAACGACAGAATGGGGGTTTTGCAGAATTTTGTCCGCGTATTGAGGATTACATGGCAACGATTGAGTTATTTGATGGGGATATCACGCAGCTTCGGGTGGATGCCATTGTAAATGCAGCAAATTCGTCATTGTTAGGCGGCGGAGGTGTTGATGGGGCCATTCATCATGCTGCAGGCCCCGAACTGTTTGAGTTTTGCAGAAACCTAAATGGCTGCCCAACGGGAGAGGCTGTACTAACACCCGGCTTTCAGCTTCCCGCATCTTATATCATCCACACAGTAGGCCCTGTCTGGCGCGGCGGCGGTAATAATGAAGACAGTCTATTGGCAAAATGTTATCGCGCTTGTCTTAATATCGCTAGCAAGCATAATTTTCGTACGATTGCCTTTCCTGCAATAAGCTGTGGCATTTATGGCTTCCCCGTGAACATGGCTTGCGAGATCGCCCTTGGCAATATTCGCTTGCATGCAAGTAGAGGCCAAAGCCCTGCTAAAGTTATTTTGTGCTGCTACGGAGACGACGTCAGGAATGGCTTTCGTCGTCTGCTTGGTGACTAGTTCAGCCTCTTCATCGACATAGTTCATTAACTGTCCAATTTACACTTTTATCACACGGCGTAAATCATTCATTCCACACTCACCGGAATTGGGAAGTGCAAAATTTAACCAGCAGCTTACTTCGCATTGATGCCTCCGTATAATACCGGCTTTTAAAAATCAGGGGCTATCAATGCAGAAACCAAAACACAGTGTGGTCGAGGATCTCTTCGCGTTAGTCAGCGCCGGACTTTTTGTCGCCTTTGGGCTTTATCTCTTCCAATCTCAGGATCTTATGGTGGGCGGCGCTGCGGGGCTTGCGCTACTCGGCACATATGCACTGCCAATCAATTTTGGTTTGCTGTTTTTTGTTATCAATGTGCCCTTTTATGCGCTGGCCTGGACACATATCAGTAAGCGATTCACCATCAATACCTTTATTTCCGTTACCACGGTGTCGTTACTCACAGATATCATTCCTCAATTTGTGCAAATCAATAACGCCAACCCCATCTTCACTGCCATTTTCGGTGGGATCTTACTGGGTGTAGGCATGTTGATTATGTTCCGTCACAGCTCAAGCATGGGCGGACTTGGTATTCTGGCTTTTTATCTGCAACAGCGATTTTCCATTCGCGCGGGTACATTTCAACTGTCTATAGACACCATTATCTTGCTGTCGTCACTGCTGGTGCTCGACTGGAAACTGGTACTGATGTCGGTATTGGCTGCATTCTGTTTGAATATGGTGCTGTCGCTTAATCACCGACCTGAACGCTATATCCTGCCGGGGATCACCAGCGAAGATGAGCAAGAAGAAGCATCACCGATGGATGACCGGGACAGCGCGACATCACGTTAATTAGGGCAACATGAGAACCGGGTGAAATTGAGTTAACTCTGCCCTTTTCTTCCCGCTTTGCCTGTACGATCTAAAAGCCCGGCTAGTTGCCGGGCTTTTTCTATTTGAATTAAGATTTGGATTTGGCTTTCGGCTTCGCCTGTGGCTTAGTCGATTGTTGTTGCGGTACAGGCCGTGAATAAGCACCACGGTTCACTCTCGCTCTACTATAACCAGTTCTCATAACTTACCTCACAATGAATGTCAGAAACGGTTTCCATACTGCAGCAAGGCGTCCAGCATTTATCCAATCAACTATAGGATGGATTTAAGAATCTGGCCGCTATCCTTTCGACTAACCTTGCTGGTACCGCGTCCGCGAGGCGAAATGACAGAACTTGCATCGGAACTGAGAGATTTTATTCTAACGAATTAAGAGAATTAGAATAATAAGCAGTCTGAATAATGGAAATGAGAAAGTGGAATCTTTGCCTGCTCGCGGTACAAAATCATACTGTGGGCTGACTAAAAAGTTTTCAATAAGCGAACGCCCAACCAACATAAATTGTCGCTAAATGGTAGCCTGAGCAACTTTATTTATTTGCAGAATATTCTATGTATTCGCTCGCAACTTAACACTTTAACCTACCGAAACCGGGGGATTAGATGTGTCTGACGATGCGTGGAACCCGTTGAGACACACGGGTAATAAGTTCATACGAAATTGTCCCCGCACAACGGGCGATTTCATCCACCAGCAGCTGTTTTCCCCACAACTCCACAAAATCACCAATGGCGACATCCGCAATGTCGGTCACATCTATGGTGATCATATCCATGGAAACGCGGCCAGCCAACGCGGCGCGCTGCCCTTTTACGATTACTGGGGTGCCACTGGGCATATGACGAGGATAGCCATCGGCATAACCAATGCCGACGGTTGCAATCAGCGAGTCCCGTTCTGCTTGCCACGTTTGGCTATAGCCCACTGTTTCACCGCTTTTTACTTTGCGCAGCGCAATAATACTGGCCTGCAACGACATCGCGGGCTTTAATGCTAATCCACTGGCTTCTGAAAGCGGCTCGGCACCATACATGGCAATACCAATTCGATTCCAGTCACCTCGGCTTTGTGGCCACCCTACTGTACCCGGCGAACTGGCAATACTCACGTCTAACCCGGTCGCTTCACGCACTTTATTAAACGCGTGCAGTTGCGCTACCGTGAAGGAGTTTGCGGTATCATCGGCGCAGGCCAGATGCGTAACCAGAACAGAATCGGCATCGATAATATCGCTGTACTCGCTTACCAACGCTGGTACACGCTCACAATCAAAACCCAACCGATGCATGCCAGAATCTACCTTCAACCAGACTTTTGGTTTCCGGCCTTCCCGGCACTGCCTTACCCATTCCAGTTGTTCCCGTTGATGAACCACCAGCGTGCAGTTTTCTCGTGCTGCCAACTCACATTCGAGCGCCTGATGCGGCCCTTCAAGCACAACAATAGGTGCACGTACACCGGCTTCACGAAGCAATAACGCTTCTTCAATAATGGCCACGGCAAAAGCAGCGGCTTCATTGCGTAATATCCGTGCAACACTCACCGCACCATGTCCGTATGCATCGGCTTTCACCACCGCCATATTCTGCCCGTTTCCAGCATACTTTTTCATTAAACGGAAATTGTCTTCAATGGCATCAGCGTGAATGATAGCGCGAGTTTGTCTGCTCAACGGCGGTGTGTCCTGTCTGCGGTTGGAAAGTTAAGCATATTACAATGCTGGGCTAGATCCGGCTATACATATTAGCCGGAATACACTATCGTGGGGCAGCTAACAGGCTGATAAATATAGCGGGAAGGTATGCTCGGGCATTATGCGGTAATGGATTTGCTGGTCTTTGCGGGATATGGCCTCCTGCTTGTTACCAGTGGTTGGTTATTCAACCGCAAGAATCATTCAGCAAAGGACTACTTTCTTGGCGGAAACACCATGCCCATGTGGCTAGTGGCAATCTCTGTACTTGCCACCTCGCAGTCTGCCGCAACGTTCCTGGGTGGTCCAGATCAAGGTTACCGGGGCGACCTCACTTACCTCTCAACCAACATAGGTGCCTTCATCGCTGCGTTCTTCGTGGCTGCGTTTCTGATCCCGCGTTTTTATAAACAAAATGTTTATACCGTTTACGAACTGCTACAGCAACGCTTTGGCGAGTCAGCCAAACAACTGGCTGGGGCCATGTACTTGTTCGGACGCGTGTTTGCCAGTGGTGCCAGACTCTACATGGCCGCACTGGCAGTCGCCATGATCCTGTTTGGTAATATCGATGCTGAAAGCGTGATAATTTCCACCATTATCATCACTGTAGTTGGTTTGGTATATACCGTTTACGGCGGCATTCGCACGGTAATCTACTCCGACGTACTACAAGCCGCAATTTATATCGGCGCCGCCGTGGCCGTTATCGTTGCCCTGCTAAGTGCTATCCCCGTATCGCATGCTGAAATTATTGCTGCATTGGAAAACCCGGCTCCGGGCGAAACATCAAAACTGCTGTTGTTCAATACCGATATCGACTTCAGTAACAGCGGTGTTTTTAGCCTGCTGTCGGTCTTTACCGGGTTTGTGCTACTCAACATAGCTGCATTCGGACTCGATCAAGATATGACTCAGCGTGTACTCACGTGCAAAAATGCAAAAGAAGGCAGCAAAGCCATGTTGCTCTCGGTGGTCATGGTAATACCGGTGATGTGCCTGTTTTTGATCATCGGACTATTACTTTATGTATATTATCAACGCCCTGATCTTATGAGTAGTCTTGGTGCTGATGAACCCGTGCCCACCTTTGCTGGCAAGCCAGTGACTATTTTTATGTACTACGTACTTAACGAAATTCCCGATGGCGTGCGTGGTCTGGTGACGGTAGGCATTCTGGCAGCGGCATTATCAACCCTGAATTCCGGGCTGAATTCTATGTCCAGTGTATTGATTCAAGACATGTATCGCCCCTGGCTGGAACGGCGTAAGCAAAAGCGCAACGATAGCCATTTCGTGAAGGCGGGCCGTATTGCGATGGCATTCATGGCGTTGGCATTGGGCAGCATGGCATGCCTGTGCTTCTATTGGCAGCAATACACCAACACGCCGCTGCTGCAATTTGCCCTGGGCGTGATGGTATTTTCCTACAGCGGGTTGCTTGGCGTTTATTTTATTACCCTTTTCACTGAACGCGGCAGTAAAAACTCAGTGATTTGCGCCCTGTTTGCGGGTTTCTGTGTACCTCTTTTTATGCAACCCTATGTAATGAAAAGCGTGTTGCCTGAAACCTGGGGCATTGAACTCGGCTTTACCTGGCAGTTGGTCATCGGCACAATAGTTTCCACTGTCATCTGTGCCGCGGGTAATACCCGACAACGCAATGAGACAGCAGCATAAACACCGAAAACAAGAGATAAAAAGGCCACAACATGCAGCCAGACAATCATCAGGACACTTCAGCCCTTCTCGCTCAGCTAAACAAAATTGCTTCTGAAGGGCGAAATCCTGACACCATGGATATCGATTTGCTCTCAAGCGAAGGTATTCTGCAGAAAATTAATCAGCAAGACGCGCTCGTTGCAGGCGCTGTGGCCACCCAAATTCCACATATCGCCGCCGCGGTGGATACCATTGTTGAGCGTATCAATCGCGGTGGCCGATTGATTTACATTGGCGCGGGCACCAGTGGCCGTTTGGGTATTCTGGATGCAGTAGAATGCCGTCCCACATTCAGCACGCCCGACTCGCTGGTATTGGGCATAATCGCCGGTGGCGAGAAAGCCATTCAACATGCCGTAGAAGGTGCCGAAGATGACAGCGCACAGGGTATTCGGGATGTAAAAGCGGTGAACATCAGTGCCGATGATATTTTAGTTGGGTTATCAGCCAGTGGTCGTACACCTTATGTGGTAAGTGCGCTCACTTACGCCAACCACATTGGTGCGGGCACGGTTGGCATTGCTTGTAGCCCTGACACGGTTTTACTTCGCACGGCGAAAATCAGCATTTGCCCGGTTGTCGGCCCGGAAAGCCTAACGGGCTCTACCCGGATGAAATCCGGTACTGCGCAAAAGCTGGTACTCAACATGCTGAGCACCGCCACCATGATCCGCCTCGGGAAAACCTATCAAAACCTGATGGTAGATGTGAATGCCACTAACGAAAAGCTACGCGCCCGGGCAGTGCGTATTGTCATGCAGGCCACCGATTGCAGCGAGGAACAGGCAAGTTCCGCATTGGAGGCCGCTGGACAAAAAGCGAAGCTGGCGATCTTGATGATCCTCACCCATTCTTCTGCCGACGAAGCCCGCACTTTGCTGGCAAATAACGATGGTTTTCTTCGCCGCGCTGTGGGTGCCGAATGATGACAAGCAAGTGCACTAAGCCCGCGAAAACCGGACTCGCAGTTAGCCTTCGGCGCATCCGTTGGTGTTTGTCTGCCACAACCTTCTTTGTGTTCTCACTGCTTTGTTTTTCCGCAACAGCGCTGACAATAGGCGCAGCGCAGCCAGATTTATACCTGCACCAACTGCAAGGGAAGAAAGTAGCACTAGTCGTTAATCAAACGTCAGAAGTCAAAGGCACACATCTGGTAGATTATCTGCTTGATAAAGACGTGACGATTACCAAAGTAATGGCCCCTGAACATGGGTTTCGCGGCGACGCCGGTGCCGGGGAAACCATCTCCGATGGTGTGGATACCCGCACCGGCCTGCCGGTTTTATCGCTGTACGGTAAAACCAAAAAACCCAGCCCAGAAATGCTGGCTGATAGCGATGTGATTATCTTTGATATTCAGGACGTGGGAGCGCGTTTCTACACCTACATCAGTACCCTGCATTTAGTGCTGGAAGCTGCCGCTGAGCAGCAAAAACAGGTCATCGTACTCGACCGTCCTAATCCTAATGGCATGTTCACCGATGGCCCTATTCGTGAGGAAGGTTTTGCGTCGTTCGTGGGAATGGATCCCATTCCATTATTGCACGGCATGACCGTCGGCGAACTCGCGCAGATGATGCGCGGTGAACAATGGTTTAATCAGGCCGATGCGCTAGAGCTACTTGTGATCCCGGTGGCAAACTACACCAAATCGATGACATACGATTTGCCGGTTGCGCCCAGCCCTAATCTGCCAAACGCACAATCGATACAACTTTATCCTTCGCTGTGCTTATTTGAAGCCACCACCGTTAGCGTGGGCCGCGGCACGCCGTTTCCTTTTCAGGTTATCGGACACGACAAAGTGGCGCTGGGCACGTTCTCTTTTACCCCGGTGAGTATGCCGAACAGTGCGCCTTCCCCTAAATTGCAGGATGTGAAACTCCGTGGTCAGGATCTCCGCCGTGCAGCAAATGAAGGTTTCGATCTCACCTTGCTGCTGCAGGCTTTTAATCAATTTAAACAGGCTGGCGAGCTATTCATCGACAGACCGGATTTCTTCGACAAGCTAAGCGGCACTGATGCACTCAGAAAAGCGATTGAAGCCGGAGAGTCTGAACAGCAAATCCGTGCAAGTTGGCAGCCCGCGTTGAAACAATTCAAACAACAGCGCCAACCCTACCTGCTGTATCCCGAATTCTGAGTCGGCTAAGGAAACCATAACCATGACGGCACATCCTCTTATTTCAGTAGCCAACATCGTAGAGGCGTTTGATGCGATGCATTGGCGGGAACTGAACAAAGTGCACCTTAACGCCAGCGACATTGCGCCGGTGATGGAGATATTGGCTCAGAATGAGAATATTCGGATGGCTGATATTGGTGCATCCTTCGAAGGACGGCCCATTAAACGCTATTCCGTAGGTACAGGTGACAAGGTTATTCTGGCCTGGACACAAATGCATGGCGATGAACCTACCGCGACGGCCGCTGTACTCGACTGGCTGCAAATATTAACCTCTGCCCACGCGTTGGCGCTTTCTGGTTTACCTGCAGACTGGATGAATCAGGTTACCCTGCACGTGGTGCCAATGTTAAACCCGGATGGTGCGCAGCGCCGCACCCGAGTGAATGGTCAGGGAATTGATATTAATCGCGATGCCAAAGCATTGCAGTCTCCAGAAGGTCGGCTGCTGCATGATCAGGTAAGCGAACTTAAACCGGATATCGCCTTTAACCTGCACGATCAGAACCCGTATTACACTGCGGGGACTTCATCGAGCCCAGCGACCATTGCGTTTCTCGCCCCGGCGTATCACGAAGATAAGCATGTGGACGGCCCGCGTCTGCGCGCTAAGCAACTTATTGCGGGAATGGCAGATGTTCTGAGGCACTATATTCCTGGCTGCATTGCCCGCTACGACGACACCTATTCATTCCGGTCGTTCGGCGACAACATCGCCGCAACCGGCGCGAGCACGATACTGATTGAAAGTGGTGCTGCCAAGCAGGACCCTAACCGCCAGGTTGCCCGTAAAATGAATGTGATTGCTCTGCAGTCGGCGCTGGAGGCTTTTCTCAATAATACGGTGAATCGCTATTCCCTGGCTGATTACTATCGCATCCCTGAAAATCGCGAAGATGGCTTGTGTGACATGAAGCTGTATAACCTAACTATGGGTGGCGATCTTCCCTATCTTGCCGATATCAGCATACTTATTGACGGCAAAACTGACACAGGTACAGTCGGCGCCATTGGCGATTTGCGCACAATCAGTGGGTTTACCAACATAAATGGGCAAGGGCTGAAAGTGCTGCCTGAGAAGGGATTTGAAGTAGATTCCCCGCTAACGCTGAATGATGAAACTTACCTGAACTTGCTAAAAGCAGGGTTTAGTTATTTTATTGATACGCAGAACCAACTCAGCATAACGACCACAATGCCTGTGCAAGTGGTCGCGACAGCACCGGTGGCAACGCCATTACTTCCCGGTGCACCCGCTTATTTTATTGTGGGCGATTCGCACAGCAACCAACCGTCAGCGGCGGTGTTAAATGGTCGCTGGCACGCGCTAGGGTAACCTACTCGTTGTAGCGTATTAGGCAGAGATCATTATACGCTTATACGCCAGTAACGAGCCATCTTCATTCTGTTCAAGGTTGAACAGATACTCGTCATAGTCACTGCCAAATACGGTGTCGCGCGCCAGTAGGGTATCCGGCGCACCGTGATTGATGTAATCAGAGTGCGACGTACAAATCTCAGTACAGAAATCATCGTCGAACCCAAACTGTGAAATCAGCTGATCGTTGTTATTATTTTTCACTCTGAAGTGAATATGTATAGCTCGGCTGGCATACCAGCCAGGGAAACAAGTGGCAAAGTTAACCCGGCCACTGCTGTCTGTCACAGCAATTCCCCGGAACCAGCGTGCTTGCAGCGCTTCGGCATCATTACCGGTACAAAACGAGGAATTAAAACCGTTGGTATCGGAGCTACCCGTTGTATCACCGGAGTAGATACCTTCCACATCACAATGCCAAACCTCAATTTCATAACCTACCAGCGGATTACAGCTGGCGTCGGTGAGTTGCAGGCAAAGCTGCATTGGCAGACCGGTTTGCCCTTCTGAAATATCATCCAGGTAATCAGAATCGAAATAGCATGGACCTTCTGTTTGCTGCCCGGTGAGTTGCACCGTACAGCTCGCGCTATCTTCAAATATGCTGTCGTCAGGAAAACTGGCGGTCATGGCATCGGTACCACCACTCAGCCAGCTACCGTTGTCTGCCGTTACCGTGGTGCCCGTGCTGGTTCCTCCGGTTCCTGTGCTTGTGCCACTTGACCCCGTTGCTGTAGAGCCCGATGAAGATGCGGCTGTAGAGCCGCTACCACCGCCACATCCTGCAAGCATCATTACCGGTGCCGCAGCGGCAAAAGACGCCAGTTTTTTTAGTGTCTTTCGTCGTTCTGTGAGTATGCCTGACGAGGATTTAGTAAAATCTTTAGATTGCGTCATGGTGAAGTCCTGCCTGTATATAAATACGCTTGAATATACTGTGTTCGACAGGAATTTCGCGCTGTTGTCCGAATTTTTACCAAACCTTTACCCAGACTGAATGCGTCTTTACCTGTATCGCTTACACCCTTATAAACCAGCGTTTTTTATACAACCACCAGGTTGGGATGAACATCACTAAAAGAAAACAAATGGCAAACACCAACGAGGCATTGTAGGGGGAGAAATGCGACAGGAAATACTGCTCGAAAAAATAAGATTTAAGCGGTTTTCCGTGAACCGGGATCATAAACAACAAGCGAGCGACAATGCCCGAGAGCATAAAGAAAAACAGGCTGTTGCAGCCAGCAATCAGGAAGGGTTTTGTCCATACGTGCTTGCCGGAACGGTTCAGTGCCACCTCAAGCAACGCCAGCAGTAACATAGAAAGCCCGGCAGTAATCAACACGAAGCTTGGGCTCCATAGTGCTTTATTCACTGGGATCCACAGTACCGCAACTAACCCAAGAACCAGAGTTGCGATTGCGGGCAACCAGAGCGATTTTCTGCCAGCGCCATTCACCTGCGATTGCTGTAACCAGTTACCGCCTATAACCCCGAAAAGACAACTGGCCACCGCGGGAAGCGTGCTTAGTAAACCCTCCGGGTCGAAGGGAAACGGGGTGGCACCGCCATAATAAACATGATGCACACCCAGTACATTGGCATCCAGCCAGGCAGCAAAACTGTTTCCGAACAGCCAAAGCCCCTGATACACCTCGCCGTCGTTACCGTGGTAAGGGATAAACGTCATCATCGCCCAGTACAGCAGCAATAAACCGATGCACCAGACAATATATTGACGAGCAGGCACATACAGCACCAGCAAAGCGGTAAGCAGGTACACCAGCGCCAGGCGCTGCAGTACCCCCATCACCCGAACATTCATAAATCTGTCTGCGAACCAGTTAAATTCACTGCTGTAGGGGTTATAGAAGAAAAGTGCGAGAAACAATCCGCAGGCAAACAAGATAGCACTTCGACGGAGAATGCCTGGAATGATGGCCGTTCGCTCGCTGCCAAGTTGTCGTCTCACACTCAGCGCCAGCGATGCCCCCATCGCAAAAATAAATAATGGAAACACCACGTCAGTGGGAGTTAGCCCATGCCACTGCGCATGTTTCAGAGGCCAGTAAATGGTCGCCCAGCTTCCGGGGTTGTTTACCAGCACCATCATCACAATGGCTATGCCGCGAAATACATCCAGCGATTTAAGTCGGTTCATGGGTTATCTGACTGCCTTGCCTGCCGCGCACCGCAGTGGGCGGAACTTCCTGTTTACATCAAAAGTCACTGTGATAATTTGTTGATTATCTTTGTGTTCGTTATTGGTTTGAATCGATGTCGCTTCCGCTCTGGTTTTCCCGCTCCCTATTTATGCTGCTCTCAGCAGTGGCCATGTTCGGGTGTGCGGGGCAATATCAGCAGATGCCATCGAAAAACGTCGGAGAGCGAATAAAACTGGTGGTCATTCACTATACCGCAATAGACTACCAGAAGAGTGTACACACCCTTGTCGACGAAGGCGGCCTCAGTTCGCACTATCTGGTTACCGACCCTAACGATGCCAGTTTCGACGGCGATAACGCAAGTGTTATCCAATTGGTGGATGAATCCCGGCGCGCCTGGCATGCAGGAAAAGGACAATGGCAGGGCCGCAACCATCTTAATGACACCTCTATAGGCATTGAAGTGGTTAATGTGCCGCACTGTGAGATCTCTGCCGAATACGCCAATGCCCCCGGTGAACACAGCCGACATCGTTTATGCACATATCCGGATTATCACCCGCAACAAATTGAACAAATCATCTCCCTGATGCAGGGAATACTTCTTCGCAATCCCGATATTACCCCCACCGCCATTGTTGGTCATGCTGACATCGCCTTCAGTCGTAAAAGCGATCCGGGGCCGCGTTTTCCTTGGTATCAGCTTTACCTTGCCGGCATAGGTGCCTGGTACGATACCGCCGAATTAAAGCAACACTGGGAGCAGTTTACCCCTGCATTACCCTCGGTAGGCCTTATGCAAGCTGCACTGCAAGCCTATGGCTATGGTGTTGTAGAAACCGGTATTGCCGATGAACAAACCGTTGATGCGTTATTCGCTTTTCAGATGCATTTCGTACAAGACAACGTTAGCGGCACCCTCGACAGTGAAACGGCAGCTACGCTATTTGCACTGCTGGAAAAATACTTTCCGCAAAAGCACCGCAAGTTGATGGCACGATATATCAACGAACAACAACGATTGGCCGCGGGCGCGGCAGAACCGCAGGTAAAGCTGGGGCAAATTGATGCCGTGTTCCCACAACAAGATCGCTCTACCCGCACCGAGGTGAACGACAAGCTTGGTTTTAAAGCCTTCAAAGGTCGGGGCGAAATGCTACTGACGCCTGCCTCCACAACTCAGGCGCAGATAAAGATAAACGGGGAATTGCTTACCCTCGACGACCCGCTTGAAGCCGGACAAACCTATGCCTACTCGCTGCAGCGACGCACGCACACTGGCACGAATACCTTTGAGCTTGTAGCCCTCAGTGCACAAGACGATACCCTGCAAGTTGTCATTCCCTGGCCCGTGCTTACCGATGCCACGCAGAAATGGCAAAGCAAATTTACAGAAGTCGATAAGCTGATTAATCAGGATATTGAAGACGGTTTTCCTGGTGCCGTTTTACTGGTTATAAAAGACGGCCAAATAGTAAAGCGCACGGCCTACGGCAACGCACTTAAGTTTAATGAAAATGGGCAGCCACTCGCTAATCCGCAGCCTATGATGCCAGGTACATTATTTGATGTGGCTTCTAACACCAAAATGTTCGCCACCAATCTGGCGCTAATGAAGCTGGTGAGTGAAGGCAAGCTGAATGTGGACACGCCGCTTTATCATTATTTACCGGAATACACCGGTGATGGGCGTGAAGCGCGTACTGTACGGGATTTACTCAGTCATCACTCTGGCTACGGCCCGGAGGTGCGCTTTTTCGAACCCGGTCCAGGCCGGATGGCGAAATTTAAATCCAGAGATAAGCAGCACACCTCAACATTACTGACCACCGCGGTGCCGTTTCGTGAAGGCAATCGCCAACACACCGCTTATAGCGACACCAATTTCATGCTGTTGGGATTACTGGTTGAACGCATCACCGGTATGTCGCTCGACCGCTATTGCGAGCAGTTTATTTATGCGCCACTTCGACTGAACCACACCCTGTTCAACCCGCTGAAAAAAGGCATACTGCCATCCCAGATTGCCGCCACAGAAATCAACGGCAACTCACGCAGTGGCCATATTACCTTCCCGGGTATTCGCACTCACACACTCAGAGGTGAAGTGCACGATGAGAAAGCCTGGTACAGCATGGGCGGCGTGTCGGGTCATGCCGGGTTGTTCTCTAACGTAGACGACTTCGCCGTGCTCATGCAAATGCTGATTAATGGTGGTGGCTACGACAAAGTGACCATGCTGGATAAAGACACCCTGTCGCTGTTTACCGCACCGTCTTCAGCAAACCCGGGCTTTGGCCTGGGCTGGCGCCGGGCAGCAGACGGACGTAACCGCTGGCATTTCGGCCCGTATGCCAGCAGCACGGCCTTTGGACATACCGGTTGGACTGGCACAGCAACCGTTATAGATCCGGCACAGAATTTAGCCATTGTGTTGTTCACCAATGCCCGTCACACACCGGTGGAAAGCACTGCTAATGGCGGACTTACATTTGCTGGCAGTCAGTTTGAAACCGCAGGCTACGGCAGTGTTATCACGCGCATTTACGAAGCCTTGCTGAATCACTAAGTAAGGAATGTGGGCGTTCAGAAAGACTCACCAATAAAAAGACTGGCGATAGTCACCAATTGTCAGGTACGCTAACTCTATTCCGTAAAAGGAAATATTCACTCTGCCCGTGGGTGTGAAAACACGCTCTGTGTTCCCCGCGTTCGGCAACACATATAAAAACGAAAATAATTGCAGGATCACATATTCATGGATTGGGTTTCAATCATCCCTCCTCTTGTCGCCATCTTGGTGGTGTTCTGGAAAAAAGAAGTCATCATGGCGTTGCTGTTGGCTGTACTTTCAGCCGAAGCGCTAATCTTACTGAGTGTGACCGGCGATACATTGGCCTTGGCGCCGATTCATGCCATTGAACGCACCATTGATGTGGCTTCCAGCCCGGGGAATACCCGCATATTGATTTTTTCTGTACTGGTGGGCGCCCTACTGGCTTATATCCGTGATTCTGGTGGTGTTACCGCCACCGTGGAGTGGCTAACCAGCCGAGGCATCGCTAAGAACAAACGCCAGGTGGGTGGGCTTACCATGTTTACGGGCATCGCCGTGTTTATTGAATCAAACCTGAGTGTACTTACTGCTGGTATCTTTGCTCGGGGCCTGTTCGACAAGTACAAAATGAGCCGTGCGCGTTTGGCCTATATTATCGACAGCACCAGCGCCCCCGTCTGTATTCTGATTTTACTGAATGGTTGGGGCGCTTTCGTGCTCAGCTTGCTTGATGGTTACGAACTCGAACAAAGTTCAGCAAGCATTCTGTGGGGCACGGTACCGCTCAACTTTTACGCCCTGATTACCCTGGCGATTGTGGTGTACACCATTGTGAAAGACAAAGTGCATGGTCCCATGGCAAAAGAAGAAAAAGCCATGAGTCACCTTGATACCGTGCTCAACAGTGAGCCTGCCACCAAAGCCCGTTTCATGGTTGTGCCATTGCTCACCATGGTGGTAAGCATGGTGGGCTTCATGCTCTGGACCGGCAACGGCGTACTGGCCGACGGTAGCGGCAGTAAATCCGTGCTATATGCCACGGTATTGGCAACCGCGGTGGCTTATTTCCTGTTAATTCTGCATAAACGTTTTAACCATCACCAGGCGGTTGAAATTGGTTTTAAAGGAATGGGCGAGCTGCTGCCACTGGTCACCATAGTGTTGCTTTCGCTAACATTAGGAGCCAGCCTGAAAGTACTGGGTACCGGCGTATTCGTAGCGGGACTGGTTGGTGAGTACTTACCGCTGGTACTGATTGTACCCATGCTTTTTATCGCGGGTGCCATTATGTCGTTTACCACCGGCACTAGCTGGGGCACGTTTGCGATTCTGATCCCCATAGGTGTGCCTTTGATCCAAAGTCTGGGCCTGCCACCATCACTTGTGATTGCCGCCATTCTCGGTGGTGGCGTGTTTGGCGACCACTGTTCACCCATTTCAGATACCTCTGCGGTATCTTCCCTTGCAGCTGGCTGCGATCTGCTCACGCATATTCGCACTCAATTGCCCTATGCACTCACCGCTGGCGCGCTGACACTGTTAGCCTATGTTGTCGCCAGTATGATTATGATTGGATAACTTCATGCGAATAGTTCTGTTAAGTCTTCTGCTGTGCGTCGTCACGGCCTGTTCCCAGGAAAAAGTGCCGGCGGCAGATATCACGCCACCGGTTATTGCGAGTCAACAGGCGGTGTCGATGCCAGACACCTTTGCCGCTGACGCCGCCATGGCGGTATTAAATGAAGGTGGCACAGCGGTTGATGCAGCGATTACTGCGCAATTCGTGCTGGCGGTTACCTTCCCTGAAGCTGGCAACATTGGCGGTGGTGGCTTTATGACCATCTACATGGACGATGAAGCGGCGTTCATGGATTACCGTGAGATGGCACCGGCCGCGGCTCACCGCGATATGTACCTGGATGAAAATGGTGATGTGAAAACCGAAGAATCCCTGTTTGGCGCTAAAGCGTCAGGCATTCCGGGTTCTGTGGCTGGCATGTGGGAAGCCCATCAACGCTTCGGTAAACTGCCTTGGAAACGCCTGGTACAACCTGCGGTAGACCTCGCTAAAAACGGCTTTAATGTACCTGAGAAACTCGCCGACCACATTACCCGTTACATGGCCCGCATGGAAGAACAAGGGATCAGCAGCAACTTCGAGCAATTCTTTGGTGAAGCAGCGACAGCGGGTGTGCTGTTTAAACAACCCGAGCTGGCTGCCGCCATGGAGCGTATTCGCGACCAGGGGAAAGATGGCTTTTACGAAGGTGAAACGGCGCGCCTCATCGCTGAATTCATGGCTGCCAACGGCGGTTTGGTCACAGAGGCCGACTTACGTAGCTATCAAGCTAAATGGCGCTCGCCAATTGTCTATCCATGGCAAGACTACAAGCTCATTACTGCGCCACCACCCAGTTCTGGTGGTGTAGCGGTTGCGCAGTGGATCAGCATGCTTAATGAAGTTCTGAAGCAACAGAAACTGCCAGACCAAAATAGTACTGCGTACATCCACTTGATGTCTGAAATTGGTAAGCGGGTTTTTGCTGATCGCGCTGAGTACATGGGCGACCCGGATTATGTTGAAGTACCCGTTCAGGCGCTGATCGATCCTGAGTACATTCAGGCCCGTGCCAGCGAAGTAAACCCTGACGCTATATCAGTGACTGAAGAAGTAAAGCCCGGTTTATATGAGAGCCCGGATACCACGCACTTCTCGGTGATGGATAAATGGGGCAATGCCGTGGCGAACACCACTACCATAAATCTGTCTTTCGGTTCAGGTGTCGTGGTGGAAGGCGCTGGCTTCCTGCTCAATGACGAGATGGATGATTTCAGTGCTAAAGCGGGTGTGCCCAACTTCTTCGGTGCCATTGGCGGTACCGCGAACGAAATTCAACCCGGCAAGCGCATGTTGTCGTCGATGACGCCGACCATTGTACTAAAAGGCGAACAAGTGAAGCTGGTGACAGGCTCGCCTGGCGGTACAACCATTATCTCATCGGTGGCACAAAGTATTCTTAATACGCTGTTTTTTGATATGACAGCGGAAGAAAGTGCCAACAGTCCGCGCTTCCATCATCAATTGTGGCCAAAAGACACCATCGCCTATCATGAAGGTTTAGATGCTGCTGTTGTTTCTGAACTTGAAGCCATGGGTTACACCATGAAGCAAAGTAACTTTGGTGATGTACATCTTATCAAGCGCACCGATAACGGGCTGGAAGCGGCGTCTGAGGCACGCGGACGCGGAAAGGCGATGGTAGAGGAAGCGCCTCTCGACTGAGAAGGCGCTAGCAGCTTTTTGCCTTACACAGCAAACAGCTGTGATAACGATTTAAACGCCTTAAATTCCAGCGCATTTCCGGCGGGATCGTGAAAGAACATGGTAGCCTGTTCACCAGGCTGCCCTTTAAACCGCACGTAGGGTTCAATAACAAACGCCGTACCCGCAGCTTGTAGCTTATCTGCCAGTTCCTGCCAGTCTTCCATATCCAGCACCACGCCAAAATGCGGCACCGGTACAGCATGACTGTCTACTGGGTTATGTTGCGGCGCAGAAGGCATTTCATCAACACAATGGGTTACCAACTGGTGGCCGTAAAAATTCCAGTCGATCCAACGTGTATCATTACGACCACGCTCGCAGCCCAAAAGCTCACCATAGAAAGCGGCAGCAGCCTCGAGATCGTTCACAGGAATAGCCAAGTGAAAGGGTTGTGGCATATGAGTTCCTTATAATAATTTCTTTAACAGCCAGAGTTTCCAGCTTGAATACGGCGCATAGCGAACTTTCACGTCCATCTTTGTTGAGCGGTGCATAACGCTTTTTAAATGCGAAAAAGTATCGAACCCGTACTGGCCATGATAGCGCCCCATACCACTGGTTCCAACACCGCCAAACGGTAACTTCTGGTTAGCCATAAACATCATGGTATCGTTCACGCACACGCTACCCGCGCTGGTTTTTGCCAGTACGCTGGCTTCGGTTTTATCGTTTTGCGTAAATAAGTAGAGTGCCAGGGGTTTTGGGCGGGTTACTACGATGTCGCAGGCCTCAGCCATATCCTCTACGGTAAGCACCGGCAGAATAGGACCGAAAATCTCCTGCTGCATCAGGTCACTGTCGTAAGACGGATTTAATACAATGGTGGGCGCGATTTTAAGCCTTGTGTCATCGGTTTCGCCGCCCGCCACAATTTGCATTTCATCGAGAAGTTTGCTCAATCGCTGAAAGTGGCTCGCGTTTACAATTCGCCCGTAGTCGTTACTGTTTATCGGCGTTTTACCATACTGATTTTCAATTTCCTGACGCAAGGCAACCACCAGTTCATCCGCCACTGATGAAGCCACCAGCACGTAATCTGGCGCAATACAGGTTTGCCCGCAGTTCATCCACTTGCCCCACACAATGCGTCGTGCGGCAATAGCAATGTCACTTTGCTCATCGACCAGACAGGGGCTTTTGCCACCAAGCTCTAACGTTACGGGCGTAAGATATTGGGCAGCAGCCGACATGACAATTTTGCCAACCACTTCACCGCCAGTATAAAAAATATGGTCCCAGCATATGGCTAACAAAGCCTGAACTGTCTCTTTTCCACCTTCCACCACAGCAATGGCTTGCTCGTCGAGATACTGAGGTATCAGCGTTGCGAGTAAGGCAGAACAGGCGGAAGACAACTCACTGGGCTTGAGTATCGCGCAGTTACCTGCTGCCAAGGCAGCGATAAACGGCGCCAATATCAACTGAAGCGGATAATTCCACGCCCCGATAATCAACACTGTGCCCAGTGGCTCCGGCAACAGATAGCTTCGACCGGGTTGCGCTGCCATCGGCGTCGAAACCGGTCTGAGCTCAGCCCAGTGCTGCAAATGCTTGAGGGTGTGGCGAATGTCTGACAACAAGAAGCCTATTTCGGCTGTCCAGGCTTCCGTTTCCGACTTATCAAGATCGTCATTCAGTGCCTGGATAAGCGCAGGTTCATTGTCGCGAAGCATTTTCTCAAGTTGCTTAAGCTGTGCTTTCCGCCATGCCAAATCACGGGTTTTACCATGGCTGAATGTCTTCTTTAAACGGCTGTACACCGCGTCGATATCTTGAGCGGGAAATGAGTAGGCACTTTCGGTCATGCACAATGCTCCGGTTTCAGACTTTTCGTTGTTTCCGATCCCACTTTACTTTATCGGGAAATTGTCTTTCCAGTTAATTTTATTGGCGCAGAAACAACAAAGCCTGCTCGATGAGCAGGCTTTGACTATTTACATGACGTTTTTCGCTTACGCGTCATATGGGTGACGCAGAACGATTGTCTCGTTACGATCAGGTCCTGTGGATACGATATCTACCGGAACACCGGTGATAGCTTCAAGACGAGCGATATAGTTTCGCGCTTCCTGAGGCAGCTTGTCATAATCAGTTACGCCAAACGTGGTTTCTTTCCAACCCGGCATTTCTTCATAAACAGGCGTTACCAGGTCGTAACCATCGGCAGCCATTGGCGGTACGTCTTTCACGTTACCGTCGGCATCTTTATAACCCACACAAATTTGCAGCGTATCGAGGCCATCCAGTACGTCCAGCTTAGTCAGACAGAAACCGGTAATGGAGTTAATTTGAACGGCGCGTTTCATCGCTACGGCGTCAAACCAACCTGTACGACGCTTACGGCCGGTGGTCGCGCCAAACTCGTGACCTTTCACACCAAGGTGCTCGCCTACATCGCAATCAAGCTCGGTAGGGAAAGGACCAGAACCTACACGTGTAGTGTACGCTTTAACGATACCCAGTACGTAGTCTAGTTTCAGTGGACCAAAACCCGCACCCGTCGCAACGCCACCCACAGTGGTGTTGGAAGAGGTAACGTAAGGGTAAGTACCGTGGTCGATATCAAGCAGTGTACCCTGTGCACCTTCGAACATGATTGGCAAGCCAGCTTTATGGGCTTTGTCCAGTTCGTCAGTCACATCAACAACCATCGCTTTTAAGATGTCGGCTACAGCCAGTGCTTTTTCGAGGGTTTCGTCGAAATCAACAGCAGGTTCGTTATAGTACTGCGTCAGTGTGAAGTTATGTACATCCAGCACTTCTTTCAGTTTGGCAGCGAAATCTTCTGCATTAAACAGGTCGCCAACGCGCAGACCACGACGAGCAACTTTATCTTCGTAAGCCGGACCAATACCACGACCGGTTGTACCAATCGCTTTCGCACCACGCGCTTTCTCGCGGGCAACATCAAGGGCAATATGGTAAGGCAGGATAAGCGGACAGGCTTCGCTGATTTTTAAACGTTCA
Source organism: Alteromonas sp. ABV4_515 (assembly GCF_056160345.1). Lineage (NCBI taxonomy): Bacteria > Pseudomonadati > Pseudomonadota > Gammaproteobacteria > Alteromonadales > Alteromonadaceae > Alteromonas > Alteromonas sp. ABV4_515. Next base: position 240,503 of record NZ_JBSWWZ010000001.1, read on the forward strand.
CGCACTGGAACACCACGCTCTTCAAGCATTGTGATTTCAGTCATTAGTGCGTCCGGGCTAAGTACCACGCCGTTACCAATGATGCAGGTAACGTTATCACGCAGAATACCGGAAGGGATTAAGTGGAGGACAGTTTTTTCACCGTCAATAACCAGTGTATGACCGGCATTGTGGCCGCCCTGATAGCGAACCACGTATTTTGCGCGATCTGTTAACAGGTCAACGACCTTACCTTTACCCTCGTCACCCCATTGAGTGCCGAGTACCACAACGTTCTTTGCCATGAATCTAGTGTGTAAAAAAATTAGGCGGGGATTCTACCAAAGATCTCGCCTGTTGATCATCTGTTTTATGCGCAAAAATAAGACAAGCTGGCTCTTAGCCATATTATTTTTGTATAAATTAACCTAAGCTCAATGGGATAAGACCAAAAGAGTTAATTTGTAAAGCGGGGAAAATCTGCTATATCAATAGTGTAGTTCACCTTTAAAGGACTAAATCATGAGATTCCCGCTACAGGGCCACTATGCCCTGGACATTTCCGGTAATCTACTCGAAATATTCGCTACCGGCGCTTGGAATAAAGCCACTGCCGAGGCGATGACAGAAGATATGCACCGGCTTGCGCAGACAATGCGCGGTGAGCCCTGGGGGGCAATTATTGATGGACGGCGCTGGGTGTTATCTACGCCCGATTGTCAGAATGTGCTGGCTGCTGCCATCAAGAAGAATATTTCTATGGGAATGACACATTCGGCTTATGTGCTAGAGCCGGGTATGGTCAAACGCGCCCAGATTGAACGAACGCACCCGCACCTTAGAACCGAAATGGCCGATCCTGGCTACGAGCGCGCCTATTTTACCAGCTACTTTGAAGCATTGTGTTGGCTGGAAGGCTATGGTTTCACGCCTTACCAACCCAAAAACGATAATCAGTAAAGTAAGCTGTAAACTTTTCTGCGGTATTCGGACTTCAAGCTGTCGCCATCGGGCAATGCATTCACCATATCCAGCATCAACTTTTTCGCTTCACCGAAATTCAGATCTTTTTGCAATACCGAGAAAAGCAGCGACAAGGCTTCAGCCGATTTATGTGCCTGTTGCAGTTGTACCGCCAGTTCAACTTTAACCTGCAGATTATCTGGCTCCGCTTCTACCTGCGCGGTAAGCTGCTGAATTTCCGGCGACTCTGCCGCCTGTTCTGCCAGTTCTACTTTACCCAGCATGGTCTGGTAGCGGCTGTCTTGATCCACCATCGTGATGGTTTCCAGCAGGGTTTTCGCCACATCAATTGAACCCGTTTCGATTAAGCAATCGATATACATGTACTTCGCATTCACGTTGCTTTCGTTAAGCTCGAAAGCCTGTTTCGCAAACGGAAATGCAGCGGCATAGTCACCTTCATAAATGGCTTCACCGGCTTTTGCCAAAAACTCGTCTTCCGGATTTGGCAGATACTTACTCAGGAACTCGCGAATTTGTTCTTCGGCTTGGGGGCCTGCAAAACCGTCGACTGGCTGGCCGTCTTTAACCACCATCACGGTTGGCAGGCTGCGAATACCAAACTGCGCAGCCACTTCCTGCTGACGGTCACAGTCAACGCGCGCCAGGATTAAATTATCGCGATGTTCGGAAGCGATTTTGGCGAGTATCGGAGACACCGCTTTGCTCTCTTCACTCCACTCGGCCCAGAAGTCGACCAGGACGATTTTCTCTTTGGAATCTACCAGGATCACCTGCTGAAAATTCTCCGGAGTAATATCAACTGTATTGTTCGCTACTAAATTATCCATGCGTATTTCGCCTGTTAAAACATTTGCTCAATGATATGGGTGCGCAAGTCACAAAAGCAAGACTGACAAGCTTGCTCATCAGCGTTACACTGAGAATCTTATTATTTCAAACGGTACTTGCCTTTTTCTATGTTGCCGCAACTAAAAATTCTTATCATTGAAGATTCAGCAGAACTGCTGGAACAACTTGCCACCAGCATTCGCTCTACCACGGAACTGTTCGATCGCCCGGATATCGAACTCACGGTTGTTGAGGCTGACAGGGTCCAGAGCGCACTGGAAATTGTTCACAATGATGGTGATATTCAGGCTGTTGTTTTCAGCTGGGACACCGAGGTGAAAGCCTTCGAGATTGGCGAGAGCGGCAACGGTAAGGTGCAGAACAATGCCGTAGTGATTGAGGCGATTAAAAACATTCGCCCTGAACTGCCTGTATATGTGCTGGGCGATGCCATTAAAGGCCTGGACATTGTAAACCAGACCACGGGGATGGAGTCGTTCTTTTACCGCAACGACATTATTTCCGATCCGGAGTCGATTCTCGGCTACATCATCAACGATTTTGATGACCGAAACGAAACCCCGTTCTGGACCGCCTACAAAGAGTATGTACTGGAAGCCAACGATTCCTGGCATACGCCGGGGCACAGCGGCGGCGCGAGTTTCCGTAACTCACCGTACATCAGCGATTTTTACCGCTTTTTCGGCCGCAACGTGTTTGTCAGCGACTTGTCGGTGAGTGTGGATTCCCTGGGTTCACTGTCTGACGGCACCCATGCTATTGGCCGGGCCCAGTCGGCATTGGCGACGACCTTTGAAGTACGCCACTCTTATTTCGTCACCAACGGCTCGTCTACGTCGAACAAAATTATTCTGCAAACCCTGCTGCGAGAAGGCGACAAAGTAATTGCCGACCGTAACTGTCACAAGTCGGTGCACTACGGCATTGTGCAGGCCCGCGCCATGCCGGTGTATCTGGATAGCGTATTTAATCCGGATTTCGGTATTTTCTCACCGCCGCGTTTGTCTCAGCTAAAAGAGCTAATTGAAGAGAACCAGGATGCCAAACTGGTGGTGCTTACCGGTTGTACCTATGACGGCCTGCTCACCGATCTGCGCCAGGTGGTTGAACTGGCGCATTCCTACGGCATAAAGGTATTCATTGATGAAGCCTGGTTCGCCTATTCGCTGTTTCATCCGCAGTTGCGTCCTTACTCCGCCATTTACGCTGGCGCGGACTACGTGACGCACTCGGCACACAAAGTGGTTTCAGCGTTTTCTCAGGCCTCGTTTATTCACGTGAACGATCCAGATTTCGACGAAGACTTCTTTAAAGAAATCTACAGTATTCATACCAGTACCTCGCCGAAGTATCAGCTAATAGCCTCGCTAGACGTGTGCCGTCAGCAGTTAGAAATGGAAGGCTACAAAATTATTAACGAGTTGCTGAGCAATGTGGCTGAACTGAAAGAACAAGTTGCACGCTTCAGCCGCATTCGCATTCTGGAAGCCAAGGATTTTGCCCAGGCATTTGATCATTTTGAGCAGGATAACATTGGTCATGACCCACTGAAGATCCTCATCGATGTGTCTGCGCTGTCGTACTCTAATCAGGAAATTCATCGCTTCCTGATGGATGAAGTGGGCCTGGAAATTGAGAAGTTCACCCACAGCACCATTCTGGTTCTGCTGACCCTTGGCGGTATGCGTTCGAAGATAGTGCGTTTGTACAATGCACTGAAGAAGCTGGACCAGGGCAAGGCAAGCCTGAATCGTAGCAAGAGCCGACCGGCTATCCCTTCGAGCATTCCTGCCATCAGTCTGGAAATGCTGCCTTCCACGGCCTTCTTTGGTAAGCGCGAACCAATCCCCTGGCAAGAGAGTGCGGGTCGCATCGCGGCAGGTCTGGTCACGCCTTATCCACCGGGCATTCCGCTTATCATTCCCGGCCAGCGTATTTTACAGGAACACATTGATTATCTGCGTTCGCTGGCCAGCCAGAAGCTGACCATTCAGGGGCTGTACGACGGCGAACTGTATGTGCAGGCGAAACCTGAGTAACGACTCAATGAAGTCAGTACAAATAAAAACACCGCTCAATTGAGCGGTGTTTTTTGTATTTTCCTAGCGAGTTATTTCGCTGGACTCACTTTCAGCAGTTTGCCATCTGGCGAGTCTGTCAGCATATAGATATACCCTTTAGGACCTACAACCACATCGCGAATGCGCTCTTTACGGTCGCGGAAATACTCAGTTTGTTCACCAGGTTTACCGTTATCCATATCGACATGGCGTAAGTGGGTGAATTTTAGCGAACCCACTAATAAATCCCCTTCCCACTCAGGAAACTTGTCACCGTGATAAAACGCCATACCGCTGGGTGCGATAGATGGGTCCCAATACAGCACAGGCTGTTCCATGCCTTCCATTTCAGTTTTATCAGAAATAATGGAGCCGCTGTAATCGATACCGTAAGTGATCACCGGCCAGCCGTAGTTGTTCCCCTTGCCCAGCAGGTTGATTTCGTCGCCGCCCTTCGGACCATGCTCCATTTCCCACACCGCGCCAGTCTGCGGGTGAATAGTCAGGCCCTGCACGTTACGGTGGCCGTAGCTATAGACTTCAGGCGCTTTACCGTCGGTAAACGGATTATCTTCCGGCACCGAACCATCAGGCCAAATCCGCACCACTTTACCCAGATGATTATCCAGATTCTGGGCTTCTTTCATATGTGCATAACGCTCGCCCAAACTCACGAACAGATGACCATCGGCATCGAACGCCAGTCGGCAGCCAAAATGGAAACCGTTATCCACCAGCGGATACTGGGTAAAAATATCTTTTACGTCGGTCAGTGCATCGCCCTTGAGTACAGCACTGCTAACACCAGTACTGCTGCCGCCGTCGCCCGGTTTGCTGTAACAAAAGTAAATTTTATTGTTCTCGGCAAAATTTGGATCTGCGGTTATGCCAAGCATTCCGCCCTGCCCCGATGCAACCACCTCAGGCACGTTTTTTAGCGGTGCACTCAGGCCCGCCTTGTTATCGTAAGTGCGGATATTGCCTGGTCTTTCGGTGATAACCAATTTTCCGTCAGGTAAAAACACCATGCCCCAAGGGTTTGTCAGCTCGGTAGACAGTTCTTCGATTTTCAGATCTGCTGCCTGAACTGAAAAAGCTGTGCCCAGCACAGAGGCCAGGCACAGTGAATATTTCCATGTTTTTTTCATGTACTGTTTCTGTCGTTTTACGACAGCCTTATTGAGGTAGCGTCGCTCGTAACATCCATGCGGTTTTTTCATGTACACGCATACGGTCTGAAACAAGGGCAACCGAAGATTCATCATCTGCATCTTGTGCCAGTTTCAGCACACTGCGACACGTTTTTACAACAGCCTCATGGCCTTGTGTCAGTAAGCGTACCATTTCAGTGGCTTCAGGCACACCCTCTACCTCAGCAATCGAGCTTAGTTCGACAAACGCCTTGTAAGTTCCTGGTGCGGCCACGCCCAGCGTTCGAATACGCTCTGCAATATCATCAACTGCTGTCGCCAGCTCGGTATAGTGTTCTTCAAACATCAGATGCAGTTCGCGGAATTGCGGACCGGTTACGTTCCAATGGAAATTGTGAGTTTGCAGATACAATGTGTACGAGTCAGCTAATAACTTTTTTAAGCCTTCCGCAACTTCCTGACGGTCGCTTTCTGAAATACCAATATCGATTTTGCTCATTTTGATCTCCTGACCAGTGCTTAAATTTGATGCTTTGAATTTGATGACTGAATTATAAATCCAAATTAAAGATTAAATCACGCAGAATTAATCGATTAAAAGGATTAAAGAATTCAATCAGTGATGATGCTTACCCATTGCGTCATCGTCACCACTGTCGTCTTTAACAGGCACTTCCAGCGATTGCTGGCTGCCATCACTAAAATGCAGCGTAAGGGTAAATGAGGTACCTGGCTCAAGACCTTCTTTCAACCCCACAAGCATAATGTGCTGGCCGCCGGGCTGCAGCGTGGCGTGTCCGTGAGGTTTCAGTTCAATGCCGTTTTCCAGCTCACGCATTTTCATCATGCCTTCAGACATCGTGGTGGAATGAATTTCAGCGCTGGCAGCAACGGCCTCAGGCACGCTAACGGAAACCAAAGTAAGCGACTGCTGTGAATGATTCATCAAGGTGGTATACACAGCCCCGGTTTCAGCCATGGGAAAAGTAGCTCGGGCCCAGGTGTCGGTAAAGTGAATGGAAGCGTTTGCCAGCACCGGCAAACTTAATAAAAAAACAAAAAAGCCTGTAATTCCACGATAGGTTAACGTCACTATGCACTCCGTGCGTCATAACAAAGTTATTACATCATAGATGAATAGCGATTTTTGGCAATGTATGGGGTTTGATTTACTGCAAGGAATGCAAAGATAGAAGCAATGTTGCGATTTGAATACACGCTCAAGTCTTTTTTTAAGATAGGGGGTGCGCTTTAGCTTCCCTCAACCTATTATTCAGAGGAAAGCTAGGCGCACTGCTGGACTCAGGTTATAAGAAAAGAAAAATACCAGTCGTTTTCCAGCGGCATATCGAAGGCGTGTTGTCCTTGCTGCTTCATTATTTCTACTGAGTTCTCGAATGTGTCCCTTTGCTCATCGTAAGGCACAACCTGCTCTTTGCGATACGTGTATTTATAGGAAACACCGTCACCACCTAAAACATTTGCATAAAAGCCAACGATCAGTGAACACTGTCCCGAAGCGTTGGCTTTATACTTGAGATCATAAGCGCCCATTTCGCTTAACAAATTATCTAAAGTATCAAGTCGGTATTCTGCGGCGATTTTTTCAGGATTATAGTAATAACTGCCGTCAGCGTATTTTAGCGGCGTATCAGTTTTACCCAATTCACATGCCGCAACGGCCGTTTGCCGGAATGCATCCTTGTGTGCATAGAAATTCTCTTTCATCTCGGTGAATGACGGGTTTCCCTCACAAGCAATGAGACAGAATGACGCGCTCAACAACAGTATTTTTTTAAAAATATTCATATCAGATTCGCTTAATATCAGTGCGGTTCAAACCAGCAATATGTAGGAAAGCCAGATTGTCTAAAGCACCAATTAGTGCCGTTTATAATAACGCCAGGTGTAAATGTTGACGGTACAGGCGTGCCTTCACCTCCTCCACCAGTACCCGGATTCTGAGACCCGGAAGATCCGCCAGTCGTTTCCATATCAATACATGAAAGCGACGACGATGAGGACTGGTTATTCAAGAAGACTTCATCATGATAACGAATCGCCCGTGTGAGCATTGCTGTATCTTCGGGTGGATCACCTTCGTTCATGGCAAAATTGACTGCAGCTTGTGTCGCCGACTCGAAATTCCACTCACCTATGGTCGTTCTAGCTTGATAAGCTGCGGAAAGCCGATGTATGGCGCTTTCACTGTACCCCATAGCTCGCAAACTGATGGCGTACAAAAAATTTCCCATCTCGGCATTCCCTGAGTATCTGGAGTTTTGACCATGCGCGAGATCGAGAGCCCCCCCTTCTTCATGCAAGCTTATCGATCGAAAGACGGTCGCAGCTATATTTGTTATTGGGTTAGGCAATACAATGTCAATCTTTTCCTTCCACAAGTGAGTATCGCGAAGAAATTGATTAATATCCATCTCATTACCCTGAGCATCTACAGGCGGAGATGTAGGAGGTCTGTTGCCATCATTACATTGACTAGCCTCAGAAACACTGTCTACTGAATAAAAATCATAATTAAAAGAGTTAGCTGGTGAAGGCTCAGATTGAATAACACAAGTTCGGCATATAGGAGGTGGAGTAATCTTCTCTTCAGAAAAATGAGATATATAAATTAGTGATTCTTCTGCTTCGTAATTGTAATCACTAAAAATTTTAAATTTATTAATAACCCCTTGGGTGAAAGGGATGATCTGGATATCAATACTTGTACTAAAACGTGTATTGAGAATTTCTGCAATCGGCGGCGAATTTGCTAAAACACTTTTTTCCAGAATCACTGTTCCATCCGGAGTTTTAACTATGACCTTATAAGCTGAATTGTGAAAAAAACTTGGGTCAGCTATAAAACTCGTTTTTTGGGGATTAATATTGCTTATTCTCACACACTTCGCATTCATTTCTGTTTGAAATTTTGCAGATGTGTTTGGAACAACATTATCACACGCTTCGGTAAATCCGATTACACACAAATACAATACAATACAATAAGTTTCTCATAACTAATCCTTGTTTCTAAATCCTAGAATTAATATATTGGATTTAATTTTTAAAGTACACAACTATTATTCTAGTGTTTACTTCCTATTCCCATGGGGGGGATTAAATAGAAGTACGGGTAAAAAGCATAGAATCGTTAATTAAATTGCAACTGGACAGTTGTAAGTGTGTGCGTTGACAGGAGCTAGTGGGGAATAAACTCGTCCGCTAGTCAGAGGGAGCAAATGTGCTTATGAAAAACCAGGAAGTGACAGGGAGAGAATGGTGCCGACTGCCGGAATCGAACTGGCGACCTACTGATTACAAGTCAGTTGCTCTACCAACTGAGCTAAGTCGGCACACTCTCTAAAACTCGCTGCGAACAGCGGATGCGTATTCTAGCGATAGAAGCCCGGCTGTCAAGCTTCTATCTGTTTTAATTTACGCGCTTCTTTACCCAGCTTAGGAAAATACTCGTTTGGCACGTACTGACACAGTGCCTCAAGTTTCTCGCCCAGCGCGTGATAAGAATCAGCAGTCACGTTGATGTGACCCATTTTACGCTTCTCACGCACTGTTTTACCGTACCAGTGCAGATGACACCCAGAAATTTTCAGCAGATCCCGGGAGAAACTACTGCAACCGATAATATTCACCATAGCACTCGGACCACGGGCACTGGTATCACCTAATGGCAAGCCAACCACTGCACGCAAATGATTTTCAAACTGGCTGGTATCGCTGCCACTCATACTCCAGTGACCAGAGTTGTGCACGCGAGGCGCTAACTCATTAACCAACAATTCGTTGCCACACTGGAACATTTCTACCGCCAGTACACCCACGTAGTTCATGCCTTCTGCCAGCACCCGGAAAATCTCTTCGGCTTTTTTCTGCAGGGCTTCCGATACATGAGGTGCAGGCGCAACAGATACATGCAGCTGGCCTTGGTGGTGCAGATTTTCTGCCAGCGGATACACTTTGATATCGCCGTCTTTGTCGCGCACGCCAACTAAAGAAAGCTCGCGGTCGAAATTCACCATTTGCTCAACCACCAGCGGTACCGCGGTTAGATCCAGGTTGCTTAGCGCCTGCTTGATTTCTGGTAACTGACCTTCATCCAACAAACGCCACTGGCCGTAACCGTCGTAGCCGTCACGGCTGGCTTTGATAATCAGTTTATCGCCCAGTGCAGATACACAATCTTCCAGCTCATCGATGTAAGTCACAACCTGATGGGCGGCATTAGGCACATTCAGCGCGTCCAGCAGGCGCTTTTCGCGCACTCGGTCGGCCCCCACCAGAATGGCATTCATTGAGGGATACAGTTTTTCTGTTTTACTGGCTTCTTCCAACAAACGCTCGGGAACGTGTTCAAATTCCACCGTCAGTGCATCAGCCGACTCAATTGCCTGTGCCAGACTGGTGTCTAGAGGACGCTTACTAACAGGGTGTACCACGGTATCGTTACCGACATCTACAGCCTGCACTTCAATACCTAGCGGGCAACCCGCCAGATACATCATTTGCGCTAACTGACCTGCGCCGTATACCAATACTCTCATGCATCAAGCTCCAGATTACCGTTGCTCAGTACTGTTTCTGTTTGTGTTTTTCTAAAGGCAATAACCGCATCACGCACAGCTTCGTCTTGCAGTGCTACAACCTGCGCTGCTAACAGACCCGCATTCGCCGCACCCGCTTCGCCAATCGCCAGCGTGCCTACTGCAACGCCTTTCGGCATTTGTACAATAGACAGCAAAGAATCGATACCGTTAAGGGCTTTGGATTTTACCGGGCAGCCGAATACAGGCAGGTGAGTGTGAGCGGCAATCATGCCAGGCAAGTGAGCAGCACCGCCCGCTCCTGCAATAATACAGCTGAATCCCATTTCATGGGCAGTTTCTGCGAAATCCACCAACAGGTTTGGTGTACGGTGAGCAGACACCACTTTCGCTTCGAACTCAACGCCAAAAGATTTAAGCATTTGTGCCGCATTTTGCATCGTCGGCCAGTCAGACGTAGATCCCATGACAATAGCAACTTTAGCCATCGTATGACTCCCCATGGTTTTAGACTTTGAATAGACCCCTACCGGTTATTTTTCAGGCAGCTGGATCAGAAAGCACGCGATTTTAGCACAAAATCTGATAATACCCACTAAACCTGCGACGATAAGGGTTTAATAAATGAATCCATAAGGATATTTTATTACTATAAATAGTTATTCTGTCTTCTAAAGCAAGAACCGTGGAGTTTAAATGCAATCATTAACGTTTCGTCTGCTGGAAGTATTTCAAAGTATTGTAGACCACGGTTCTATCACTGCTGCCTCTTCTGCGCTTTCACTTTCTCAGCCTACTGTATCTCTGCAATTAAAAAAGCTCAGCGGTATTGTGGGTATGCCCTTATTCGAACAAACCTACGGCCAGCTTAAAATGACCGAGGCCGGTGAAGCGGTGTATCAATGTGCGCAGGAAGTGCTGGGCTCACAATCGCGACTTGAAAGTCAGATTCATGCGCTTAAAGGGGTAGAAATCGGCACATTAAAACTGGCTGTCGTCACCACAGCAAAATATGTGGTTCCGCCTATCCTCAGCCCGTTTTGCAAACAGCACCCCAATATTGAAGTGCGTTTTATTGTGGGTAACCGCGCGGATATTATCGATCGCATGCGCCACAATCGTGATGATGTCTATATTTTTAGTCAGCCACCGCAGGATGACAACCTGGTTTGTACGCCATTTTTGCAAAACAAGCTGGTTGTTATTGCTCCCCCCGACTACGACGGGCCTGATAACTGTGATCTAAAAGCCCTTATGGATCATAAATTCTTATTACGCGAATACGGTAGCGGAACACGTCGCGCGATTCAGGATTACTGTGATTCCAAAGGACTGGTATTTCCCAACTCTATGATTATCGAAAGTAACGAAGCAATTAGACTTGCCGTTACCTCCGGGCTGGGACTTGCCATTTTGTCTGAACATACATTGGCACACACACCGCCAGACAGTGTGAAGGTGCTGAAGGTAAAAGACTTTCCTCTGGTGAATCACTGGCAAGCTGTGACGGTAAAGCACCGTCAAATTAGTCTCGCGGCACAGGCATTTCAAAAGGCATTACTTAACGTGGAGTAAGCAAATGGCAAAAACCGGGGTTGAAGAGGTTCTCGGCGAACTCGTTTCCGACGTACAGGATTTTCTTAAACGAGACGCTTCAGCAGGTATCATTCTCATGGGCGCTACGATTCTCGCCCTGGTTATCGCCAATACCGGCCTGTATGGTCAGTACAACGATTTTCTGGCCATGAAAGTCACCGTTGCTGCCGGTAGTTTCGAAATTGATAAGCCTTTGTTGTTGTGGATTAACGACGGCCTGATGGCCATATTCTTTTTCCACGTAGGGCTGGAATTAAAACGGGCCGTGACTGAAGGCGGTCTATCACACCCTAAAGACATTGTCCTTCCCGCCGCTGGCGCTATCGGAGGTATGGTTGTTCCGGTGGCTATTTATCTCGCGCTCACCTGGGGCGCAAAAGATGCCATGGAAGGTTGGGCCATTCCCGCTGCCACTGATATCGCTTTTGCGCTTGGCATCATGGCGCTGCTGGGCAGTAAAGTACCTGCCAGCTTAAAAATATTCCTGGTTACATTGGCCATCATCGACGACATTGGCGCCATTGCCATTATCGCGCTGTTTTATACCGATAACATTTCTGTTTCGGCGCTCATTGTAGCTGCGGTTTGTATCCCTATTTTGTTTTGGATGAATCGTCGCAACGTTACTGACATTCCCCCCTATGTATTGATTGGCCTGGTATTGTGGGCGGCCATGTTGAAGTCGGGTGTTCATGCCACATTGGCCGGTGTTGTTCTGGCGGCTTTCATACCCATGCGAGATAAAAAAGACGCGAGCTATTCACCGGTAATCCGACTGGAGCATAGCCTTAACAGCAGCGTGAGTTTTGTGATCCTGCCACTCTTTGCGTTCGCAAACGCCGGGATTAATTTCGCCGAGATGGAAGCCGATGCACTCACCCACCCGGTTACCATTGGTGTGTTCTTTGGTTTGATTATTGGTAAGCAACTCGGCGTGTTTAGTTTTTCATGGCTATCGGTAAAACTTGGGTTTGCAAACTTGCCCGATGATTTAGATTTTAAACACATTTATGGCTGTGCGTTGCTTTGTGGTGTGGGCTTTACCATGAGTCTGTTTATTGGCTCTTTGGCATTTGGCGGCACCGAGAAAGCGTTTGATGAAAGGCTAGGTATTCTTGCTGGCTCATTGGTTTCTGGCCTACTAGGCTACCTGGCGCTTTATTTTATGGGCAACCCCAATAAGAAATCAGCCAAAGATGTTCAGCCACCGGTAGAACCGCAATAAGTTTGGTGAACATAGGCCAAAACGTTCGTCAACTCCCGGCGCTTGACCGGTTTACTTAAATAAGCATCCATTCCGGCCGCCAAACAGGCGGCCTGATCTTCAGCAAACGCATTTGCCGTTAATGCCACGATGGGAGTGCCGGACTTTTCGCTGGTCCAGCTTCTGATTTGTCGGGTCGCCTCGAAACCATCCATTTCAGGCATCTGGCAGTCCATCAACACAATATCAAATCTCAGTTGCCTCAGCGCCTTGAGTGCTTCGAGCCCATTTCTCACTCGTACACACTTCACTTGCTGACGCTTAAGCATGTCGATAACGATTTGCGCATTAATATCATTGTCTTCAACAACCAGAATACGCAAGCCATCTGGCAGTTGTAGCTCCGTTGCAGCAGATGGGGCGACCTCGCCTTTCACTGCGGTTAACGGTAGCACTACCGTAAAGCGAGCGCCCTCACCCGGCGTAGAATGCACCGTTATCTCGCCATCCATTAGCTCAACCAGTTTGCGCGTAATGGCCAACCCCAACCCCGTGCCGCCATATATGCGGGTAATCGAGGAGTCGGCCTGCGCAAACTGTTCAAACACCGTTTCAATTTTATCTTCTGCGATGCCTACCCCGGTATCTTCCACCGTCAGTGTAAGGGTATTTTCATGGAAACCAACATGGAGATTTACCGACCCATTGTCAGTGAATTTCACTGCATTGCTGAGCAGATTATTCACGATCTGACTCAGCTTACCCATGTCACCCGACACCGCTTGTGGCAGCGGGCTGGTACAAATAAATGACGAAGACAGCCCTTTTAACTCAGCGGAGGTTTGATGCAAATGGAAATTCGCTTCGAGCACCGCCTGAACCGAAAACTCCACGTTCTCTACCTGTAGTTTGCCAGCCTCAATTTTAGACCAGTCTAGAATACTATCGAGGATCATCAGCAGATTGCTGGCAGACTGGGAAATTAACGAAACACGACGTTGAATATCGTTAGTGAGATCTCCATCGAGTAAGTTTTCACAAGAGCCAATAATGCCGTTCATGGGCGTGCGAATTTCATGGGACATATTCGCCAAAAACTGCGACTTCGCCACGTTGGCTGCTTCGGCTTCTCGCAGCGCCAAAGCAAGATGGCGAGTTTTCTCTGCCACACGACTCGACAGAGTTTTATTCATCCCCGCCAGTTCATCGTTGAGATGGCGCTGAGTCTCTCGGGCGGTATCCAAATCAAGATAGGCATCGAGTAGGCGCTTTTGCATGCGCTCGAATGCCGTTTCAAGGGATTTGAGCTCAACAATGGGTAGCCCTTCATGTTCACGCTGTACAAGCGATTTTTGCTTAAGATCAAAAGCCTCGAATTGCCTGACCAGATTTAACAACGGCTTATTCAGCATAATTGAAATCGCCGCGCCCGCTATTAGCCCGATAATGGCGAATATCAGCAGCAAATTCACCACCGTCACCAGAGACTCGTTGGTCAATGCGAGGAAATTTTTGTAGTTGAACAGTAACCGTACGCGCCAACCAAACTGTTGTACGTCGCTGGTCTGAACTAACCATTTTTCATTGTTGAAATGCACAAATTGCTGACAACTTTCAGCACACTGCGCTACCAGCGAGCGACTTAATACATCGAATTGCAGAGCAGATGAGGCATAAACAATATTATTTTTACTGTCTTCAACCACAATATTGAAGCCGTTAATGGTTGTCGCCTCAAATTGATCAAACGCGTTGAGTGACAACGACCCTTCAACGATACCCGCCATGCCGCCTTGGGAATCTAAAACTGGGGCCGACATCGCAACAATGGGGTCGCTACCAAAACCTTTACCAAGAAATGCATTGGAGACGAAAGGACGAGGATCGCGTTGTACCGCCATAAAATAAGGTCGGCCAGACACATCGACCATACCAGACGCCGCGGCCTTCTCTACTAATCCCTCTGGCCAAGCGTGAGTAATGATGCCGCGACGGTCGGCGGTGAGAAACGTGAGAAACGCACTGCGCGAGTCAGCCAAAGAAGACAGGATTTTATCCGTTTGCTGATTACCTTGTTCAAGTGGAGAAGGGAATACTGTTAACGCCTTGCCGGCAAACGCAATGGCATCAAGATTGTCTTTCAGGAAATCGTTGACCTGTGACGCCATGACATTGGTGCGCTGCGTCATGTAAAGATCGATACGATATTGCTGCCTTAACTGCTGTTGATGAATAAACGCATAACTGACGCAGAGTACCGCGAGAAAGAACAGCGCACTGAAGCAGTAAGCCAAAAAATATTTGAAGTTGATGTGGTTGCGAAATGCCCCCGCTGCCGATTTCATGTGCACAAAAGCAAACACCAGATGAGCACTGAGAATAGATGCTAATAAGCAAAAACAGGTTACCGAAACTGCGGTAAACGCAACGTTTGGCAGTTGTTGATATGAGAACCAATACTCCGCAAGCAATACCAATACTGCCGCAGGAGTGTAAACGCCGATACCAATTTTGAGAGGGGTGAACAGGTCGCGCTTTGGCGATGCGGCAAGCACCACAGGCAGCCCCATCACAATTAACAGCGCCGGCGTAATCGGATGAAGCACCAATAATGGTGCCATCACCAGCACGATGGCCGGCAACGCAACCGTGAAGGGTAGACTTAAAGCAATAAACGCAGCAATAGGCAATCCTAATGCTGTCATTCCATCACTGATAAAGGGTGCAGGTAAACAATTGAGGCCAGCACCAATCACTATCAGTGCTAACCATTTTGCAATGTGAGATAAACGCATTTACCAATGACTCTACTACTTCGTCAATGAAACCTAGTTGGCTTGATGCATGTAATCCAGTGTCATATTTGTAAGCAATTTAACACCTAATTTCATTCCCTTGTCATCAACGTAAAACTCTGGCGTGTGGTGAGCAGGCGCATCGGCTTCCGGCACATCCAGAGGTTTACCCCCAACCCACAGAAACAATCCCGGCACCTGCTCCTGGTAGAAAGAAAAATCTTCCGCCCCCGTCACCGCTTTTGCCAACACCGCACCGTCTTCTCCGGCAGTGCGCTGCAAGGTGGGCAGCATTTGTATGGTCAATTCAGGATCGTTATAAGTAATAGGATAGCTGTAATCCAGCGGCAGTGTTAACTCGGCTTCGGCGCCCATGCTGTCGGCGATGCCTTTTACCTTTCGCTCCATGGCTTCGTAAACATGTTCACGGGCTTTTTTATCTAACGTGCGTATTGTCCCAACCAACTCGACTTCCCTTGGAATAATATTAGAGCGGTTGCCACCGTGGATGGAGCCCACCGTCACTACCGCAGCATCGTCGATAAGTTTAATCTCTCGGCTAACGATGGTTTGCAGCGACATCACCATTTGCGCCGCGGTAACAATGGGATCAACACTTTTCCACGGATAAGCGCCGTGGGCCTGTTTACCATGAATAACAATTTTGAACGGGTCGACGGCGGCCATTGCACCGCCGGGCTTGTAGCTTACTTTATCAATATCAAGGCCGGCGCTGATATGCAGACCAAATACCACATCCACATCAGGGTTCTTCAGCACGCCTTCTTTCACCATTACTTCCGCGCCACCCATCTCTCCAGGAGGTGCTCCCTCTTCAGCAGGCTGGAAGATAAATTTAACCTGTCCTCGCAGCTCGTCTTTCATATCGGTAAGAATTTTTGCAGCCCCCATCAACATAGCCATGTGGGTGTCGTGGCCGCAGGCATGCATCACTGGCACTTCCTTACCGTTGTACTCCCCTTTCACTTTAGAGCGCCATGAGAGATCGTTTTCTTCTGGCACAGGTAATCCATCCATGTCGGCACGCAAAGCCACAACCGGACCGGGCTTACCACTATCTAACACAGCAACCACACCGGTTTTTGCAACGCCAGTTTGAACCTTAAGCCCCAGCCCCTTCAGATATTTGGCCACATATTTTGCGGTGTCGTACTCGCGGTTAGACAATTCAGGATGTTCATGAAAATGATGACGCCATTGAATGACATCTTTTTCGATTGCATTCGCGGCTTCGGAAACATCCGTTTTAGCGTGAGAAAATGAAGACAGTGCCAGAAGTACGGCAGCAGAGAGAAGCTGAGTTCGCATATTATTATTCCTTTTGTGTGTGGAATAACCCTATCTCAGTCAGGCTTATTTTGGAAATAAAAAAAGCGGGATATCAATCCCGCTTCTTGTATTCGATTAACCGTTGGAGTTAGCTTTTTTGGCGCTTCATCGCATCGAAGAATTCGTCGTTGGTCTTCGTCATCGACAGCTTGTTGATGAGGAATTCCATTGCGTCGATTTCTGACATTTCGTGAACAATCTTGCGCAGGATCCACATTTTCTGCAGTTCTTCCTGGCTGGTAAGTAACTCTTCACGACGGGTACCTGAACGGTTGAAGTCGATGGCAGGGAATACACGTTTCTCTGCAATCTTACGGTTCAAGTGCAGTTCCATGTTACCTGTACCTTTAAATTCTTCGTAGATGACTTCGTCCATCTTCGAACCGGTATCGATCAATGCCGTGGCGATGATGGTAAGGCTACCGCCTTCCTCAACGTTACGTGCAGCACCGAAGAAGCGCTTTGGTTTATGCAGTGCGTTTGCATCGACACCACCGGTCAGTACTTTACCAGATGAAGGAATAACGGTGTTATAGGCACGCGCCAAACGAGTAATCGAGTCGAGCAGGATAACAACATCCTTTTTGTGCTCTACCAGACGCTTGGCTTTCTCGATAACCATTTCAGCAACCTGTACGTGGCGGCTTGCAGGTTCATCGAAGGTAGAAGCAACCACTTCACCACGCACCAGACGATGCATCTCGGTAACTTCTTCCGGACGTTCGTCAATAAGCAGAACCATCAGTTCACATTCAGGGTGATTCGCCGCAATAGATTGCGCGATGTTCTGCAGTAACAGTGTTTTACCGGCTTTAGGCGGTGCAACGATAAGGCCACGCTGACCTTTACCGATAGGTGACGCTAAGTCCAGAACGCGAGCAGTAATATCTTCTGAAGAGCCATTACCACGTTCCATACGCAGACGATCGGCAGCATGCAGAGGTGTAAGGTTTTCGAAGAGGATTTTATTGCGGGAGTTTTCTGGTTTGTCGAAATTGACTTCACGGATTTTCAGGAGGGCAAAGTAGCGTTCGCTATCTTTTGGCGGTCTAATTTTCCCTGAAATCGTATCACCGGTGCGGAGGTTGAAACGTCGAATCTGGCTCGGCGATACATAAATGTCATCGGGGCCGGCAAGATAGGAAGAATCCGCTGAGCGCAGGAAGCCAAAGCCGTCCTGCAAAATTTCAAGCACACCATCACCGAAAATGTCTTCGCCGCCTTTAGCGTGGTTTTTCAGAATTGAAAAAATGATGTCTTGTTTTCTGGCGCGAGCCATGTTTTCCAGGCCCATTTCTTCGGCCAGGGCAACCAACTCGCTGATTGGTTTATTCTTAAGTTCGGTTAAATTCATACTGGTGGGTCTTTGTGCTTGAACTTCGCTTATGGGACGTTAGCCCCTAAATTAAAAAAAGTTGGAATAGAGTTTGTCCGGAAGAGGACATAAGCAGAACGCTGCTCGGTATGAGCGTATATGCAAACGTTAGCACCTTAACGAAGAAGCGTCCACTCTTTTTGCCCTAAATGTTAAAAAAACTTTAAATCTACATCTAGCGCACATTTGGTGAAAATATAGCTTAGCCTATCGCTGTAATTTCGCTATTGATATACATCATATTTACGTTGGCTGGATCAAAGCGATGCATCAGAAACAAAAAAACCTGCTACATGGTGCAGCAGGTTTTTAGCTTTTCCTGTGTGGAAAACGCGCTTACAGATTTTCGTTCAGGAACTCGGTAAGTTGCGTTTTAGACAATGCACCTACTTTTGTTGCAGCTACATTACCGTTTTTGAACAGCAGTAAAGTAGGGATGCCACGAATGCCATATTTTGGTGGCGTTTCATTATTTTCATCGACATTCAACTTACCAACTGTTAATTTGCCATCAAACTCGGTCGCAACTTCTTCGAGAATTGGTGCGATCATTTTACAAGGGCCACACCACTCGGCCCAGAAGTCAACCAGCACAGGGCCGTCAGCATTGATTACATCTGCTTCAAACTTGTCGTCAGTTAACTTGATAATTTTGTCGCTCATTCTTTTCTCCAATATTTGGTCTGCTGCTGATTTGTCTCAGCTTTACCATTAGTGTTATAAGAAACCGTTTTTTAATGCAAGCACAGATAAGCTATAAGCTATGCAAACAACACATTTAACCGAAACACATTTTTCCGACTTGCCCATCAATACCAAAGTTGTTGAGGCATTGAAGTCAGCAAATTTCACGCATTGTACACCTATTCAGGCTCTTGCATTGCCCCCCCTTCTTGAAGGTCTGGACATAGCAGGTCAGGCGCAAACCGGGACCGGCAAAACAATGGCATTTCTTGTCGCAACTTTCCACCATCTGCTGGAAAAAGCGCAAAACGACGCCAATAGTCAAGCTGGCCCACGAGCCATTATTATGGCACCTACCCGTGAACTTGCGGTTCAGATTTATAATGATGCCAAGCCGCTCAGTGAGCACACCGGACTTTCACTTGGTCTCATTTATGGGGGCGAAGGATATGAAAGTCAACGTGAATCACTGCAAGAAGGGGTAGATATTATTATTGGTACGACAGGGCGCATCCTCGACTACTACAAACAGGGCGTGTTCACTCTCGAGAATATTCAGGCCGCAGTGCTTGATGAAGCCGACCGCATGTTCGACCTCGGCTTCATTAAAGATATCCGCTTCTTATTCCGCAGAATGCCTGCCGCCACAAAGCGTTTGAGTATGCTGTTCTCTGCCACGCTGAGCTACCGTGTGCAGGAATTGGCGTATGAGCACATGAACAATCCCACCCATGTGCAAGTTGAGCCAGAGCGCAAAACAGCCACACGGGTTTCTGAAGAATTGTTCTACCCGTCAGACGAAGACAAAATGTTACTGCTGCTCACGCTTTTAGAAGAAGAATGGCCAGATAAAGCTATTGTTTTTGCTAATACGAAAAGTGGCTGTGAACGTGTAAACGACTGGCTGGCTGCTGATGGCCATCGTGTTGGTCTGTTAAGCGGCGATGTGCCACAGAAAAAGCGCCTGTCGATTCTGGAAGATTTCACCAAGAATAACCTCGACATTCTGGTTGCAACTGACGTTGCTGCCCGTGGTCTGCACATCGATAAAGTGACACACGTTTTCAACTACGATTTGCCAGACGATGCGGAAGATTACGTTCACCGTATTGGCCGTACAGGACGCGCAGGCGCCAGCGGCACGGCGATCAGTTTTGCTTGTGAAAAGTATGCGCAGAATCTGCCTGCCATCGAAGCATACATCGAGCATGCTATTCCGGTCACTGAATTCGACCGTACCGCATTGCTAGACGATGTCACCACGCCGAAGCCTCGTCGCCGACGCAATCCGGGCAACCGCAACAACTCCCGTAGAGGCAATAATCGCCGCGGTGGGAATAACAGCGGTAATTATAAAAAATCTTCGAACTAAGTGTTTATGCAGCCAGAACTTCAACACGATACTACGGTTGACGGCGAGTATTATGCCGCTGTTGATTTAGGCTCAAACAGCTTCCACATGGTGGTGGTGCATGTCGTTAACGGCAGTGTGCAGATCATCGGAAAAGTGAAGCAGAAAGTGAGACTGGCTGCAGGTCTTAATGACCAAATGGAGCTGGATGACGTTAGCATGGAACGGGGCTGGCAATGCTTACAGACCTTTGCAGAACGGCTCCAGGACATCCCTCGCTCGAATATTCGCGTTGTCGCCACCGCTACCTTGCGACTGGCTGTGAACGCCGCCGACTTCATCCTCAAAGCCGAAGAAATTCTCGGCCACAAGCTAGAAGTGATAAGTGGAGAAGAAGAAGCCCGTCAGATTTATCTTGGCGTGGCATACACCTCTGCAAATCAGGGCAATTCCCTGGTTATTGATATTGGCGGCGCCAGTACTGAAATTATCATCGGCAATGACATGCATCCTATTCATCTGGTGAGTCTGGATATGGGCTGTGTCACCTTCATGGAACGTTACTTTCCAAAGGGTGCAATTACGGCTGAAAATTTCGAAAAGGCGCAATTCGAAGCAAACAACCTGCTTGATACGGCAGCAGATACCTTCCTGTGTTTCGACTGGCATAATTGTTTAGGCGCTTCGGGGACACCCCAGGCGATCACCGAAATTCTGGTGGCCCAGGGCATCAGTGACGCCATTCGTTTGGATTATCTCTACGACCTTCGCCAGCAATGTATTGATTGCCAACACATCGACTCCCTTACTATTAAGGGCCTGGAAGATGCCCGTAAGCCTATTTTCCCCAGCGGCCTGGCAATACTTATCACGTTGTTCGAACGCTTGAAAATTCGTGACATGAACATTTCCGGCGGCGCACTGCGGGAAGGTTTAATTTACGGAATGTTGGATAATCTGCAGGAAAACGACCGTCGCAGCCAAACCCTCAACAGCACCATGAAGCGATATCATATCGATCGCCATCATGCTGAGGCGGTACGCGGGTTAGCCCTTCGCTTGTGCCATCAGTTGTGTGCCCAAACCAGTTTATGTCACCTGGATACCGAAGCCGTACTGGGTGCGGCAGCAACATTGCACGAAATTGGCCTGCACATCGAATTCAAAAAGCACCATGAACATGGTGCCTATATTCTTTCTTACATCGATTTACCCGGCTATACCAAACTTCAGCGGGTTGCTATTCGTGACTTGGTGAAATGCCACCGTCTGGCCATCAAATCAGAGACGTTTACGCACTATCACGAAGAAGTCCGGCCGATGCTAGAAGGGCTGCTGAGGGTGTTACGTATTGCGGTCGTGCTGTGTCTGCGCCGTCAGAATAAACACATTCCGGAAGTAGAGCTAAAAGTGACAGAAGATAGCTGGACCCTGCTGTTTCCAGATGGCTGGTTAGCGGCGCATCCGTTAATCAACGCGGAACTGGCCAATGAAGTGTGGCTACAGCACCGCGCTGGTTGGAAGCTTATTTGTAAGTAAAGGCGGGCGCCTTTACTTACTTTCCATTTTATTTATTTTGTAATAGCTTTGCCGCTTGCGGCGCAAAGTAAGTCAGAATCCCGTCTGCACCGGCACGTTTAAACGCCAACAACGATTCCAAAATAACCAGTTCTTCGTTTAACCAACCATTGGCAAATGCCGCCTGATGCATGGCGTACTCACCACTGACCTGATAGGCAAAAGTAGGCACGTTAAACTCGTCCTTACAGCGACGCACAATGTCGAGGTATGGCATACCGGGCTTCACCATGACCATGTCAGCCCCTTCCTGCAAATCCATCGCGATTTCATGCAAGGCTTCGTCGCTGTTGGCCGGGTCCATCTGATAGGTTTTCTTATTGCCACCCTTGATATTTGCAGCAGAACCCACCGCATCTCTAAACGGCCCATAATACGCAGACGCATATTTTGCTGAGTACGCCATAATGCAGGTATTGTGATAGCCATTCTCTTCCAGAGCAGCACGTATAGCGCCGATTCTGCCATCCATCATGTCTGAGGGTGCAATCATGTCTGCACCCGCCTCAGCGTGCGACAGTGCCTGTTTGACTAACACATCAACGGTGACATCGTTAATCACGTAACCAGCATCGTCGATAATGCCGTCCTGACCGTGCACAGTGAACGGATCGAGTGCAACGTCAGACATCAGCATTAACTGAGGAAACGCTTTTTTCAGCGCGCGCATGGCTTGTTGGGCAAGTCCTTCAGAATTAAATGCCTCGCTGGCACACTCCGTTTTCAAATCCATAGGTGTTACCGGAAACAATGCCAGCGCAGGAATGCCCAACGCCACCCACTCTTCTGCCTGTTCAACCAGCAAATCAATAGACAAACGATCGACGCCCGGCATGGATGGCACGGCTTCTCGTTGGCCCTCGCCCGGTAACACAAAAACCGGGTAAATAAGATCGTGAACCGTGAGTTGGTTCTCTGCAACCATATCCCGTAACGCGTGCTGACTTCTTAGTCGACGCATTCTCTTTGCCGGGAAAGGTGAAAATGTCATGATTGTTCTCCAATATATGATTCAGCGACCACCTGATTACGGCCATTCTCTTTGGCCTGATAAAGCAGATCGTCAGCGTACTTCAGCAGTTCAAGTTCCTGCGCCTCGCGCTCGATGATTGCACTTGCCACACCGGCACTCACAGTAATGGGAATGGCTTCCCCTTCAACATAAACCGGCTTTTCAGCAACCAACATGCGCATGGTTTCGATAACCTGACGAGCGCCTTCAGAATCCGTGTTTGGCAAAATAATGCCGAATTCCTCGCCGCCATAGCGGCACACATCATCCGACGAACGCCGCAGTGCTGATTGCAGCAGGTTCGCCACGTGACAAATACACGCATCACCGGCAGCGTGCCCGTGGCGGTCATTAATGGCTTTGAAGTGGTCGATGTCAATCATAGCGAGACTGAGCACCGTTTGTTCACGACGACTGCGTCGCCCTTCAGCGATAAGTCGCTTATCAAACTGCCTGCGATTTCGAATGCCGGTAAGAGAATCGATACTGTTCAGTCGCTCCAGTTCCTGGTTCGCTTCGGAGAGTTCCCGTAACGCGATTTCAAGTTCAAGGGTGCGCTCTTGCACCTTGTATTCTAATTCGTCAGCGTACTGCTGCTGAATGGCAACCAAGTCTTCCTGCGCCTGAGCAGAAACTTTCTGCTGCTCAATTAAACTTTGCTGAGAAAAATCGGCCTGCTCTCTTTGTATTCGGTAGCTGATAGCCACGATGAATGTCAATAGCAGGGTTTCTACTAACGCCCCTAGCATTAACAGATAATTGGATAGCACCGGGGCACTGAAAAGGCCCAGATTGTCGAGACTGGCAGAGAAGCCGCTGACCAGCAATATGCCCCATGCGAATGAATAATAGCGCGCAATGATATTACCCTGACGCGCCAGTAAAATTCCCACCACAAAGATGAACGTTACCACCACCGCCAGCATCACCAGGAATACCTTTATGAGATAGGTATAGGGCAAAATCAGGCTTATAAATATATTCAAACCAAACAGCGCACTCATGATTTTTAACGCCCTGTCCATCCAACCGGAATAGTCTTTCACCTTCATTAGCAGTCGGGAAAACAGAATTGCGAACATGATGGCGGCATTAGCGAAAATCGCCACGGCTCGTTGTTCAAACCATTCCCAGTGTGGCCACAAGTAAGCAAACGCCTGACCGTTGAGTGCCGCCAGCGTGAGCGATAACGACACCACGTAACAGGTGTACAATAAAAATGGTGCGCTGCGGGTAGTCAGAAACAAGAAGAAATTTGTCGCGCCGATGGCCAACAAGATACCGTAAAAGCAACCTAACAGGTGACTCAACATTGAGGTATGTTCAATAAACTCTGTTTTGTGCCACAGCCTGACCGGCAAACGCAGTACGCCAGACGTTCTGACTTCGAGATACACGGTGAGCGCATCATAGCCATTTGGCACAGGAAACAGCAGGCTCGGATGCTGAATCACCCACTCATCGAAGGGCAGCGCATCACCGCCATTAAGTTCGAGGACGGTGACACCGGTTTGCGGTACTTCGTAGCGCACCGTAAGGTGATCGATCAACGGATAGGCCACTTCCAGCAGCATGCCTTCAGAATCGGCCTGTAAGTCACTCAACGTAAAGCGAAATTGGTGGGGGCGATTATCCATGCCCAGATTGACCGGATTCGCTAACGGCGTCCACTCTGCATCAACACCGGGCTCATAGGGGGTCGTTGTGGTGTAGACGAGGTTTTCGATACGCGATTGCTGCGCATCAACATTGGTAAAGGGTTTTACAACAACTAAAAACAGAACAACAACGACCAGCGTGATAGCGATAAGCCACGCGTCATTTCGGCGGTTCGTTCCCACGTCTATCTGCATTCGATTTATTACCCGGCTATATTAAACAACCTGCAAGTATTAGCATAACTGGTTTGAGCAATGTCTTCAGCGCTAATTTCCAGCAAATTAGATAAGTAACAGCCAATTGACGGCAGAAAAGCGGGCTCATTATTTCGTGCCCGAGGACGATGATGCTTTGGAAACAGGTACGGCGCGTCAGTTTCTACAATTAATTTTTCCAGCGGCAGTGATTTCACCGCTTCGCGAAGCGCCTCTCCGCGTTTCGGGTCACAAACCCAGCCGGTAATGCCGATATGAAGCCCACGTTGTAAATAGGCCTGCATGTCTGAGGTTTGCCCGGTAAAGCAGTGCGCGATACCCTTCACCCCAGCCGCCTCTTCATCCAAACACTGAAGCTGAAGTGCATGGGCATCTCTTTCGTGCAGGTAAACGGGCATTTGATGTTTTACAGCAATTTGTAACTGCCTGCGGAAAACCCGTTCTTGCACGTCTCTTGGTGAAAAATCTCGATTGAAGTCGAGCCCGCATTCGCCAACAGCCACAACACCTTCACCACCAAGATAATCCTCTAGCCTGAGAAAATCATCGTCTGTCATTACCTTTGCATTATGTGGGTGACAACCAATGGTATAAACAACATGTTCGGGGAAACGGATATGCAACGCACGGGCTGCGTCCCATTCGGCGGGTTCGGTGGTAATAGCACAGAGTTTATCAACGCCAGCGTCAACAGAACGAGCTATTACCTCTTCTGCGTTGAATCGCCCATCGAGCAGATTCACGCCAGCGTCGAACCACTTCATGTTACTTGATTCGGCGAACGTTTACGCGGCCACTTCGACCTTCTTTAGTGAGGTAAAACGCGTTCATAAAGCCACGCTCAATGGTGATGCCATCGCCAACTTTCATTTTATAGTTCGCTGATTCACCGTTTTGACGCCATACCATGCCGTTATCCAACGTAATGATAAAATCACCGCGCGGCGAGCTAGACACTTCGGTCACAGTGGCAGACATGGATTTTTGCAAACTTTCGGTGTTCATTTCCATGCCGAATGATGGGCCTTGCTGGGGCGCACTGGCAGCTTGCGTGTTGCTGCTAGCGGGGGCGCTTGTAGACGCAACAACCGGCGCCTGAGCCGGTCTTGCGTTAGCCACATCGTCGACAGACTGGTCAGCACCAGCAAAAATGTTCATTGACTCTGCTACGTTATCAAAGCAGATCAAACGCTTCAGATCGTTACTTTCATTGCGACATTCCTGCATGGCTTCAACAACAGTTTCAGCCTGAGAAACAGACGATACGATGGTCAGTAATACGGCGCCAGCAATGCGGACGGTGTTTTTCATTGTTATTCCTTATTCTGTCATCAAAATATTAGGCGTTTTGTTTGCGAAACTTACGCTGAGCCAGAGGTGCTTTCTTCTTCGTCTTCTTCATCGCGGTCAGCTTTGCCCGCATAGAACGCGCCGAAAATTACGCCCACCTCAAACAAGATCCACATTGGAATAGCCAGTAGCGTTTGAGAAATGACATCGGGCGGCGTGAGCAACATACCCACCACGAACGCAGCAACGACCACATACGGACGTTTCTCTCGTAGCGTTTTGGCATCAGTGACACCCGTCCAGCACAGCAAAATAATCGCAATAGGGATCTCAAACGACACCCCAAACGCAAAGAATAATTTTAGTACGAAGTTCAGGTAACTAGAGATATCGGTACTTACAGTCACCCCTTCAGGGGCCACGCTGTTAAAGAATGCAAAGGCAATGGGGAATACCACGAAATAGGCAAACGCCATACCGGCATAAAACAACATTGTGCTGGAAAACAACAAGGGAGCGACTAACCGCTTTTCATTTTTGTACAACCCCGGTGCCACGAATGCCCAGACTTGATACAACACATAAGGGATAGCAATGAAAAACGACAGCACCAAGGTGAGCTTAAACGGTGCGAAAAACGGTGATGCTACATCCGTTGCAATCATCGAGGCATTTTCCGGCATGGTTGCCAGCAGAGGATCGGCTAACAGACGGTAGAGATCCTGGGCAAAATAAGCCAGACAAAGAAACACCAACAATACACTTGCCAGTGCGCGCAATACGCGACTACGCAGCTCTATGAGGTGCGAAATGAGAGAGTTAGCGTCAGACATTTACTTCTTTTTATATGGTTCCTGCACGGACTTAGCAGCGTCTTTGAGTTCATCAACGCTTTCTTTCAGTTCCGGCGATAAATCTTTCAGGCCCTGTTGCTCAGCCTTTTTCAGATTTTCATGCAGTTCATGGACACGTAACTGATGCTCAACTTCCTGTTTAAAGCCGGTTGCCATGTTACGTACGCTTCGTACACTTTTGATGGTGGAGCGCATTGCACCGGGAAGCCGCTCAGGCCCCAGTATCAGGAGCGCCAGCACTCCAATCACCAGTAGTTCCCAAAAGCCAATGTCAAACATTAGGATTTTTCTTTAACGTCTGCCTTGGTTTCTGCTTGCACAGACTTCGCGTCAGTTTTTTCTTCTACGCGCTTTTCCTGTGTAAAGTCAGCATCAGATTCTTCGTCTGTCACCGCCTTTTTAAAACCTTTTACGGCACCGCCAAGATCAGAACCGATACTCTTTAAACGCTTGGTACCAAATAACAGAACAACAATTACTAAAACAATCAGCAACTGCCAAATACTAATTCCACCCATAAAAATCTCCTTTACATCAAGGCGTACAGTATGCCACCGCAATAAGAACCTTTCACGACATTATTTTCAATTGTGAGGTGAACCGTTTCATCTTTACGTTTTTATACCTACAGCAAACAAATTAATCCCTCACAAAGCTTTGACGGCAAGCACTTTTCGCTTCATGCTTAAATTACAGGGATAGCAACAGAGACAATTTATGTCGTGTTTAGTTCTGCTTGTAGGAACTGCAATGGCAAGTGTGAGTGCCACTGATGTTGAGCGGCCCGACACAGCATCAACCACTCAGGCTGACGTACAAGACGAGCAATTATGGATAGACGACTGGCAACAAAAGCTCACGTCTTCAATGGATTATACCGCCGGACAGCTCGACAGCTTCTTCGCACTTGAAGGTAACGACGCGTACAAAGATGCCAGAGCATCTGGCAGGGTCAGTCTTGGCTGGGAACCGCGCTCCAGGCAGCTTGACGATATGGAGTTACGTTTTCGCGTACGGGTAAAACTACCGGCATTACAGGATCGGGTAGACCTGGTTCTCAGTGATAACGAAGATACCGATAACGAAACCACCATCAGAGCAGCCCGCGACCCGATTCAGCGGAATCGCGACAATACCACTATCGCCTTACGCTACCGCACCAGTGACAATTCCAGAATCTCATACCGTCTTGGTACTGGCAGACGAGGGCAAATTTATGCCAAGGCCCGTTATCAAGACGTGGCACCCATCAATGACAATTTGGGTCTGTTTTACGATGCAGAAACCTATTACTACAACCGTGACCAACTTGGTGCTGAGATAGGCGCAACCTTTCAGTACTTAAGCGATGAAGACCACGTTTTTCGTTTCAACAACCGCTATTACTATCGTGACGAACATCACGAATGGCTGTGGCGCCATGAATTCCAGTACTTACAACCGCTCACCACACAATCTGCCGCCATTTACACCTTGTTCACTGAAGGTATGAAAAGACCTGACGACGAACTTAAAGAAGTGTACGCCAGCTTTAAATACCGTACTAACCCAACACGGGATTGGCTTTTCTATGAAATCGAGCCCTTTGTGTTGTGGCTCAGAGATGAAGATTTTAAACCGTCATGGGGACTGGCTATGCGTGTTGAAGTGTATTACGGGCGCGGCACCTAAACACCAGGCACAAAAAACCGGCTTGAGAAAGCCGGTTTTCATCTGCTGTGAAGCGGGTTTATGGTCTTAACGCACGCTCACCACGAGCCAGACCACATACGCCAGTACGTGAAGATTCGATGATCTCTGCACATTCCGCCATGGTTGAAGCAAATGCATCTAACTTGTCGGAGGTACCGGTCAGTTCAATGGTGTAATTACTGCCGTTCACATCAATAATGCTGCCACGGAAGATGTCGCTGGTGCGCTTTACTTCTGCACGGATGGCATCGGTGCGGGTAGCGACTTTAATCAGCATCAGTTCACGCTCAACATGAGCGCCGTCGGTTAAATCGACAACTTTAAGCACATCAATAAGCTTGTTTACCTGCTTAGTAATTTGCTCAATAACTTTATCATCACCATGAGTCATGATAGTCAGACGTGACAGGCTTGGGTCATCAGTAGGCGCTACGCACAGCGAATCTACGTTGTAACCACGTTGAGAGAAAACACCCACGATACGTGACAGTGCGCCCGGCGCGTTTTCCATAAGTACAGATATAATTCTTTTCATTAGGTTCGCTCCGTTTTGCTCAGGCGCATGTCGTCCATTGCTCCGAATTTAACCTGCATCGGATAGACGTGCTCGTTCTGGTCTACTGCAATGTCCATGAATACCAGTCTGTCGGTATAGCTGAAACATTTTTCCATCGCGGCGTCGAGTTCATCGAGGCGATCCACTTTAATGCCCACGTGACCGTAAGCTTCTGCCAACTTCACGAAGTCCGGCATTGAATCCATATAAGAATGTGAGTGGCGACCTTTATAAATCATGTCCTGCCACTGACGAACCATGCCCAGTGCGCGGTTGTTCAGTGAAATAATCTTAACTGGCAGGTTGTACTGCAAACAGGTGGCGAGCTCCTGAATATTCATCTGAATACTACCGTCGCCGGTAACACAAACAGACACGGCATCAGGATGCGCAAACTGTACGCCCATAGCAGCAGGTAAACCAAAGCCCATGGTGCCCAGGCCACCAGAGTTGATCCACTGGCGAGGCTTTTTGTACGGATAGTACAGCGCAGCAAACATCTGGTGTTGACCAACGTCAGAGCTCACATAAGCATCACCATTGGTGTGCTTATACAGCGCTTCAATAACCTTCTGCGGTTTGATTACCGTATCGCCCTGCTCGAACTTCAGACATTCGCGCTTGCGCCACTGAGTAATTTGCTGCCACCAGTCGCTAAGCTTTTCTTTCTGACCAGAGAAATCTTTTTCAGCCAGTTGCTCAAGGATTTGATCTAACACTTTATCTATGCTGCCAACCACCGGAATGTGCGCATTCACGGTTTTAGAAATCGACGCAGGGTCGATATCAACGTGAATAATTTCAGCGTGAGGACAGAACTTAGAAACGTTGTTTGTTACGCGGTCGTCAAAACGCGCACCCAGCGCAATAATGCAGTCTGAGTTGTGCATAGTTTTGTTGGCTTCCAGCGTACCGTGCATGCCCAGCATACCCACGAATTGTTCGTGTGTGCCTGGCATCGCGCCCAGACCCATTAAGGTACAGGTTACCGGTGCATTCAGCTTTTCAGCCAGTTCAATTACTTTACCAGACGCGTCACAGGCAACTGCACCGCCGCCTACATACATCACTGGACGCTCAGCTTTCAGCATCGACGCGACAGCTTTCTTAATTTGCTTCATATGACCCTTTTCGGTTGGGTTATATGAACGCATTGCAACGGATTCAGGGAAAACATAGGGATGTGATTCCTGAACGTTAACGATATCTTTTGGTAAATCCACTACAACCGGACCCGGACGGCCAGAGTTAGCGATGTAGTAAGCCTTAGCGATGGCTTCAGGGATATCTACGGCGCGTTTAACCAAAAAACTGTGCTTAACAATTGGGCGCGAGCAACCCACCATGTCAGTTTCCTGGAAGGCGTCTTCACCAATCAGTGAAGATGGCACCTGGCCAGATAACACAACCATCGGAATAGAATCCATGTAGGCTGTGGCAATACCGGTAATGGTATTCGTTGCACCTGGACCTGAAGTGACGAGGACTGTGCCGGTTTTGCCAGTTGAACGTGCATAACCATCCGCCATGTGGGCGGCCGCCTGTTCGTGACGTACGAGGACATGCTTGACACTATCCTGCGCAAACAGCGCATCATAAATGTCGAGTACGGCACCACCGGGGTAACCGAATACATGTGTGACTCCCACATCTTTTAGCGCTTCAACCACCATGGCAGCGCCTGACATCATTTTCACAGTCAAATCTCCTGTTTTATTGGATTTGTGTCTCGAAACCTTTCTTAAATTGTGTGCGGATTATACCGTAGCGCGGACTATAACGAAGGAGTTAGAAAGATTAAACAAAAAAATCGACAAAAGTGAGATATATATCCCAATATATAGAATAAATAGGATGAATATCCGCAAATAGGTTAAATTGCGGCCAAATATAGGATATTAAGCCGCATTTTTAGTACTTAATCGTCATCGATGACAATGTCGTCGTCATTCGACGAATTATTATCATCATCCGAATCAACCAAAGCGAGTTTCTTGGAGCCATAAATAGAAGCGGCTTTTGGACGGTTAATTCGTTTCTGATATTTCAGCCAGACTTTCTCTTCTGAAGATTCTGGCTCTACCTGACCATGCGCCACTGCAATATAACGTATATCCTGATCGGTTTCCGGCGCAATTTTGCCATCAACCAGTGCGGCGATCACACTACCACTTTCGGACAGAATTTTCGCTTCTTTTATCGAAAAATCCCCCGAGCGCGCAAAACCATACGGATAATTTCTTTTGTCCATAAATGGCTTCTTCACCAGACTTTCACGAGATTCGTTGGTCATAATAAAACCTGTTTGAAAATATGCTTAACGATGTCGACAACCTGCCTTTCAGCGGGTGTGAAAAACTACAATAAAAAATGCGTGAACACGCTACACAAGAAATAGATTTTATAGCCCCAGATGTCAAACAAAAAAAGCGGCAAAAGCCGCTTTTAGCAATATCTTCATTTAACTGTCATTTTTTGTGTGGGATCCAGGCCCAACACATCTCGCAAATCACCGGTTCGATGCCATTTTCGTCAGTCACTTTAACCGCAACCATCACCTCCCCCTTCTCTTGCGAGTGCATGAGTGCAATTTGTTCATCAGTTAGCATCGCTTCAGCCTGCATATCACCTTGCGCTCGCTTCACATATTGGAGGTTCATCGATTTGATTAGCGGCAGCTTATCACCGGGTAAGTTAACGCCAACAATAAAACCCGTTGCCGATTCGGCTAGCAATGCCATGGCTGCCGCATGAACACTTCCAATATGGTTTTGGACTTTTTTGCGATTTTTAACGTGAAAGGTGACCGATTTGAGATCAGAGCCAAGAATGTCGAGCTTCGCCGTGCCGGCCAATTTAACTTTGTGGCGGAACATGGTGGTCATTAGCCAACGACTAACGCCAGCAGGAAAGCGGTTGGCTTTTAAAGCAAATTCACGGAGGGCATTTTTTCTCATAGTTCTGACTTCACGATCTGGTTAGACCAGTAAGACTACATGAAGTCAGAACAAAATCAAGTCATCCGACCAGACGAAACCTGTTCAGAGAAATTGCCGATTAGGAGCCAAAAATAACAACCAGCAATGCAACCACTGCCCCAACACCCGCAATTTTAAGCCCTTCTTTAAACACAGGCACTTTTGGCAGAAACATCAGAAACGCCGACACAACAAAGAACAACAGACCTAATCCAAAGAAAATGTTGAGTAAAAACAGCGGACTATTAGTGGTGGCTTTGTGCAATTTCACTAGCTTGCTAAGCACCAACGGATAATCTTTCTTAGTGACTTCGGCGTTACCGGTTTGCTTATCGTAATAACCTCCCGGAAATTCAATACGATCTGCAGTCTCAGCAGCGACGCGGAAGCGCTTCATTCGCAACTGCTGACCCAGCGCATCACCGTTCAGGCCCGGAGCCAACTGATGCTGCTCGGTTTGTTCATATTTGAGGAAATCTGTAGTGCGGAATATCAACAGTACGCCACTGACGGCGTAAATAAACATGATGCCTGCCAGGAAAAATCCTAACCAACGGTGATATTTGCGAAATGCGTTATGAAACTTCATCGATGCCATAGTGTTATTCTCTCAAAGGGTCAGCTGCAATGCTGCCTTCGTTATTATTGTGAGTTCGCCTGACTGGTCTTGGCCAGCGCTTATCAACGTGTAACGACATAAAAAAAGGACCTGACAGGTCCCGGTGATACGCGCTACTTTATTTATATTAATCTAATTGCATGTCTGAACCCAGCACAAATATGCGATATACAGACTGGTGATAACAACAAAAACATGCCAATAGCGTAAAAGCCATCTGGTAAATGCAGTGTAGACTTCGATGAAATTTTAAGAGGTATTACAAAAGAGAGATTGGAGCGGGAAACGAGATTCGAACTCGCGACCCCGACCTTGGCAATCACTTCGTGACGAGGTACGTGCTCTACCAACTGAGCTAATTTATTCTGATATTGAATTATCTGGAAGAAATTGGAGCGGGAAACGAGATTCGAACTCGCGACCCCGACCTTGGCAAGGTCGTGCTCTACCAACTGAGCTATTCCCGCGTAAAGATTGGTACGACTGAGGGAGAATTTGGAGCGGGAAACGAGATTCGAACTCGCGACCCCGACCTTGGCAAGGTCGTGCTCTACCAACTGAGCTATTCCCGCGTACATATGCAGTCTAACTTAAGAGGTAGTTAGTACTCAATCTCGACTTGCCAGAAATTGGCAATCACTTCGTGACGAGGTACGTGCTCTACCAACTGAGCTATTCACGCATAACAAATTTTCAGTCAACTTCCGGTAAGAGGCTGTGCCCTTCTCGAAAGTGGTGCGCATTTTACAAAAATATTGGCAATGCGCAACACCTATTTTGAATTTTTTTGCAGAAAGTGGATTGTTTGCTTAAATAGCAAACACCTTTTCCCGATAGTACTGCAATTCCGCGATAGACTCACGAATATCGTCGAGTGCCAAATGCACGCCTTTTTTAGTAAATCCGTCGAGTAGTTCTGGCTGCCAGCGTTTTACCAGTTCTTTAATTGTGCTCACGTCGATGCTGCGATAATGGAAGTACTCTTCCAGCTCCGGCATATACTTCACCATAAAGCGGCGATCCTGACCAATGGTGTTGCCGCATAAGGGCGATTTACCCGCATCAACGTACTCATTCAAGAAAGCAATAGTCTGGCGAGCAGCTTCTGCTTCACCCACAGAACTGGCGCGGCAGCGTTCGGTTAAACCACTGTTACCGTGAACACGTGTGCACCACTCATCCATACCATCTAAGATCGCATCTGGTTGATGAACAGCGATAACCGGACCTTCAGCCAGAACGTTTAATTGCGCGTCGGTTACAATAGTGGCAATTTCCAGCACTTTACAGGTTTCCGGGTCGAGTCCTGTCATCTCCATATCAATCCACACCAGATTGGTATCGCTTTTTGTCATTCTAGTTTCCTCGTCTTTAACATGGCACAGCGGCCAGACACACGGTATCATTGGCCAAGTATACGTTAACTTTGCAGGAAATCGTGGCAAAAAAACCGAAACTGACACAACGGCAGAAGCGACAGGTTGCAGCCAACCGCGCCCGCCGTCTAAATGATAAGGGCGGCAATCAGAAAAACGCGATTGATGCCAGTAAACTGATCCCCGGCCGGGTTGTTGGTCGCTTTGGTAAGCATGCCGATGTTGAAGATCAACAAGGTAATGTTTCCCGCTGCCATATCCGCCGTACCATCGAATCCGTGGTATGCGGTGATGACGTGCTGTTTGACGCCGGTGACGATAACGACAGCGGTGTTAGCGGCGTTATCGAAATTGTACAGGACCGTCGTTCCGTACTCACACGTCCCGATTATTATGATGGCGTGAAACCCATTGCTGCGAATATTGATCAGATCATTGTAGTCAGTGCGGTAAAACCAGAACTGTCGACGAACATCATCGACCGCTACTTGGTGGCCTGTGAAGAAATTGGCATTCCGCCGATCCTTATCCTGAACAAAATCGAATTGCTCAGTGATGAAGAATTTGAAAGTGTGAAAACCCAACTCGCGGTTTACGAAGAACTTGGCTACTCGCTGATTTATACCAGTTGTAAGCGCAGTGATGGACTTAATGACCTGAAAGCCTGCCTGAACGACAAAGTCAGCGTGTTTGTAGGTCAGTCCGGTGTAGGTAAGTCGAGCATCATTAACCAAGTATTGCCTGATGCCGATGAACTGGTTGGCGAAATCTCCGATAATTCTGGCTTAGGTCAGCACACCACCACGGCTGCGAAACTATTGCACTTCCCTGAAGGTGGCGACCTCATCGACTCGCCTGGAGTGCGGGAATTCAGCCTCTGGCACATGCCGGTTGAACAAATCACCTGGGGTTTCGTGGAATTCCGCGACTACCTGGGCGGCTGTAAATTCCGTGACTGCAAACACATGAACGATCCCGGCTGCCTTATCCGTGAAGCCGTGGAAGAAGGCAAAATCAGCACCGCCCGCTTCGGCAGCTATCATCGAATCCTCGCCACCATGGATGAACAGCGCCCCAGCTATACCAATCCGTTCTGATGCAGGGTTGGAAACGGGAAGCCCGCGGATAGGGGACGGTGCTGCCTGAGTGAACCGTCTGCCGCAGGGATGCGGCAGCCGAGGCCCCATGGATGGGTTTACGCCGTGTTCGCGAAGGCAGCACCGTCCTCTGTCCAGAAGGGCTTTCCGTTTCAAATCCTTTGCCGCTTATATCAAACACTGATGGTCAATAACGGGAAAGTGCATCCACTTGTTAACAACCTGGTGTACAATCCCACGCGACAGAAACTAGATAACTATTATTTTTCGGAGTGCCCGTGCTGGACTGGTTCAAGGTTAACCTACAATATATTTTGCCCAAGCATCTTTTATCCCGCCTGGTTGGCAAGTTTGCCGCAGCTGAGGCCGGTGGCGTTACAACGGCGTTTATCAAATTCTTCATCAAGAAATATAACGTTGATATGAGCGAGGCGCTGTACCCGCATCCTGAGCACTATAAAACCTTCAACGAATTCTTTACCCGTCAGTTGAAGCCGGAAGTTCGTACCATTGCTGAAGGCGATGACGTTATCATTCAAGCCGTAGACGGCGCAGTGAGTCAATTTGGCGATATCCGTCAAGACAGCATTTTTCAGGCAAAGGGTCACGACTACAGCCTGACTACCTTGCTCGGCGGAAAACCTGAACTGGCTAAGCAGTTCAAAAACGGTAAGTTCGCCACCATCTATCTTTCACCAAAAGATTACCACCGTATTCACATGCCTGTTGAAGGCACGCTTACCGATATGTTGTACGTACCCGGTGAATTGTTCTCAGTAAACCCACTGACAGCAGAAAATGTTCCCGGTCTGTTCGCCCGCAACGAACGTGTGGTTGCTTTATTTGATACGCCAGTGGGTAAGATGGCTATGGTGCTTGTGGGTGCAACCATTGTTGCCAGCATAGAAACCGTGTGGTCTGGTACCGTAACACCGCCTACAGGTCAAAACGTGCAGCACTGGCAGTACGACGATGAAGCTGCCGTTACACTGGCGAAAGGCGACGAAATGGGTCGTTTTAAATTAGGCTCAACCATCGTGGTGTGTTTCGAAAAAGACGCCATCGATTTTGAAGATATGGAGCCGGGTATGACTACCCGACTTGGTGAAGTATTTGGTTACGCGAAGGCAGGCAAATCCGCTTAAGCATGGATCCTGTCAAGCGAAGTCTGATAACGCTTCATATTACCGTTATCCTGTTGGGAGGCACCGGCCTCTTTTCAAACATCATTCCGCTGAGCGCTACCGATATTACTTTCGGGCGCTCGGTTTTCGCCTGTATCAGCCTTGCTCTGTTCATGCGCTTCGCTGGCGAAACCTTTGCGCTGAATAATAATAAAGACTACGGCATCGCACTGCTGCTGGGCGTATTGATGGCCGTGCATTGGGTGACTTATTTTGCCGCCATGCAGTATGCCGGTGTTGCCGTAGGCATGATTGCGCTATTTACTTTCCCGGTGATTACCGTACTTATCGAACCGTTTTTCGAGAAAATCCGCCTGGTATGGCAGGACTTTTTCAGTGCAATTACGGTCTTCATTGGCGTAGCACTGCTGGTTCCAGAAATCTCGCTGGAAAACGACACCACCTTGGGCGTGGCTATTGGAATTTTCTCTGCAGTGCTCTATGCCTTGCGCAATCTGATTCACCGCCAGCATTTCTCTCATTATTCGGGCGCTAAAGCCATGTCCTGGCAAATACTGGTGGTCATCGCCTGCTTACTTCCGGTAATCAGTGATGGCCTGCCAGAGGCCTCCGGTAGCACCTGGCTAATGCTGATGATACTTGGTTCTATGTTCACCGCGGTGCCTCACGCACTGGTCGCCAACGCACTTATTCACCTGCGGGCAAAAACCTTTTCACTCATCGCCTGCATGCAACCAATGTATGGTGTTGTGCTGGCTATGCTAATCTTAGACGAATCTCCAGGCATCAAAGCACTGATTGGCGGCATTCTGGTTACGTCGGCCTCTGTTTACGAAACCATGAACGCCAGTAAGCTGCACAAACAGGAAGACTAAATGTTAGTACTCGCACATCGCGGGGCCAGCAAAGCAGCACCAGAAAATACCCTTGCCGCATTTCGTCTGGGGTTTGAAATGGGTGCTCATGGCCTGGAATTCGACACCTATCAGGTGGATGGTGAAATTGTGGTTATTCACGATCGCTGGCTTAACCGCACCACCAATGGCTCCGGCCGGGTGGTGGACCAAACGCTAAGCTATTTACGCTCATTGAATGCAGGGAACGGCGAGCCTATTCCGTTGCTGGTTGAAGCACTTCAGTGCCTACCTGAATCCACGTTATGTAATGTGGAAATTAAAGGCATGACAAATCCCGAAAGCTGGCTTGCACGCCTGCTGAAATGTTGTGACATCGCCCAGATAAGTCCCGACAGCCTGCTGATTTCATCATTTAATCACCGCTGGTTACTTAGCCTGAAGCAACTTCGCCCTACCCTCAAATTAGGTGCTCTCACCGCCAACATTGAATTAAACAGCTTGCGTTTTGCCAGTGAGCTCGCGCCGTGGTCGGTGAACTACGCCCTTGATACTATTGAAGAAACGGAAGTGAAGCGCGCCCATGAAGCGGGCTATAAAGTGCTGGTTTACACTGTGGATAACCCTGAGGATATGCTGTTATTGCAATCTTGGGGCGTCGATGGGATTTTTACCAACAAGCCAGACTTGGCATTGGTAACATTAAAGTAAATAGCGGTTTGGCTACTTAGCCATGTGCTGAGACAGCACCGTATTTCGACAGCAACGACACTGACGACATAAACGCATGTTGATCCAGTGCCCCGCCACAATTAACGCAGCACCCACGGTTATCGTCAGTGGTTCAAAATCATGACCAAACATGTCTTTAAACCAATAAATAACGCCGCCACAGAACAGTAAGCCAAGCGGATAGTATTGACCGTGATAGCGAACAGCACCGTTTATCAGCGCCACAGCGCCAATTAGCATTGAGATGGTAAGAATGGTTCGCTCAAACCAGATCTGCGCGAAGATCGATGAACTTATAAGCGGAATTAAAGGCAGCAGCAGAGGTAGCGCTAGACAATGCAACGCACACAGGCTCGAGATCCAAATCCCAAGCCTGTCTAATTTTGTCGGGTTGTCGTTAACCTGAATTCGGGACATGTCGCCACTCGCCATCAAAAGGGACGTTATAATATAACAACCATGGCAAAATGCAAAACACCAATCCCGAATTTAAGATTAATTCGGCGCGACCAATGTGGCTTCCGTCGATGTTTCGGCTGCTTGCTGGGCCATCATCGTCGGTTCAGCGGGTTCGAATAGCGAACTGACTGTCGCCAACTCAATGCCCATTTCTCGCAATTCCGGTAACCGTCGCTGCAGAATCTCCATTGTCACCTTATGAGGATGACCAATGGCAACCGCTACGCCCTGCTCTCGAGCCAGCAACAACATGCGATCAAATTCCTTTTCGATGGCCTCATGTTGAATCACGTGATCAAGGAACACATGCCGCCTGGCCACAGGAATTCCCGCGTGCAATGCCGCTTCTTCCGCCACGGTTTTTACCGACGTGCGACTATCGACGAAGAACAAATCCCGGTTTTTAAGAATATCCATGAATGCGCGCATAGGGTTGAACATACTGGTCAACCGACTGCCCATATGGTTATTCACACCAATGGCATAAGGCACACTTTGCAGCGCCTTATCAAACAACACTTCCATCTGGTTTTCGTACATACCCACACGTAATCCGTCGACGCCCATGTCTTGGCCGTCAAAAGATTCCATTGGCATGTGTAACATAATATCCCGCCCCTGGGCATGAGCCAGTTCGGACATTTCAGTTGTCAGGGGAGCATCAGGTAGAATCGAGAACGTCACTTCTCTGGGGAGCTTAAGCGCCCTGTGATCAGAGTAGCGATGACCGATATCGTCTATGATCAAGACGATTTTTGGTTGGACACTAGCAGCCGCGACTGGAAGACAGAAGAGTGTAAACAGCACACCCCAAAACAACGCAAACCAATCACAAAACTGACGGTCAGTTCTTTTGAGAAAACAAATTTTTAGCAAGCGCACGCCTATTATAATTTTATAACCCGGGTAATCAGAATCACCGGTTGACAGCAATGGGCTTGTGGCTCACGTTTATTATTTTCAGACCGTGAATCTCACCTGCGCAATGCCTGGCGGCGGCACTAATTACTTCAGGTTTGGTTACCCGACTTCCATTTGGGCTGTATTAGTATTTATATCCATACATAACGAGCATAACAGCGATTTTATAAATTTGAAATTTCTGAAGCGATTTTTTTGCTATTTTTTGAACATTTTTTTATTGAAGAACAAATGACTAGGCCTGGAACTACAAATCCAACCAGCCTGCAGGACTTAAGGCTTTGCCTTTATGACGGATTTCAAAATAGAGGTTGGGGTAATTCTGTCCGCCACTCTGACCTACCAGAGCAATGGTTTCGCCATCGGCCACCCGATCACCGGCTTGTTTCAGAAGCGCCTGATTGTGGCCGTAAACACTCATATAACCTTTGCCGTGGTCGATAACAGTAACCAACCCAAACCCGCGCAACCAATCTGAATAGAGTACCCGGCCGTGGGACACGGCACGAACAGAACTGCCTTCGGCGCCTTCGATGATAATGCCTTTCCAGCGTACCTGCCCCTGACGACGAGAACCAAATAAATTACGCACCCGTCCAGATGCAGGTTTCAGTAGCTTGCCTTTAAACCCAGACAAACCTGCCAGTTCAGATTTTGCAGATTCAGCGCGGCGACGAGCATCTTCGATAGCGCGTACCAGGGCTTCCTCGTTCTGACGCAACTCATCGACTTTTGCAGCATCGGAAGCAATCTTCTTATTGAGCTTTGCGAGTGTTTGGGCGCGATCGTCTTGTCGCGCTACCAACACATTTTGTTGGGCTTTTTGTTCATCAAGCAATTTCGCCAGGGTGCTGGCCTTTTCTTCCAGTTGTTGATTTACCTTTATTAACCGCGCCACGTTTTCACGAAAACCATCAATCTCTTTGGCTCTGGCTTTACTCAGGTACTGATAATAGGTAAGCACACGTTCGAAGCTGCTGGCTTCGTCTTGGTAGAACAGCATTTTTGCGTAATCGTAGTTGCCTGCCATAAATGCACTTCGTAATTGGCTAGCAAGCATGGACTGTTGTTGCAGTATGGCTTTTCTAAGCTCGCCCTGCTCTGCTTCCAGATTGGCCTGTTGACGGCGATTATCTGCCAGTTGGGTGGTCGTATTATTCAGCGCCTTCGCCGTTGCGGCAATTTCAAGCTCTGACTTTTTTAGCGCATCACGCAGCTCATCGGCATCGGCTTTGTTGGCGGCTAGCGTTGCCTGACGGGCTTTCAATTCAGCCTGTAGCTCTGCCAGTTTTGCCTGCTGCTCCTGGGCCACTGCTGACAAACTGAAAAGTGCCATAAGTAGGGTGGCTACCTGCAACAACAAACGCAGCCGCCGGCGCGAACTCGGGGCGGTTTCAGCAAAAAGCAGACTAGGTTTTAGGGCGTTCAGACTCATTCTCACTTCAGGCCAATGGCGACATACTACAAACTCAAAGGCCATACTATATCAACAAGATAGAGGATTCATCTATCCCGATGCAATGGATGTCGCCGATGCAGGCTGGTTTCTACGTGTTTTTTCTATATACTTTGCAGTCGATTTTTAGTCTTCCATGTAACAAAAGGGTACGCTTAAATGGAACAGCTCGTAGAATTTGCCGGTAATAATATGCTGTTAGCCGGTGCGTGGGTCGTTATTGTCGCCATGTTGATTCTTAGTTATATCACCACTTTTACTTCTTCGGTTAAAGAGGTAAACACCCACGAAATGACTTTGCTGGTTAACAAGGAAGACGCGGTGATCTTCGATACCCGTCCGCAAAAAGAGTTCAAGGCTGGACACATTGTCGGCGCTCGCCAAATTAAACCGGAAGAAGTCCGCGCGAAAGATTTTAAAAAGCTTGAAAACGTGAAAGACAAACCCATTATTGTTGTATGTGCAATGGGCAACAGCGCCAGAGGTATTGCTGCGGCAATGGCTAAAGAAGGCTTTTCAAACGTAAAAGTGCTTCAGGGCGGTATGAATTCATGGACGTCTGCCGGCCTGCCTGTTAGCAAATAAACCGGCAAGACACAGGAGTTAACTGTGAGCAAGGTAGAAATTTACACAAAAGGGCATTGCCCTTATTGTCATCGCGCCAAAGCTTTACTGGCGCACAAAGGCGTGGAGTTCGAGGAAATTGCCATTGATGTGCAGCCTAAACTACGCGACGTAATGATCGAACGAGCAAATGGCGGCTGGACCGTACCACAAATCTTTATCAACGATACCCACGTGGGTGGATGTGATGATTTGTTTGCTCTGGAATCGCAACAAAAACTCGATGCGCTTCTTGCGCAATAATTAATAACTCGTTTCAACAAGAACGTAATAAGCATTCAGGAATTATCATGGCTGAAGAAAATCAGAACACAAACGGCGCAGAGGCAGGCCAGCAAGCCCCGGGTCCTCAATTAAACATCCAGCGTATCTACACAAAAGATATCTCTTTTGAGTCGCCAAATGCACCGGCAATCTTCCAGAAGGAATGGAAGCCTGAAGTTAAACTTGATATCGACACCTCAACCAACGTTGTGGGTGAAAACGCATTTGAAGTTGTACTGTCAGTAACGGTTACTGCGTCTATGGGCGAAGAAACTGCGTTCCTGTGTGAAGTGCAACAAGCAGGTATCTTCGTACTGGGCGCCGAACTGCCAGACCAAGCTAAAGCACCTATGCTGGGTTCTTACTGCCCTAACCTACTGTTCCCTTATGCTCGTGAAGCAATTTCAAACATGGTTAACCGTGGTACATTCCCTCCACTTAACCTGGCTCCGGTTAATTTTGACGCTATCTTCGCTGCTTACATGCAGAAACGTGCACAGCAGGCGCAAGAAGGCGGTCAGCAGCTAGACGCATAAGTCAGTGATGAACTCAGGTTCGGTAACTGTATTGGGGGCGGGGTCTTACGGCACCGCCCTCGCTTTTTGTTTAGCCCGTAATGGCAACCCAACGCTGTTGTGGGGACGAGACAAATCGCACATGGATGCATTGGCAAACGATCGGGAAAATGCCCGTTATCTGCCAGGCGCCACATTTCCCGATGCGCTCACCGTTGAGTCTGATCTGGAAACGGCTGTTGCAGCCAGTCGCGATATTCTTATCGTGGTACCCAGTCACGCTTTTAAGGCCCTGCTGGAAACCTTAAAGCCTATTTTACAGTCACAGCACCGTATTATCTGGGCCACCAAAGGTTTGGAACCCGGTTCAGGCAGACTACTACGTGACGTAGCTCTCGATGTGTTAGGCGAACAATATCCGCTAGCCGTGCTGTCAGGACCGACTTTTGCCAAAGAAATGGCTGCTGGCTTACCTACGGCTATTTCTCTGTCTTCGACCTGCGAAACGCTGGTTGATGATTTTGCCCGTAAACTCCATTGCGCCCGGTCGTTTCGTGTTTATAAAAACCCTGACTTCATCGGTGTGCAATTGGGTGGTGCGGTTAAAAACGTCATTGCTATCGGTGCTGGCCTGGCAGATGGTTTAGGTTTTGGTGCCAATGCCCGTACGGCGTTGATAACCCGTGGTCTGGCCGAGTTAACCCGGCTTGGGGTAAAAGTGGGCGCGCAACCTGAAACCTTC
Organism: Alteromonas sp. ABV4_515; assembly: GCF_056160345.1. Taxonomy (NCBI): domain Bacteria; kingdom Pseudomonadati; phylum Pseudomonadota; class Gammaproteobacteria; order Alteromonadales; family Alteromonadaceae; genus Alteromonas; species Alteromonas sp. ABV4_515. The sequence continues at coordinate 283,084 of NZ_JBSWWZ010000001.1, forward strand.
ATGGGAATGGCGGGCCTTGGCGACTTGGTGCTTACCTGTACCGACAATCAGTCACGTAATCGCCGGTTTGGTTTGGCTTTAGGTCAGGGTAAAGACGTTGAAACGGCAATGACTGAAATTGGTCAGGTGGTAGAAGGCTACCGCAATACCGAAGAAGTGCATGCGTTGGCGAAAAAATACGAGGTAGAAATGCCCATCTGCGAGCAAATCTACGCCGTGCTTTATCATGGTAAATCGCCGAAAGAAGCGGCCTTTGCGTTGCTGGGAAGAGATTTAAAAAGCGAGTAATGACTCGCTTTTTTATCTCTTGTATCTGCCTTTTGCTTACTACAAGAAAGTAACTGCAAGTGACACTATGGGCGATTGGTAAGCTGAGGGCGTCCGCCTGCTTCTAAGTACACCGTTGATGCAGCTGCAAGGGATTGCTGATAGCTGGTGATCACAGTCAGTTGAGCCGAGAACCAACTACGCTGAGCACTCAGTAGATTCAGAAAATCAGTATCACCCGCTTTGTAGCGAATTTCCGCCAGCTTGTATAATCGCTCGTTATTTTCCAACGATATCAAATCGAGTTCATACGCAGCCTTTTGATACGTAAAGTTATCCAGCGCATCCAGCAACGACTGAGAAGCAGTGATGGTCGTAGCTCTGAAGTTATTCCAGGCCAGCTCGCGGTCGGTCGCCGCAATCTTTTTGCCCGCTTCAATTCTACCGCCATCGAATAATGTGGCCGCACTGCTCAGCGCCGCACCTACACTCCAGCCAGAAGCCAAATCGAGCAAATCATTCACCGACAAATCAGCACTAAAACTGAGCCCGGGTAACCCCTGAATGCCGGCCTGATACACGGCAATATCTGCTTGCTGCAACGTTACATCAGCAATTTGTACATCAGGGCGTTGCTTTAACACACTGGCGGGCTGATATAGACTGATTTCCGGCACTGCCATCGCCAGAATTGACTCTTCACTATTCACAGGTGTGAGTACCGCATCACCCAGTAATACAGCAATGGTCCGACGGCTCAGTGTCGCCTGATTGTTGAGTCGAAGTAGTTCGCCACGTGCAGTGAGCAGAGTATTCTGTTGCTGACTCACCTCAATACCCGATGCATCACCTTCTTCAAAGCGAATACGCACTAATTCATAGAGCTGGTCTGCCGCCTCGTAGTTCTTACGTGCAATTACCAAACGCTGCTGTAATGACAATAGGTTGAAGTACTCACTGGCTAAAAGGCCCTGAACCTGCAGAGCCGCGCTCCGTTGGGTAAAACGCTGACTATCAATGCCCAACGAGAGCCCTAACTGTGTTGCTTCACGACTTCCCCACACATCGAAGGTATAGCTCAGCCCCACGTTTCCTGAAGAACTACTAGAGGTATTTCCATCATCAAAGTCCTTGCCGGACCGCCCGCTAATACCTGCACTCACATCGGGAATATTATCGGCACGACTTTGTTCGAGGAGTAAAACCGCCCGGTCCACCCGCATACGGGCTTCTTCCAGGCTCAGGTTGTCAGCCATCAGCCGCGTCATGAGTTCATTTAACGGCGTAGAGCCGAACACCGTCCACCAGTCCTGCTCAACCGCAACCTGGCTATCCTCATCGGTGTAAAATTCGAAAATGTCCGGTGTTTGAATGTGCTCACGATAAGCCTGCTCGTTTGGTGAGTAAGCACAGCCCGAAAGCATAGCGGCCACTAGCAAGCCGACAGATTTATTGTTCATATTAATCCTCTGACAAGGCTTCTATAGGGCTAAGACGGGATGCTTTTAGTGCGGGCGCATAGCCGAACAATACGCCAACCAGCAATGAGGTAATGAATGCCAGCACGGGCGGCATCAAGGTATACGCAACGGAAATCGAAAACTGGGAAACGATGAGAATGACACCATAGCCCAGTACAATGCCCACAGCACCACCCAGAATACACACCACCCACGCTTCAATATTAAACTGCTTGAGAATATCTGCAGGCTTGGCGCCGGTAGCCATTCGCAGGCCGATTTCCCGCTTACGCTCTGACACATTTACCAGCATGATATTCATTACGCCAATACCGCCTACAAACAGCGAGATTGCCGCAACTGAAGCTAACAGCCAGGTCAACGTATTTTGGGTTTCCGTTACCGCTTCCACGAGAGAATCAGTGGTGAACACCATCACATCTTCTGCTCCATGACGCTGTTTAAGCGTTTCCAACACCGCGTCTTTCACTTGTGAGGCAACATCAGAGCCCGATGCCTTAATGGTAATACCGCTTAAGTAATCTCGGCCGAAAACTTTCAGTCGTCCGGTCGTTACCGGGATCAGTACTTCATCATCCTGATCGCTACCACCAGCGGTTGCGCCTTTTGATTTTAATACCCCAATCACCTGATACAGCGAGTTTGACATAAGTATGTACTTACCAACTGCTTGCATTTTATCTTCGAAAAGAGTTTCAGCAACGGTGTCACCGATCACCACGACGGGTGCGTAATTCCTCACATCTTCCTCAGTGAAAAATACGCCTTGGGCTATTTCCCAATCTTTTACGTGAAGGTAATCCGGCGTGGAGCCTTTAATCCGACCGGAAAAGTCGTTTTCACCATAGCGCATGGTATTTCGGGAAGAGCGCTCGGGAGCAACGTACATCACTCCAGGGATGTCTCTCAATGCATCCGCATCGGCCAGCGTTAACGTGGCAACGTCGCCCGAGTTACGCATATTTCGCCCACCCGGACGCACAGAAATAAGATTGGTACCAATGGCTTCAATGCGCTTGAGTACATCTTGTTTACCGCCCTCGCCTATGGCCATCATCGTCACCACGGCAGCAACACCAATAATGATGCCAAGTAGTGTTAGCAGAGTACGAAACCAGTTAAGCCGCAAAGAAGAAAATGCCATGCCGAGCGCGGCAGCGCCGGAAATACTTCGAAACGCCTGAACAGCGCCCTGCGTGCTCTCTTGGGGTGTCTCTTCCGGTACAGCTTCGCCGCTGTCCGATACGATTTTTCCATCCAGCAAATGCACCTGACGTTCGGCATGTTCTGCCACGGCAGGATCGTGGGTGATAAGAATTATGGTAACGCCTTCACCATGCAGCTCTTTAAGCAACGCAAGCAATTGCTCGCCACTGGCTGAGTCGAGGGCACCGGTTGGCTCATCGGCAAGAATAACCTCTGCACCGTTAATAAGCGCCCTGGCAACGGAAACCCGTTGCTGTTGCCCCCCCGACATCTCACCAGGTCGGTGCTCAAGGCGATCGCCTAAGCCCAATCGGGTCAACAATTCTGCGGCCCGCTTTTCACGTTCTTGCTTGTCGGTATTACTGTAAATGGCAGGCAGTGCCACGTTCTCAATGGCGGAATGGCTGGCCAGTAGCTGATAACGCTGAAACACGAAGCCGAAGGTTTTTAAGCGCAGCGCCGACAGCTGTTCCTGCGTCAGTGAATTAACGTTGTGCCCGTTGATGGTGTAACTACCCGCAGAAGGTGTATCCAGACAGCCGAGAATATTCATCAGCGTGGATTTCCCTGAGCCAGACTGACCCATAATGGCAACAAACTCGCCCTTACGGATTGTCAGTGAAATTCCATCCAGTGCACGAACTTCAGTGCCTTCCGTTTGGTAGCTACGCACCACATTGTTGAGTTCGATGAGAGAAGGCTTACCCACGAGGCATCCTCGGTGGTCCGCCATCCGGGCCGCCAAAACCACGCTGGCGTTCCTCACCACTTACCGCAGCAGAGCGCTGACCGGAAGCGATTTCGTCGCCTTCGTTGATACCGGAGAGGATTTCAGCCTCGGTACGAGTTGTCACGCCCACAGTCACAGGCTTGCGAACCATTTCGCCATTTTCCCTGACAAGGACAAATTTTCTTCCCGGTGGTCCTCGCAGCGCCCCTAGAGGCACAACTAAGGTATCCTCCTGCTTTTCTTCAATGAAAAACACCTGAGTGGTCATGGAATCCATAAGCACGCCATCGGGGTTTTCAATATCAATGAGTACCTGATACAACACAACATCGTTAATAATGGTTGGGGTAGGAAGTACCTGACGAACCGTAGAGTGATATCGTTTTTTGGTGTTGCCAATTGTCGAGAAGTAAACCGGCATGCCGCGATAAATTGACTCTACATCGGCTTCTGACACCTCGGCCCGCAAGGTCATGGTAGTCAAATCTGAAATTTGCAGTAGTTCCGGTGCATTTTGATTGGCGTTCAGGGTTTGGCCCTGACGCACGGCGATGGAAGCAATAGTCCCGCTGATAGGTGCATAGATACGGGCAAACCCTAATGTCACTTTGTCCCCCGCCAGCGACGCCTCGTTAGAGCGAATTTGTGCAGAACTGGCTTTAATCCGTGAATCCAGTACTTTCACATCAATGCGACTACTGATAGCCACATCTTCACTTACCGCATTTTGTTCGAATAGATTGTTGTTGCGTTTCTCTCGCAGAATGGCCAGTTCACGTTCCGCCTCAAGCTGGGCTAACTGCGCTCTCATCGACTCGAGTGCTGCTTCAGCATTCTGTACCTGCGTTTCGAAAACGGTAGCATCAATATCTACAAGTACCGCTCCCTCTTTAACCACATCGCCTTCTTCAACGTGAATTTTTTCAACCTGACCAGAAACCTGCGCACCGACTACTACATAATGTTTAGGTTCTAATTGGCCGGTAGCAATAATGCTTTTTTCGATTGTGCCTTTTTGGGCTGTCGAAAACGTTGTTGATTCAGTAGCACTGGAAGATCCAGAAAGGGAAGTCCAAAGTTGATATGCAGCCGCAGCGATAATAATGGCTGCCAGTAACCATATTAGCGACTTGATGGATCCTTTTGAAAACACAGTCTTTCCTTATAATTAAAACTCTAAAATACAAAAGCCCGCAGTCATATACCACGGGCTTTGCACAACTTAACATTTCCAAACATTGGTTGTAGATGAATGCACTATTATAAGTGTTTTACTATCTTGACCTGCGTGGCATTTAATACTTCGAATATCTTTTGCTTGGCTTCTAATGTGTCTTCCAGTTGCGCACTTAGCGCCTGGAGCACTGCTTCTCTGACCTTATTTTTGTCGTTTTCATAACCCGGTTCATCAGGGTTAAGTGATACCAATAGTAATTTGGAATTATTGACATCTTTTGAGTGTGCCATATAGCTTTTACGATACGTCAGTAAAATACTGCGCACAGATGCTTGCTGCTCTGCATCCAGGGCAAGCTTAACTGTCATATCTAGTAAACTGCTTTCTGTATCTACAGGGTTAAATCCGGCGATAAGAGGGAGACGCTCACCATTACCTTTCCGGTTCTGACCACGAACAACCGCGTCGCCATCTTGACGCTGATTCCGCCCTCTTGCTGCCCCACTCTCGCTTGCAGACGAAATGCTCTGGTTTCTTCCAGCGTTATTTCGCTGACCGTTATTCCCTGCTTGCCCCGAATGATTGCCAGTTGCTGTATTGGTTGCGCCATGCTGCCCTGTAGCGTTTGCCGATACCGGTGCCAACCAATTTATTGCTATCACACTGCAGATTACACTGACCAGTGCCGATAAAATTAAATGCTTCATATTACTTCCTAAGATCACCTTTGGGTATGGCACTGCCCCTAGCACTCAGTGCCGTTACATTTTTCTTCAGCTTTTTTTCGTATTTGGATTTTTTCATGACAAAACTGGTTACCCCGGCCACGGTCATTATCAATGCCAGGCTCATTATCAAAAGCATAACCAGCAGGTAATAAGGCGTGATCCCCCGTCCGGTATGCAAAGGCAATATCATCTGATAAATCTTCTGCCCCAGAGTGTGATCAGCAAACGTTTGTGTAGCGACCACTGCAGCCGAGCCGCTATCAACAAACACATAACTGCCGGCAAGACCAAGCCAATCGCCTTCGGTTGCAAATCTGAATTGCATTGTGCCAGCCAGGCTGGCGGCAGCTCCACGAGCCCGGGTCGCCCCAACACTGACTAACTCTGCTCCCGGAAATTGCTGCTTAGCCAGAGTAAGACTTTGTTCCCAGTTGCCTCCCGTATACACAGGCGTATGAACTATGGGTTTGATGGGGGAATCGGTAAGCAAATTCTGCGCTACGCTTCGATACGTGATAGCTGCACCGGTTAATGTGAAGAGCAAAACAAAAACAACGGTAACGATGCCAGAAGATAAATGGGAAAAGTACCAGGCTGATATTTTAGTCGATGCTGGCACCAACCTGGAAAATTTGAATGTACGACGTTGAAACCACCACATATAAATGCCGAGCACACTGATCAGTGCAGCGCCAAGACCACACCATGCAACCCATTCTGCGCCGCTAAGCCCTGCATATTCAGTTCGACCAAGTAGAAAATTCCGATGTATTCTCAGTACAAACGGGAAGAATCCGTCGCGGTCTGAAACGTTGTGAGCGACTTCCCTGAGTGTAAATGGGTCATACCAGTATGTCTCTCCCCGAAGCACCACCCTGAATAACGGTGACGACTCAGAAGGGAAATATATTGACCGGGCCTGCGGATGCTGTGTGAAAAGCGCAGCAAGCCCGGCAGACAAAACTGAGTCGGTGATTTTCGTATACTCATACCCGAAGGTCTTTTCAGTTTCGAGGTAATCGTCGAACCCAGTTAGTAATCCAGTAAAAAGGGTGACGGCAAAAAATACGCCAAGTGGAAAGCCAATCCAGCGATGGAGCGTGGTAATAAGTTTGTGCATTGTGGTGTTATGCCTGCTTTAAGACCATGCGGTAAAGTCGGCTTTTTCAGAGTGAAGAGCCGACTTTACCTTTCAGGGAAAGAGCGTAAAGGTATTAAAAGCTGTACTGCACAGTGAGCTTAATATTGCGCCCAGGCTGATACGTGGTCACATCAATCGCATCTCCGTTTTCATCAACCCCCTCGGTTATTGCCCGTTTGGCGTACAATTTATCGAACAGGTTAGCTACCCGCAGTTGTACCAGAAAGTCATCGGTAACCTGATAGGAGCCAAACAGGTCCACAATGGTGTAACCTTCGCGACGGCGTTCAACGTTACGTTGCACGTACTCTCGATCATCACGGTTTGTGATATCGACACCAACACGTGACTTACCATCGAGCAGGTACATACCTGCTGATGCATTTATAGATGAAGGAGCGATATCTGCAAGCTTGGCTCCTGTACTGTCTGTTCCGTCCATATTCTGCGCAGTCAACGCGGCAAAATAGTCATTGCTGGTGTAGTTCACAGACAATTCAAAACCATCAATTTCTGCGTTGTCGATGTTCTGAAACTGGCTGACAATGACAGTATCGATAGTGCCATCGTTACCTACATCGGTTTCGTACGTCCCGGTCTCCTGTGAGCTAATCAGATCTTCAACATCATTGCGAATATAGCCAAACTGGAAGTTAAACTGATCTTCAGAAGAGAACAAACCGCTACGGTTATAGCGAACTCCGGCTTCCCAGCTGTCAGATGTTTCACCTTTCAGTGATTCGTTGGGCAGCAGTTCAGAACAGCTTCGACGACCGCATGTCGCTTCAGGGTCACCGCGTCCGTAGGCTTCGTGAACAGAAGGACTACGGAAGCCTTGACCAACAACAGCATATAACGTGAGTCCTTTTGCTGACGTTTCTTCAAGTGGAGCCCAGCTCAGGCTCACTTTTGGTGAAATTGCAGATTCATCAATGGAGGAACCGTCATTTTCATTTTTAAAGTTGTCGTAACGAACACTCCCGACGACTTCAAGGGTTTCTCCAATGTATACCGTATCGCTCAGGTAAATACCGTACTGGGTGCGCTCCCGCTCAATTGGGTTACCATCATTACTGGTATAGGCGGTCAGTACATCATCATTGGTGTAATCCACGCCGTAGCGGAGCTGATGAATCACGTCATCACTCTGAATAAAGTCGCTGATATTTTCGAATTCGAAATACGTTGTATCTACGCCCCACTCTGTCGCGTCATCGCCACCCACAGTCTGCCTCCAGCGATTGGTCGATGTTGTTGAAAAGCGGGTTCTGAGGTTCAGATACTGATTATCTTCAGGATTAAACGCGTACATCACGCTAGACGTTTCCTCCGTTACCTCTGTCTCACGTGGGTCGCTGTATGCGCCACTGCCTGACGTGGTGCGAGCAATGTATTCTTTTTCGTTACGCTGATACGAGGCTTCTAAGCGCTGCTCATCAGTTGGAGTATATACAGCCTTAAACAATCCGTTTATATCTTCAGTACCTGTTGAACCTTCAAGGGTCTCACGTCCTTCGCCGTCTTCGTATGGGTCTGTATCACGACGAACGAGAGTCGTAGACACTGCAAACTCTTCACTCAGACTCTTTGCCGCATCAACACTGAGATAATTACTCTGACCGTTGGTTTCGATTCCGGCGCGCAGATTTACGCCATAATCCTGACCTTGTTTAATCACGTCTTCCGGGTCTTTAGTTTCAAACAACACTACACCGCCCAGAGACCCGTTTCCGTAAACGTTTGACGCTACGCCAGGTACAACGGTGATGCTTTTATACATGTCAGGCTCTATCCAGGTGCTTCCGGCCCCACCATGTCTTACCTGACTAAAATTCTTTGGTGCACCTTCCACGCGAACACTTATTTGATCCTGCGAAAAACCGCGAATGTAAATCAAAGAGCTTTGCGGGCCACCTTCCTCATCAATTTGAATGCTGGTGGTTTTTCTCAAGGCGTCAGCCAGCGTTGTGGACTGTTGCGCGCGAATATAGTCGTCAGTTATCAGTTGTGCGCCCTCAGATGCGCCTACGCGCTGGCCGTCAACTGCAACAACTTTATCCGCCTCAGACACGGTTGCCTCAACTTCTACTGTTGGGAGTACTTCTTCCTGTGCGAACGTTGACGCCGCAACAAACCCTAGTGCGAGTGTGATTGCATTTAACTTCATGTTGTTACCTAGTTGAGTGAGTATTTAATGGGTACCGTCAAAGTGGACGGAAATTTTGAATGTAATGACGCAACGGGGGCGGGTAGCTGCAAACCGACAAACAGTTTTTCTGTACTGCTGTTGAGATGCTTGCTTTTGGCACGCCGGAGTAGCCGAAAACTCTCAATTTTGCCCCGCTTATTAACGACAAACTTGACGGTTACCACACCTTCCGCTCGCCGAATTCGCGCTTGCTTGGGATAAACCTTTTGAGCGTGAATAGCTGAGAACACCGTTTCTTTGTAGTTTGCCCATTCGGAATCGGTAATGCCGCTGCCGCCTAAACTATCATAATTCTGCCCATCGCCTTCCTTTGCCTCCAGCGCTGCTTGTTGTATACCAGCAGATAAAGCCTGAGGGGGAACCTCAGGAAAAGGCTGTGTTTCTGAAGATTGATTATCTGCAGGGCTGCGGTCTTCATTTGCAGTCTCTTGCATGACAAGCTCTTGTCTGGGCGCTTCGGTTTGAGGCTGCTCTTCTACTACTGGTTGTTTAGCAGCTGGTTCTTTTTCGACTTTCAAAACCGCGTTTTCCTGAATGTTAGCGGCTCGCTTTCTGCTCGAATCTGGCAGATTTTCGATAGGCGATTCTGATAGCTTGTCAGATTTATCACGGTCGCCTAATGCGTCGTTTTCTACAGCAACGACGTCTGTGACAGGTTCATTATTCTGAGGTTGCTCATTAATCACATCACGCTCAGGCTGCGCACTGTCAGGAGAAGAAGGTTCACGAGCAATCTCCATTATTGTAGCTGAGTATTCTGGCAACGATTTTCCTGCCCGGGCTTTTTCCCCGCTACTTTCATCGTTCAACCCCATAACGATGAAAATTGCTGCGTGCAACGCCATTGAACCTACTATGAATTGAGTTTTCATGGCAGAACCTTCTCTGTCACTACCGCTACTTCACGGATGTCTGTAGCACTTAGTTTCGCCAGAGCCTGGTTCAACACCTTGCCTGTCACATCTCCATCGGCAAATAGAACAACAGGTGAAGGCGCTTCTTTAATTAACTCTGCGTCGCTTACACTTATTCCACGCCAAGTTAATTCACCAGCCACATCCAGGTACAACCAATCGTTGGGATCTGATTCGATAGCGCGTTTCTCAGCGATTTGCTCTGGGGGTACAATGGCAGGCACCGCTGATTTCTGCATTTTTCCCGTCATAAGAAAGAAGATGAGTAAGAGAAAAACCACATTAATTAACGGTAAAACGGGTTCGATACCTGGTCTGGCCGGTGGTTTCGCCGTAAGCGGATTGAAATTCATTTCGCATTCCCCTCCGGCAAAGGCACTTCAATGGCCAGAGATACATCAGAGAAGTGTTCGCTTAACTGGTCATAGTGAGACATGACATGTTGCAGCGCTACATCATCGCTATACCCGAGAACAATTCTTGAAACGCTGCTTTTTCCCAATTGACTGAAAAGTTCATCGCAAGGCTGCACGACATTCTGATATTTGCACTGAACCGAGGACTCAACGACTACTTTGGCAACGCCATCCTTTTTAACGCCGGTAGAACGGGTACTCGAAAGTTTGATGTCATTTTGTTGAAAGCTCTGAAACTGCATCACCAGCATGAAAAAAATCAATAAGATGAATACCACGTCAATTAACGGCGTGAGTCCGATTGATGGTTTTTTTGATGCTTTTGAAACAAGAGCTGTCATGATCAGCTCCTGCTCACTTTGTCTATGATGTAGCGATTAAGCAGCGCTGCGGAATTCTCGACTTTCTTATCAAGATAATGCCATGCGACAAGAGCGGGAATAGCGACGATGAGACCAGCAGCAGTGGTGAGCAATGCCTGCCAGATACCATCAGCAAGAAGCGAGGGATCGATCTGTCCTTCTACCTGCGAAAGCGTAGCAAAGGCTTCAATCATGCCAAGTACGGTGCCTAGAAGACCAATAAGGGGGGCTGCAGCTGCCACAACTTCCAACGGACGCATGGTCTGTCGGAATGCCGTAAGATGCTCAAAGGCTATGGAAGACAGTCGTTCCTGAAGAGAATCGGCCTTATAACCTGATTTTGTTGCAGCTTGCTCAAGGGCGTGAACGACAGGGTGCTGCGCCGCAGCAGAAGTTGAAACAGGCGCATTAATTACAGCCGCGCGGCTTTGCAGTAAAAGCCAGGCAATGGTAGCCAGTGAATAGACCGAAAGTAGAATGAGAATCCATAGTACCCATCCACCTGAAAAAATAAGTTCCATACATCCCCCAAAAAAGGATGCTAATGATAATAATTCTCACAAGTATTTCAATATAAGTGAGGTATACTTTCGTCTAGAATTTTGAAGGTTTTGCTACCGCGCGCCATCGTAGCCAAGCTGACGCCAGCTTTCGTACACAAAAACAGAGACGGCATTAGACAAGTTCATGCTTCGGCTGTCTGGCAACATAGGAATACGAACACGCTGCTCTGGCGGCAGTGACTGAATAAAATCATCCGGCAATCCGCGAGTCTCCGGGCCAAAAATTAGTGCGTCACCCTTTTGATACTGCACGTCACTATGAACAGCTTTTCCCTTGGTAGTACAGGCAAATATACGTTGCGGCTGCTGTGTTTCCAGGTAGGCATTGAGATCGGCGTGGCGCTTAACATCAGCAAACTCGTGGTAGTCCAGACCGGCCCGACGTACACGTTTATCATCCCACTCGAAACCTAGAGGCTCAATTAAGTGAAGTGCAAATCCTGTATTCGCACACAGTCGAATTATGTTGCCAGTGTTAGGGGGAATTTCAGGCTGGAAAAGTACTATATCAAGCATTCTGGGATCACGGTTGCATACTAGGGGAAGCAAGGATACGGCGTGATACGCGGGTTAACAAGCCCACAGTGGAACGGGGGAAGAAGTTCCTACCTGCGAGCCATTTTGGTGCAACGGGCTTTTACAGTGCGTTAAGTACCCGGTTTGTTTGTGCCATAGCGGCCCAGCGGCGGGCTTTGCGCTGTGATACAGGACTACTGGCAAATTTTGCCAGACGGTCTGAAAGTGGGCTAAAAGTATTCACTGAATGACCATAAACAGATGATAAATCAGTATTTACTGGCGCTTCTAATTTCATAGTTCGAAGAAAATCATATTTTTGCATTATTTCTGCCTTATGCCGCTATTCTATGGGCGGTCTCACTGTCGTCTGAATTTCACAAAGTGAAGACACAACGTAGGGATTTCTTCACTCTATAGACTTTAGTAGTGCATGAGCCATACCGCAATTTTCTATGTAATAAATATTTCATTAAAAATGCTTGGCGATCAGGATCTTATAGAAAAGTATGAGAAAGGCGCCTTTCTAATCTACATGTGAAAAGCACTACATGGTGTGAAAATCAGAGACACTTTTGTAAAAAAGTCCTGGTATCGGACTCATTGACTAGTCGAGAAAATCAAAGATTGCCTGGAATGTATCGTTGCGAATATCGTCTTTTTCGATAAACAACTCGTGGTAAGCCCCCGGTAACGATTTTAGCGTTACGGCTTTGAGCTTCTGCGCCACCCGAATCTGCCGTCGATTATCAACCACCGTATCGCTCCCAGCGCTCAGTAACAAACAAGGTTGATTAAGTTCACTCGCTCTCGACTCGATAATATCTATCGCGTGCAATGCCGCGCGAAGCCAATGAATAGTAACGCCACCCAATTGCAACGCCGGTTGTTCTGCGTAGAGCATTCTGAATAAACGATATCGGATACGGCTGTGTGTTAAATGGTTTTTTTCAAAAGTTGGGGGCAGGTAATCTTTTTGACCAACAAAATAATCTGTGGCTAAACCTGCCTTAGTAAATTTGCGGGTAAAGTGGTTCAACAACTGATTCGCCAGCCAGCGCGGTAATGCCGGGCGAATACCAAACATGGGCGAGCAAAACACCAGCTTATCAAAGTAACCTGGATGCTTAAGTGCGGTGAGCGCACCGATTGCACAACCCATGCTGTGTCCGACAAGATATCGCGGGCCCTTAGGTTGAAGTACTTTCACCTTTTGCTCGATAAACGTTTCCATGTCAGCGACATACTGATCGAAGTGCTCTACATAGCCCTGGTGGGGATTTTCCGTCATCCGCGAAGATAGCCCCTGTCCGCGATGATCATGAATGAATACCGCATAGCCATGGTGAAAGAAGTCGAACACCACTTCTTGGTATTTCAGATAGGCTTCAATACGTCCACTGGAGATAACCACGGTACCCCGGGCATTCTGAGGAACGCTATAGGCAAACGCCAAACGAATGTTATCTGCGACTTTTAATGTGCCGGTTTTAACATGGCGTTGCCAAAAGTCGGCAATTACTTGCGGTTGAACCGTTAATTGGTGTTCTGAGGAGAGTTTCCGTTCCATTGCTTCTGCCCGTCCATCGGCACGGCTATGGATACCGCGAGGCCACCGGACGTATTTCGGGTTGCGTGAATCTCGCCATGATGCATTTCCACTGCCGCTTTTGCAATGGCCAGGCCCAACCCAACACCACCGGATTCTCTGTCGCGGGCAAGGCTTGCTCGGTAAAACGGGGAAAAGATAGATTTACAATCTGCTTCATCGAGGCCCGGCCCGTCGTCGCTCACAACGACTTCCCAATCGGTATCGGTAACCGTAAAACATACCGACACGCAAGACTCGGCATAACGAATGGCATTGCGTATGACGTTTTCCACCGCGCTGCAAATCATCGTATGGTTAACCACAATCTTGGCACTTGGAAACGATGACACTTCGACTTTTTTACCATGATTACCCGCCTCGAAGGTCGCATCAGCCAGCGTACTTTGGAACACTTCCTCTAGAGAAAGTGAGTCAAACTGCGGCACCGCTGACTCAGCACGGGTAAGAGTAAGCAATTGGGCCACCAAGGCTTCCATGCGCTCAGCTTCTCGCTCGATCCGGCTTAGCGTTGCAGGGTCGACATCCTGCTGGTGAGCAATCCCCAATGCCATCTGTAATCTGGCTAATGGCGAGCGTAACTCGTGAGAAATATCGGCCAACAAACGCTGCTGGCCCTGCCACATTTTTTCTAGCTGACTGGCCATGGCATTAAAATCGCGGGACAGCTCGCCAAGTTCGTCTCTGCGTAATGCGGGCTTTTCGACACGGGCTTTCCAGTTTCCAGTCGCCAACGCCTTACTGCTTTGTTGCAATTGTTTAATCGGTTTAACTAGCGAGCGGGCAAACAGATATGAAAGCACAATGGTAATTACCAAAGCGATACATAGAAAATAGATAATGGAGATTTCACCCGTTGGTGGCCCATTAGGTCGCATCATAAAAAGGGCAATCTCTTTTGACCCTACACTGAGCTTTACCGGTCCCACGGTTTCGAAGTTTCTGCGGATTAAAGACAGAGGTGAAGGTTGCTCTGACAGGCGTTCTATGTCTCTTATTTCATCAGGGTGCATAGGCGGCCCTGCATGCCGAAGGATGTTCCCGGAAGCGAGATCGACACCAATAATGTGATGACGGTTTATCCGATCAGCGCGCCGCACCATTTCCTTCAAACTGAGCGCTTCATTACTGTTTTTTGCCATCGACAAAATGGCATCACGAGCCTCGTTAAGTAAAACGATATCCTGGTCTTTTGGCGGACTAATCTCGACATTATCAGTAAAAAAATTCACCGCATAAAAGGTAGTAACCGCCGTGAAAATAAAGGTTATCCAGAACCACAAAAACAAACGCCCGACAACGCGCCGGGCTGGGTTAAACCGGGAGAACAGGGTCATGAAGCGAGTCTTAATAAATATCCTGAGCCACGGATGGTTTTAATTTTTTCATCGCGGGTCGTTTCTGACAGCTTTTTACGCAAGTTACTCACATGCATATCGATACTACGGTCGAACGCCTGCAGCTTTTTACCCAGCACCTTTGAACTGATTTCTTCTTTTGTAACCAGTTGACCGGCATTCACCATTAATAAATGCAGAATTGCAAATTCGGTGTTGGTTAACGTTAAGCTTGTATTATTGCAGGCAGCAACTTGTCTGCTCACACTCAGAGAAATGTGATTAATTGCCAAATCCTGCTGCTGACGCATTTGCCCGGATAACTCAAGGCGACGGAATATGGCTTTTATTCTTGCCAAAAGCTCGCGATGATTAAACGGTTTTGGCAGGTAATCATCGGCTCCCAGCTCTAACCCTAAAATTCGATCAAAATCATCGCCCCTGGCGGTAAGCATCAATACCGGGGTAAGGTGACTGATTCGGAGCTTTTTCAACACCTCAAAGCCGTCCAGCTGCGGCATCATCACATCCAGCAGAATAAGCTCAAAGGTTTCACCCGATGTTGCCAGACGCAAACCTTCCACACTGTCGTTCGCCACAGTAACTGCATAGCCGGTAGCTTCCAAATAAGTACGAAGCATATCGGTTAGCTCGTGATCGTCGTCAATAATCAGGATTGGCTGATTTGTCGCTGGGGCGACCATGGATTTTTCTCCTACGTGTTGCGAGCGCGCATAACGCTGACTACCTGCCGATGACATAGCGCGCAATACCGACATGGAAAAAACGGCCTGAGTCATTATTATAGTCTCCAAATTCTAGGTGATAAGTTTACCTGATAGAGACAACGCAAAAATCCATTCGCCAGAAGCTTTACGCAAGCTTTACATTGCAGCGCAATGCAACCGGCCAGTACTTCGGTTTAATCAGTATTCCGGTTTAAAAGGTAAATAATCTTCGGCAAAGAAAAGCGGCGAAGTAATGATGAGGTCAGCAGTCGCTGACGAACACGCTACAGGAACATTCCACACAGAGCATAAACGTAGTAACGCTTTCACATCAGGATCATGAGGCGCAGGGTTTAACGGGTCCCAGAAGAAAATGAGCGCGTCTAACTTACCCTCAGCAATGAGTGCCCCAATCTGTTGATCGCCTCCTAATGGCCCGCTTTTGTATCGGGTAATGGCAAGGCCTGTGTCATCGGAAATGAGTCCCCCGGTTGTTCCGGTGGCCACCAAATCACATTTGCGCATGGCTTCGATATGGGCATTTACCCAGGCAAGCAATTCGGCTTTTTTGTGGTCGTGCGCAACCAACGCAACCGTTTTTCTATTCATTTTATTGTCCTATTTATACTAACGTCTACAGGCCAAACCAGTAGCACACCGGATTAATGCCAATACCTTGTTGTCAAATGAATGTCACAGATTAACGATTTACTATATCACGAAAATTAAACAGCCAGATACGATGAAATATTTATACATATTTATTGCATATTTATTCCATGCGAGTAGAATTGGCAACGGTTTAGTAATCTCTGCGTAATTCGACGTGTGCTTTTTTGGGTCTGCCTGGACCTTCCCGCACACCTCCACGACAGAGAATTTAACAGGACACACTCATGAATCAACCAACCAGCAAGCCCCTATGGCTGGCTGAAAAGGTAAAACAGTTTAGCTCTCCCCTGGCTGGCTACACACAGCACAGCGAACACCGACGATCCGGTGTAGACTTGCTTTTGCGGTAGCGCACTTTTTACCTTTGTAGGCGAGTAAACAAAACAGTATCCCTTACTCGGTTACAAAGGTAGAAAGTGTTTTTTTTCCCTCACAAACTTAATTAAACCATTATGTTGAAAGTAGCTATTATCGGAGCCAGTGGTTACACCGGCGCACAACTCGTTGACTTGGTTCACCGTCATCCGGCAATGGAACTGGCGGGTACCTTTGTTTCTCAAAACAGCGCCGATGCAGATAAACCGATCTCTGCAATTCACGGCCAGTACGCGCATCTAAGTCAATACACGCTAACACCTATCTCAGACGATACTCTGATCACCCTTGCCGAATCCATGGATCTCGTGTTCCTGGCAACGCCCCATGAAGCCAGCCATAACTGGATGCCAACACTGAGCAAAGGTAAAGCAAAAGTACTCGACTTATCCGGCGCATTCCGCATCAAAAACACCGAGGTATTCGAGCAGTTTTACGGCTTTAAGCACACTGCTACAGAATGTCTCGACAAAGCGGTTTATGGGTTGGCCGAGTGGTATGCCAGCGATATCGCTGCAGCAAGCATCGTTGCTGTGCCTGGCTGCTACCCCACCGCATCATTATCAGCGTTAAAACCACTGGCAGAGAACAACCTGCTCGACAGTGCGGTACGCCCGGTCATTAACGCTGTATCTGGTGTTAGCGGTGCGGGTCGCAAAGCCGCCCTTGCCAACAGTTTTTGCGAAGTGAGCTTGCAAGCCTACGGTGTATTGGGGCACAGACATACACCGGAAATTGAAGCCTGGCTGGGTACGGGTGTTATTTTCACTCCTCACCTGGGTAACTTTAAACGCGGCATTCTGGCCACGGTTACCGTAAAACTGAAACCCGGCGTGACTGCAGAGCAACTCAACAGCGTTTATCAGAATGCCTACACGGGTAAGCCGATTGTGCGTCTGCGTGAAAGCTTCCCGAAACTGGATGACGTGGTAAATACCCCCTTCGTGGATCTTTACTGGAAGCTGGATGAAACCTCCGGTTACGCGGTAATCACCAGCGCTATTGATAACACGCTAAAAGGTGCAGCTTCACAAGCCATACAGTGTGCGAACCTGATCAGTGGCTTACCCGTTTCTGAAGGGTTGGTAGCGCAATGAGCTTATCTCCTATTGTAATTAAAGTGGGTGGTGCGCTGCTGGAAGACGAACAGGCAGCCTTGTCATTGCTCACCTCTGTGGGTGAAGTCATGAAAACCCGTCCGGTGATCATCGTACATGGCGGTGGTCCGCTGGTTGAAACCCTGATGGCCGCGCTGAATTTGCCTAGCCAGAAAATTGATGGTTTGCGGGTAACGCCTGACGAACATATGCCCTATATCTGTGGCACATTGGCAGGCAGTGCCAATAAATCCCTTTGCGCCTTTGCCATTCGCAGTGGCCTGACACCCGTTGGCCTTTCATTGCTGGACGGCGGCATGGTAAGTTGTGAGCCGCTGGACGAGAAGTATGGCGCGGTAGGTGTACCTGCAGCCAATGATCCAACATTGCTGAAGTCACTGACCAGCCAGTCACTGCTGCCAGTGGTGAGCTCTATCGGCTCAAGCGACAGCGGTCGTTTACTTAATATTAACGCCGATCAGGCGGCGACGGTTATTGCGCAGCTGGTAGACGGTGAACTGCTTTTACTGTCTAACGTTAAAGGCGTACTCGACGGCAATAAGCAGCTGATTGCTGAATTAAATCAACAACAAATCGATTCATTGGTAGATGATGGCGTTATTACCGATGGCATGAAAGTGAAAACCGATGCCGCTTTATTAGCGGCCGCATCACTGGGTCGTCCGGTGACGATTGCCAGTTGGGATGCCAACATCAACACCATTTTAAATAAGGATACCGGTACGCGCGTTGCGCCATAGCCGTATTGAGGATATTGACCATGAAACAGGATTTATTGTCCTTTGCTAACTGGACACCCGAAGACACGAAGGCGCTGCTAGATTTAGCCGTAACGATTAAACAAAATCCAGCGAAATACAGCCAGGTACTGGCGGGCAAATCTGTTGCCGCCCTGTTTGAAAAGCCGTCTCTGCGTACCCGCGTAAGTTTCGACATTGGTATTAATAAACTGGGTGGCCACATGGTCTATCTGGATGTTCAGGGTGGCAAACTGGCTGGTCGTGAAGACAACGTCGATACCGCTGCGAATCTGGCGTGCTGGGCAGACGCTATTGTTGCCCGTGTGTTCTCACACAGCACCCTGGAAGACTACGCCAAAGCGGCGAAAGTACCGGTAATTAATGCGCTGTGTGATAAATATCACCCGTGTCAGGGTTTGGCAGATTATCTCACCATGTACGAGGCGTTCGGCAAAACCGAAGGCTTAACCATGGCTTACATCGGCGACGGCAATAACGTCACGCATTCTCTGTTAATCGTAGGCGCACTGCTTGGTTGTAATCAGGTTGTGGTAACCCCACCAGGCCACGAAGCCGATCCTGAAATTGTTGCGCAAGCGCAAGCCATTGCCGACAAGACTGGCGTTAAAATTGTGCAGAGCAACGATATTGATGCAGCAATCGGTGCAGACGTGCTTTATGCTGACACCTGGCTGTCAATGGGCGACGACACGCCACTGGAAGCCATCAAAGATAAATTTATGCCCTATCAGGTAAATGAAGCCCTGATGGAAAAAACCGGCGCAAAATATGTGATGCATTGCCAGCCTGCTCACCGTGATCTGGAGATCACCGGTTCCCTCATCGACAGCGAACAATCGTTGCTGATGCAGGAAGCAGAAAACAGAATGCATGCACAAAACGCTATTTTGACCAAACTACTAAGTTCCTAAGAGGACAGGTTTTAATGAAAAAGAACGTGAACAAAGTTGTACTCGCTTACTCTGGCGGGTTAGACACCTCGGCCATCATTCCTTGGCTGAAAGAAAACTATGACTGTGAAGTAGTGGCGTTTGCTGCTGATGTGGGTCAGGGCGACGAAGAACTGGAAGGCCTGAAAGAAAAGGCCATCGCTTCTGGCGCCAGTGAATGTTACATCGTTGACCTCAAAGAAGAGTTTGTTAGCGAGTACATCTATCCAACGCTGACTACCGGTGCGATTTACGAAGGTGAATACCTGCTGGGTACGTCAATGGCACGCCCTGTTATTGCCAAAGCGCAAGTTGAAGTTGCCCGTAAAGTGGGTGCCGATGCACTGTGCCACGGTTGTACCGGTAAAGGTAACGACCAGGTTCGCTTTGAAGGTACTTTCGCTTCACTGGCACCTGATCTGCACGTTATCGCGCCATGGCGTGAGTGGGACATGGTTTCCCGTGAAGATCTGCTGGCTTACCTGGCTGAGCGCAATATCAAAACCACGGCTTCTGCGACCAAAATCTACAGCCGTGATGCAAACGCATGGCACATCTCCCACGAAGGTGGTGAGCTGGAAGATCCATGGCAAGAACCTACCAAGCAAATCTGGACAATGACAGTTGATCCAGAAGATGCACCTGACCAAGCAGAACGTGTCACGCTGTCTTTCGAAGAAGGTCGCCTGACTAAAGTCAATGACGAAGCGCTTTCGCCTTACCAGGCACTGGTTAAACTGAACACTATCGCTGCTGCACACGGTGTGGGCCGTATCGATATCGTTGAGAACCGTCTGGTAGGCATGAAGTCTCGTGGTTGTTATGAAACGCCAGGAGGCACAGTAATGGTTGCAGCGTATAAAGCGCTGGAAACCATGGTTCTGGACAAAGCATCACTGAAATACCGTGAACAAATCGGCCTGGAATACTCACACGTAATGTATGACGGTCGCTGGTTCACGCCGCTGAACGATGCCCTGCTGGCTGGCGCTGCGTCTTTCGCTAAGCGCGTAACCGGTGACATCGTTGTGAAGCTTTACAAAGGTCAGGCTACTGTAACGCAGCGTCGTTCTCCTAACAGCCTGTACTCAGAAGACTTCGCCACATTCGGTGCTGATGACGTATACGACCAAAGTCATGCTGAAGGCTTTATCCGCCTGTTCAGTCTGTCTAGCCGTATCGAAGCACTGAAAAAGCAACAGCAGTAAGGAGACTATCATGGCATTGTGGGGCGGCCGCTTCGCGGCAGGCAGTAGCAACATGTTCCGGCAGGTGAATGACTCCCTGCCCTTCGACCGGGTAATGGCAGCGCAGGATATCCAGGGCTCTATTATTTGGTCTCGTGGTCTGAAGAAAGCAGGCGTTCTGTCGGAAGACGAACAGAGCCAGCTGGAAGCGGCGCTGTCAGAGCTTAAGGCGCTGGCAGAAAAAGGGGAGCTGGATTTCGACGCCAGCCCGGAAGAAGATATCCACAGCTTTGTGGAAGCAGCCCTCATCGACAAGCTCGGCGATATTGGCCGTAAGCTTCACACTGGCCGCAGCCGCAATGACCAGGTAGCAACAGACTTCCGCCTGTGGGTTCGCGAACACGTAGATTCACTTAAGGCTGATCTGAAGTCATTAATCCGCGCCCTGCTGCAGACGGCTAGCCGTCATCAGCAGGCGATTATTCCTGGCTACACCCACTTACAGCGGGCGCAGCCAATTCATTTCGCACATTGGTGTCTGGCCTATGTGGAAATGTTCAAACGCGATCTCTCGCGGATGAAAGATTTAAAAGCACGGATGAACCAGTGTCCGCTGGGCTCTGGCGCACTGGCCGGTACGACCTATCCGGTAGACCGCGACATGCTGGCAAAAGAGCTGGGCTTTAATTCACCGTGCCTGAACAGCTTAGATGCCGTATCAGACCGTGACTTCGTGCTGGAACTGCTGTTCTGCGCGTCTACCAGTATGATGCACATTTCTCGCATGGCGGAAGACCTGATTTTCTATAACTCAGGTGAAGCTGGCTTCCTGCAACTGGGCGATTCCGTGACTTCAGGCTCCTCACTGATGCCACAAAAGAAAAACCCGGATGCGCTGGAGCTGATGCGCGGTAAATGTGGCCGTGTATTCGGTAGTCTGCAAGGTCTGCTGGTAACCATGAAAGGATTGCCGCTGGCTTACAACAAAGACATGCAGGAAGACAAAGAAGGCGCCATCGATACCGTCAATCAGTGGCACATCTGCCTGTGTATTGCTGTTGAAGTGCTCGACTCATTGTCACTGAATGAAGAACGTTGTCGTGAAGCCGCTGCCCAGGGTTACGCAAATGCTACTGAGCTTGCTGACTACCTGGTAGAAAAAGGCATTCCATTCCGCACTGGTCACGACATCGCCGGTAAAGTGGTACTGGCTGGTATCGAAAAAGGCTGTGCCATCGAAGATTTGCCGCTGGCCGACATGCAGGCCATCTGCGATAAAATCGAAGACGATGTCTATCCGGTACTGCAACTGGAGTATGGCGTCAACAAACGTAATATTCTTGGTGGCACCAGTTACGAAACAGTGACCAAAGCACTGTACACCGAACTGGAAAATCTGGATAAGCTGGGGTAACGCAAAAAATGGTGTTAGCCCATCATGACGGCATCAAGTTATTCCGTAGCTCACTGCCCTACATCAATGCACACCGGGGTAAAACCTTTGTACTGATGTTTGGTGGTGAAGCCATTGAACAGAGTAATTTTGCCAACATTATCCATGACATAGCATTGCTGGCGAGCCTGGGTGTTCGCCTGGTGCTAGTGCACGGTGCCCGCCCTCAAATTGATGAGCGGGTAAACCTTCGCGGCATTGAAGGTCGTTTTCACGACGATATCCGCATTACCGACAAACAAACGTTGGAATGTGTGAAAGATGCAGCGGGCTCGGTGCGTAGCCATGTGGAAGCATTGCTCACCATGGGACTGCCCAACTCCCCTATGCACGGTGCGCACATCCGTGTGTGTACGGGTAACCTGGTGGTTGCCAAGCCAATGGGTGTACGCGGCGGTATCGACTACGAAAATACCGGGCTGGTTCGTCGTATTGATACAACCGGTATTAACGACCACCTGAACGATGGCTCAATCGTGCTGCTTTCGCCTATGGGATATTCCACTACAGGTGAAGTGTTCAATCTGTCTCATGAAGACGTTGCGACGCAAGCCGCCATTGCACTGAAAGCAGACAAAATTATCGTTTTCTCTAAAGACGACGGTATTCGTCATAACGATGGCAAACTGCTTCGTACTATCGAGCGCCCTCAGTTAGAAGAACTCGTCTTTAAAAATGAGATTGAAACTGAGCATACGGTACTTAGCGCGCTGACAACCAGCGTGGCAGCGGGTATACCTCGGGCACATTGTATTAGCTATGAAACCGATGGTGCATTATTACAAGAATTGTTCACCCGTGACGGTGCTGGTTCGCTGGTACTGGAACATCATTATGAACAGTTACGTGGTGCAACCATTGAAGACGTTGGCGGTATTATTAACCTCATTAAGCCACTGGAAGAAAGTGGTGCACTGGTAAAACGCTCCAGAGAACGTCTGGAAAACGAGATCAACCAGTTCATCATTATCGTTCGTGACGGTATGATCATCGCGTGTGCCGCATTGTATTTGTACCCGGAAGAAAGCAAAGCTGAACTGGCTTGTGTGGTAACTCACCCGGACTATCGTGGTAAAAACCGCGCCGAGCGCATTCTCGACGAGGTTAAACAACGGGCACTGGATGCGGGTATCAATACCCTGTTCGTTCTGACGACACTCACGGCTCACTGGTTTTTGGAACACGGCTTCCGTGCTGCCGATCTCGGTGAACTGCCTCAGGCGAAAAAAGAGCTGTACAACTTCCAGCGCAAATCGAAAATTTTTACCCTCGAGCTGTAAATAGCTTATAAGCACAGTTTGCTTTTGCTGACTGTGCTTTCTCTCTACTTGAAGCCACGCAGCGAAATCCATCCTCCTCGCCCTTCTGCAACGAAAAAAGCAAAAGATAATCATTCTCATTAATGCTAATATCTGGCCGCGTGTTAATCACTCGTACTTTTTTCTTATTTTTGTCGTCAGTTATTTTCCACATTCCAGGTTAGTACCATGTTTTCCAGACTTTTGTTTTTATGCTTCATCAGCTTTTCTTTACTCGTAAGTCCCCTCTTCGTCGTGGCGAAACCAGATATGACTATCAAAACCGGTAAAACGGTGGCCGATACCGGTGCTGAAGGATATCGGTTTGTTCGCTTAACCCTGTCACGGGAAGACACCATACAGCATCGCCAAATCGATTACCGGGTCAACCTTGCTATTCCGACGACACCTGCACCTGATGAAGGTTTTCCCCTTTTGATAATGTTAGATGGCAATGCTGCCTTAATGGAAGTCAATGCAGACTTGCTGGCACAGGTGTCAAAACGCGCAGGCCCCCCGCCCGTACTGGCATTTTTGGCCCATGATAACGACTTACGGATAGACGGTGATGCCCGGGCCTGGGACTACACGCCTGCGGTTTCCGACGCGCAGCTTAGTCAACGTGAAAAGCGTCCCGGCAGATCCTACGGTGGTGCCGATCAATATTTAGCGTTTATCACTCATGATGTGGTTTCAGCAATTTCACAACACACCCAAATTAATATGCAAAAGCGCGGGCTATGGGGGCATTCTTATGGCGGCCTTTTTGTCCTGCACGCTTTGTTCACCCAGCCCGAAGGTCTTGCATTCTACGCACCCGTGGACCCATCGCTATGGTGGGGAGAGGGCTACATTCTGAAAGAAGAGAAGTCTGCTACAAACACATTAAACAGCACTCAGGGCAAGTCACTGTTTGTGGTGACGGGTTCCGGTGGCGACAAGAACCGCTCGCATAAAGACCGAAACGATCCTGCACTGACGGCAATCTATAAGGCTAGAGAAGCTGTTCCGGGCGATGAAATATCCAGGCTAGTTGAACGTGTGAACGCGAACAACGTAAACGCGAAGCATATTACGCTATCCGGACTTTCCCACGGTGCGACATTGGGAGCGTCTCTGCCTGAGGTCTTCGCGGCGTTTTCTGAATTCACCCGAAGTAACAATTAATCAAGTTCCTGCTTCGTGGATATCTTCAGTCAATTTCTGGTGCTTCCAGAGTTTGCGGATAGTGTTCAGGTTCACTGCAATCAAGGTCATCTCAAGCAAGGTGGTGCCAATTGAACCAACCAGAATATTGTTGGTTAACCAGCAAAATGCACCAATGAGAAAACCAATTCGCATAGCAATGCCACGCAAACAGAATACCGCGTAGGTACCCACGCAGCTACCAAGAATGGGGAACATGTCTTTCCAGGATTCGGCCAGCCAAAACCCCCATGCGAGTGTGATGGCAATAAACACCATCGCTACAACAGGAGAACCGGTTTTTAACGACAAGCCGGTTCGGACCACAGACAGCAGCGCACTAACCGTCGCAGTCATGGCCCCCAGCAAATAAAAATGAAAAGCATGGTTGATGTTCATGATTACCATCAGAATTTTGAGACGGCGATCGTCTTTCTGATAGAAACACAACATGCCCAACACAAAGCTTAGTAAGCCCACGGCCTGGGCAAAGTTAAATTCGGGAAATGTCATCAAAAGGGGATTAGCGAAGCGATGTCATCAAAGTATCAGGGAAGATGACAAGGTGCAAACACAGTGTCTGAGGAGTGCAATTACACTAAGAGACATCGCTGCGCTAAAAGGGAAGAAAAGAGCGGACACTCCTTTGCCCGCAAACAGGCTCAATTGTCAAAGTTGACGGTAACTACTTCGTTCGCAGCAACACTGACTTCTTTAACAGTTAAAAACGTAAAATCGTAGCCATCGTCGGCTTCCGGATCATCAAAATTCGCCAGGCAAGTAAGTGCCAGGGTGTAATCACCCGCTTCGAGGTAACCTACGCCATAGGTCATCTCGTCCGATGTTTCATCGGCGTTTACGGTAGCCGTGGCGATAGGACGAAATTCAGTATCAGTCGCACTGGGGTCGGCGTCATCGCCTAAGGAATCTGGGTCAAGGCCAATGCCTTCAAACACATAAACCGCATTGCCCTGGGTGTAGTCTGTCTTAACTGCACAATCAGGATGAGTGACTACGCCTATATCAACTTTACCTTCAACACTGCCGGCTTCACTGTTATCCACCAAACGAATACCACGAGGTTTAAGAAATACTTCTTCCTGGCCTACCGGATTCACCAAGCTCTTACGCAAATCGAATTCAACGGTAAACGTTTGTTGCTCATTAACCTCTGCCGTGAATCCATCCAGCTTCACTTCACCACTTGGAACAGAAAGCGGGTACGTGCCATCCTGCATTACTACGTAACTTTGTTCCAAAATCGGGATCCGCACCTGCGTATACACGCCAGAAGGAATGTCTATACCATCGATAATCGATTTGTATGCCGTGCCTTGCAGTTGTAACAGGTCGACCTCTAAGGGCAATCCGTCTTCTTCGGTAACATCAATCACCACTGGCTCGCCATCGCCAATCAACTCTACGGTATCGAAATACACAATGACTTCACGGGCAAAATCTACTGGCGCGTCGGACACGTTAAGCGTGAAGTTTGTAACGAACTCTTCAGTATCATTCGCCGTGGTGTCGCTGCTGCCACCACCGCCCCCGCACGCTGCAATTAACAGGGAGGATGAAAGTAGTACTGCTGGTACTCGGCAACGTCGAATGCCCTTAGTAATTCGGCTTTGAATTGTCGTGGCCTTGATAGGCAGGGTTGCTTTCATCATCATCTCCGTTGAGGTGGTCCGTGGGCGACGCTTAAAAGTAAACAATCTAAGCGGCTATTACTTATGTGCTTCCATCAACACATACTACAAGTGCTTATATCAAGGGTTGTGCCAGTTGATTAATTTTCTAATAAAACAACATCTTAATTAATAATCGAGATTAGTAAGTTAGATTTCGCTTTCATTCTTGTTGCGAACTGCCGACAGTTTTTCCTAAAAACTGAATCAACAGACGAATAACAATGCGCGACGGTGATTTCTTCAACGAATCAGACTGGAATTTTAAAAGACTGGTGGATTTACAGGCAGGATAAATCTTCAAATCAAAGACTTACGAAAATTGTATTCCAGTGACTTTGTCACTAATTAACGACATGGCAATATTCGGGACAAAAAAAAGCCGTGCAGTGCACGGCTTCCAATTCGGTAAGACAATTAGATACTGGTACGTTTGTACGGACGATATTCCGCTTCCCAGAAGTTGTCTTCGATCTTTTTGATCAGCACGTCATCAGAAATTTCTAATGCCAGATCCTGTTTCATCGCGACCTTGGCCACCGCAAAGGCAATCTCTTTACTGAGTCCCGAAATAGCAGTGAGTGGCGGAAGTAATGCACCTTCACCGGTGTTTGCGATGGGTGATGCCGAAGCCAGCGCGTTACTGGCGGCCATCAGCATCTCATCGCTGATAAGCTTGGCTTTACTAGCCAACACGCCAAGGCCAATGCCCGGGAAGATATAGCTGTTGTTACACTGGGCTATTGGATAGATTTTGCCCTTATATTCCACCGGCTTGAACGGACTGCCCGTGGCAATTACCACTTCGCCATCGGTCCACTCGATCACCTGCTCAGGACGGGCCTCAACCTGTCTGGACGGGTTACTCAGCGGGAAGATGATGGGCAAGTCACAGTGACTCTTCATGGCGCGGATAACCTGCTCGGTGAACAGACCCGGCTGACCGGATACACCAATCAGTACATCAGGTTGTGCACAGTGCATCACATCCAGCAGTGAAGGATACTGACCTGAGAATTTCCAGTCAGCGATATCCGACTGAGAATGCTGTAGCTTCTGCTGGAAGTCACGTAAGCCTTCCATGCCTTCCGTTATAAGACCAAAGCGGTCAATCATGAACACCTGGCGGCGTGCCTGTTCGTCAGACAAGCCTTCCGACACCATCTGTTGAATCAGCATTTCGGCAATACCACAACCCGCAGAACCGGCGCCAACAAACACCACTTTCATCTCCGAGAGCTTACGTTCCGTTGTGCGACATGCCGCCAGAATGGTACCCAGCGTGACCGCCGCGGTTCCCTGGATATCATCGTTGAAGCAGCAGATTTCGTTGCGGTAGCGTTTAAGTAATGGCATGGCATTGGGTTGCGCGAAGTCTTCAAACTGAATCATCACTTCCGGCCAGCGACGTTTGACGGCTTTAATGAACATGTCGACAAACTCGTCATACTCTTCCTGGCCAATACGCGGGTGACGTGCGCCCATATACATTGGGTCGTTCAGCAGTTTTTCGTTGTTGGTGCCAACATCCAGCATCACGGGCAATGTATACGCCGGGCTAATACCACCACAGGCGGTATACAGCGACAGCTTACCGATAGGAATACCCATACCGCCAATACCCTGGTCGCCCAGGCCGAGGATACGTTCACC
Organism: Alteromonas sp. ABV4_515; assembly: GCF_056160345.1. Lineage (NCBI taxonomy): Bacteria > Pseudomonadati > Pseudomonadota > Gammaproteobacteria > Alteromonadales > Alteromonadaceae > Alteromonas > Alteromonas sp. ABV4_515. The sequence continues at coordinate 310,787 of NZ_JBSWWZ010000001.1, forward strand.
ATCGGTTACCACGATAACTTTCACCTTACGCTTGGTTGCATTGCGCACGATATCATCGAGTTGGTGGCGCTCTTCCCAAGAGACAAACAAGCCTCGGGAACTGCGGTAAATATCGGAGAACTGTTCGCAAGCATCACCTACTGTAGGGGTGTAGATGATAGGCATCATTTCTTCAATATGCGACTGGATCAGGCGATAGAACAAGGTTTCATTGTTGTCCTGGATAGCGCGCAGATAGATGTGCTTATTCAGTGCATCGCTAAAAGAGCTGTATTGCATGAAGGCTCTTTCAACTTGCTCATCTATAGACTCGTATCGTGGCGGTAATAATCCGGTCAGGTTAAACGAAGCCCGCTCACGGGCTGTAAACGCGCTGCCTTTATTCAGCAGCGGCGTTTCCAGCAATGAAGGGCCAGAGTGAGGGATATATAAATATCGGTTGGAATCGTCTGACATTGCTTATCCGATTTATAGTTTTTTGGATTGTTGCCCGCCCCTATCTTCTCGCCTAAAAGATATCTTCCGGGGTGGGCGCGGTATTCTCTTCATCCTGAGCAGGATCGACAATTTCATCGTCAAGCACATACACCTTCGGTTCTGTGCCCTGCGCAAAATATTCGAATAGTGTCGTATGGTCTGTCCTTCTGGTCAACTTCCCAGTGGTACGATCTATACGAACGCGGACCACTCCATCAGGAATGGCCATGGGTTCTTCAGGTACGCCATCAAGCATATGCTGCATGAATCGTATCCATGTTGGCTGCGCAGCCTTAGCACCATCTTCGCCACCAATCATTGCGTTACCCAGCCAGTTAAACTTCTCTGGATTGCGATTGATCAAATTCTGGTTACGGGTAGCCCGGCCAAGGTTTCGGTTCATGTCGTCAAAACCCACCCAGGCGGTGGCAATAATGTCGCGGTGGAAACCACTAAACCAGGTATCCCGCGCATCGTTAGTAGTACCGGTTTTCCCGGCTAAATCGTCGCGCTGCAGAATGTTTCTTGCCCGCCAACCTGTGCCCATCCAGTACGTTTTCTTGTTCCAACTGCCGTTAGCACGCACACCAGTACGCATCATATCGGCTACCAAAAACGCGTTTTGCGAACTAATAACCTGAGGCGCAGACGGTTTCACTTTACTGCCGGCTTCACTGAGCTGCACCGCGCCCCCTAAACCTGCATCAGCGTTAAGCTGGGCTTCCAGCATGGCTTCAAGGTTTTGTTCCTCGCCATCACGACTTTGTTCACCATCCTCGGTGCAAGGATTACAGGCCCACTTAGGCGTTGCCTGCCAGAGGTTTTCACCCTGTTCATTCAGCACTCGATCGATGAAATAAGGGGTAACCAGATAGCCGCCGTTCGCAATTACCGACATTCCCCGTACTACTTCCAATGGGGTATGGGAGCCGGAACCCAGCGAGACGGTTTCATCGTTTGGCACTTCATCCAGTTGGAAACCAAACTTGGCAATATGTTCTCGGGCTTGTTGCAACCCAACACCACGCAGTAAGCGCACAGATACCACGTTCTTTGATTTACCCAGCGCCACACGCATACGAATTGGGCCATCGTATTCCGCGGGTGAATTCTGAGGACGCCAGGCAACACCGGTGGAAGCATCCCACTGATTGATCGGTGCGTCGTTGATAACCGAAGCCAGTGTGTAACCGCTCTCGATGGCGGCAGAATAAATAAACGGCTTGATGTTAGAGCCAACCTGACGCTTGGCCTGGGTAGCACGATTGAACTGGCTTTGGTAAAAACTATATCCACCCACTACTGCCTGCACGGCACCGTTGTGAGGATTAAGCGCAACCAGTGCGCCACTTACTGTAGGTATTTGAGCAATGCGCCATTTGTCTTCCTGTAATCGGATATAAATTACCGCACCCGGGGTGACGATATCCGACGCAGTTTTGGGGTCATCACCTTGACGTGAATCGGTGATGTAAGGGCGAGCCCAGTCCAGGCCTTCCCATTCGATTACCCGCTCAACACCATTTAAGTCGGTAACGGTTATCGAAGGCTCCAGTTCTGATTCCGGCGTAGGTGGGTCGAATACCTGAGTGACAACCGCTGGAACCAGCGGATGAAAATGAGGAATGGCATCCAGTGCCTGCTTAATTTCATCCGGCGTCCACAGCTTGTTTTCGTCAGTGGGCGCATTCTCGCTTACTTCCACAGGCTCGTCGTCTTCATCGGCTTCCGGTTTACCCCAAAGCCAGGTTATCGGGCCGCGATAGCCATGACGTTCGTCATAATCGTGAAGATTGCGTATTACTGCTTCTTGCGCGGCTAATTGCGTATCGGCAGGCGCCGTCGCATAAACTTGATACCCCCCAGTTTCTGCCTCTTCCTTACCGTAAATTTCAACCATTTCGTTGTAGATAAGGTCTGCCAGATAAGGGGCATCCAGATCGATTTCTGCACCATGTTTACGAGCGGTCACCGGCTGGCTGGCGGCCTCATTGAATTCTGCCTGAGAAATAAACTCTTCATCCAGCATACGCAGCAGAACAATGCGACGACGCTCCACAGAGCGCTCTGGGCGACTCACCGGGTTGAGTACCGACGGTGCCTGCGGTAAACCGGCAATGGTGGCAATTTGCGCTAAACTTAATTGTTTTAAGTTTTTGCCATAATACACCTGAGCGGCGGCACCGAAACCAAATGCACGGTGGCCTAATTCAACCCGATTCAGGTAAAGCTCGAGGATTTCATCTTTTGTGAGCACTTGCTCCATGTGGATGGCAATGAATATTTCTTTAATTTTACGAATAAAGGTTTTGTCGCGGGTAAGGAAGAAGCCCCTTGCGAGCTGCATAGTGAGGGTACTGGCACCCTGCTGCTTCTCTCCGGTAAGCACCAAATTTACAGCAGCACGGGCGACACCAATGGGGTCGATTCCGTAATGCTCGTAAAAACGGCTGTCTTCGGTAGCAATGACCGCCTGAATGAGTTTTTCAGGTACATCCTCAAGTTTTACTGGGATCCGCCGTTTAACTCCATACTGAGAAATTAATTTACCGTCATAGGTATAAATTCTCATAGGTGTCTGCAGACGAACGTCCTTGAGGACAGTAACACTCGGCAGGTCAGGTTTGATATAAAAATAAATGCCTGCAAGTGCCGCCACGCCTAGCGTGCCGCCTATCAGGGCTAAAATAAATAGGGTTTTGATATACTTCACGAAGTTTACATTACCAAGAGTGTTACGCCGATTGATGTCAAAAATTTATACCTATGTACCTGTGTGAGAACCATACAGATTAAATATTTTGCGTTACATTCTATTTTAAAGCATTAATTTTGAAATTTCGGACGCCAGCAAATGAAATCGCTGTTTAAGAAAAAGCTGCCACCTATTGTGGGCCTTGACATAGGCACTCGTCAAATAAAAGCGGTGTTAATTGAACGCACGGCCAAGGGCTTTGTGTTGCAGGCTTTTGCGTGCGAATCGATCAATAAACGAGCATTTAACGAACGAGAGATTAAAGACTTCGACGCGGTAAGTCTGGCACTTAAGAAAATAAAGAAAGCATTAAAGACAAAAGTTAAGTCTGTTTCCATCGCTGTTGCGGGTTCCTCGGTGATCAGCAAAGTCGTGCCCATGGACCCAGAACAAAGTGACTTCGAGTTAGAAGGCCAAATCGAAATCGAAGCCGATAGCCTTATCCCTTACCCGTTAGAAGAAGTTTACCTAGACTTTGAAGTGCTCGGCCCAAGCCCAACGCATGCCGGCAAAGACAGCGTACTGTTAACTGCTGCACACAAAGATCTGGTAGACAGTCGAATTACTCTGGTAAGAGAAATCCCATACGAACCGAAAGTGGTCGATATGGAAGTCTACGCGCTCAGCAACGCGTTGTTTTACTTTCATCCGCTGGAATCTGAAGAGGAACGCGTGTGCTGTATTAATCTTGGCGCTTCGTTGCTGCAGCTTTGTGTGTGGCAGAATGGCGAAGTGATTTACACCAAAGAGCACGCCTTCGGCACCAATCAGCTTATTCAGGACCTTGCAGCCATTAATATGCTGGAGCCCGACGAAGCAGAACGTCAGGTAATGGAAGGTTCACTGCCGGGAAACTGGCAACAAGATACCCTACCGATTTTTGTTGCGAACCTACAACAGCAAATCCTCCGTGCAATACAAATGTACGTTTCAACACTGCATGCGCAGAGACCAGAAAAAATTGTTTTATCGGGTGGTGGTGCAACCATTCCGGAACTGGTTGATGGCCTACGTCAAGACCTGGGAATGGACGTTGAAGTTTTCAATCCTTTTGACGGTATGACAATTAATCCTAAGCTCGATCAGGAGCGCTTAATGAAATTGGCTCCACAGTTAGTAACAGCTGCAGGTTTAGCCAGTCGGAGCTTCACTGAATGGCACATATAAACTTTCTGCCGTGGCGTGAAAAGCTTCGCCAGCAGCAAAAGCAGCACTACATTATTGTTACCGCGTGTATCGCCGCGTTTGTTGGCGCAGTGTTTTGGACCGTGGGACAAATCATTGATATTCAAATTAACAACCAGAACTCCCGCAACAACTATCTTAAACAAGAAATTAATGTTCTCAATAATCAGATAGCAGAAATCCAAAGAATCAAAGAAAGTAAAAAAGCCATTGAGCAACGTATGGCGCTTATTGAACAACTGCAAATTAGCCGCAACATTGCCCCCTCGGTGTTCGATGAACTTGCCAGATTAGTACCGGCGGGCGTGTCTTTCAGAACAATGAAGCGGCGCGGCAATAATATTGAAATTCAGGGGCTCAGCGACTCAAATAACCGGTTATCTGATTTTATGCGCCGCCTTGAAAACTCGGCGGTATTCACCGGCGGTGAGCTGTCGTCGATTAAGGCTGATACCTCAGCCACAGACGCAGTAAGCGATTTCACCCTTAAATTTACCATCAGTCCTAAAGTTGCGCCGGTGATTCAGCAGCCTAAAAGCGGAGACGCAAAATGAGTTTTGATGTCAGTAAATTAAAAGAACTCAACGAGCTGGATTTCGAACAGGTCGCCATCTGGTCTAAAGAAGTCAAGATTGTCGTTGTTGCATTCGTCGTCATTGTGGTTGGCGCGCTGAGCTATTGGTTCATTGTTAAACCCAAACTCCCTATTCTGGAAAGAGCGCAAATTGAAGAACAGGAGTTAAAAGGTCAGTTCCAGGCTAAATATCGTATTGCGGTGAATTTGAACTCCTACATTGCCCAGCTCAAGCAAATTGAAAACGACTTTAAGTCGATGCTGCGCTCGTTACCTACCAGCAATGAAACACCGGGATTACTCGACGACATCACCTATGTTGGCACCACGTCGGGGCTCACATTTAAGCTTCTAAACTGGCAGCAGGAAGTCCCGAAAGAGTTCTACACTGAACTGCCCATTGAAGTGGAAGTATCTGGTGGCTATCACAATTTTGGTGAGTTCGTGTCTGAAATAGCCGATCTGCCGCGAATTGTAACCCTGCACGATTTTGAAATTACCCATGAGGGCGACCGTCTGAACCTGCAAATGCAGGCAAAAACCTACCGCACGTCTCTGACCGGCAAGGAAGGAGCGAAACAGCCATGAATAGAAAGATACAGCGTGTCATTTTTCTAACACTTTCGCTTGGCTTGGTTAGTGCATGTAGCCCTAGAATTGACGATTTAATAGCGTATACTCAACAGGTTAAAGCAACGACCACCGCGGTGGTCGAACCGTACCCGGAATTTAAGCAGCAACCGGCCTTTGAATATACCGCATCTTCATTCAGAAGCCCGTTTGCTCGTCCGGTAGATAGAAGCTCCCCGGTGGTGCAGACAACCAAAAATAATTGTTTGCAACCTGATTTTGAGCGCAAGAAAGAACCGTTGGAAAAGTATGGTCTTGATTCTCTGACGTTATCTGGCACATTTTCTACCCAGGGTATACGCTGGGTATTGTTCAAGACTAACGAAGGCAATCTGTTAAAGGGCCGTGTTGGCAGCCATTTAGGACTGTTTTTCGGAAAAATTACGTCAATCAACGACGAATCTATCAATATTGAACAACTGCTACCCGACGGAACGGGATGCTGGCAACGAGAAAAAACCACGCTGTCGATGAGCTCGTCAGCAGGAGATAATAACAATGTCTGAGCGTTACATTTTCAATAAAACACGCCTTGGTCGGAACCACAAATCGTTGTGGCTGGGTAGCTCTGCGATTGCCCTGGTAATGCTTAAAATGCTGTCGGCGCCAGTGATGGCTCAGGAACAGGAAACTGTGCTGCTCGATCCTTATGCTGAAGCAGAAAGAATATTCACATCTACGCTGAATAATATCGATTTCTCTCGTGAAGCCGGTAATTTAGCGGTAACCACCATCGAATTCGATAACGATAAGTTTTCCCCTCAATTACTTGAAGCGCAGGGAAAGCTCACTATCACCTTGCCTAAAACCGAATTAGGCGACGATCAGCTGGTTGAATTAGATGTTGTTCAGTTTGGTACTGAAGTACAGTCTATTGAAACCTTTCAGGATGCCGATAGCGCCAGCCTGATGATTAGCTATCAGGGCACGGTATTAGCTCGCCATCGCAAGCAAGGCAATACCCTTCGCATCGAAATTCAGCCAATGACTGAAGAAGAGCTTGCGGAGCTGGATAAAGACCCAGAATACTCAGGCAAGCCTATTTCTTTGGACTTCCAGGACGTACCTGTTCGTCAGGTATTGCAAATTATCGCCCAAACCAACGGCTTTAACCTGGTGACTACCGATACGGTTACCGGCAATGTCACTATTCGTCTTGAAGGCGTGCCTTGGGATCAGGCGCTGGCAATGATTCTAAAAATCAAAGGCCTGGATAAGCGCATGGAAGGCAATATTCTGCTGGTCGCCCCAGCAGAAGAACTGACTGCCCGTGAGACCGCACAGTTGCAGTCGAGCAAGCAAGTGAAAGACCTCGCGCCGTTAACGACAGCCAACATCACCGTTAATTACGCGAAAGCTGAAAGCCTCGCGCAAATTCTGAAATCCGCAGATGGCGGCATTCTTTCCGAACGCGGCTCCGTAACAGTAGACGACCGAACCAATACCTTGTTGTTAAAAGATAATCAGGCATCTATCGATGAAGCCCGTGAAGTGGTGAACGCGCTGGATATTCCGGTTAAGCAGGTTTTAATTGAATCACGCATGGTAACAGTGCGAGATAACGTAGACGAAGCCTTGGGTGTACGCTGGGGCTTCACCAGTACAACCAGCGATGGCGCGGTTTCCGGCTCCATTGAAGGTGCAGATTCTGCAGCAAGCGGAGTACTGCCTACTATCGCCAATCGCATGAACGTAAACCTGCCTGTGTCGAGTGACAACGCGGCACGTATTGGCTTTCAGATCGCCGATTTAGTCGATGGAAATATTCTCGACCTCGAACTATCTGCGCTGGAATCTGAAAACAAAGGGGAGATTATTGCGAGTCCGCGCATTACGGTTGCCAACCAACACGAAGCGTATATCGAGCAAGGTACAGAAATTCCTTACGTTCAGGCTGCATCGAGTGGCGCAACCTCGGTGGAATTTAAGAAAGCGGTGTTAAGTCTGAAAGTCACCCCGCATATTACACCGGATAATCGCATCATTCTGGATCTAGTGGTAACGCAAGATACCCGTGGGGAAACGGTAGACACCTCCACCGGCCCGGCTGTCGCTATCGATACCCAGGAAATAAAGACTCAGGTGTTAGTCGATAATGGAGAAACCGTGGTGCTTGGTGGTATTTTCCAGCAAACCAGTACGTCCGACGTATCTAAAGTACCCTTGTTCGGCGACCTGCCCGTGGTGGGAAATCTGTTCAAGCGCAATGCTTCTATCTATCAGAAGCGAGAGTTATTGATTTTTGTAACACCTAAAATTGTGGCGGAATCACTTTAATAAATCCCCGACTTCTCATGCACGTCAGGTTCGTACGCGAACCTGACGTTGTTGTTTTCGGCGCTAACGCGCTGATTTCAAAGTCTATCGATTAAAAGTGCAACAAAACTTGCATCCCGACGCCGTAAACTGAGATAATCCCGCTCTCGAAATTAAAGCGAGGTTCAAGAGTTGTATCTGTTGGCGAAGTGAACGGGTACAAGTGAATGGGTAGCATGGCAGGTAATACCGCTGCCCCAAACAGAATAAAAGTTGTGATATAAGCAAATATGGCTGAAAAACGTAATATCTTTTTAATTGGCCCCATGGGTGCTGGTAAAAGCACCATCGGCAGACACCTTGCAGACGAACTTCACCTAGATTTTTTTGACTCCGACCAGGAAATCGAGCGCCGCACTGGTGCAGATATCACATGGATTTTTGACCTGGAAGGTGAAGAAGGTTTCCGCAAGCGCGAAGAAAACGTCATAAACGATCTTACGGACAAACAAGGTATCGTGTTGGCGACGGGCGGTGGCTCTGTAACGAACAAAGCTGTACGTAACCGTTTATCTGCACGGGGTATTGTAGTTTATCTGCAAACCACCATCGACAAACAAGTAGCTCGGACTCAGCGCGACAAACGTCGTCCTTTACTGCAAAAAGGTGATCCTGAGCAAATCCTGCGTAATCTGGCGGATGAGCGCAACCCTCTGTACGAAGAGGTTGCTGACTATATTGTTGATACCGATGATCAATCTGCTCGCGCCGTTGCGAATCAGATTATCAGTAAAATCGGACTATAAAATCTATCTGTGAAAAATAGGGAGCTGCGTGATGTCGATGTTAACTGTAGAGCTCGGAGATCGTAGCTACCCCATTCATATAGAAGCAGGTTTACTTTCTAAACCTGCCGTTCTCTCTCCCTACATCAAAGGCCCACTTGCCGTTATTGTCACCAATGACGTGGTTGCACCGCTCTATCTTGATAAAGCCAAAGCGGCCTGCGGCGATGTGCAAATTGAAACCATCATCATCCCCGATGGCGAAAAGCATAAATCTCTAGAACAGTTCGGCGTTATCATGACCCGCCTGCTGGAAATGAATGCTGCCCGCGATACTACCCTCATTGCTTTGGGCGGCGGTGTAATTGGTGATTTATGTGGTTTTGCAGCGGCCTCATACCAGCGTGGTGTGCCGTTCATTCAGGTGCCCACTACCCTGCTGTCTCAGGTTGATTCCTCCGTTGGCGGGAAAACAGCGGTTAACCACCCTCTTGGCAAAAACATGATTGGTGCATTCTATCAGCCTGTTTTTGTTGCTATTGATACTGACACCCAGGCTACCCTGCCAGCCAGAGAATTTGCTGCCGGCATGGCGGAAGTGATTAAGTACGGCATCATTTATGATAAAAAATTCTTCAAGTGGTTGGAGGATCATGCCGATAAGCTTAAAACACTGGAAACAAAAACCCTGAGCGAAGCTATTTTTCGCTGTTGCGAGATTAAAGCCGACGTGGTGGCTAAGGACGAGCGAGAAGGCGGATTACGTGCCATACTCAATCTAGGTCATACGTTCGGTCACGCCATCGAAGCAGAACAGGGATACGGAAATTGGTTACACGGTGAAGCAGTAGCGGCTGGTACAGTAATTGCGTGCAAAGCTGCACAAGCACTTAACTGGATGGATGCGTCAGAAAGCCGACAGGTCACTGCATTGTTTTCTGCATTTGACTTACCTGTCGATGGTCCTGACACCATGGACAAAGACGCGTATATGAAACATATGCGTCGGGATAAAAAAGTCGAGGCGGGGAATATTCGCTTTGTCATTCCCCAGGGTATTGGCCACGCTGTAGTGACGAAAGACGTCAGCGATGAGATTCTAACCGACATTCTCAGCTAAGCTGACGGCATTATCGAAACTATTCCAATTTGTTTCCGTGTCGTTAAGTGCGCACACTTGTAATCAGCTGAGGGCATAAAAGTGCAATCTGAATTGCATGAACGACTGGAATATCTGGTCAACTATTCTTCACAACTCATTTTTGTCAGTGGCGACTCTGCCGCGCAGCAGAAGAAAACGCTGGAATCATTTGTATTCCAGCAACATGACGAAACTGAAATTGCGTATGTCACCGCAGATCCCATTATGGAACTCGCCGACTACCGCAGACAGTTGTGCAGACAGCTTCTTGGCACGCTGGTTGGTAGTTACACCAGGCCTCTGAACGAGTTACTGGCTGGTCTCAATGAACACGTTGGGCCAATTCTAATCACTATCACCCAAGCCGAGTATATTCCTGACTCCCTCTTGCAGGAGTTATGGGATCTTGTGCTTCAAAGTCGCTTTGCAGGTAACAAGCAGCACCTTAACGTATTATTGTTTGGTGAGTCTTCATGGGCGGAACGCGCTAAGAAATGGCTGCCAGCGAAAAACACAGATACGCCTCTGCTTATAAGTAGTCAATCAGTGGCAACTCAACAACCTGGCTCAGAGTTAGATAAGATGATTGAGAACCGACGTAAGGCTTTTCACGAGCATGTAGCTAAACGGGATGGCTACGATGGATACATGGAAACGCAGAGTACAAGTCTGCTTAAAAAGCCGTTATTTATCACACTGATGATCCTGTTACTTTTATCCATTTTCATTGCAATCGTTTACTGGCAATACAGAGACGATATTGACGCCCTATTTTCGCCGATTGACCAGAATCGACCACCGTATACTACCGCGGTTAAACCAGGCTCTGCATTTAACGAATTAGCCAATGAAGAAGCAGAGGGAACACCCGCTTCTGATCAGCCTGTGGTTTCCTGGGACGATGCAGTAGCGTCTATTGATGACAACGACAGCGCACAGCCAGCTGAGTCTGCAGAAACAGAAAGTGAAGACCTGCTGAGCTTTATTGAAGATGTTAGCGCCGATCCAGAAGCTCGCTCAGGTAACGTCGATGATAAAGACGTGGTAAACAATGCACAAACCCGAGCAACCAGCACGGTTCCCGAAGAACCGATGGCCGCTTCAGGTTTCGACAATTTGATTACCGGAACGAATAACAGCACATCAAACGGTACATCCGCGTCTACATCGGGAAGTCGCGAACCTCGTGAACAATTCACAGCCTCTCAAATAGAAGAGCTGCCTTTGAGTCGTCGAAACTCTGAATCACGAGCCGCCGTCGCCGCTGCGCTGTCTGGGCAGACGAATTCATACAGAGAGCCGGTTGTCGAAGCCCCTGTTGAAGAAGTGCCAGCAGAGGAACCAGTAGCAGAAGCGCCTAATGCAGCGGAATTAGCGGATGCAGAGCCAAGCCCTGAAGAGGCTGATTTAGAGACGCCAGCGATAACGCCGTCACAACCGGAGCCCGTGCAGGTAGCTAAGACAGAACCCGCGCAACCTATCGTTACACAACCCCCTGTTACTCAAACCCAGGAAGAAGCGCGCAACGAGCCCACTCGTGAAGTTATTCAATCCCGCGATAGTTCAATGAAGAGCATCGCAGCGAGTAGCCCTAATTATGATAACTGGGAGTTAGTAAATAACATTAACCCAGACGACTACATCATTCAGCTTGCTGGCTTAAAAGATGAAGCGCTGATGCAGGAGTTCATTGAAGACAATTCAATGGAAAGCTTTATCTGGATTTATCGCACCAACCGTTACGGTGGGAACTGGTTTGTTGTGCTGTTTAATGACAGGTTCAGTACTTTTTCTGAAGCCAATGCAGCCATTAAGTCCATCCCGGCATTTCAGGGTAGCGAAAAGATATTCATCAAGCGCGGTAGAAACGTAATTGAAGAAATAGAAAAGGTTTTTCCTTAATGGCAGTAGCGATTTGGGTAGACGCCGACGCATGTCCGGTAGCAATTAAAGAAATTCTGTTTAAGGCCGCGCCGCGCACCCAGACAACGGCCACCTTTGTGGCTAATCACGGTATCAAAGTTCCTCCTTCCCCCTGGCTTAAGCGTCTTCAGGTTGAAAAAGGCTTTGATATCGCCGATAACGAGATTGTTCAACGTGTCGGTGCCGGAGATCTGGTTGTCACCTCAGACATCCCCCTTGCCGATGAGGTTATCGCAAAAGGTGCTGAAGTGGTTACTCCTCGAGGTGAACAACTCACCCGTGAGAACATCAGGTCGCGACTCAATATTCGCGACTTCATGGATACGATGCGAGCAAGTGGCGTCCAAACGTCCGGGCCGCCCCCATTGTCACAAAAGGAACGGCAGGCATTTGCAAATGTGCTAGACCGTTTCTTGGCAGCAAATCGCCACACTTAGCTTCTTCGCTAAAACTGATTAAATAGCCGCTTTCTTAACCCTATTCGCTGTTAAATGCAGCGGTTGTTACATTCCAGGTTGTCGGGATCGATGATGACAGATACAATCATCATTGGTTCTTTGTTTCCGCTGTTCAGACCGCGATAACTCAGACCAAATTTCTAATAACATCCTATAACACGTTAAAAACGTGGTGTGCGCGTGGGTAATTTTCAGACAGCATGATGCAAAAAAAGAACCGGGCCTTTTTGAAGTGGGCCGGCGGAAAATACAGCCTGGTAGAAAACATCAATGCCAAACTCCCTTCGGGCAACAGACTCATCGAGCCTTTTGTCGGGGCGGGTTCTGTATTTCTGAACACCGACTTTAAGCGCTATCTGCTGAATGACATTAATCCTGATCTGATTAACCTGTATAACTTTCTGAAATCACAGCCTGATGCCGTGATTCATGATGCGTCGCGATTCTTCACCGATGCTCATAATAATGAAGAAACCTACTACGCTTTGCGCAAAGAGTTTAACGACACCAGCGATGAATATTATCGGGCAATACTCTTTTTATATCTGAACAGACATGGCTACAACGGTTTGTGTCGATACAGTTTAGCGGGGAACTTTAACGTTCCTTTCGGCCGCTATAAAAAGCCGTACTTTCCAGAAGAGGAAATGCTGTATTTTTCAGAGCGTTCGCAAAAGGCGGTGTTTACTTGTCTGCCCTTCGAGAAGGTGTTTAGCCGTGCGCGCCGTGGCAACGTAATTTACTGCGACCCACCCTATGCACCGTTAAGCAAAACAGCCGCTTTCACCAGCTATGCAGCCAAAAGCTTTGGTCTGGAAAGTCAGCACCAATTGGCCACACTCTCTATCAGGGCGTCGTACAAGCGCGGAATACCAGTGCTGATTTCTAATCATGATTTGCCGTTAACGCGCAATCTTTACGCGAATGCAGACATTTCTGAATTGTCAGTGAAACGTTCGATTAGTCAGAATGGGGCAACCAGAAAACCGGCTTCAGAGTTGCTGGCATTTTTTGCGCCGAATCCAGACCTCCCGCCACCTAAGCCAAGAAAGCGAAAGCGCAAACCTGCGTTTAGAACCACTAATTCAAAATAAAATTGACCAAGCCTGCCAATGCAGCAATGAGTAGGCAAACAAACAACACGCCAATAACGATGTACCCGGTGAGTTTTCCGCCATTGAAGTCGCGTTCATAATTTTGCTGACTCTGCACACCAAACGCGCTGGCGAGTACGCTTAGCAGCATCCCTCCAATGCCTGGAGAACGAGGTTTTTCATCCATATAGTGGATTACTGCCCTTTAGACGACGAGAAATTGCTTTCCGAATTACCGTATAGCAATTCGAGCAAATCAAAGAAGTGTAATTGATAAGAAGAGGATTTACCCACCGCCCATTCTAACCAACTAATTTCTGGCGCGAGCAATGCTGAACATTGAGACGCAGGGTTAGTCGCAGCAGAAGGCTGCATTTGGTAGTTAGTAGCGCTTTCTGTACCCAAGTCGCAAACGACTTGCGATACTGAAGGAGGGTTAAAATATGCAGCCGAAAGCATTATGGCTGCGCCGATAAAAGCACCAAGTGGCTTTTTCGCGCAGGGACGCTTTGATTGAATCGGTTTGTTCTGTTCCATGACCATCACCGTCGGCTAAAAAGTAACCTTATTATAATCATAAACAGCAATCTAACAAGCTGTACTTTGTATTTGTTAAACCAGCTTAATATAAAAAACCCGAAGCCGAAGCTCCGGGTTTTCACACTCAACGTTAGAAATATTTTCGGTGAGACTTACAGCTCGAAGTCTACGCCGTAAGCAACAACGAATTTGATTGAATCGTTGTCAAAGGCATCTGCACCGGTGTCATCCAGGTCAGTACCAGTGATTGCAAAGCTGAAACCGTCTTTCGCGATAGATACTGCCCAGTCAGCGTAACCATCTGGAACACCGTTGAATGCTTCAGCGAAGTCACCTTGGTGATAACCTACGTGCAGACCCAGCTCAGCACCGCTTGCTACAGGCATTGCATAGTCAAGAGAGAGGTAAGAAGCCTGCGCAAAACCAAAGTCTTGGCCTTCCCCTTCGTCGGCTTCAGTGTTAGCCAGCAGGTACAGAGACGCGCTGAAACCTTCGTAGCCGATAGTACCGTAGATTTCACCGAAATCGAATTCAGCAACAGAATCGTAGTTGTAGTACAGGTAACCTACATCGTAAGTAAAGCCTTCAGCTTCACCAGAAAAACCGAAATACAGATCGTGCTCATAGGAGTAAACGTCGTCTGCACCGTAGTTTACGTTAGATACCCAAGTGCCTGCGTAAAAGCCACTTTCGTCGGCGTAGTCGATACCACCTTGTACAGCTGCATCGTTAGTGGTTTGTGTAAGACCACGCCAGATGTAGTTGTTTGTTACACTTACGTTCGCACTCAATTCTGCAAAAGAAGGCGCAGAAGTTAATAAAGCAGCTGAAGATACTGCAACAGCCAGTAACGTTTTTTGAATGGAAGTTTTCATGTGTTCTCCGTTGGATTTATATAATTGTGTACTTAACTTAAGATTCTGTCTTATTGTTCTTTTTAATCTTGTCAGTAATAGGCAAAAGTGATGCCTAACTGATTTTTTCGACAAAAAAATGAATAACCAACTGAAATCAATGAATTTTAATTCACATTTTCGGAGAACGTGAAGACGGTGTAAATCTTTAGCACCAAGATGGGTCGCACCAGGGAAAAGCAAAATCACCAAATTGGTGCATAGACGCAGAATGTGCATTAGAACAGGCAAAAACTTCGGTAATTGACTGTGGGCAATCTAAGTCAATTGACTTAAATAGGCGTACGTTATAGCCAATACAGCGGGAAAACCGATGCACCACAAGACATCAGCATCGGCCCACGGTATCATTCAAACCGCTTCCTACCGTTTACAGGGTATCAACATGAAGAACTTCCTCATTGCTCCTTCTATTCTTTCAGCGAACTTTGCCAAACTGGGCGAAGATGTAGATGCAGTGCTCGCTGCTGGCGCGGACGTTGTGCATTTCGATGTCATGGACAACCACTATGTGCCCAACCTCTCATTTGGCCCGATGATCTGTGAAGCGTTGCGTAAACACGGTGTCACAGCCCCTATCGACGTACATCTAATGGTATCGCCAGTAGATGACCTTATTGAGAAGTTTGCTGATGCCGGTGCCAGCTACATTAGCTTTCATCCAGAAGCGTCGCAGCATATCGACCGCTCTTTGCAGCTCATCATAGATAAAGGCTGTGAACCAGGCCTGGTATTTAACCCGGCTACGCCGCTACATTATCTCGATCATGTTATAGACAAACTTCATCACATTCTTATCATGTCGGTGAATCCAGGTTTTGGTGGGCAAAAATTCATTCCATCTACCCTGGATAAAATCAGACAAGTAAAGCAGCGGATAGAAGAAAGTGGCAAAAATATCCGAATTGAAATTGACGGTGGGGTAAAAGTCGATAACATTCGTGCCATTGCCGAAGCGGGAGCAGATATGTTTGTTGCCGGTTCCGCCATTTTCAACGAACCCGATTACAAAGTTGTTATTGACCGCATGCGAGATGAACTGGCAGCAGCGCAAAACAACTAACACGCATTACAGCAGGTACAGGTAATAAAATGAGCAACAAACCAATCGTATTAAGCGGCTGTCAGCCATCAGGCCAACTTACCATCGGTAACTACATGGGCGCACTCAAGCAGTGGGTTTCTATGCAGGACGACCACGAGTGCTTATATATGCTGGTTGATTTGCACGCGATTACCGTGCGCCAGGAACCTGAAGCCCTGCGTGAGGCATGTTTAGATGGCCTTGCTCTGTATCTTGCTTGCGGCATCGATCCTGAAAAAAGCACGTTGTTCGTTCAGTCTCACGTACCAGAACATGCGCAGTTGGCGTGGATCTTAAACTGCTACACCCAAATGGGTGAATTAAATCGCATGACGCAGTTCAAAGATAAATCCGCCAAAAACGTCACCAACATCAATGCGGGCCTGTTCACCTACCCTGCACTCATGGCAGCCGATATCCTACTGTACCAGGCGAACCAGGTACCGGTTGGCGACGATCAGAAGCAGCATTTGGAACTGGCCCGAGACGTGGCGACCCGTATGAACAATATTTACGGTGACATGTTTGCCATTCCAGAACCTTTTATCCCCAAGTTCGGTGCGCGTATCATGAGCTTGCAGGAGCCGGCCAAGAAAATGTCTAAGTCGGACGACAACCCGAAAAATTTTATCGGTCTGCTGGAAGATCCGAAAAAACTGACCAAGAAAATTAAAAGTGCTGTTACCGATTCTGATGAACAGGCACGCATTTACTTCAACACCGAAGAAAAGCCAGGTGTTTCCAATCTACTTACTTTGCTGTCTCTCGCGACTGGGCGCTCTATCGACGAGTTGGTACCAGAATATGAAGACAAGATGTACGGGCATCTCAAAGGCGATGTCGCAGAAGCCGTAGTTTCACTGCTTGAGCCTGTGCAAACTCGCTTTAAAACGCTACGTGAAGACCGCGCTTATCTTGATGAAGTGATGAAAAAAGGCGCTGAGAAAGCCTCAGCCCGTGCAGCAGTTACACTGGATAAAGTGTACAACTCACTCGGCTTTTTACCGCGTCCGCGCTAAGCCACCTTTTACATACGGGATCAGCCAGTGTTGTTATTAATTGATAACTTCGATTCCTTTACCCACAACCTGGCCCGTTACTTTACGGAACTGGGCCAGGAAGTCAGTGTGGTGCGTAATGACGCCATCACACTGGCTCAGATCGAAGCAATATCTCCAGATTACCTTGTGCTATCGCCGGGTCCCTGCACGCCAGACGATGCCGGTATTACGTTAGCAGCCATCAAACACTTTGCCGGTAAAATTCCTATGCTCGGTGTTTGCTTAGGCCATCAATCTATCGGTCAGGTATTTGGCGGCACAGTAACCCGTGCAGACAAAGTCAGGCACGGAAAAACCTCACCACTTTATCATCGTGAAGGCGGGCTGTTTGAAGGACTGCCCCAAGGTTATGAAGTAACCCGTTACCACTCTCTGGTTATCGAACCATCTACACTGCCTGACACATTACAGGTTGATGCCTGGTGCGAGGGACAAAGCGGAAAACGAGAAATCATGGCCATAAGTCATCAATCGCTTCCGGTTTGGGGGGTGCAGTTTCACCCTGAATCGTTACTGACAGAACATGGGCATGCAGTGCTGCAACGCTTTTTATCTCTAGCTTCATAATTTATCTTGCATAAATCGCTCAAAAAGCTAAAAAAAAACGCTATATTGGTCGATAAATGGGTACGATTAGAGTTATAGGTTTGTTGTCATGCTCTCACACCCAATACCCGAGAACAGCAAAAGTTGGTCAAATATCCGTAGGAACTTACTTGCCGTGAATGAAAACTCCGACAGTCTCCCTCCTGTATCTGAACGGTTTGATAACCTGCTAATCGACGCTGCTCGTGTATCTGAAATGATGGGCCGCAGAAGTCCGGGTGAGGTTGCCTTTGCCCAGTCGGAGCAGGGTGATGCCAGACGACAGCTACTGCATGTTGAAAAAGTTGCCATTGAGAATAAGCAGCTACAGCAAAAAACCGAAGCCAGCCTTATTGACCGCGTAAATGCAGAAGTACACCAGCACGTTTTTGATCTTATTCGCGGCGAAATTGAAGACGCAGAAACCGTACTTTCATCGGTTCTCGGTTTAAGTGAAGATGTGGCACCTTTGCTGGATGTGCTCTCGGTTCGCGCAACATCCATAACCCGTATCGAGTCACACGCCAGTGCATTACCTTGGCTTTACGATGACTTAATGGCTATTGTTAACACGCCTAAATTCAGACGTAAGGATTCCCGAGGAAAAATCATTCCTGTGGAAACCATGCGCACCGCATTGAGTTTTATCGGTATTGAGAACCTCAGATTATTAATACCGGTATCGGTAATAAAACGAGCACTGCCTAAAATCACCGATCCTTACCCGGAAATTAAAACCCGGCTTTTAAAGTATGGCGAAGCCATTGGTTTATCCATGCGGGCGTTAGCTGACGATTACGGCGTGTCGCCGCACGAAGCTTTTACCATCGGTATCTTTTCCCAACTCGGGCGCAGCACTATTGCTCGGCTTTATTTCAAAGCCTTTGAGCAGGCAAAACTTTCACTGCTCAGAGAAGCTGAAATCGCCAGAAACGCACCACTGCACACCGCGATGCAGAAGGCGCAACCGTCGGCCAATTATCTTATTGCAATGCAAGAAGAACTCGCCCCAGCATTAACGGCTAAGCTCACCACAGCCATGGGTTTTAAGCGATTACGAATCGCACTGCCATTTACTGAAATTGCCGAACAAGATAAACACCCACATGACGTGACTGAACTGCTGAAAAAAGCCCAGGCTTACGCCTCTATCCGCATGTTACATCAGGGCAAATTCCTTGAGAAA
Organism: Alteromonas sp. ABV4_515; assembly: GCF_056160345.1. Classification (NCBI taxonomy): domain Bacteria; kingdom Pseudomonadati; phylum Pseudomonadota; class Gammaproteobacteria; order Alteromonadales; family Alteromonadaceae; genus Alteromonas; species Alteromonas sp. ABV4_515. The sequence continues at coordinate 329,435 of NZ_JBSWWZ010000001.1, forward strand.
AGTGAAATTCCGCTGGCACTGCACAAAACAGGTTTTGTTCGCAGCGAACGAGATGTTTTGAAGGTGACTGAGCTGTTCCAGCTTCCTCTCATCGATGAAGATAAGATTTGATAGTGCCTTTTTAGTCCAAATCTGCGCACTTTTTAGACAAAAGCGTTCCAGCATATAAAGTTTTTTAGTGGATATTCATTCAAGCCAGTGCGTATCCACAACCTATACTAAGCTCACCACGGCCGGTTTCTGTTAGCTTGTTAACAAATTGCATCTCTTTCTGCTTAGCCTCTGCATGCTTATGCACTTTTTATGCAAAATGAGCTAAACCCCTCTAAAAATAAGGCCTTGAGCGGAACCCGCCGAGGTTACAAAGTGTCTTATTAGTGGCATACTGATAAGCTAATTCGTACTTTTCGCATCCAGAACTGATTGGCATACAAGCTTGTTTGCACCGCGGATGCCCGATAAAAGAGGTAACAGTAATGAACGTAACTCGCGCAACCTTCGACGAGGTCATGGTCCCTAACTACAACCCAGCCAACATGGTGCCGGTACGTGGTGAAGGCTCCCGCGTGTGGGATCAGGAAGGCAATGAATACATCGATTTCGCAGGCGGCATTGCGGTAAATGTATTGGGCCACTGTCACCCTGCTCTTGTCGGTGCATTAACAGAACAGGGCAACAAACTCTGGCACCTGTCTAACGTTTTCACTAACGAACCCGCATTACGTTTGGCGAAGAAACTTACCGACGCTACATTTGCAGAGCGCGTTTATTTCGCGAACTCAGGCGCCGAATCCAACGAAGCGGCACTGAAACTGGCTCGCCGTTATGCGTTGGAAAAATTTGGTGAAGATAAGAACGAAATCATTGCGTTTAACCAAGGCTTCCACGGCCGTACGTTCTTTACCGTAACCGTTGGTGGTCAGGCAGCGTATTCGGATGGATTTGGTCCTAAGCCAGGCGCGGTTCTGCACTGTGACTACAATGATCTGGAAGCATTTGAAAAACTGATTTCTGAAAAAACCTGTGCGGTAATGATGGAGCCATTACAGGGCGAAGGCGGCATCATCTCTCCTGATGCAGACTTCGTTAAAGGCGTACGTGAATTGTGTGACAAGCACAATGCACTGCTGATTTTTGACGAAGTACAGTCGGGTGTAGGCCGTACAGGTCAGCTTTACGCTTACATGGGTCTGAATGTAACCCCTGATATTCTCACTACGGCGAAATCGCTAGGTGGCGGCTTCCCTATTGGCGCTATGCTGACAACGGCTGAAATTGCTGCGCATTTGAAAGCCGGTACTCACGGAAGTACCTATGGCGGTAACCCGCTGGCCTGTGCTGTTGCAGAAGCCGCACTCGACGTGGTGAATACCCCAGAAGTACTGAACGGTGTGGTTGAACGTGAGAATCTGTTCCGCGAATTACTGGGCGAAATCAACGACAAATATAACGTGTTCTCTGAAGTGCGTGGTAAAGGTCTGCTGTTAGGTGCCGCCCTTAATCAAGACTATGCAGGTCGTGCCCGTGACTTCCTGGTTGCCGCCACAAACGAAAAACTGATGTGTTTGGTTGCTGGTGCCAACGTGGTACGTTTCGCGCCTTCACTGATCATCACAGAAGAAGAGATCCGTGATGGTATGGCGCGCTTCGAACGTGCAGTTGCCAATGTAGTTAACGCCTGAATTTAGGCTTGCGAGTAAGCAACTATGCATATCATTCGCCCAATCAACAATAACGACTACGACGCGCTGAATAACATCGCTGTTGAATCCGGTATTGGTTTTACCTCCTTGCCGGTGAACGAAACGCTGCTGCGCAAAAAAATTGCGCGGGCTGAAAAAGCGTTCTCCGAGCAAGTTACCCAGCCCGGCAATCAGTCGTATCTGTTTGTGATGGAAGATACCGTCACCGGTACTGTTGTGGGTACCACCGGTATCGAAGCCGCGGTTGGACTGGATGACGCGTTCTACCACTACCATTTGGGTAAAGTGGTGCACGCCTCCCGGGAACTGAATATCCACAACACGGTGGATATTCTCTCTGTTTGTAACGACTACACCGGTGTGACAGAAATCTGCACCCTGTTCCTGCGCGAGCAGGCTCGGGGCGGCGTGAACGGCCGTTTTCTGTCTAAAGTTCGCTTTCTATTTATGATGGAGCACCGTGAGCGGTTCTCAGAAACCATCATTGCAGAAATGCGTGGAGTGAGTGACGAGGAAGGGAAATCGCCGTTCTGGGCGTGGCTCGAAGAGCATTTCTTCTCGCTGGACTTCCCTACCGCAGATTATCTTACCGGCATTGGCAATAAACGCTTTATTGCTGAACTCATGCCTAAATATCCTATTTACGTTAACTTACTTAGCAAAGAAGCCCAGGCAGTCATAGGTCAGGTTCATCAGAAAACCCGTCCTGCATTAATGCTGCTGGAAGAAGAAGGTTTCAGTTGCCGGGGTTACGTGGATATTTTTGATGCTGGCCCCACTGTGGAAGCTAACCTCAGTCATATTCGTACCGCTCAGATGAGCCGTAAACTGCCGATTGTCATCGATGATCAAGGTGCAGCTCAGGGCGGTCAAACTTGCTATATCATCAATACCTCTGTAGCTGATTTTCGCGCCGTTGCCACCGACTTGGCGGTTAGCGAAGATCGCGGTGTCGCCGTGATCTCACGATTAGCTGCAAAGGCACTTAATATAAACGAAGGCGACATGGTGCGATTCGCACCGGTCAGTTTTCGAGACTAACGACAGGACAATTTCATGCAAACTACGCACTTTATTAACGGTGAGTGGGTCGCTGGACTAGGCCACGCTCTGAAATCAATCGATCCAGCCAAAGATCAGGTTATCTGGGAAGGTCAGGCAGCCACGGCAGAGCAGGTAGATAATGCCATCGAAGCCGCCCGTAACGCACTGACCGACTGGTCATTCCGCAGTTTTGAAGAACGCCTGACTATCATTAAAAGATATGGTGAACTGCTGGCGGAACACAAGCTAGAATTAGCCAAGCTGATTGCCCGCGAAACCGGTAAGCCTGAGTGGGAAACAGCAACCGAAGTCGGCGCGATGACCGGCAAGATCGGTATTTCTGAGAAAGCCTATCACGACCGCACCGGTACGGTTGAAAACCCAATGCCAGTAGGTCAGGCATTTATCCGCCACAAGCCTCACGGTGTAGTCGCGGTATTTGGCCCTTATAACTTCCCTGGCCATCTGCCAAATGGTCACATTGTGCCTGCGCTCATGGCGGGTAACACCATCGTATTTAAACCTAGCGACCTTACTCCAGCCGTTGCTGAACTGATGGTTCAACTGTGGGAAAAAGCCGGTTTACCAGCAGGCGTACTGAACCTGGTTCAAGGTGAAGTAGAAACCGGTAAAGCACTGGCAACGCATGCGGGTATCGACGGTCTGTTCTTCACCGGTAGCTCGCGTACCGGTAAGATTTTGCACGAACAGTTTGCCGGTCACCCCGGTAAGATCCTGGCGCTGGAGATGGGCGGCAATAACCCGCTTATCGTTAAAGATGTGGCCGACACCGATGCAGCGGTGCACGATATCGTGCAGTCAGCCTTTGTCACCTCAGGCCAACGTTGTACTTGTTCTCGTCGTCTGTTCCTGCCAGAAGGCGCCGCTGGTGATGCTATTCTGTCTCGTCTGATTGATGTGACAAAACAAATTAAAGTGGGTGAATACGACGCTGAAGATCAACCATTCATGGGCGCAATGATCTCTGCCAAAGCAGCAAAAATGATGGTCGACGCGCAAGCTGAACTGGTCAATCTTGGTGCCAATGTGTTGCTTGAACTCACGCAACCGGAAGCAAATAAAGGTTTTGCTACGCCGGGTATTATCGATGTGACCAGCATTCTTGCCAGTCTGCCGGATGAAGAGCATTTTGGTCCGTTATTGAAAGTGATTCGTTATAGCGACTTCGACGCCGCCATTAAAGAGGCTAACAACACCCGCTACGGTTTGTCTGCAGGCTTCCTGGGCGACAGCGAAGAAGATTACCGCTATTTCTTCCAGCGTATTCGTGCCGGTATTGTTAACTGGAACCGTCCAATTACAGGTGCAAGCAGTGCTGCTCCATTTGGTGGTGTGGGCGAAAGCGGTAACCATCGTGCCAGTGCTTACTATGCTGCAGACTACTGCGCCTACCCGGTAGCGTCTGTAGAACTGGACAAAGTGACCCTGCCTGGCTCGTTGAGCCCAGGTCTGACGCTGTAAACCAATAACAAGGACACAGACTATGCATACTAACGTAGATACGTTGTTTGCCCGCCTCTGGGATAAGTATGTCACTATCACACCATCAGCGCATAAAATTCATGCGCTGTTGGTCGGCGAAGAAAACGGTGACGACATCGTCAACGACCACGTCGCCTTTCGTACCTTTAACCTTGATAAAACCCGCCTCGACAAGTTGGCGGCGCATTTTCTGGCGTTAGGTTACGAAGAAAAAGGCCAGTACGATTTTGAAGCTAAAAAACTTGATGCCAAGCACTTCGAACACCCGGACGATACAAAGCCAAAAGTTTTTATCAGTGAATTGCGGGTAGGCGAATTATCGAAGCAGGCGCAGGACATCATCAACCGTCTGGTTGAGCAGATGGACGGCGAGCTGGTGAATGCCGAAACCTTCCTGTATTCAGGCCCACAGTGGGACTTGTCGAAGGAAGATTACGACACCCTGCTGAACGAATCAGAATACGCAGCCTGGCTTGCGGCATGGGGTTTTCAGGCCAATCACTTCACGGTCAGTGTTAACCACCTGGAACAGACACAGTCACTGGTTGATGTGAACACGTTGCTGAAAGAAGCGGGTTTTGTACTGAATACGTCTGGTGGCGAGATTAAAGGTGGTGAGGATGTGTGTCTGGCCCAGTCCTCCACCATGGCTGACAAAGCCGACGTGAAAATGGGTGATGAAACCCTGCAGATCCCTTCCTGCTTCTACGAGTTTGCACAGCGCTATGCTATGCCTGATGGGAAGCTGTACCAAGGGTTTGTCGCTGCGTCAGCGGATAAAATATTTGAAAGCACGAATGCCCGTTAAAAGTCTGTCTCTTTAGGTAGTAGCTTTTAGCTCAGTAAAAAACAAAACGGCGGCTAGCCTTCTAATGGATAGCCGCCGTTTTTCTATTCGCCCTTCAATTATTCAACGGTGGGGTGCATAGGAAGCCGCAAAATAAACTCACTGAACTGCGCGGGCTTATCAAAATAAAATCCCTGCAGCAGGTTCACATTTGCCTCACGAAGCAAGGGCAGATATTCAGCAAGCTCTACCCCTTCAATGACCGTGTGTATATTCAGTTGCTGCAACATGGCTATGATTCCCTGAAACAGCGCCAATGCCTTTTTGTTGTAGTGAATATCTTTAAGCAGACTTCTGTCGAGTTTTACGGTGTCGAAATCGAACATTTTGAGATAACTCAAAGCAGAAAACCCACTGCCGAAGTCGTCCAGCGCGAGTGAAAAGCCGCTTTGTCGCAAGGCATTCAATGCAGCTAGAGCGCGCTCTTCATTTTGAATGAATATAGATTCGGTTAGTTCTATTTCAATTAAGCGGGGCGGAATATTCCGGTTAAAGCAGATTTCAGACGCTTCCGCAGGAAACAAAGGATCGAGTAATTGACTTGCACTTATGTTTACGGCCAGCGGTACGGTAAGCCCATGTTCTGCCATCACTTCCAGATAATCGCAGGCGCGGGATAGCGCCATCAAGCCAATCTGAAAGTCCAACTGATTTGCCTCCGCCAAGGGGATAAAAACGCCAGGCGACACATTGCCGTGCATGGCAGAATGCCAGCGGCACAACATTTCACCGGATTGCAGTACGCCTTTAACGTCGTATTTTCCTTGCACGTAAAAATCCAGCCGCTCTTGCTCGATGGCCTTACGCAAGTCAGACAGTAAACTCACCTGGGCTTTCATGCTTTCCCACAAGCCCTGCTGATAAACATTGGCCCGCCCTTTACCTGCCATTTTCGCCTGGTACATTGCTGCGTCAGCATTTTGTATTAGACGCTCTATGCTTTCTCCATCATTCGGGTAGCTGGCAATGCCCACACTGGCAGACAATCGAAGTTCAGTACTGGTCGACATGATCTGCAATGATTCGATGCCGCTGATAATATATTCGCTGATATCCATAGCCGTGTCTTCGCCGCACGTGGGCAAAACAACCACAAATTCATCCCCGCCCCAACGAGTTACGATAGTGCCTTCGAGCCTAATCCTCTCGAGAAGCCTTGCCACACTACGAAGGCAATCATCACCCACTTCGTGTCCAGCACCATCGTTTACCAACTTAAAACCATCAAGATCGATAAACAGCAAACTGAACGCTTTTTCTGCCTGTAATATATGCTGCAACGACTCGGTTAAGCCGTTGCGATTATTAAGGCCTGTGAGGTCATCGTGCATCGCCATCTGCCGTAAACGGTTTTCATTAAACTTACGTTCAGATATGTCGCGGATGGTTGCGATCACATAGGGCCGTTTTTGATACTGACTTTCAAATCGGGATAGCGAAACATCCACAGGAATTTCTCGCTCATCCGGTGTGACCAAAATACTCTCGAAACGACTTTGAGAACCTGAAACTGAGGCAAAATGCCGGGCAGAATCTACCAGCATAGAGGGAAGCGAAGTGCCGATAAGCCGTTGCTTATCACCTGCGCGCAGCAGGCCAACAAAGGCACCATTGCATTCGGTTATGGTGTAGTCGCTGGCAAGTACCAGCATGGGTTCGCGCGAGCTGGCAAAGGCGGATGCCATCAGATGAAAGGTTTGCTCAACTTCCCTTTCGCTCGTTATATCGCGGGTTGTGCCAACGATATGTACCGCTGAACCAAATTCATCTCGTTCAAGAACCCGCCCGCGCAAACGCATCCACATAAACTGTTTTTTGCGTTGAAACCGAAACGAAAACTCAAGACGGTCTTCACCGCCGTGCAGCACAATTGCCCATTGCAACTGGAGTTGGCTTAAATCTTCATCGTGAATTTTTTGCAGTAAATCGAAGGGGTTACTTTGCCATTTTGACTCACGGGCAGAACGCAATGAAAAGGTGCGGATAGTGATCTCGTCGCAGTCAGCCTTCCATTCCCAGTAAGATTCCTGAGCGGCCCACATAGCCAGCCGTAAGCGACTCTCCGTACCTTGGCTTTGTTGTAACGCATCAAAAAGTGCCTCACTCTTTTCATTCAAGAGGCTTTCTGCCTGCCCTCGAGCGGCCTTTTCTCTGCTTAGGCGACGCTGTAGCGCTGCAATTTCCTTTTCTGCATCACGTTGAGACACGTCTTCATTCCACTGTTATTAAAAACTCGTAGGTGTGTGGTTTATCCGATTTAGTGGTTACCCGATGTATTTTCTGACCAAAGTATTCCGCTGCACCGTCCATTAATCCTTCAGCCAACGGCGCTAACTCACGCACTGAGTAGTATTCCAACACCATGGTATTCTCGGTGCGTGAAACGACAGTGAATGTAGGTAAATCGGCATCAGGATAAAGCTTTCTCACCTGAACATGGATATCGTTATCTAGCACGCTCAGTGCATCTAATAGATTCTTGCTTCCGGACATCACCTGCCCGTGCGACTGCGCTAAGCGGCCGAACAGGTAATAGCCGAAACCGTGAAGCAGTTCTTCAGGTGGCTTGCCGGTTTTCGCCACCAGCACGCCAAGAATCTTCTGCATCTCACTGAACGGGTAATACCCCACGGAGGTATATGCACCATCGTTATCCAGTTCAGCTTCGGTGATTACCTCATCGGCAAATTCCGGCGACACATTTTCTTCAAGCATTTCTATCAATGTTGTAAAAACAACCCCAAGCATACTCAGACCCTTTTAAAACTGTCTGAATTGAGTTTAGCCGAATGTTGGCGTTCAACAACTCATAGGGGCCGGATATTCAGTATGTTTCTCCATCACAGGTTAAGAAATACTACTCCTGATTTTCTTCTGGTTGTGCGCCTTTAGGCAATTCAACCACCACTTCATCAACGCGCTGTAAGCCCCGTGGAAGTTTATTACCCCGACGTCCACGTTCACCGTGATAGTGCTCGAGGTCCGATGGCGACAGCGTCATACTGCGTTTACCGGCCACCACTTTCACAGAAGCGCCTTCTGGCACTACGGCGAGTGCACACACATATTCTTCACGGCTTTTCGCCTTGGCAGACGGAATATTGATAATCTTATTCCCCTTACCCTTCGACAAACTCGGCAAGTCGCGCAGTGGAAACAGCAGCATGCGGCCTTCGTTTGAAATGGCCAAACAGAAATCGGATTCAATCAAGTTTACCCGCTGCGGCGTGATCACTTTTGCGGCGGTAGGTAAACTCAGGAAAGCCTTACCCGCTTTGTTTTTACTGATCATATCAGCAAATTTGCCAACAAAGCCGTAACCAGCGTCAGAGGCAATCAGGTAGCGCTGTTCTTCATCCCCCATCAGCACATCGGTGAATTGCTCGCCACCCACTACGCTGAAACGCCCGGTAAGCGGTTCGCCTTGACTTCGGGCAGACGGTAAACCATGAGCATCGCAAGAGAAGGTTCGCCCGGATGTATCGAGGAACACCGCGGGTTGGTTGCTACGGCCTTTGGCGCTGGCAAGATAGCCATCACCCGATTTGTAGCTAAGCCCTTCCGCGTCCACATCGTGGCCTTTGGCACAGCGCGCCCAGCCTTTTTCAGACAGCACCACAGTAACCGCTTCAGACGGAATAAGTTCTTTTTCAGACAGTGCTTTGGCTTCGCCCCGCTCTACCAGCGGAGAACGGCGGTCATCGCCGTACTTTTCGGCATCTTCAAGAATTTCTTTCTTGATAAGGGTTTTCAGGCGACGATCTGAACCCAGCAGAGTTTCCAGCTTCTTGCGCTCTTCTTCCAACTCATCCTGCTCACCACGAATTTTCATCTCTTCCAGCTTGGCAAGGTGACGTAGTTTCAGTTCGAGGATGGCTTCGGCTTGTTTATCTGAAAGCTCGAAGCGTCGCATGAGTTCCGCCTTCGGATCTTCAAAGGTACGGATAATCTCAATCACTTCGTCGATATTCAGGAAGGCAATCATCAAACCTTCAAGAATATGTAAACGGGCCAGTACTTTATCTAAGCGATATTGCAGACGGCGAGTAACCGTGTCTTTTCGATACACCAGCCATTCGGACAGAATCGTACGCAGATCTTTGACCTGCGGACGACCATCCAGACCTATCATGTTCAGGTTTACCCGGTAGCTCTTTTCCAGATCCGTGGTAGCAAACAAGTGCTGCATTAACTGTTCAGTGTCGACCCGGTTAGAGCGCGGTGTGATCACCAATCGGCAAGGATTTTCATGGTCCGATTCGTCTCGCAAATCGCTCACCATGGGCAGCTTTTTGGCCTGCATCTGACCGGCTATTTGTTCCAGCACTTTCGCGCCAGAGGCCTGATGAGGCAATGCGGTAATAACGATGTCGCCATTCTCTTCTAAGAATACCGCACGCATTTTTACCGAGCCACGACCGGTTTCGTACAGTTTACGAATATCACTGCGAGGGGTAATAATTTCGGCATCGGTGGGGAAGTCCGGGCCTTGTACATGTTCAAGTAGGTCTGATAATTCGGCTTTGCTGTTATCCAACAGCAATGCGCAGGCATTTGCCACTTCACGCACGTTATGCGGCGGAATATCGGTGGCCATACCCACTGCGATACCAGTTACGCCGTTAAGCAGAATGTGTGGCAAGCGCGCAGGCAGGTTTTTTGGCTCGTTCAGTGTACCGTCGAAGTTAGGTATCCAGTCAACGGTGCCTTGTCCCAATTCTCTAAGCAGCACTTCACTGAAGCGTGACAAACGGGCTTCGGTATAACGCATGGCTGCGAACGACTTGGGATCATCCGGTGCACCCCAGTTGCCCTGTCCATCCACCAGCGGATAGCGGTACGAAAACGGCTGCGCCATCAGCACCATGGCTTCGTAACAGGCGGAATCGCCGTGTGGGTGGAATTTACCCAATACGTCACCCACGGTTCTGGCGGATTTTTTATACTTGGCGGTAGCCGATAACCCCAGGTCAGACATCGCATAAATAATGCGTCGTTGAACGGGTTTTAAGCCATCAGAAATATGTGGTAGCGCCCGATCCATAATAACGTACATGGAATAATTGAGGTAGGCGTCTTCGGTAAACCGGCGCATCGGCAGCTGCTCAATACCGTCCCGGTTGATAATAATGTCGTCGCTCATGCGTTCTTTTCGTTATGTAGATGATTCACTGCTTTTGAGCCATTGTGAGCCAATCAATGCCGAAGCGCAATATGCCGGAAGGCGGTATGCCTGCATAAGCGGAATTTCACAATTGAAACTAACCGACGATGACGATTTGAACGACTTGCTGGCAGTTTCACGTTCACTCTACACTCGCGTATAGGACAGAACAAAATGACCAAGGAACCTATGCCTGCTCGCCATCTTATTAAGCTCAGTCTTTTGCTTGCCGCTACGCTGCTTTTCGCGTGTAGCTTTAACACCCGCAACACTCAGCAGCAAATGGTAAATACTCAGCCAGCACCAACACCACTTTATCGTGACCCTATATACGACGGCGCGGCCGACCCCACGGTCATGTGGAACCCTCAAACCAAAACCTGGTTTATGTATTACACCAATCGACGAGCCAATATGCAGTCTCCAGATGGCGTAGAGTGGGTGCACGGCACGCCCATTGGCATCGCAGAATCGTCTGACGGCGGTGTCACCTGGAAATACAAAACGGATGCGGTTATTCACTATCCCACAACATCACCGAATGAAATAACCTACTGGGCACCGGATGTATTTTTCGATGGTACGCAATGGCACATGTACCTCACCATTGTGCCCGGCATATTTAGCGACTGGAAACATCCCCGCACCATCGCCCACCTGACCAGTTCAGATATGCTCGAGTGGCATTATCAGTCCACGCTGTCACTGGCAAATGGGAAAGTGATTGATGCCGATGTGATTGCTCTACCAGAAGGTGGCTATCGCATGTTCTACAACAACGAACCTGACGGTAAATCAGTGTATTTTGCTGATAGTGAGGATTTGTTTCATTGGCAAGACAAAGGCAAAGCGGCCCTGGCCAGCCGTGGCGAAGGCCCGGTAGCCTTTCGCTGGCAGGGTTACTGGTGGCTGATTGTCGACGCATGGCGGGGATTAGCGGTATACCGTTCTGATGATCTCATGCAGTGGCAACAACAACCCGGATATCTGCTAGGCGAACCGGGTATCGGCAAGGATGACGGCATCAATGGCGGCCATCCCGACGTAGTTGTGGAAAACGGTCGCGCCTACTTGTTCTATTTCACCCACGGTGGCCGCATTGGAGACAACGCCAATAAAGATAACGTTGAGTCACGTCGCAGCAGTATTCAGGTGACGGAGTTAATCATGAATGACGGCAAAATTTCCACCGACAGAAATGCGCCCACCTTCATTACGCTACCTGAAAAATAAAACCCTCGGTTCATATGTGAAATTAATCTTTCATAGTTATTTACGACATGTGAACAGGCGTGATTGAATTTGACCGACTTATTATTAATCATGATGTGAAATCTATGCGTTCTGACTTTTCTTTAATCAAGGTGTTCAAGACCCTGACCGCTGTCAGTGTACTCACCACTGTTATTGGTTGCTCGCAAACGCAAGAAAACCATGACGTTCAAGCACAGGTAGATTATCCCGCTTATCTGTTTGCCTCTTTTCGCGGCAACGGAGAAGACGGCTTACATCTGGCTTACAGCCGAGACGGCCTTAACTGGACTGCGCTGAATAACGATGAATCGGTGCTGCCCCCCACCGTAGGCACAAAGCTTATGCGCGATCCCACGCTTATTCGCGGCGTGGACGGATTTCACATGGTGTGGACATCAGGTTGGCAGGATAACGGCATTGGTGTAGCCCACTCACAGGACTTAGTAAATTGGAGTGACCAGCAGTTTGTACCTGTAATGCAGGATTACCCTTCTGCAAGAAATGCTTGGGCGCCAGAAATCGTCTGGGACAACGATGCGCAAAATTATCTGATTTTCTGGGCGACTACCCTTCCAGGCACTTATCCAGACACCGAAGCGAAAGCGGATAAAGGCTGGGATCACCGCATTTACGCCACCCGCACCGCCGATTTCAAAGCATACTCAGACACTGAGCTTTACTACCAACCCGACTTCAACGTCATTGATGCGACAATCACACCGGTAGATAACGGCTATGTCATGCTAGTTAAAGACGAAACGCGATATCCGGCTGCGAAGAGACTGCATGCCGCGTTCAGCGATTCAATCTCCGGCTTCTGGAGTCTGGATGCAAAAGCGTTCTCGCCTGATGGATTATGGGTGGAAGGCCCCACCGTCTTGCCGTTCACGCTTAACGGTGAACAAGGCTACATGGTGTACTTCGATGCCTACATGAATCATCAATTTGGTGCCATGTTCACCAAGGATTTCAAAGCCTGGGAAGATAAGACGCCCAGCTTGAATCTACCCACAGGCACCCGCCATGGTAGTGTGCTTGGGGTGACCGAGGCAGAGCTTCAGCAACTGATTAACGCATACGGCGACAACACCACGCATTTTACCCCGGCGCAACTTCAGGAAGTTTGTACCGGTGAGCCTCTCTCCTGCCAGCTATCAGCGAGTTCCGGTAACTATGGTGTAGCAATCACCTCCAGCAGTAAATTCTCATCTGTTTATGCCGAAAGTCGTCGACTGATGTATGCACCGGAAGTTGCAGAGCAGAGTACACCAGTGCTTCATCTTGCAGTGAACGTGCGCGATGCAGAGGGCCAACCGATACAGGATATCGACGAGCCCAATGTGGATGGTCTTAATGTAACTCTGACCCAACCGCTCAGCGAAATCACCGGCATTGATGTAACGAAGAAAGCACAAACCCGTTCGTTGTTCATTATTGGCGACTCCACCGTAGCCGACCAGACGCGCCAATGGCAGAAGCCTGAAGAACAACGCTACAGTGGCTGGGGACAAATGCTACCAGCCTGGTTCGGCCCGACCATAACCGTAGTGAACTACGCCGACAGCGGCGAAGGCACTGAGGCGTTTTCTGTTCCAGATGGCGTGCTTTGGCAGCAAATGGCGGGGCAGATCCAACCAAATGACTGGGTGCTTATTCAGCTGGGTCACAATGACAAGAAAACCCCCAGAGACGTCTATGTAAATCGCATGAATGGGTTGCTAGAAACCATTATTGGCAAAGGCGCGCACCCGGTGCTGATTTCCCCCATGATCAGAAACCACGGCATTGAATTAACCGAACAGCATATTTACGGCAACCTCGTACTACGCAACGAACTTCCCGAAATCGCCAAGCAGAATGATGTGCCATACATCGATTTAATGTCGGTGACCAATGACTGGGCCAATAAGCTTGGCCAGAAAAACGCGCAAACCTTTTTTGTAGAGAAAGACAAAACCCACACAAACCAACAGGGCGCACTCACCTTCGCCGGTTTTGTTTCTGAGGAAATCAAACGCCAGCAGTTGCCACTGACGCACTATTTACGTGCACCGGCTAAACAAGGAACAGGTCAGTAACCATGAATTCATCACAGCATTTTCGTTTTCTTACGTACTTTCTATTCTCGTTGTCAGCAATCATGATGTTTAGCGCATCAGCGCACAGTAAAGAAGCCGAAACACTCTCACCCGCCACTATCTTTATTGCGGGAGATTCTACCGCTGCCACTTATACGAATGCCGATCATCAGGGCTGGGGCGCTATGTTCAGCGACTTCTTTAATGAAAGCAAAGTCCGTATCGACAACCGTGCCCGTGGCGGCCGCAGTACCCGCACGTTTATCGCCGAAGGGCTGTGGCAGAAACTGGTAGACGATATCAAACCCGGCGATGTGGTGCTTATCCAGTTTGGCCACAATGATGCCAGCCCGGTTAACGACGACTCCCGCGCCCGCGGCACCATACGTACCACCGAAGAAGAATACCGCGACATTCATAACCTGCTGACCGATAAAGATGAACGGGTGTATTCCTTCGGCCACTATATTCGCCAAATGGTTAGTGACGTACGCAAAAAAGGCGGTGTGCCTGTGTTGCTGTCGCTCACCGTGCGTAACATCTGGAAAGGCGAGCGTATCGAACGGGGCTCCGGTGAATATGGCGGCTTCATGCATTCACTGGCGATGGAGCTGAATACACCGTTTATCGATGTGACTAATGCTGCCGCCGATGAGCTGGAGGCACTGGGCATGGAAAAGACCGCTGCCCTCTATCCCAAAGATCACACCCACTTTCATACAGAAGGCGCGAAGCTTCATGCCCGAAAGGTGGTAGCTGCGATGAAAGGCCTGCGCCCTGCGCTGCCCGACGATTATTTATCTGCCGAAGGCAAGGCCGTGGACGCCTACGGTTGGACTTTTGTGAACCTGCCCGTAGTGCAAAACCCGTCACTGCGCAGTGTATTCACTATTGGTGATTCAACAGTACGCAATGGCCGTGGAGACGGAAGTAACGAACAGTGGGGCTGGGGCGACTTTATTCATGAGTTTCTGCCGAATGCAAACGTGAATTTCGTGAACCGTGCCGTGGGCGGACTCAGCAGTCGGACTTTCATTACCGGCGGCCACTGGCAACGGGCCCTGAATATGATGAAACCCGGCGATATATTGCTGATGCAGTTCGGGCACAACGACGCCGGTGCGCTGAACGATGATTCGCGGGCACGGGGCACCATTCGCGGCACGGGCATGGCAGAAGAAACCATCGACAACATGCTGACGGGCGAACAGGAAACCGTGCACTCCTACGGCTGGTACCTTCGCAAGATGGTGGGTGAAGCAAAAGCTCGCGGTGTTATCACCGTGATCTGCTCACCCGTGCCTCGTAAGAAATGGGAAGAAAACGGCTTCCGCATTGCCCGCGCTACAAATAGCTACCCGCAGTGGGCAGAGCGTGTAGCCCGCAGCAGTCAGTCTGGCTTTATTGATTTACATGAGCTTGTTGCTAGCGCTTACGATGGGAAACCTCATGAAGAAATCGATGGCTATTTCGGTGATGCGCATACCCACACCAGTGAGACTGGTGCGCGGATGACGGCAGAAATTGTCGCTGAACGCCTTAAACCCATGTTGGGGCTGTAACGATGAAAGGTGTGAATATAGGCGTACGCGCCCACGATTTCGCCCCTGGCACACCAGAGCAAGTTGCCGATGATCTTAGCCAATATCCCATTTCCTGCGTGCAGTTGGCGCCATTAAAATCGTTTCCCTATCTTGAAGAAGAACCGGCACGATTAACAAAAGCCTATGCCCAAAGAACCCGCGATGCGTTTGCCGCTAAAGGTTTACAAATTGGCGTGCTCGGTTGCTATATCAACCCAGTGCACCCAGATCCGGCAAGCCGAGAAGCCTCGGTAAGCTGGTTTGAAAAACACCTGGAACTGGCGGCTTCCTTCGGCTGCAATATCGTGGGCACGGAAACCGGAAGCCGCAATGCAGATTGTACACATCACCCTGACAATCTCACCAGCCGTGCCTTTGATGAACTGGTTGAATCGGTATCCAGGCTGGCAGCGACAGCAGAAAAGTATCAGGTGAACGTAGGCATAGAGGGGGTCGCTTACCACCACATCATCAATTCAGCAGAGCGAATGGCTGAAATGCTGAAGCAGGTGAACTCGCTTTACGTGAAAGTGATTTACGATCCGGTAAATCTGTACCCACAAATCATGATGGCAAAGCAAGAGGATGAACTCGACAAGTCTTTCGACCTTTTTGGTGATGCGATTGTCGCATTTCACAGTAAAGACTTTGTGCTTAATAACCACAATAAAGAAGGGGATTTACCCTCAGGTACAGGCAGCATGAATCATCACTATTTACTCCGCTGGATTCACAACAACACGCCCGACGTACCCGTTATTTTGGAAAACACCAATTGCAACAACGTGTCATCTGTACTCAATTTCATGCAGTCACAACTTACTATCTGAACAAAAACTACGTGCCGGTTTTGAACGACTGAGGCGCTTATTTACCTTTTCTCACGCGTGTTTATCCAAATTTCTGTACCCTACCTACCGAAGGATAAACACGCAACTTCATTCAAATAATCGCTTCTGGAAAACCTAAGTAGTGCCGTTATCACGGTGCACCTGCGCATTTCCCTCATTTGATTTGTTCCATATTTAAAATTTTTTTTACATTTTGAGAATTTATTTCTCGCTGTTTTCAGGTGATTTTCACGTGAAATTTCTGCGGCGAGTAACCTATGAGCCCGATAAGTGGTAAAAGTGCGCTCTTTCCCACAACCGTAAAGGCATTAATAATCAAAACTTTAACTAATACATCAACCCCCCTATTCCACTATTGAAACTTAATGGTTAATTGTTGCGGAAAATCTTGACGCGTGAGCGGGGATGAAAACCCTTGATTGGAAATGATTGGGGTATGTTGACGCAATTTTGGCCCACGATTACCATCCAGATCGATGTAAATAAAATATTAAAAACATGTACGGAAGCTTACATCAAAACCAGGCCATAACAGCTAATCGAGGTTAAAATGACAAACTTCAAGGACAACAGAAGACAAGCCGGTCAGTACCCTACACTCGCCACTGCCCGCAAGCCACTAGCCACTCTTATTTCTCAATTGTTGATTGCAGGTTCTTGCGCCACACTGGCCATGACTGCACCGGCATTTGCTCAGGACAACACGCAACAGCAACGCGAGGACAGCGTTAAAGTCGCGGACACGGCAAATACCACGACAACAGAAGAAAACGAAGAAGAATTCGAAACCGAAATCATCGAGGTGAAAGGTATCCGCGCCAGCCAGCGAGGAGCCATCGACCGTAAAAAGATGGGCGGTACTATCATGGACTCACTGGTCGCCGAAGATGTTGGTCAGTTCCCAGATAAAAACGTGGGTGAAGCCCTGCAGCGTATTCCCGGCGTTCAGCTTGACCGTGACTTCGGTGAAGGTGCATCAATCAGTATCCGGGGTGTTGAACCCAGCCTGCTACGGGTTGAGGTAAACAACGTATCCGCTCAAGGTTTTGGCGGTCAGCGCGCCGTTGACTTCCGAGCCATGGCTTCCGAGCTGATTCGCTCTTTGGACGTTATTAAGGGCTCAGAAGCCCGTCTCACCGAAGGTGGCATTGGTGGTACCGTGCAGGTAAACACCCGTAAGCCTAACGAGTTTGAAGAGAACTACCTGTCGTTGAATGCTGAAGGTCAGTATAACGACCTTACCGGCGAACCGAATGACCGATTCAATTTGGTTGGGGTATATAAATTTAATGACGACTTAGGTTTATTGGTTAACCTTACGTCGGAAACCAAAAACACCATGATTCACGCCATTCGTAACACCGAATGGATGCTGTTTGATGATTACGATAACAGCTCGGAAAAGACATTTGAGAACGAATATGCCGGAGTAACCGATCAAGCTGCTTGTGTTGACGTAGACGACCCCACGCTATGCGAACAGCAATGGTATGAGTTTTCACCACGTATTCCACGCTATGGTATCTGGGGCCGTGAAGAAGACCGTATCAGCGCGAATGCAATGATTCAGTATCAGTGGAACGACCGGTTGTCTTCTCACATCGGTTACACCTATAACGACCGGGATAAGCTGGCTACCGACCTTAACCTTCATCTCGAATCCGGTTCAGCAGCCAGAGTGAATCCAGACTCAGTAGTGGTTGATGACCAACACAATGTTACCTACTTCGAAACTGCCCTCGCTGGAGTGACGAACCGTACACTGAAATTCGGTTGGGAACAGACCACTTCTATTCTTGAAACCGGATTCCGGTACGATGGCGATACCTGGACACTTGAAGGTCTGGCATCGAAGTCTGACTCCACCCAGGATATTGACTCACGGGACACGCACATTACCGCCGAAGGCATTGCCGGTATTGCAGTGCAGCTAAATGATGAGGGGATGCCGGAGTGGGATTTCAACGACGGTTACTTCTACAACAGTGACGACCCCACAGACATGTCAGATAGCTTCGATGTGAATGATCCATCAAGCTACCGTTCACGCTCGCGATATAAATATGCACCAAGCCATGATGAATCGGAAGAAACCATGGCGAAACTGGATTTCACCTACATTCCAGATTCTGACTTTGTAACTAAAATCCTAACCGGTGTGCAGTACACCAAACAGGATATGGTTAACGCCAACTGGCAATACAACATCATTCGGGATGTTGGACAAGAATACAATGGAGTTGAATGGACTGTTGATGATCAGGTTGCGTTGATTTCCGGAAATACCTTCCAGTCTGATGAACTGTTTGATGGTTATGACTTGCCGGTAGGTACGGTGGGCAGTTACCAGGCTGTCGATACCTTCCCGTTCATTGATGCGATTCAGGCTATCGCCGATGACAATACCACCCGCGAAGATCTTGACGTGCGCTCTGGTAATTATGATGTGTCAGTGGAAACCCGGGCAATTTATCTGCAAGGTAATTTCGAGACTTACTTTGGCGATATGCGCCTTTGGGGTAACGTGGGTGTGCGTTATGTTGAAACAGACACCGCAGCCAACGGCGACGTACGTGAAATTATCATCGTCGACCAGTTAGATGAAAACGGTAATGTGATGACAAACCCGGATACCGGCGAAGATCTGGCCGGTGTGGAAGACCCGGATAGCCCGGACTGGTTTGAAGGTCGCCGCACCGTAGATGGTGATTACAGCGACACATTGCCAAGTATCAACCTCAACCTGGGTATTATTCCTAATGAGCTGGTACTTTACATGGGCGCTGCAAAAGTGATGTCACGCCCTAAAACAACCGATCTTAACGTGAATGCAACCTGCACGGTTTACCAAACACGCCGTTCTGTTGAAGATCAAATCAATAACGTATGTACTGCAGGTAATCCAGCACTTAACCCATACCGTGCTACCCAATTCGACGTTGCGCTGAACTGGTACCCGGATGAAAACTCGGTACTCTCAGCTGCATACTTTGTTAAAGACATTACCAGTTGGATCATCAATGCAGAAACCCGTTACGATGTGGATTTCTTCGGTGATGGTCGCCTTTGGGATGTTCGCCAGAAAGTGAATGGTTCAGGGGTAAAAACCCACGGTATCGAACTGCAGGCTTCAACAACCTTCACCTGGTTACCCGCACCGTTTGACGGCTTCGGGGGCGCGGTGAACTATACCCGTATGTCTGCGGATGATGTAGGCCTGTTTAACCAGCTAAATGGTGAAGAACTGCCGTTCCCGTCTCAGTCTGAAAACAGCTATAACCTCACCGCGTTCTACGAAACAGACGTATGGAGCATTCGTCTAGCGTACAACTACCGTGATGAATATCTGGCATCACCGGCTGACCGTTCAGGTAACCCGGTATTTGTGGATGACTCCGGTTATCTGGACGCCAAGATTGTCTACAACATCACAGAGAACCTGCGCGTTTATGCAGACGGTCGTAATCTGACTGGCGAAGTAAAATCTTACAACGCCGGGCCTCGTCGCCTGTCTGACCTGCAGTGGTCCGGCCGTGAGTATGCGGTAGGTGTGACCTACCAGTTCTAGTCATTTTTCCGGTGGGCCATCGTGCCCACCTTTTTCTATTTTAAGACCTCCCAATGAAACTAACCCGAAGACAACTACTACAGGCTGGTGGTTCCGGTCTGGGGCTCGGCCTTTTGGCTGGCCAATCCTTTACGCTGAATGCTGCCACTGCGGCTAATCAGCGAGTCTATCCCATCGATAAACTGATTCACGGCGTCTGTTACTACCCCGAGCTGTGGCCGGTATCAAATATTGATGCCGACATCGAAGAAATGCTGACGCTGGGCATCAACATGGTTCGCATGGGCGAATTTACCTGGGCGCTGACAGAGCCTGAACCCGGTGAGTACGATTTCAGCTTGCTTAAACTCACTATGGATAAGATGCATCAGGCCGGTATCAGCGTGGTGCTTTGTACCCCGACCGCCACGCCGCCCGTGTGGCTGACACATGATCACCCCGAACGACTGCATAAAAATGATAAGGGTGAGATCATGAGCCATGGTGCTCGCCAGCACGCCAGTTATGCTCATCCTGCGGTCAGAAAGGCCTGTTACAACATCGTTGAGAAAATGGCTGCAGCATTAGGCAGGCATCCCTCGGTGATCGCCTGGCAAATTGACAATGAAATGAAAGCCCATGTGGCCAATGACTTCTCCGATGCCGCCCTGGCAAACTGGCATCAATGGCTGAAAAAGCGTTTTACTACCATTGAAAATCTCAATGAGGCATGGGGAACCCATGTCTGGAGCATGCACTACCAGTCGTTTGAACAGGTACCCGCCCCGGTGGTCACGCCGTTCCTGCATAACGCCTCGCTGTCCACGGCTTACACCGAATTTAACCGTGAGGACATCAGCGACTTTATGCTCGGCCAGCGGGAACGCATCAGAATGCATTCTTCAGCCCCGGTTACACATAATGACAATCCGGCGTTCAACATCAACCATGAAACCTCTATGGACGCGCAGGATTTTCCCTCTTTCGATGCGTACCCGTCTTACCAGCAATGGTCTGCCCTGGTCTTCCGCTCAGACCTTTACCGCGCGGCGATCCCCGGCAAACCGTTCTGGCTGATGGAAACCAGCGTGTCGCATAACGGCTGGCTGGGCAATCATCAGGTGGCCCACCCGACCGGGTATCTGGCCGCAGAAGCCGCACTGATTTATGCGCTGGGCGGAAAAGGTTTCAGTTACTGGTTATGGCGTCAGCAGCGCACCGGCGCAGAACTGCCGCACAGCGCTATTAAAAGTACCTGGAACGCGCCATCGGTGGGTTACGAGGAAGTACGTAAAGTGGGCACGTTGCGCAACAAACTCGACCCGGTTCTGGCTGGCGCTGAGTTTCAGGTGCCGGAGGTAGCCGTGACCTACTCCGATCTGGCAAGAGCGATGTTTGAAACGGAAGGCATGGACAAGCGGGAGGGATTTCCATCGCGCTACCGGGATGTTATTGCAAAATGGCACCACTACTTTATTGAGCTGGGTATTGCCCGGGATGTCAGGTTTGAACATGCCGCACTGGATGGTCTCAAGCTGCTGGTCACCCCGGCGATGCCGGTGGTCACCGAGGCTTTTCTCGCCCGCATTCTGCCTTTTGTGCAGGCAGGCGGGATTTGGATAGCCGGGCCGTTAACGGGCTATCGCGATACAAACCATACCAATCACACCACCGCCGGACTCGGTCTGCTGGATAAATTTGCCGGTGTTCACACTGAGTTTGTCGTGCCTCTGACGGGAATGAGTGCTACCGGCAGTGCAATGGATATGACGGTTCCCCTCAGCGGATGGACCGCAGCGATGCAGCCGCTTCCGGGTACCCGCTCTCTGGGAACCATGACGTCCGGAATCGTCGAGGGCAGAAGTTTTCTTACCGAAAGAACTGTCGGCAAAGGTAAAGTGGTTGTGCTTGGCGGTCAGCCTCATGGTGAAGAAGGCGACAAGCTGGTTTCAGCTATCCTGTCTCACTACGCCCGCGAGGCGGGTGTCCCCCCCGCTCCGAAGGCAGATCCGGGTATCGTCTCGGGCACACATCGTCTGCAAGGCGGTACGTTACTCACTATGGCGGTGAATATGACGGATAGCGCCGGAACCATTTCGCTTCCTCATCCGGTTTCGGACCACGCCACCAACGAAAAGCTCAGCGACGATTCACAAACTGTGGCACCGTATCAGTACCGACTATTCGTACACCGTTAATATCAGGAAATACAGACATGGAAACGATCGCTTTTATAATGCAGCTGTTGCCCGGCTATGAAGCCGAATATGAAAAACGTCATGATGAAATCTGGCCGGAGCTGGTCACCTTACTCAAAGAGGCGGGCGTCGAGGATTACTCAATCTTTCTTCATCCTGAAACGCTGCAGTTGTTTGCCACCCTGAAGCGACCCGCCAACCACAACATGGATGCGCTGCCGGAACAGGCTGTGATGCAAAAGTGGTGGGCCTACATGGGAGACATCATGGAACACAACGACGATAACAGTCCGGTAAGCCAGCCGCTGAATAAGGTGTTTCACCTGGCTTAAAAGCACTACAACTAATATTTGAATCTGCCGTGATATTGAAGGTGACACAGCTCATTAATTCCTTCATGCAGATTCCATTGACAGCAGGTTAAACGGGGAGTAAAAGGCTGTTTAATTATTCCCCATGTGCAACGGTTCATTTGATGTAATGAACAGCACCGAATCTGAGGCTCAGATGGCAATACGTCATCCTTCCATTAAAAGCTATTTTGATAGCGAAACCAGCCAACTCGAAATCGATTCTGCGTTTTCACGCGGGCTGCATTATGCCGGTCATTCACTGATGGTGCCGGAGAAGTTCAGCTACCAGGTTTTGCCGCATTTTTCTGATCGATACGTGCTATTTAATCAGGGCGATAATTACGATTTGATATCGAACGTATGCCTGCACCGTCAGGCCAAACTCCTGGAAGGCGCAGGACGTACACGTAATATCATCTGTAAGCTGCACTGCTGGGGTTATGACAATCAGGGAACGCTGCGGGGCACGCCGTTCATGCAGCAAAAACATCAGGGCACACTGAAAAAAGAAACACTGACCAACTGGAACGGCATGCTGTTTCGCGGCCGAGCACCAGACATGGATCTCAGTGCGCTGGGGCTCGATAGTTATATCAATTTTGATGACTATTTCTTCGCCGAACTGGATACCACTCGCTACGCGTTTAACTGGAAAAGCTTTGTCGAGATTTACCTAGAAAACTACCACGTGTTTTCCATGCATCCGGGGCTGAAACAGTTTGTAAAAGCTGACGATTTGGAGTGGGCATTTGGCAGCGATTATTCGGTACAGAAAGTGGGCCTGGGTTCCGACCTACAAAAAGCCACAACACCGAATTACCGTCATTATCAGGATGCCTTTCTGACTCATTTCAACGGTAACCTGCCCCGCTACGGTGCTATCTGGTGCTTTATTTACCCGAACATCATGATTGAGTGGTATCCGGGTGTGTTAGTAGTCAGCACCATTTATCCTGATGGCCCTCGGCACTGTATCAATCATGTGGAGTTTTTCTACTCAAAAGCCCTGCACGATGCCGCTCCGGCGTATTTTACCGCCGAGCGTGAAGCCTATATGGAAACCGCGGCAGAAGATGAAACCGCCTGTACCATTCTGGAACAAGGCAGGGAAGCGTTATATCGCAATGGTGAAGACGAACACGGGCCGGTAGATGCGTTTCTCGAAGCCGGTGTGGCGGAATTTTATCGCTACGTCAACGCAGACTAATTTTTAGAGCGCCCTGAACCTGACATGATGTTTAAGCAGGGCGCAATTTAACTATCAATTTTCTGAATAAGTGCATCCAGCTTTTCGATATTGCTCACCGTGGTCTTTACCAGATTGTCGATTTCGTCTGAGGACTGTTTTGAGTTCCCAGCCAAGGTTCGCACTTCGTCAGCAACAACAGCAAACCCCCGCCCCATTTCACCCGCTCTTGCGGCCTCGATAGCCGCGTTGAGTGCCAGCAAGTTGGTTTGTTCCGATATGGTATTGATGGTACCGACGATAGAACTGATCGTCTGGCTGGTAGTTAATAGCTCCTTCATGGCAACCAACGTTTGATTAACCGCCTGCTTGCGGGTACTGACATCAATGGCAAAAAATACATAGCGCGTAATATCGCCATTAAAGCTTTTTAGCGCACTGATGCGAGCGTCGAATGCGAGGTATTGGTTATTTTCATGAATTTCAACAACCTTCGTGACAAACTCATTATGATCAAGCAAATCCTTATCTTCCGCCGTCAGAGCCTGCAAAACGCGCTGCGCAAAAACATCCTGGGCAATAACACCTGAAAGCGTTGTACGAAGTAATTTATTCACATCCACCACTTTGCCAACGGGATCAATTTCCATTAGCACAAGCGCACTGCCGATTGCTTTTAGCTTGTTGGTAAAATCCAGTGCCATCTGTTTAACGCGGGTAATATCTGCCTGAACAGCAATAAAATTAACCAGCTTTCCTTCCTGAAATACAGGGTTAATAGAAAGCGACGTCCAATAGGGCGCACCGTCTTTGCGATAATTTAAAATCTCATCGTAAAACGCTTCCCGGTTTTTTATTTTCTGCCGAATAACATCCACGGTTTTAGGGTCGGTTTCTTCGCCCTGTAAAATGGCTCCAGGTTTACGCCCTTTCACTTCCGCCAACGTCCAGCCTGTTAATCCTTCGAAGCCGTTATTAACGTATTCAATCAGCCCCTCTGCATCAGAGATAATAACCGCATTGTCTGTTTCATTCGCTACCAGAGAGAGCATTCGCTGCAGTTCACGCTGCTCAACTTCCTCGGTTACGTCTTTTACGAACGCCGTATAAAGCGTTCTATCATCAAGGCGAACCTTAGAAAGAGACAGCTTTCCCCACAGCGTGTCGCCGTGCTTGGTTTCAATTTTGACTTCGCGACTCGTTCCTACAATTTTATCCTGACCCGTTCGACGGTTAGCATTTACAAATTCATCATGATTCGCCTGAATGGCTTGAGGCACCAGCATTTTCACGTTCTGGCCAATAACCTCGTCGCGGCTATACCCCCACATTTTTTCAGCAGACGCATTGAATAGGGTAACCAAGTTATTGTGGTCAATACACACAACCGCATCCAATGCCTGCTCCAGGGTTTGCTCTACAATTTCACGGGATTCACGTTCCTCGGTAACATCCCGAACAAACGCTGTGTAGTGTTTTTTGCCGTTCAGGACAACCTGAGACAACGCAAGTTGAACCCATATACGCTTTCCTGATTTGGTTTCAAGCTCGACTTCTCTTGAACTGCCCACGATTTTGTTCACGCCTGTTTGACGGTGCGCGTTTACATAGCTGTCGTGGTTACTTTGGTGCTCACGTGGCACCAGCACCTGGATATTACGGCCTAATACTTCTTCCGGCGTGTATCCCCAGAGTTGTTGAGCGGCTTCGTTATAAAAAGTAACCAGGTTATTTTCATCAATGGTCACTACGGCAAGTATGGATTGTTGAAGTGCTTGTTCTGCTGCGTCATTACGTGAAAAAAACGGCATACTCTTTCCTCCTTGTTAGAAAAGGTATAGAAGCACTCAGACACTTTTTCCAATATAAGAAAAATTAAATCCTGTTTACGCGCCCAATGCATTCCCATTGAGAATGCGCAACGCTTGTGCAAAACTAAATTTGAGCCATCGATTATTCGCTAATGACTAGCAATATATGTAGAACAAGGATTGTTATGAAGAATTTAAAAACACTGAAACTGGGTTATTTCGCGTTTGTCATCGTCATGGTGGCCTTGTTTATCACTAACATACTGGCTGACAACGCAGTCTCTACCGGAGCAGCAATTGGCTCCGCTGGGCTGGTTTTTCTTGGATTCAGCTATCTTCGAAGTGAGCGTCACCGGCACAACTACCCCCTCGGTAGCCTCATAATTAGAGAAGGCGACAAGGTGGTATTTCAGCAAATGACCGGCCTGGAATCGACGCCACTAAGGATCGGCGTTGATGATATTTACGCGCTGAATTTTTCTTATCATTATCTGGGCGTGATATTAAGTGGTAACGGGCGTGGTTACGACCTCTCGTATCCGTACAATGAGGAAGAACTCAAAGCACACTTGCGTACTATTATTGGTGAAGGCGCTTTTGATCAGATAAAAATCAACGTGTGAGCTGAATCTTTCCTAAGCGGCACATTACGTGTCCCGCTTGTACGACTCCGTTATACTTTCTGATTGCTTAACATCGCTACTGGCCAGCTCAGAATCTGATTCACGAATAGCCTCCCGCCATGCCGCGCGCTTTTCATAATACACATCCCACACGCACTGATAACATGAACCGCTTCCGCAGCAGTCATCACTTTCCGGTTTTTCAGGCGGTTGAGGTTGCTCCATCACCATTCCCAGAATCAAATAAAATTTCAGTATGTGGTGAGATGAATTATTCAGCAAATAGGCCCTTCGAATAGCGACTATGTGTGAGCAAGCAATTTGTGATTAATCAATGGCAATGCCGATAGAAATAGACATTCACAAAATAGCTCACCTTATCTTTAAGCCATTCTGGATGTGACGTGCAGCATTTGTGAATAATACGTTAAATTTTATTCTTTTGACTAATACGCGAGCTATCTTCGTCGTGCTAAAACTGACTAATAATTCATCTTTCCCTGCGTGAGCAGGTTTTTCAGAAGGGTATTGTCATGGCACAGACGTTACAAAACCACGTTTCATTCCGCTTCGGCCACTGGCTAAAAGCGAAGTTAACTGATCCAAACTTATACTGTGCGTTAACCGGTCTTGCCGCACTGGTGGTCATTGAAACCGTCATTTTCTAATAACCATCTCAATGACTGCCTCGGGGCGATAGCGTAAATCCGATAACGTTTTTATTCTGTATGGCTTCATCGCTCAAAGAGCCCGCTTTTACGTCAACCTGCCGGATATTTTGAACCGCCAACTCTGCCTGACCGTCAATCTTGCAGAGGTAGCTCGTCTTGCCCACATCAATATGCTTCAACGTCACTGAAGCGATGTGGGTCAGACGGCGCTAATACGCGAACACCCGATATTTTCATTGTTAAAGTACGTCAGTCTGCTAGTGCCGTTTTGTTTTACTCACCTGCCACTTCCCAGATCGCTAAATCACGATACTGAAACCGGGTCCATTGCATTTGCCGGAAGCCCAGATAACCGTCGCCGAGTGGCTTGCCGGTATTTACCCCTTCAACAACAGGGTTGTCATCGGTGTAATCAATAACCTTTCTGTCGTTAATAAACAGCTTTATATGATTACTGATTTTTTCGAGACGAACCCGCTGCACCGTTCTGTCGAACGTGGAAATGCCTACTTCGCCGGTTTGCAGTAACGAGAAGGTATTGTTCTTGCGTAAATTTGCATGGCCGCGATCAGGGTTGTGGGCGGCATTAGCATAGTAGGAGATGTGATAACTACGGAGCTGACCTTCGGTGTACTGACTGAATGTGCCGTCCCGAGGCGGTAGCGACGGGTCGAAAATGCCCTCGCCGTTCACTCCTTTTGCGGCAAAGAAAACGATTACCAGACCGGCATCCGTCTTCAACGCCTGGGCGTCCCATTCTGCAATAAAGCTCTGCGGCAGCTTTTTCGGCATCCAAAACACATGATGAGACGCTTCATCCGGCGACCACATTTGCATCCAGCCGTTATCAAAAGATACCTCTCCTTCGCCTTCCATCACCCAGTCGCTGACATCAGTCCAACTACTTAGTGGGTTCTGGTATATGAGCTCGCCCTTAATCGCTCTCCCGCCAACGAGCCCCGATTGCTGCGCACAACCAAAAAGGCAAAACAAACCAGTAAATGCCGCCAACAGGATTTGCCAGAATTGTCTCTTCATCACTCCACGCCCTTTGAAAAATCCATATTTGAAACTCTTAGTTAACTCATAATGAATCAGTTTCGGTCAAATGGTGTTATTTCCATTCGCGTATGATAGAAGTTAAGCAAAGTTTAACAAGCGGTTAATATTTTTTGTTCCAAATTTGGATTTAAGGACGCTTTATGGACAGAAGACAATTTATAAAAAACAGTAGCATGGTGGCTTCTGTACCCCTCGCCATGACTGCCATGGGCTGTTCATCAACGGTAGCTGGACAGGCTGCTGCAACCCAAGCCGTAAAAACACCATCACGGATGCCGGGCACATTAAGCTGGCTGGAAGGCGCAGTCCCTTCTTATCAGCCAGGTACTACCTTCGGTTACCCATGGCCTGAAGGCGAATTGGCAAAAGACACGCCGCTATCACTGATTAGCGCCGAGGGTAACCCGATTCCACTTCAAACCTGGGTAACCGCTTATTGGCCAGACGGCTCGGTGAAATGGACCGCCCATGCCATTCCAGCCAACGCGGTAACCGGCGAAGCGTGCAAAATTATTAAAAGCAAACCCGCTGCGCCTCAGCAAGGGGTATCCGTTAGCCGTCAGAACGGCGACATTGCTGTAAATACCGGCGTTATTCGCTTCACCGTGCCGCAATCTGGCAGCGCGCTTATTACTTCACTGTTTCGAGGAAGCAAAGAGATTGGTCGTAACGCACGTCTGGTGGGTATGCGTCGTGATGCCCCGGAGAATGGCAATCAGGATGAACATTTTGAATCCCGCATCATAAGCGCAGAAGTAGAGCAACAAGGGCCGGTCAGAGCTGTCATCAAAATTACCGGCACTAACCGCACAGCGAATGGTCGCGAATGGCTACCGTTTACACTGCGCTTATATGCCTTTGCCGGTGGCGAAACTGTGCAACTCACGCATTCATTTATCTTCGACGGTAACGCCGAAAGCGACTTTATCAGCGGGCTGGGTCTGCGCTTTGAAGTGGTTCAAAGGGATGAACTGTACAACCGACATTTACGTTTGGTAGGTGAAAATAAGGGCCTCTGGGGAGAAGCGGTGAAAGGCATTACGGGTTTGCGCCGTGATCCGGGCGAAGCGGTACGTCAGGCACAAATTGCTGGTATCGCCACGCCACCACTTTCAGAGTGGGATGAACGTGTTAGCAGCCGTATGCACTACATTCCGGTGTGGAACGACATCACCCTCACGCAGATTAACGCCAATGGCTTTGAAATTCGAAAGCGCACCAAAGCCGGTCACGGCTGGATCGGTTCTGATCAAGGCCATCGCGCCAGCGGCGTGGGCTATCTCGGCGGTGTGAGTGGGGGCGTGCTGTTTGGCATGCGTGACTTCTGGCAACTGCACCCCGTGCAGATTGATTTACGCGACACCGGGCATGATGTGTCCACTGCCACCATCTGGTTTTACTCTCCGGAAGCTCCGGCCATGGACGTACGTTTTTATCATGACGGCATGGGCCAGGACACCTACGAAAAGCAGCTCGACGCACTGAATATCACCTATGAAGATTACGAGCCGGGCTTCGGCGATGCCCACGGCATAGCCCGCACCACAGAGTTCACCCTGGCCATTATGGACAGTACGCCATCACGGGATGGCACCATTAACATGGCACAAAGTATCCGCCATCCTGCCCGTCTCATTGCAGCACCAGAGGATTATCTGAACGCTAACGTATTTGGCGGTTTATGGAGCCTGCCAGATAGCTCCACACCGGCGCTTAAAAAGATTGAAGATCGACTTGCCTGGCAAGTGGAATACTATGCAGGGCAGGTAGACCAGCGCCACTGGTATGGCTTTTGGAACTTCGGCGACATCATGCACACCTACGATGCCGATCGCCATGTATGGCGCTACGACATAGGTGGCTATGCCTGGGATAATTCCGAATTATCACCGGATCTCTGGCTGTGGTATTCCTTCCTCCGCACCGGCGACCCAACCACTTTCCATTTGGCCGAACGGATGACCCGTCACAACCGCGACGTAGACATTTACCATGCAGGTCGATTTAAGGGTTTAGGCACACGACACAACGTACAACACTGGGGTTGCAGCGCCAAACAGCTACGGATCAGCACCTCGTCTTATCGTCGCTTCCACTATTTTCTTACCGGCGATGAACGTACCGGCGATGTGCTTAGCGAAGTTACCGATGCAGACAAAGCGCTGGGCGCGCTGAACGCGACCCGTAAGGTAGACAGCAGCAACCCCATTCCGAATATCGCCAAAATGGGCGGCGGAACGGATTGGGGCTCAGCGGCCGCTAACTGGCTGACAGCCTGGGAGCGCACCGGCGACGATAAGTACCGGCTACGCCTGGAAAACGCCATGAAAGTCATTGGCAATCATCCGCAAGGGTTCTTTGCCGGCGCCTTCGGCTATGACGTGGAGAAGCAGGAACTGGTGCCTTACCCTGAAAAAGAACCAGGGCTATCACATTTAAGCTCAGTGTTCGGCTTAATCGAAATGTCCACCGAGCTGAATCAACTGTTAGATGTACCTGAATATAAAGCGGCATGGTTGAAATATGGTCGTCTTTACAGCGCACCAGCGGCAGAGCAGGAAGCCGCCCTGGGTAAACGTATGCGGGGCAATAGTCTGACCGTGGCTCACTCCCGCCTTACCGCTTACGTCGCAGTGCAAGAAAACGACCCGGCCCTCGCCAAGCGCGCATGGCAAGAGTTTGCTAAAGAGTGGGGAGGCGAAAAGACCATAGGAACTACAGGGGTATATGGACCACATGTGCTAAATCCAGTTGAAGAAGCGGCTTGGGTGTCTACTAACGACGCCGCCCAATGGGGCCTAGCCGCCATTCAAAATATAGCGCTTGTTAAATCAGCGTTATAGGTCGACCGAACAACGGAGTGTGTGAAGTGAGGTTTGTTATCAAACCTACTTTTATGGGCAGCAGCAATGCTGCCCTTTTTTTCATAATTAAACTACCTATTGAACTTAGTGTTCCAAATGTGAAATTAATGTCACGTAGTTTTACAATTTGATTGTTAATGTGATGTGAAGCGATGTAACGTGATTGAAATTGATTTTTTCAGGTACATGACGGTACCGAAGTTTGGTTTCAATAAGGATTTCACATGCCTGCACGAGTTAACGACATCACCTATTCCACCGTTCGTCAGAAAATAAACAAACTCATCGACAACCTGGTGAATATCACCGACGAAACCGGTGAATTCTTACTAAAGCTGGAAGACGGCAGAATCATTGATACCAAGGGCTGGAACGACTGGGAATGGACCCACGGCATCGGCCTTTATGGTTTGCTTAAATACTGGGATATCACCGGCGACGATAAAGCCCGGGAAATCATCGAAGACTGGTTCGCCAATCGCTTCGCCGAAGGCACACCGACCAAAAACGTAAATACCATGTCGCCTTTCCTCACACTTGCCTACATGCAGGAGCGCACGGGTAACCGTAGCTATTTACCCTACCTGGATGTGTGGGCCGAATGGATCATGGATGGCATTCCTCGCACCGAAGAAAACGGTATCCAGCACATTGTTTTCAACTCAGTCAACTATCAGCAAATGTGGGACGACACGCTGATGATGAGCGTGATGCCGCTGGCAAAAATAGGCTTACTGATGGATCGCCCCCACTACGTGGAAGAAGCCAAGCGCCAATTCATGCTGCACACCAAATACCTGGCAGACAGAAAAACCGGTCTGTGGTTCCACGGCTGGACATTCGACGGTCGTCACAACTTCGCAGATGCCCTGTGGGCCCGTGGTAACTGCTGGGTCACCATCGCGATTCCTGAGTTTATTGAGTTGCTGAATCTGCCTGAAACCGACGCTACCCGCATGTTCTTAATTGAAACCTTAGAAGCACAGGTTAAAGCGCTGGTTAAAACCCAACATGAAGACGGCCTATGGCACACCCTGCTGGACGATCCGACTTCTTATCTTGAAGCGTCTGCCGCTGCTGGTTTTGCCTACGGCATCATGAAGGCTGTGCGCAAAGGCTACATCAGCGATGAATACCTGCCTTGTGCAGAAAAGGCCATTAAAGCAGTGCTGGAGAACATCGACGACACCGGCGAACTGCAACAGGTGTCTTTCGGCACGCCGGTATTCGACACCTTGCAGGGATACAAAGATATTCCGCTGACTTCTATGCCTTACGGTCAGTCGATGGCAATTCTCGCCCTCGTTGAATACATGAACGCCTACATCTAACCGATAAATAATAAGGGGGAGAGCACGATGGCACGACGTGAACTCAAACCGATAAACTATGTCGCTTACGGCCTCAACGATATTCTTGGGGCCGGTTCCATGGCTGTTATCAGCGGTTGGATCCTGTTTTTCTATACCACCTTCTGTGGCCTGTCTGCTGTTCAGGCTGCCAGTATTTTCGCGATTGCGCGTATTCTGGACGCCGTTGCCTCTCCCCTGCTCGGCCACATATCCGACGGTTTAGGCAATACCCGAATTGGTCGCCGTTTTGGCCGTCGTCGGGTATTCCTGATTTTCTCTATTCCCCTGCTACCTAGCTTTGCGTTGATGTGGGTAAGCGGCCAGCACTACCTTTATTATCTGGTCACTTACGTATTCTTCGAGCTGGTTTATGCCGCGGTTATCATTCCTTATGAAACCCTGGCAGCGGAAATGACAGACGACTACAAGAAGAAAGCAAAACTCGCCGGCGCACGTATTCTCACCGGTCAGATGTCTGCAATCCTAGCCGGTATTCTGCCAGCCTGGATTGTTAGCGCCGTTGGTGGCAAAGAATCGGCTTCGACTTTCCTGATCATGGGTATTATCTTCTCGATACTGTTCATGATTGTGGTGTTTACCGTGTGGATGTTCACCTGGGAGCGCGACCTCGATGAAGTGGGCGAGCAGGAACTCACAAAAGGCGAAGGTTGGACTTTATCAGGTACCATGAAGGCGCTTTATACCAACCTCATGTCTACCCTGAAAATCCGTGCGTTTCGTCTGCATCTGGGCATGTATCTGGGTGGTTACATCAGCCAGGATGTGTTCAACGCCGTGTTCACTTACTTTGTGGTATTCGCCATTGGCGGCTCGGTAGTCATTGCGTCTGAAATGATGGCCGTGACTTATGTTGCACAGCTATTTGCCGTTGCCGTTGCCATTCCTATGGTGATGCGATTTGGCCCGTCCCCCAGCTATCGTGTCGCCGTGACACTGTACATTATTGCGATAATCTCGCTGGTTGCCATGTACGCCACCACCGACAACTTTAACTTTGTGTGGCTGGTTGTGGGTGTCGTTATTGCCGGTTTAGGCCGGGGAGCGCTGAACTACATTCCCTGGAATACCTATAATTACATGGCCGACGTGGATCAGATAGTCACGGCACGTCGTCGTGAAGGCAGCTTTGCCGGCGTGATGACCTTCATCCGTAAAGCCACCCAAGCACTTGCCGTGATGTCGGTGGGGATCATTCTAGAGTTCGGTGGTTTTGTTTCCAATGCCGAAACACAAAATAGCCAGGCTATATCTACCATTGTGTTGATGATGGCTATCGGCCCGATCCTGGTACTGCTGTTCGGCTTCTTTGTTTCCACCAAATTCCGCCTGAGTAAAGAAACGCATGAAGTGCTGATGAATGAAATCGAGCACTTCAAAGCAGGCAATACTCAACCCACCAGCCCGGAAAACCAGGCGATTGTGGAAGACCTTTCTGGCTTTAGTTACAAAGAACTTTGGGGTAACAACACGGTGGGTGCGGTTCAGCAGGACGGCACAGCATCAGGGAGAACTCACAATGCCAATGTATAAGCTGTTCGCTGGCATTGTGCTGACAAGCTTCATCGCCTCGGTGCCTGCCCAAGCTGACGAATCCATTCCAAAATCCTGGATTGATAAAGACACCGGTCACCGTGTTGTCAGACTTTCGGAAGAAGCCGGCTCCCGCTCGCTATACTTCCATCAAAACGCCTACAGCGCCGACGGCAAATCCTTGGTGATTTCTGTGGACAATCCTAAAGGTGTAGCAGTGGTGAACCTGGAAGACGGTTCGGTAAAACGGATTTTTGAAGATCCGGACGTAGGCATTCTGTTCATGGGTCCGTCGAGCCGTAATGTGTATGTGACTCGTATTGAAGGCGCCGGTACCGGCGAAGTGGTAGCCAATAATGAGCTACAGTCTCCCACTGAAGTACTGGCCATCAACATCGATAGCGGCAAAGTAAAGCATGTGGCTACGGTTCCCCGGGGCAAGGTGCACTCCATCAACAAAGATGAAACCCTGCTGATAGGTGCCTTTGCTGAGCAGGAATACAGCATGGAATCAGGCCCCCGTCACGCGCGGTTTGAAGCCCGATATGAAGCCACCGACAAAAACGGTAATCCGCTGAGTTTTGCCGATGCCAAAGAAGTGCGCATCAATGAACGTCTGGAAGCACGCATTCCTATGCAGATGTTTGTGGTCGATACCCGCACCGGTGAACAACGTACTATCCACCAGGCAACTGACTGGCTCAATCACATTCAGTTCTCGCCTGCAGATCCAAATAAAATCATGTTCTGTCATGAAGGCCCGTGGCACAAAGTCGATCGCATCTGGACCATGAACGTGGATGGCAGCGATATTCGAAAAATGCACACCCGCACCATGAATATGGAGATTGCCGGGCATGAGTTTTTCGACGCCAGCGGCGAACGGATTTTCTATGACCTGCAAACGCCCCGTGGCGAAGTATTTTGGCTGGCCAGCGTGGATTTAAACACCGGCAAACGCGTGTGGCGTCATCTGCCTCGTGATTATTGGTCAGTGCATTTTAACGTTTCACCAGATGGCTCCCTGTTTGCCGGCGACGGTGGCGATGAGGAAATGGTGGCCAGGGCTGAAGACGGCAAGTGGATTTACCTATTTCGCGATGAACCCATTAACGATGTGGCCGGAATAAGTGCACCGGATGCCGAGTCCCTGATTAAGCCTGCGGTTCTCAAAGCAGAACGCCTGGTGAACATGGAAAACCATGATTACCGGCTGGAGCCCAACGTAACGTTTACTCCTGACAATAAATGGGTGGTATTCCGCTCGAACATGCACGGCCCGGTTCACGTTTATGCCGTGGAAGTGGCCAAAACGAATGACAATAAAGAGGGTAATTAAGGATGAGTATTTCTTTTGACCTAACAGGTAAAGTAGCCCTGGTCACAGGAGCCAGTCGTGGCATTGGTCAGGCGCTTGCCATTGGCTTCGCCAAAGCCGGAGCCAAAGTGATTTGTGCCAGCAGCCGCACCAGTGGTTGTGACGACACCGTTGCCGCCATCCGCGATGCCGGTAGTGAAGCTACGGCGTTGGCTGCTGACCTCAGTAACGCAGAGGCAACCATCAGGCTGGCCGAAGACGCATTGGGGATGTATGGCGGTGTGGACATTCTACTGAACAATGGCGGCACGATTTTCCGCGCCCCTGCCGTAGCGTTCCCACTGGATAAATGGCAGCAGGTGATGCAGGTCAATATCGACTCCGCATTCATTCTCTCTCAGGCTATTGGTAAAGCCATGGTGGCACAGGGTAGCGGAAAAATTATTAATATCGCCTCCATGCTGAGTTACAGCGGCGGCATTACTGTGCCTGCCTACACGGCCAGTAAACATGCCATTGCCGGTCTCACCAAAGCTTTAGCTAACGAATGGGGCACCCACAATGTGCAGGTGAACGCCATTGCTCCTGGTTATATTCGTACAGACAACACTCAGGCATTGCAGGACGATGAAAACCGCAGTACCGAAATATTAAAACGCATTCCGGCAAACCGCTGGGGTGAAGCCGAAGACCTGCAAGGTGCGGCGGTATTTCTGGCCAGCGCAGCCAGTAACTATGTCAACGGCCACATTCTGGCTGTCGACGGTGGATTTTTGGCTCGCTAGCCAAAGTGATAAACAAGGACACAACCATGACAGAACGTTATCTGATCCCAAGCGTTGTACATGCATGTGAAGTTTTCCGCCTGCTCGCCAGTCGCGACCGCGGAATGACCATGCAAGAGCTGGAAGCTTCACTAAATTTACCTCGCACCACGGTCTTCCGTCTGCTGCGTACCCTGGTATCCGAAGAAATGCTGGAGAAGCGCGGAAAGGTGTATTTCAGCGGTGCCAATCTAATGCAGCTAGGCCTGCAAATCATCCATTCCGATCGCATGCAGCAAATGGCCATTCCACACATTCAGCGGTTGGCGCTGCGTACCGGCCACACGGCACACCTGGCGGTGCCGAATCATGGCAAGGCGCTAATTGTAGAAGTGTTCGACAGCCCGAATCCGCTGATGGTATCGAAACGCCCCGGTGTAGAAGCGCAAATGCATTGCTCATCCACCGGCAAAGTGTTCCTGGCGTTCTTATATTACGACAACCTGGAGCTGCTATTGTCGGAACACCCCATGGAGAAGCATACGCCGTTTACCATCACCAACATGCAGGATCTCAAAAAAGAGCTAAACCGCGTACGTGCCCTGGGGTATGCGGTTGATGAGCGTGAGTACAATGAGAATGTACGTTGCGTGGCGGTGCCGGTAAGAAACAGTCTGGGAACAGTGGTTGCCTCAGTAGGCATTACTGCACCCGCGGCAGTGTTCCCTAAAAGCGCGGTGCCGAAAGTGGCCGAAATGGTTAAAGAAGCGGCACGAGGCATCTATAAAGATGCCTATCAGCTTGACCGTGTTAGCAGTTCCTAGCAGGCCATAGAGAAACCCATGTTGCAATCAGCAGTATTATCGAATAGCCGTCCCCGCCGCTGTACCCTGGCCGGAGAAGTGATGATTGAGCTCTCTGAGGCGGACAAAGGTCATTTCCGTCAGGGTGTAGCTGGCGACGTTTATAATACAGCAGTGTATTTAAAGCGCTGTTTGCCAGAAGGTGAAATAAGCCTGCTTACCGCCCTTGGCTGCGATACCCTAAGCGAGCACATGAAATCGGTGATTCAGTGTGAACACATTGATACATCGATGATTTTATCTCACCCCAATAAGCAGCCCGGATTATACGCAATTCACACCGACGATGACGGTGAACGTAGCTTTCAGTATTGGCGAAACGACTCTGCGGCTAAGCAATGGGTGAATCTTTGGTTGCAAGAAAACAGCCTCCTGCCGGCAGTCGACCTTATCTATCTCAGCGGCATTACGCTGGCCGTGCTGGATAACGGTCAGCGGGAGCAGCTACTTCATATGCTGTGTGAAGCCAGGGAAGCGGGTGCTCAGGTTGCCTTTGACCCCAATTATCGCCCCGCGCTGTGGCAGTCTGCAGACGAGGCTGCTCTGTGGACTAAGCGCGCTTACCAACTAACGGATATTGCGTTTCCCGGCATTGAAGAGCACAAGCTATTGTTTGGTCATCAGGACGGTTTCGATGCCATGGACGCATTGGCCAGCATGGGGGTGAGTGAAATAGTCTGTAAGAATGGCACAGACCATATTCAAATTCTGCATAACGAAACGATGGTGAGCGTGGAAGTAACGCCTGTCGAAAAGGTTATCGATACCACATCAGCCGGCGACGGCTTTACCGGTGCTTATCTTGCCGCCCGACTGCAAGGTAAACCAGTGCGAGCTGCTGCCGAGCAGGCCGCGAAGGTAGCAGGTATCGTCATTCAACATGCCGGCGCCATTGTGCCGCAAGCCCTGTTTCATCAGGCTTACAACTAGCCCTTTTCACTCTAATGAAAACGCCTTCCACATTGTTAATTATTTAAAAAAGTGATCCTTTTTTTGTAAAGCATGCGCTTTTTTGTACAAACGCCTTGCTTGGTGGTTTAATAGGCGCATGTAACCCCAATCTGATATTAAGAATGCGCGCAGTACTGTGGTCCTGGTTTGCCGTGGTGTTTTTGTGGTCTGTGAGTTTGTCGCCTGCGCTGGCGCAATCTACGCTGCAACTCATCAATGAAGAAGTCGAAACCAAATTAACGGATAACCTTGAGTTTTATTTTGAGACGGATTCTCAACTGACCATCAGTGAAGCAATCAAACGCCGTCCAGATTTCAGGCTCTATACCGAATCGAACCCTAATTTTGGTTTTCAGTCCCGCGCGCTGTGGCTGGTCACAAAAATTAATAACACCAGCAATGCCAATGACTGGGTATTCAATATCGATTTTAGTCAGCTTGATAAAGTGGACTTTTATCTGGTCGAAGGCAATGAGATCGTAAAGCAAAGTCACCAGGGAAAGCTGCAGTCAGAGCAAATCTATCGCGTTCCTACTATGCGTGTAGAACTTCCCGTTAATACCCCCATGGAGCTGTATCTTAGAATTGAAAGCACCTCTTCGGCGTTAATTGTGCCGTTAAGCGCTGAAACGGAACAGCATCACAGTTTTGGAGCCCAACTCGACAGTTTAATGTGGGGCTTGTTTTACGGCGGCCTGATCATTCTCGCCATCTACAACTTCGTATTGTTTGTTGATGCCAAAGAATCCAGCCTAATGGCCTATGTGGGCTACATTCTGGCTGTAATGTTATGGCAGTTTGTCTGGGGCGGTCACTTACACCTGTTTGTCAGCGATGGACTGGCGCCCTGGTTCGCCTCGCACACCGAGCTAATATTCGTGATCATCGGAATGTGTTCCGGCTTTTTTACCCTGTCATTTCTGGAAACCAAGAACAACGCGCCCACGGCACACCCCGTGATCCAGTCGTTGCTGTTACTTCAATTTATTGTGGGGCTAACCTGCCTGGTAGATTTTCTTCCCCATATCTGGAAAAACAATCTGGTGTATGGCGTGGGCATGATTGCCATTTGCAGTTATATCTACGCCGGTTTTGAAGCTTTCTTTAACCATTTCAAGCCCGCTCGCTACTTTATCATTGCCTGGTCAATGTTGGCGGCAAGCGCCATTATCGGCATGCTGAGTTTGGTAGGACTGCTGCCGTCTAACGACTTTACGACTTATTGTTTTCAGGTTGGGGTATTCCTTGAAGCAGGCATGTTTTCGTTCGCGCTCATGGAAAAAAGTCGCAGCCAAATGGAATCTGAAGTGGATCAGGCCACCAATGACTTGCGTAATAACATGGAATTGATTGAAGAGCAGAACGCTCGACTGGATATTGCACGTAAAGATGCCATTAAAGCCAGTAACGTAAAATCTCAGTTCCTCGCCAACATGAGTCATGAGATCCGCACCCCGCTCAACGCCATTCTGGGGTTCAGTAAGGAATTAACCCACACGGCCCTGCCTGTGGAGCAACAAGAGCAAGTTCGCATAATCAACACAGCAGCAGACAATCTGCTCGGTATCGTCAATGATGTACTCGATTTCTCGAAAATTGAGGCCGGTAAGCTGCAAATCAATAACCAGCCGTTTTCACCGAATCAGTTACTGGAAGACATGGTGACCATGATGGCCAAATCGGCCCATGCGAAGCGTATTGAATTTGTGTTTGATCTTGCGCCGTTACCAGAAAAACTCATCGGCGATGTTTTCCGCATAAAGCAAATCTTAAACAACCTGTTGAGCAACGCGTTAAAGTTCACTTCCTCCGGCACTATTACGCTTTCGGTAAAGGGTAAATCGCTACCTCATGGTATTCACGAATTGCACTTCCGGGTTGAAGATACCGGAATCGGGATTAGCCGCCAGGACAAGAAAAAGCTGTTTAACGCGTTCTCGCAGATAGATGATGCATTGAATCGCAGTTATCAGGGAACCGGTTTGGGGTTAGTCATTTGCCGTGAGCTCATCAAACTGATGCGCGGTAAGCTAGACCTTACCAGTGTACCGGGTATTGGCAGTACCTTTGACATTACCTTGCGCGCTAATCAGCTTAGCCAGAAGTACACATTGGCTCCTAACGCAGACTGGATTGGCAAACGGGTGATAGTACTCGACCCTATTCCCGATACCCGTCGGGCGTCGGCATCGTTACTCAAACATTTGGGCGCTAATGTGACCTCGGTAGAATCTGTTGCCTGCCTGCGTGGCCTGGACATGCAGGCAGACTTACTGTTTGCAACCGTGCCGGTTTCGCGTATAGCATCCAGAAACGAATATATCTCTGAAGCCGTGGAATTTCCGGCGAAGAAGCGCATTCTCTGGTACTCCGGCCCAGAGCCGTTTAATCAGTATCCCAGCCTTGCTCAGCATTTCCATGAACAGGTTCGTATGCCGGTAACGATCACAAAACTGGAAAGTTTGCTGCATCAAAAAACCGCTAAACGTCGCAACCCGTTACAGGAAAAAACGAATTCCTTGCCGAAAGCACGCATTCTGGCCGTCGACGACATGGAAATGAACCTGAAGCTGCTGCATACCTGGCTGGACCATTCTCCTGTAAGCCTGACCACCTCGATGAGCGGACAAGACGCGGTAAACCGCTGTCACAGCACAGAATACGATCTCATTTTGATGGATGTACAAATGCCCGGCATGGATGGCTTACAAGCCTCCAGACAAATCCGTAAAACGGCACTGAACATGGGCACGCCTATCATCGCGGTTACCGCTCACGCCTTTAAAGAAGAGCAAGAGCGCTTGTTGGCATCGGGCATGGATGACTATCTGCCTAAGCCTATTGAAATGGGCGCATTGCTAGACCTCATCAAACGCTGGTGTCAGAACGTGGCACCTGCCGCCATGGCATTACCCACTCTTGATTGGCAATTGGCGGTGAAACGCACGAACCAGAACCCAGATGCTGCCCGCACCATGCTGGGCGATTTCATCATGCTGCTGCCGCCTACAACGGCTTCGCTAAAACTCATGTGGGAAAGTAAGGATTACGACGGACTAAAAGCGGAAGTACACAAGCTGCATGGTGCCTGTTGTTATACCGGTGTGCCCCGATTGCAGGAACTGGCCAACGAGCTGGAAACCGCACTTAAACTAGAACAGCATTTCCTAGTGGCAGAACACTTACCCGCGCTGTTGTCTGAATGCGATATTCTGATGACCGAAGCCCGCCGCTTCATGGAAGAAATGAGTTACTCATTTCGTAGCTAAGCTAAATGATGGCCTGGTGCATTGTCAGGCCTCTCAGATTATCAGGCTTCACCTACTGTGCGTTCTTGCCGCGCTTGCTGACATTGGCGTAAGAAAGCCGCAAACTCTGTGGGCTCTCTGTCGATATCTGAAGACGAGATAAAAACGTCATAACCGAGCAGTTCTCTAAGCTGGGTCATGCGGTTTGCCAACATAGCTTTAACCCCGGTAAAGGTTTGCGCGTCTGCGGCGGTGTAATGCTTATCATCAAACATGTTCTGATCAAAGCAGGCACCGGTTTTACAGTTATTCTCTTGATGCAGTAACAGTGGTCGCTGCTCCATCAGCAGATGGGTAGCCAGGCGCGGTGAAACCTGATTAAGAAACGCGCCATAATCTTTAATCCGAATACCTACCGCTTCCAGGTCAACATGGTCGAGCCCTTGCTGCACCCGGGGACACCCCACACGCTGTACATTGTCCCAATCTAACAGCCAATTTCCCAGTCGATGGTGATAGCGAATTTCGTCTGGCGAAATTTCGATACTGAACTGGGGTTCACGCACTTTAAACCACCCTATTAGCAGCGACACAATAGACGCGCTGGTAAGAAAAATACCGGCAAGAAATAACCATTCAGGAAACACATTAAGCCAGACTGCCGACACGCAAAGACCGACACCGCCTAGCACCAGGGCGGTAATACCGTTGCTTTTGGACGTCGCTCGAACAAAAATCGAATCAGAATCAGTTCCAGACATAGAAATACACCACGAAAACAATAATTGCCCACAACACGATCATACGCATACGCTGACATTTCACACAGTCGGTTTGCCACCAGGAGCGGGGCTTTCGGGACTGCGAATGAGGATTACGCTCTTTCATCGTTAACCTTCCTGAGTATAACAGGATCAGTTTATCTGATTGCATGAAGAAAAACTCACAATCCTAATTAGCGATCTTATCTCTACACCTAGAGCGGTTTTTGATAAACTATTCAGGTTTGTTTCATTTATTGAGAGCGCTTAATGTCACAGTTTACTGGCAATCATATTCTTTCGGTTAATCAATTCGACCGTGACGCCATCGAAAAAGTTTTCGCTGTGGCCCATTCAATGGAACCTTACGCCCGTCGTCAAAAACGAACGACCGTGCTGGATGGCGCCATTCTGGGCAATTTATTCTTCGAACCCAGCACCCGAACACGAGTGAGTTTTGGTACCGCTTTCAACCTGTTAGGCGGTGAAGTAAGAGAAACGACCGGCATGAGTAACTCAGCCCTGGCGAAAGGGGAATCGTTGTACGATACCGCGCGGGTGTTAAGTGGTTATTCCGACATTATCGCCATGCGCCATCCGCAGGCCGGTTCAGTGGCAGAATTTGCCGAAGGTAGCCGGGTACCGGTTATCAATGGTGGTGACGGCGCCAACGAGCATCCCACACAGGCGCTGCTCGACCTGTTCACCATTAAACGTGAGCTGGAATACAATGGCAAAGGCATCGATGGACTGCATATCGCCATGATTGGCGATTTACGCTATGGCCGAACCGTACACTCTT
This sequence comes from Alteromonas sp. ABV4_515, assembly GCF_056160345.1. Lineage (NCBI taxonomy): Bacteria > Pseudomonadati > Pseudomonadota > Gammaproteobacteria > Alteromonadales > Alteromonadaceae > Alteromonas > Alteromonas sp. ABV4_515. The sequence goes on from NZ_JBSWWZ010000001.1 coordinate 371,387, forward strand.
TGTCTAAGTTACTGTGTCTGTTCGACAACATTCATTTTACGCTGATTGCACCTGCTGAGCTGGCGATGCCCGATTACATTATCGATGCCATTGAAAATGCCGGTCACAAGCTCACCATCACCGACCATATCGATGGTCGCGTTGAAGCCGACATCTGCTATCAAACCCGTATTCAGGAAGAGCGTTTCCCCTCACAGGAAGAAGCCAACAAATACCGTGGCCGATTCCGCCTGAATCAAACCATTTACACCAAACACTTTCAGTCAAAAACCGTGATCATGCATCCACTTCCCCGAGACTCCCGTATGGAAGCTAACGAGCTTGATAACGATTTAAATTCCAACCCAAACCTCGCTATCTTCCGTCAAACCGATAACGGTGTGTTGGTAAGAATGGCACTTTTTGCCCTGACGCTGGGCGTTGAGGATTTGGTCGCAAAATATGAACGCGACGTGGTTTGGTACACAAATAAGAGCCAGTAATTACTATGACAACAAAATCAGAAGCCCTATTTGCCCGCGCCCAGAAAACCATTCCTGGCGGCGTGAACTCGCCGGTACGCGCATTTAAAGCCGTAGGTGGTACGCCACGGTTTATCACCAAAGCCGACGGCGCCTATATCTGGGATGCCGACGACAATCGTTACATTGATTACGTGCAGTCATGGGGGCCAATGGTATTGGGTCACAACAATGCCAAAATTCGTGAAGCGGTGGTTACCGCTGCGCAGAATGGACTGAGCTTTGGTGCGCCAACGGAAGCAGAAATCATCATGGCTGAGAAAGTCAGCCAACTGGTACCGTCTATGGAGATGGTACGCATGGTGAATTCCGGTACCGAAGCCACCATGTCAGCCATTCGTTTGGCCCGTGGTTTCACAGGCCGTAACAGACTGGTTAAGTTTGAAGGTTGCTACCATGGTCACGCCGATTCTCTGCTGGTAAAAGCCGGTTCGGGCGCGCTGACGCTTGGCGTACCAAGCTCACCTGGCGTGCCTGCTGACGTAGCACAGCACACGCTAACGGTTGAATATAACAACCTGGAAAGCGTTGAAGCTATCTTCAAAGAATACGGCGACGACATTGCTTGTATCATCGTTGAGCCGGTGGCCGGCAACATGAACTGTATTCCTCCGGTACCAGGTTTCTTAGAAGGCCTGCGTAAAATTTGTGATGACTACGGCAGCGTGCTGATTTTTGATGAAGTGATGACAGGCTTCCGCGTGGCTAAAGGTGGCGCACAGGCTCGTTATAACGTCAAACCCGACCTTACCTGCTTAGGAAAAGTCATTGGTGGTGGTATGCCAGTAGGTGCCTTTGGTGGTCGTCGCGACATCATTGAACATATCGCACCCACCGGCCCGATTTATCAAGCTGGCACCTTGTCAGGTAATCCGGTTGCGATGGCTGCAGGTTTAGCCGCACTGGACCAAATTGATAACGACGCCATGTACGAAGAAATCTTCACCCAGACCCAGGCGCTGGCCGACGGTTTCAAAGCAATTGCCGACAAACATGGCATTCCCATGAGCACCAATGTGGCCGGTAGCATGTTTGGCCTGTTCTTTACTGATATTGAGCGGGTGACCAACTATCAGCAGGCGATTAACTGTAATCAGGAACAGTTTAAAGTGTTCTACCACGGCATGCTGAAAGAAGGTGTGTATTTGGCACCAGCTTCCTACGAAGCAGGTTTTGTTTCCAGCATGCATACTGCAGATGTGGTAGCAAAAACCCTCGAAGCAGCTGACAAAGTGCTGGGTTCGCTGTAAAACCCGGATTGCGGTGACACCATGACGTTAAGTTGGTTACTCATAATTCTGCTTATCGCCCTTGGCGGTGTCGCCGTGTATTTGCTGCAACAGCAGCGTCAGGAAATCCGTTTTCTGAAGAATGAATTAGAAAACACGCATCCGCGCAACACGCCCATCAAAGACTCTCCCGATGAACGGGAAGCTAGCTATGCCGAGAAAGCCAATGAGGCCATGCTGCTAACCAAAACGTTTCAGAAGTTTGTCCCACGCCAGTTTGTTGAGCATTTTGCAAAACATGGGCCGGCCTCAACCCTGGAATTGGGTCACGCTGACGAAGACGAAGTGGCAATCCTGTTCTGCGATATACGCGGTTTCACTGGCCTTTCAGAGCGCTTAAGCCCACAGGAATTGATGAAGTTTCTGAATTCCTACTTCCTGCGTATGAACGACCCTATTCACCAGAATCGCGGCTTCATCGATAAGTTTATCGGCGATGCTATCATGGCGCTGTTCGACCATCCCGGTGGCTCGCCAAAAGATAAAGCACGGGATGCTATTCAGGCTGCCATCGACCTGCGCAAAGCGCTGATTTTATACAATTCACATCGCGACAACTGCGAGTATCTGCCTATCAACATGGGCATCGGCATTCACTTTGGCCCCGTTATTATTGGTACTGTAGGTTCAGATGACCGTATGGATACCACGGTACTTGGAGACAGTGTGAATATCGCGTTTCGACTCGAGTCGCTAACGCCGAAATACAATGCCGATATCATTGTGAGTGCGCAAACCCTGCAAACCATTGGCGCCGATTATCCGCTTAAAACACGCTTGCTCGATTGGGTGCGAGTGAAAGGGCGTCAGTCTGCCATTGAAGTGTATGAAGTGCTGGAACATCTTAGTGAAGCAGAGCAGAAAGCGCGTCTGTCAGTACAAACGCAAATCGCCGCCGGATTAGCCTGTCGAATTCGTCAGGAATGGGATGATGCGCTGGCCCACTTCATGAAAGCACAGCAAATTAATCCTGAAGATAAGCTTGCTCAGCATCATATTGACGTGTGCCTGCAATATCGCGGATTAACCTTACCGAAAGACTGGGACGGCGCCCTCAGCCTGAGCCAGTAAGCCCCCTGCAACTTACTCGAGGCTTTGTTTCGCGTGTTCGCGGATGAAGGTGACAGAAGGAGCAAAAAACGCCGCCCCATTTTCTGCACTGGTGTAATCCAGCCAGCGATCATAGTCGCCATCGCCTGTCCCAAATACCTGGCTATGCAACATGGCTTTAAATGGCTGTGCACTGGCACCGCAGCTAACGAAAAACAGCCCCTGTGTGCTCAGGTCGCCGTACGGCATACCTTGTTTAATTAACCCCGGTAAATCATCGTCAGCGAACTTCACACTTGCTCTAATGCAGTGCGACATAGGATTTTGCTCTTGACTGACAAGGTTATGTTCGCGAGTGAGCCCCATCACCTGCTCTTGCTGTCTCATAGACAAACTTTCCCAGCGCCGCAAATCGTGGCGATAACGCTGAACGTGCACGTAACTTCCCGCAACAAATTCGTTTTGCTCATCGTTAATCAACCCCACTTTTCGCCGCTGCATGCCTCGCGGGTTATCGGGGGCATAAATATAGCCATTGAGATCCCGGCCATCGAGATAGCGGAAGCCGCGGACTTGCTCTACCAGCTCGACATGCAGCCGCAACAGCTCCATGACCTCCATGCCTACGGCATGACAGATATCGAGACGGTCGGCACGAATTTGAATGAAAAGATCGCAGGGTGTCGCTGGCGCGGTTCTGTCTTCACACTGCATATCAGGAAACGGCGCCAGCTCGGTAGGAATAAAGCCGGGGTACACCTCTGTCCAGAAATTAGCACCAATGGCGACCATCCCCGTCAGCATGGCCTCGTAGTGCTCATTTTCGTAGTAATCAAAAATATCCAAAACCCGGGCGAGTTTGCCTCTAACCGTTTCCGCATCGTCATCCACGACATTTAGCAGCAAATACTGCGCATGCAGGTTTGGTTCAGCACACACCCCTTTTTGAGGTTGACTCATTTTATTCTTCCATTCGCCCGCTGGTTATTGAATTTATGGTGTTTTCCGCCGGACCTATAGGTATTAGTTTGGCTCAATAACCCGCGGCTTGTCCATCTTTTCGGCTTTCTGAGGCACCAAAGTAAACTTTTCGCTTATTATCCCACATAATCGCCTGGTATCCGCCATAAACTCCCACCGCAGGTTGCAGTGTATGGCCCCGTTCCAGCAACTCGCGTTTTACCTGTGCGCTCACGCCAGATTCTAAATGAACGAAACCGCCGTCGGTCATCAGTGCGCCTGTAGGGCTGCTCGAACCAGAGTGCAAAATACGAGGCGCGTCACCCGCTTCCTGCAAGTTCATACCGAAATCGATGAGATCTACGATGATTTGCGCGTGCATCTGCGGTTGCGTGCCACCGCCCATTACGCCAAAGCTTAACCAGGGATTGCCGTTCTTAGTAACAAAAGCCGGAATGATGGTATGGAACGGACGCTTTGCTGGCTGATATTCATTGGCGTGGCCTTCTTCCAGCGTGAACAACTCCCCTCTGTTCTGCAAAATAAAACCGAGATCGGTGGGCGTCATACCCGAGCCCATGCCGCGGTAGTTACTCTGAATAAGAGAAACCATATTGCCGCTTTTGTCTGCCACAGTGAGGTAGATGGTGTCGCCGTCGTACAATCCGGCATCATAGCGCTTCGCCGCGGTATCATTTTTGATAAGGGCTTTGCGCTGTTCAGCATAGTTTTTAGAGATTAACCAATCTACCGGCACGCTGGCGAAGTGCATATCGGCGTAAAATTTAGCGCGGTCTTCGAAAGCCAGTTTTTTCGCCTCGACAAAAGTATGGATGTAATCAGCAGAACCAAATCCCATACTCGCAATATCGTACTGTTCAAGAATATTGAGGATTTGTAGTGCAGCAATGCCTTGTCCGTTGGGCGGCAATTCCCAAACATCATAGCCGCGATAATTGGTCGATACAGGTTCGACCCATTCTGACGTATGCGCAGCCAAATCTTCGTAACTCAGATAACCGCCCTGCGCTTTCATGTACGCATCGATAACGCGGGCAATATCTCCTTTGTAGAACGCATCACGTCCGCCCGTTGCGATTTTTTCGTAAGTCGCAGCAAGACGAGGGTTTTTAAAGGTATCACCTTTCTGTGGAAGCTTTCCGTCTGGCAGGAAAGTCTCGGCAAAACCGGGATATTGTCCGATTCGTTTGTTATTCATGTCCCAGTAGTAAGCAATGAGTTCGCTCACGGGAAAGCCTTGCTTGGCGTATTCGATAGCCGGCGTCAAAATAGATGACATGGGCAGTGAGCCGAAACGGCTATGAAGCTCGAACCAGCCGTCAACTGCACCAGGCACCGATACAGGCAGCGGCCCGAATGACGGGATTTTACTTAACCCTCTATCGAGGAAGATATCTTTGGTGAGAGACTGCGGAGAACGTCCTGAAGCGTTAAGCCCGTAAAGCTTTTTTGTTTCTGCATCCCAGACAATGGCGAACAGGTCGCCGCCAATACCACTTCCGGTGGGTTCGACTAAACCTAACATGGCATTCGCAGCTATTGCCGCGTCGATCGCATTGCCGCCTTGCTTTAACACGTCTAACCCGACCTGGGTTGCCATCGGTTGGCTAGTGGCCACCATACCGTGCTGCGCAATAACTTCTGAGCGGCTGGCAAACATTTTTCCGGTTACCCTGTCGTAAGCACTAACAGAGTAACTCACACTTGTCATAAAACATGCCGCACAGAACAGTTTGACTGCCTGCTTGATGGTTGCTCTGTTATTGTTCAATTATCCTCTCCATAGTGCACTGTGCCTGTAATATTTACCGACTTTAAAGGCTTTTATGGTGTATTACAAAGCTTGCATCGATTCGCCCTTTACAGTGTTCAAAAGAATAATTATCGACAAGTCGCATAGTTACCATTTGAACTATACTAAAGTTGAAAGATGGAACTAAGTTTGCAGTGTTCTTTTCGATCAATTGACTGTTTTGCTCAAATGACTCACCACTAGCCGTATCTGTGGATCACTATTAAACCCGTCCTTTAGGACATGAACCGACAGAGAGACGACGCCATGAGCACTGAATTTAGTATTGTTACTATTGTAAAGCGACGTACCCAGCAGTTGTCTAACCTGATTAGCAGTATCGAGCGCTCCACTGTTCAACCAAAAGAAATGGTGATTGTGTGGATGGCGCCCCCCAGTGATGAATCGCTGCTGAGTAGCGAGCAATTCCCTATTGTGCACCGTTTTGCAGCAAGCGAAGAGCTTCCCATTCCCAAAGCCCGTAATCGCGGCTTTGACACCTGCAAAACCGATAAATTTATTTACCTGGATGTAGACTGCATTTGTCCAGAGACCCTACTTGGCGATCTGACCAAATCCCTTGGCGTTGGCAAAGTGGTCACCGCTAACGTCAGTCAGCTTGAACAGAAAGTAGATAACATTGATGAACGCTACCTGCAATCACTGGTTGCCCCGAATGTGACCGCACCTGAGAAAGTACCGTTTATTAATTTCGATACCAACATCTTCGGCATCACCCGTATCGATTACGAGCGCGTAGGCGGCTTCGACCTCGATTACCACGGTTTTGGTATAGGTGACCTCGATTTTGCTGCGCGTTGCAGTAAAGCGGGCCTTTATCTGCTGAATACCGGCAAACAGGTGTTTAAGCAGTTCCATGCTCACTACAACCCGCCGGTTAATCACCTTTGCGATATCGTTGCGAACGCTGAAGTATTCAAACAGAAATGGGGCGCTTACCCGACCTGCGATATGTTTTCCCAATTTGCTGAGTTAGGTTTGATTAACCAGGATTACGAGCAGGAAGGTATGCGCGTAATGCGTTTAGTGACGGACGAAGAGCTTGCGAAATATCTGGTTAAAGAGTCAGATGAAGACGCAACGCAAGCTGTTGATTTAGCGCAAACCGCCTAGGTGTTTGCGCACAGACTAGCTGCATAACCGTTTAATACATTTAGCAGCGAGTTTAAACAACCAAGCCCGGCTTTTCAGCCGGGCTTTTTACTGTATTAGCTTATCAGCAATTAGTTGTCTTCTAACGGTGTCTCATCGGTTACTGGCACGGCATTTACGTCAGAATCAAGTGCTTCATTGGCTTTTCTCACACCGGCGGCGTAATCAGGATGTACCTTTTCCAACACTGCATACCAACGCTCTTTCACGCTATCGGAACAAGGTCCCATCGCGGCAGCATAGTTGTTGTATAAGCGTTGCTTTTGTTCGTCCGAGAACATTTCGTATAACGCGCGCGGTTGCACATAATCAATATCGGCGTCTTCCTGAAAATAGCGGTCTGCGTCACCATCAATACGCAATGGCGGTTCAGGATTTTCAACCTGTGCTACCGGACCATTGTGCTGATTCGGTTCATAATAGGCATCTGGATTATCAAAATCATTCGTGAAGAAGCGCATAGCACCATCCTTGTGATAATGATTCACCTTGGCGTTCTTAGCCGCGTTAGCTGGCAATGCTTCGTAGTGCGTACCCAGGCGATAGCGATGGGCATCGGCATAGGAAAAGACCCTTGCCTGCAGCATTTTATCCGGGCTAAAACCAATACCAGGTACCACATTAGACGGGCTATAAGCCGCGTTTTCAATCATCTGGAAATAGTTCTCAGGCACCGTGTGCATTTCCAACTCACCCACTTCGATTAACGGGAAGTCTTTATGTGGCCACACTTTGGTTAAATCAAAAGGATTGTAAGCCTGGTTGCCCGCTTCTTCTTCTGGCATTACCTGAATATAAAGCGTCCATTTTGGATACTTACCTTCTTCCACCGCATTGATCAGATCTTCCTGATACGACTCACGGGTTTTACCAATCAGCTTTTCAGATTCTTCATTGGTATAGTGCTCGTGGCCCTGCTGTGTTTTAAAGTGGAACTTCACCCAAAAACGTTCGCCCTCTGCGTTCCACATGCTGAAGGTATGAGAACCATAACCATTCATATACATGGGGTTTTTAGGGATACCCCGGTCAGACATCAAAATGGTTACCTGATGCACACACTCTGGCTGCGCCGCCCAGAAATCGAACATGGCTTCGGGACTACGTAAGTTGGTTTTAGGGTGGCGCTTTTGTGTACGAATAAAATCAGGGAATTTGTAACCGTCGCGGATAAAGAATACTGGCGTATTATTCCCTACCATATCCCAGTTTCCGTCTTCAGTATAAAACTTCAAACTAAACCCACGCACATCACGCTCGGTGTCAGCAGCACCAGACTCTCCGGCCACCGTGGACCAACGGCTTAGTACTTCGGTCTTCTTACCGATCTCGTTGAATACTTTTGCACAGGTATATTTGCTGATGTCGTGAGTCACGGTGAATGTGCCTTGCAGACCCCAGCCTTTGGCGTGCACCGTGCGCTCAGGAATACGCTCCCTATTTTGGTGCGCCAGCTTTTCGATAAGCTGATAGTCGGTTAACAGTGCCGGGCCACGGGCCCCTGCTGTACGGGTTGTTTGATTCGATTCGACCGGTGCACCGGCGCTTGTAGTAAGAGTTGGTTTCTTGCTCACATTGGTCTCCAGAGTGTCACTGTTGTGGTGTTTACTTTTACGTTTACTTTAGTACAACAATGGGCAGAAAACCGACCAATCGAATTTAGTGATTTATGCAGTAAGTTTTTTTGATTAGAAAGAAAAAACCCCGCGGGTAGCGGGGTTATAAGTTTGGTGAGTCAGACATTATAGTTGTATTTTAAATTGCCTGATCAAGTCTCCTGGAGTCTGTATTAACGACCAGAAGTGAAGTCTGGATAAGCTTCCAGGCCACATTCTGCAACGTCAACACCTTCAAACTCTTCTTCTTCAGATACTCGAATACCCATGATTGCTTTGAGTACTACCCAAACGATCAGGCTGGTAACGAATACCCATACAAAGATGGTTAATGCACCTAACAGCTGGCCACCAAAAGTAGAACCATCGTTAGTAACAGGAACCAGTAACAGACCTAACAGACCAACAACACCGTGAACAGAGATAGCGCCCACAGGATCATCGATTTTCAGTTTATCAAGGAACAGGATAGATACTACAACCAGCAGACCACCCAGCGCACCGAACAGTGTCGCTTGCAGCGGAGTAGGTGTAGAAGGTTCTGCAGTGATAGCAACCAGACCAGCCAGCGCACCGTTCAGTACCATAGTCAGGTCTGCTTTACCGAACATGATGCGAGCCAGCAGCAGAGCAGCAATAGCACCACCAGCGGCAGCAGCGTTAGTGTTCATGAATACAACTGCAACTGCGTTTGCGCTTTCTACAGTAGCAGTAGCCAGTACTGAACCGCCGTTGAAACCGAACCAGCCCATCCACAGGATGAATGTACCTAATGTTGCCAGTGGCAGGTTTGCACCTGGGATAGCGTTAACTTTGCCATCTGCAGTGTATTTACCTTTACGAGCACCAAGAACCAGTACGCCAGCAAGCGCAGCAGCAGCACCAGCCATGTGAACGATACCAGAACCTGCAAAGTCAGAGAAACCTTCATCACCCAGCGTGTACATACCGAATACGGCTTCGCCACCCCAAGTCCAAGCACCTTCCATTGGGTAGATGAAACCAGTCATCACAACCGCAAAAGTAAGGAAAGCCCACAGTTTCATACGCTCAGCAACCGCACCAGATACGATAGACATAGCAGTCGCTACAAATACTACCTGGAAGAAGAAGTCAGCAGATGGCGCGTAAGTGGCTGCATCTTCAGCAACGCCAGTTGCACCGTCACCAACAATACCAGAAAGGAATAAAGTGAAGTCACCACCACCGTACATGATGCTGTAACCGCAAATCATGTACATGGTACAGGCAATCGCGTAAAGCGCGACGTTTTTGGTCAGGATTTCAGTTGTATTTTTCGCTCGTACCAGACCCGCTTCCAGCATTGCAAAGCCCGCAGCCATCCACATGACCAACGCACCGCAAATCAGGAAATAGAAGGTATCTAATGCATACCCAAGTTCGAATGTGATTTCCATTGTGTTCTCCGCAATTTCTCTTTTTGTTTTTTACAGCGCGTCTGCGTCAGTTTCGCCGGTACGAATACGTACTGCATGTTCAAGGTCGTAGACAAATACTTTACCGTCACCAATTTTGCCAGTTTTCGCTGCACCGGTGATGGCTTCTACCAGACGCTCAACCTGATCAGCTGCAACTGCAACTTCCAGTTTTACTTTTGGTAAGAAATCCACTTGATATTCAGCACCGCGGTACAGTTCAGTGTGTCCTTTCTGACGTCCAAAACCTTTCACTTCGGTAACGGTCAGGCCGTCGATTCCGATCTCTGAAATGGCTTCACGAACATCATCCAGCTTGAACGGCTTGATGATAGCTGTGACTAGTTTCATGTGTTGCTCCCAGATAATGGTTGTTTGTGTTCGCTTAAAGCGGGTTTTCACAATCTAAGACAAGTCCTATGCCATAAATTTTAATCCAACAGAATCATATGTTTATGCAAATCGATGAATAAAAAATGTGAATTTTTTGCACCACATGTGATCACTAGACACCGATAGCACCAATTTGGTGCGAAGGTAAAAACTGTTAGGAAATGGTATTGTAAATGACGGAACTTCAAGCAGTTATTCAGGTCTTTGATGCGTATGGAAATAATGGAAAGCCCTTTCTTTGCGCCTCAGAGGCCACATATTGAGACGCCTCACAGCAAAAAGCGACGAGGGGTATTTGTTGCATCTGTGGTAATACACGCTGTACTGATTGTGATTCTCGCAACCGCTGAAAGGAACAGGACTATTCCAGCCCCCGAACTGCCTCCTCCAATTAACGCAAGATTAGTGTTCAAAGCACCGAGACCGGCAGTCACTAGCGAAGAAAATTTGCCGCAGCCCGCCATTGCGTCACCGCCGGCGACACAGCCTGTTGAAGAACCTTTACCTCAAATCGAGAGAGTCGACATTGAGCCCGTTGAGCCCGTGCCTGCTGAAAAGGTGAGTCAGGAGCCGGTTCAAAACCCCACATCGATAACGAAGGAGGCCACACCTTCTGCACCGGCCCCAGTAGTATCAGAAAAGGGAAGTCGCCCTGCGACCTCATTAACATCACGAAGTGCACTGGATGCTTTTTTTAGCCAACAGCAAGCGCAAGCTCGGCAACGAGACGCTGAAATGGCATCGAAAGAATATAGAAAGCAGAAGACATCGCCTGATATTGTCGACCCCCGCAAAGATAAACTTGAAGAAGAAGTGAACGCTCCACCTACGGTTAACGTAAATTGTTCCGATACAACAACGAATGTGCTTGCCACTATCGCCACCTTTACCGGCGGGCGTGTCGCTTGTTCCAATAGAAGCAACGGCTTCGATAAGTTTATCGATAAACACCTGAACAAAGGTGTAAAAGACGACGAGAACCGCTAGCCCACATATTGCGCACAACCATAACTGTGGTTAATCTACCCGCTGAAATTTTTATAGGAAATATCCATGGCAGCCGCCAACTTACTTGCTCTTATTGACGATATCGCCACCCTGCTCGATGACATTTCAGCCATGTCTAAGGTCGCCGCTCAAAAAACAGCCGGCGTACTCGGTGATGATTTAGCCCTTAATGCGAACCAGGTTCAGGGCGTGCGCGCTGAACGAGAACTGCCTGTGGTGTGGGCGGTCGCGAAAGGCTCATTGCTAAACAAAGTGTTCCTGGTTCCCGCAGCCATGTTGATCAGTGTATTTATACCTGTACTTATCACCATCTTGCTGGTTATTGGGGGCTTGTACCTGTGTTTTGAAGGAGCAGAAAAAGTCATTCATAGCTTGTTCCATAAGCAGGACGAGGCCGAACGGGAAGCGAGAATCGCCAAGCTGGCGCAGGAAGATGTCGACCTTGTGGCAATGGAAAAGGATAAAATTAAAGGGGCAATTCGTACCGATTTTATTCTTTCTGCTGAAATCATTGTAATCGCACTCGGCAGTGTACAAGGTGCCGATTTAGTCACCCAATTAGGTGTTTTGTGTGCGCTTAGCGTGGGTATTACGGCTGGCGTTTATGGCATTGTCGCCGGTATCGTGAAAATGGACGATGTTGGCCTGTACCTGCTCAGAAAGTCTCTCACTGGCGGTTACAATGGTTTTCAACGTATTACCGGGCGCGCGCTTTTGGTTTCGGCTCCAATTTTAATGAAAGTACTCGCGTTTGTGGGAACCATCGCCATGTTTCTGGTAGGTGGCGGTATACTCACTCACAATATCCCTTTCCTGCATCATGTTGCAGAAAGTATGAGTCATGGCTTTGAGCAGCTTGGCTTTATCATTCCGTTGCTCATCGATGGAGTAGCAGGTTTGATTGCGGGCTCGTTGATTGTGGGCGTGGTATCAATTTTTACCCGCGGTAAATCTCACGACTAAACCTAGTGGTGCTTACGGGCAAACATCAATTTTCAAATAACAAAAGTGGTGATTTTCACCACTTTTGCTTTTTTATTTTCACCAAATTTTGGTTTCTTTCCTTTCAAGATTATTTATTTGCGCCCTCTTCGAAAGAAAAATTCCTTTAAAATCAATACAAGTGGAATTTTAAGCGATATGGCACAACTATCGCTATTCAACTATCACTTACGCAAATACGACTAAACAATTAACTGCCGGGAAGTCAGCCAGCGCGCAGTTTCTAATCTTAGTTAATGGAGAGTAACGATGATAACTTCCGGTGGTTTATTACTTCTTGCGCTTGGGCCCGTTGTTGCATACCTGGCCAGTGCCGTACTTTTCAGCGGACTGCAAAGCCTCGCAGCCCGCTTTCACTAATCCCAACGCTCCCGTAGGGCCTTTCCCTGGGTCAGCTGATATATCGCGTACTAGTTTTAATTAATCGATATATCCTGGCCGCAGGGCTTTTTTATGCCCGCGTCTTTACGTCTTTACGTCTTTACAGTTATGGAAGAGCAATGGCCTTTACCCATTGCTAGCTTAACCACCAAATAACCGCTCCCACCAACTCTTTTTCTTACCCGATTGTTGTTCTTGCCTTACTGGCTGACCATAACAATCCTGACTTGGTGGTGGCAGCACATCCAAAATCGCTGGCACACTCATAGAGTCCGGACAACCAGCAATGGTAACAGCGCCGGTTTTGCTGTCGAAATGTGCAATCCCCAACCCTTGCGGGAATCGACGGGATAACGATTTCGGAGACTGTGATTTCTGGTAGTTCACAAACACTGGCAGCGCACCGCCCGCACCGGTAAGTAGAACCGGTTGGTTGTCATCGTTGCCGACCCAAACCGTGGCCACATTGTTGCGGTCGAAGCCGGTAAACCAGCTATCACGATAATCGTCGGTAGTCCCCGTTTTACCGGCCATATTGATATTGGGGAACGTTTGCCCTACCCGCTTCGCCGTGCCTTCCGTGGTAACTTTATAAAGCGCATAATTCAGCAGATAAGTGGCCGCCTCGTCTACTCGCTGCGAATAATACTCTGCATGTCGCCAAACCAAGCGGTTGTTTGCAGACACCACCGACGTAACAGTATGAAGCGGAATATACCGGCCATTATTAGAAATGGTCTGGTACATCTGGTTAGTTTCCAACGGTGATAAAGACATAGCACCTAACGTCATTGCTGGTACTTCGCGGAATGTGCTTTCCACGCCCAAACGATGAATGGTATCTGCTACGTTTTCTAGCCCTACCTGCATACCCAGGTTAACCGTGGGTACGTTGAGTGATTCAGACAAACCTTCCACCAGCGGTACCTGCCCGCGGAATTTCTTGTCTGCGTTTTTGGGTGACCAGGTTTTTCCGCTTTCATTTTCCAGCGTGATGGGTTCATCCTGAAGCGGTGTTGCCAGATTAAACGAAACAGGATCTTCCAGCGCAGTGAGATATACCGCAGGCTTGATCAACGATCCCACCTGACGCTTGGCATCCAGCGCACGGTTAAACCCTTTAAATCCGGTTTCGCGACTGCCAACAATAGCGCGAATTTCGCCACTGGCAATATCAGTTACCACCATAGCACCCTGCAACTGTGCCTTACGGTCTGACTGTAAACCGTTTAAGGTACTGGCAACGGCCTTCTCTGCCCGGCGCTGCGCGTAAATATCTAGCGTAGTAAATACTTTAACGCCAGAGTCCCGTAGCGAAGGATCGGCCAGAATTTCCGTTAACTCCCGACGAACCTTGTCCATAAAGGCAGGATGCTTACCACTTGCCAAACTCGCACCTGAAGCCAAGCCGATAGGTGAATTCACCGCGCGTTCATAGGCAGCCCGGTCGAGCTCATTGGCTTCAAACAGTATGCGTAATACCAGATTACGACGCTCCAATACTCGCTCTTCGTAGCGACGAGGATTGTAATAAGAGGGCCCTTTGATCATTGCCACCAGCGTGGCGATTTCAGGGGTACTCAGCTCGTTTGCCGGACGGTCAAAATAGAAGTAACTGGCGAGGCCAAAACCATGCACCGCCATGTCTCCATTCTGCCCCAGGAATACCTCGTTAAGGTACGCCTGCAAGATCTCATCTTTGCTGTAGCGGGCATCAATGATCAATGCCATCAGCGCTTCTTTGATTTTGCGGGTAATGGCTTTTTCCCGGGTAAGATAGAGATTTTTCACTAACTGCTGCGTGAGCGTACTGCCGCCCTGCACTGTGCGGCCTGCGCGAATGTTCGCTATCAACGCCCGTAAAATCGAAAGCGGTGCCACGCCATGGTGTGAATAAAAATCTTTGTCTTCAGTGAGTATTAACGCTTTGGGCAGTAATGCTGGCACTTCATCCAGTTTTACCAGCATGCGATCTTCACGGCTGCTGCTCACCATACGAGTGACCAGCCAGGGCTCCAGGCGAATACGGTTCAGCGACTGCCCGGCACTGTCGTCGTTAATTGAACCAATGCGATTACCGCTCCAGCTAATAGTGATTTGTCTTAGCGGCTCATCACCGTCGGGGAAACTGAACGCCCGGCGCTGCATCACTAACTTGTTTCGGGTATAGCGATATTCACCGCTACTATCAGGCGAGTTTACGCTGCGATAGCCGAGTAATTTCAGCTCATCGAGGACTTCTTTCGGAGTGATTTCCTGTTCTTCAGACAGCACCAGCGGGCGAGCAAAAATTTGTGCAGGCACTTCCCACTTATTACCGGTGAAAGTGTGTTTTATCTGTGCGTCGAGATACACCATGTAGCCAAGTAACACGGCAAAGCCAACCAGGCATAATTTAAAAAGCAGCCCGGGCCAGCGCCGACGGGGCTTACTACCAATTTTCTTCGGTTTCGTTACTTTCGTCTGTTTTTTAGCCACTTATCATGCCAATATAGAAAATGTCACAAGGGATTTTGCGGTTTTCGCAGCGGAATTGCCAGCCGCATGTTACCGTAAAAATCATTGTCGTTCTGTTGTGATAAAACCTTTACGTCAGAACCATCAATCCGGATGGCTGGATGAGCCAGAAAGGAGCGAAATATGAAAATTTCTATCGATGTTGACCTGTCCCCACAGGAAGCCCGCGAATTAATGGGCTGGCCGGACATGAGCAAAATCCATGAAGCCACCATCTCACAACTCACAGAGCAAATCAAAAGCGGCAATCAGGAGCTAATGTTGTCAATGCTGAAGCCATACCTGGATGGCAGTCAGCAGGCCTTTACCTATTATCAGAAAATGCTGGAGAGCATGGCCACTGCAGGAACCAGCAAAAAGTAAGCATGGAGGTGTCTTGTGCACGAGCAGGACAAAGACGATATTCTGGACACACTGAATCAGTATGCGCAGCAGTTTAATGCAATGGTTCACAATATTCTTACCAAGAAAAATAGCAGCGAGGAGACGTCCGCTATGTTCGATCCGGAGAAGCTGGGCACATTGCTTTCAGGCGACGCGGTAGAAGTTGATTCAGCCAAACTCATTCAAACCCAAATGGATTTTATGCGTCAGCAAACTGAATTGTGGCAACAAGCCACAAAAGCGATGCTGGGCGAAAATTCCCATTCTGTCATGCAGGAAGAAAAAAGCGACCGCCGCTTTTCCCACACCGACTGGCAAGACAATCCTATCTTCAGTTACATGAAACAGGCTTATCTGATTAACTCTAAAATGTTGCAGGGAATGATTTCATCCATGCAGTTCAAAGATCCAAAATCAGAAGAACAAGTGAAGTTCTATACTCGCCAGTATATTAACTCGGTGTCTCCTACCAACTATCTGCTGTCTAACCCGGAAGTCTGCGAAGAAATTCTTAAAACCAAAGGCCAGAACATGGTGAAGGGTATCGAGAACTTCATGCGTGATTTGGAAAAGAGTCCGCTGGAAGCCTTCAAAATTACCCAAACCGATATGGATGCTTTTGAAGTGGGTGTGAACCTGGCTACAACGGAAGGCCAGGTGATTTACCAAAATGAGCTCATGCAGCTGATTCATTACAAACCTAAGGTGGAGAAAACCTATTCAACGCCAGTGCTGTTTGTACCGCCGTTTATTAATAAGTACTACATTCTTGACCTTGATGAGCGCAAGTCTGCGGTAAAAGGGTTACTGGATTCTGGCTTCTCAGTGTTCATGATTTCCTGGGTAAACCCGGATGCATCACTGGCAGACAAAGACTTCTTTGACTACATGAAACAAGGCCCTATAGAAGCACTGGATGTGGTTTGCGACATTACGGGTAAGAAAAAAGTGAACATGGTGGGCTTTTGTGTTGGTGGCACACTATTAAGTGCAGCTACGTCTTACCTGCGAGCGAAAAAAGATACCCGGATCGAGTCACTCACCCTGCTCACCACGCTACTGGACTTTAGCGAGCCCGGTGAAGTTGGCAACTACCTCACTGAAGACGCTTTGCCCATTATGGAGCAAAATGCAGACATTAAGGGTATTTACGATGGCCGCATTCTGGGTTTGAGCTTCAGCCTGTTGCGTGAGAACAACCTGTTTTGGTCGTACTTCATTAATAACTACCTTAAAGGCAAAGACCCAGCGGCTTTCGACATTTTGTTCTGGAACAGTGATGCGACCAACATTACCGCGTCTTGCTTCAAGCAGTACATTCGTACCACCTATTGGGAAAACAAACTGAAAGATCCGGGCGCGGTGGAAGTGGATGGCATTCCAATTGATCTTGGCAACATTGATGTACCGGTATACTTCCTGACGACTCTGGCCGACCATATCGTACTGTGGCAAGGCGCATACAAAGGTACGCAGTTAGTGAAAGGCGATACCCGTTTCGTACTGGCAGGTTCAGGCCACCTGGCTGGCGTTATTAATCCGCCAGAAACCGGCAAATATCCACACTGGACGAACGAAAATCTGCCTGAAAGTGCCAGTGAATGGTTCGACGGTGCGGTGAAGCACGAAGGTTCATGGTGGCCGAACTGGCACGAATGGCTTATTAGCCACCGCAAAACCAAAGTAAACGCCCCCCAACCCGGTGAACACGAAAAATACCCGGTCATCGAAGCCGCGCCCGGCTCGTACGTGAAAAAACAACTCGGCTGAGGTGTGGAGCAGCGCTCTCGGGGTGGGGCTATTGTAAAATCTAAACACGGCGTGAACCCATCCCTGCGGCAGACGGTTTAGATTTTACAGTAGCCCCCCACCTGCGCTTGCACACTCGACATGAAACCGTATCGGTGTTTTAGGAATATCTTTCGAAAACAGCGGACTTCATACGCAAAAGCTCGCATAAGATTCTCCAATTCACTCGTTCAGAATTCGCTTCCCTCCTCCGCAGATAGCCCGCTCCCTCTCTCCGCCGATAGCGCAGTTCCCTTCACAACACCGCCGATCACAGGCACAAAAAAAGGGGCCTTCCGGCCCCAGTGCTTTTGTCTATTCGGTTTGCGGTAAATTATGACTCGCTGTTTTTCTCTTTAGCGATGTCTAGTACACGTGAACGCAGTTTTTCATCCGTTTGTACTAATTGTGCAATTGTGGTGTAGGTCTGCACTTCCAGACCTGTTTTCTCAATTTCACTTACCATTTCAGTTTGCGCTGCTTGCTGAATTTGCTGCATTTTTTCAGGCGTTTCATCGCCGCTGATTTCAGACTGGTATTTATCTGCTACATCGCTAACTGCATTCATCGCAACAGTAAATTTTTCCAGAGTTGCGTCATCAAAATTTTCAGTTTGCATAGTAGGTGCGCTGGATAGACCCGTCTCTTTGGTATCTTCGGCAGCCTGTGAAGCGAAGTTAACAGAACATGCTACTGCCAGGCCAAGCGCTAATGATTTGACGAATTTATTCATATTGATCTCCAATTTGGATTCGAATTGCCGTCTAACCTTAAGACTCAGCGTAAAACGGCTCTCATCATCACTACAGCGATAACCATGCCACCCCGACAAAACCCAGCAATATCATACAATTAAGAAAAGAGCATATATTTTCACCGGTAATTGTTGTGCAACAGTGTCGCTTTTTTTCACACCTTTTAAGTTGCCGGTGGAGCGTCTAATGCGCTACTCTGCGTATTGAACCGAAGAGGTAACGTCATGATCATCATTAAAAAATATCCTAACCGCCGACTGTACGATACGTCACAGAGTCAGTATGTAAACCTTGATTACATTAAAACACTGATTAATGAACGGCAGGAATTTAAGGTCATTGACTCCAAAACCGAAGATGACATCACCAAGTCATTACTCCTGCAGATCATCAGTGAATCTGAAGCCAACGAAAATCAGTCTCTGCTGACAAATACCCTGCTTAAGCAACTTATTCGCTATTACGACACTGACATGCAATATTTTCTTCGTCAGTATTTAGAACAGTCGTTAGTGGCCTTTATTGAGCAGCATGATCAGGTTCAGGGTGTGATGAAGAATATGATGGATAACACGCCTTTTGGTATGTTCAATAAAATGGTTGAACAAAATATGGAAGCGTGGAAAAAGTCGCAAAAGTAAGTTTGTCTCCCTCCTTAACGCCACTTTGCTGCAAAGCAGCATAAAAAGCTATTTGCTTATTATTTATTCGTCTAACTATTCTTGCTGCACCGCAACATTTTAGTTGATCTCCTGATTTCGATTGCTTAATATCTAACCAAAGATTGCTGCAACGCAGCAGATGGAAACCATCAACTGGTCAGGAGAAGAATATGTTTGGCAAGTTTTCAGAGCAGCTGAAAAGTACCACTAAGCCGGTACATACGCTGTTTGCTGTGAATACAAAAACATTGGAAAGTCTGTCTCAGCATCAGACAACACTGTTTACAGGGTTACTGAGCGACGGTATGCACTATATCGAAGCGGTATCTAAGCAAACGGAGTTGAAAGGTGTGATGAATGCGAATTCAGAGCTGGCAGAATCAGTTCGTGAGCGCATGACCAGCGCATCGAAAGATACCTACTCTACGCTCAACGCCATGCGTGAAGAAGTAACAGAAGTGATGGCTTCTAGCTTAACTTCTGCGGCGGATGCAGCAAAAGAGACGGCGTCTAAGGCAACCACTGAAACGAAAAAAGCAGTGAAGAAAGCCACGCCGAAGCCAGCCGCTAAAGCGACACCGAAAGCGGCCGCCAAACCTGCGAAAGCAGCAGAAACCGTAACGAAAGAAGCGGAAAAGGCCGTCGAAAAGGTCGCAGAGGCAACGGAGAAAACGGTTGAGAAAGCCGCAGAAACCACAAAGGCTGCAGCTGAAGAAACTAAGCAGGCTGCGACTGAAACCAAAGCAGCACCGGCTAAAAAGCCTGCTACCCGAACCCGTCGTACGGCTGCGAAAAAGCCTGCGGCAAGTAAATCTACAAGTTAAAACAACCCAGAAACTGGAGAAGAGTAATGTTTGAGCAAATGAACGAGCAAATGAAAAGCGCAATGAAGCCTATGACTGACCTTGCTACATTAAACATGAGCACTATGCAGGATCTGGCTGAGAAGCAAAACGCCATGTATAGCTCTCTGTTATCAGAGAACATGTCTTATTTTGAGAAAGCAGCACAACAGAAAGACATGTCTGCACTGGCTGAAATGAACAAAGCTTATGTAGAAACTGTTCAGGAAACAGTGACTGATACAGCTAAAAGCTCTTACGCCATTATTTCAGAAGCACAGCAAAAAGCTGGCGAAATGTTTAAAGGCTTAAGCGACGAAATGACATCTAAGTTCCAAAGCGCTGCTAAAGCGTAAAAGACCCGACAGAGCGACGTTCTCGTCGCTCTTGTTCCCCTCCACATTGTGTGAACCTTTTTTTCCCCTAAAGGTCTTAGCCCCAGCCAGTTTTTGAGGAGAGACGTAATGAATTATCAGGCATATGATTATCTGACACGCGGCGCATATATTATGCACGAGGGTTTCAGTCTGCTTAACGATATTGCGAGCCATCCTTCCAATCTCTATGGTCATACCTTGCCCGGCCGCATCACCCGCGCTTCGCTGGAAACTGCTATGCGGCTGACACAACGCTACGAAAAGCTGGGGTTTAATATCGACGAGATAAAAATCGACGATAAACGGCATAAAGTGAAAGAAGAGGTCGTATTTAGTAAGCCATTTTGCGACCTCATTCACTTTCATCGAGCCGGTGTGCACGACCATCATAAAGTATTATTGGTTGCGCCGTTATCAGGCCATTTTGCTACGTTATTGAAAGGTACCGTTGAAGCATTATTACCTGATCACGAAATTTACGTGACCGACTGGGCTGATGCCCGTGAAGTACCTCTTGAAGATGGCCCTTTCAGTTTCGACTGCTATGTGGGTTATCTTATCGAAATGCTCGAATTCCTTGGCCCTGGCACGCACTTGATGGCGATCTGTCAGCCAACCGTGCAGGCGCTAATTGCAACAGCCGTTATGGCTGGGCAGAAAAATGAATGTGTGCCTAAGTCACTAACACTCATGGCCGGCCCGTTAGATTGCTCAAAAAATCCAACTAGGGTAAACGAGTTCGCTCAGGAACACTCGATGAACTGGTTTCGTAACGTTGCCATTATGAAAGTGCCTTATGGCTATCCTGGTGAAGGTCGACAGGTCTACCCTGGCTTTATGCAGCTCGGTGGCTTCATTAGTATGAACCAGAAGTCACACATGAAGAAATATCAGAATTTTTTCCAGAACCTGGTATTTGGCGAAGAGGAAGATGCTGACCGCTTCCGCGCATTCTATGATGAATACATGGCCGTTTTAGATATGCCGGCTGAGTTCTATCTCGAAACCATCGAGCGCGTTTTCAAGAACAATGAAATTGCCCGCGGCGCTATTACCTATCAGGGTGAACCGGTTGATTTCGAAACAATCACAAATACGGCACTACTTACCGTAGAAGGTGCCGATGATGATATTTGCGGTCTTGGCCAAACGGAAGCTGCGCAGGATATTTGCAAGAATATCCCTAAAGGCATGCGTAAGCATCATGTTCAACCGGGCGCGGGTCATTACGGTATTTTCAGCGGATCTAAATTCCGTCAAAGTGTGCGCCCTATCATCACTGATTTCATCCACAAATACGCTTAATCACTCTGTGGTTAACGCACTACCATCTCTACGCGCCTGATCTCCAGTCAGGCGCGTTTCGTATTTTCCCCTATGTTTCTCTCGCCCTAATAGGGACAGTTAAGGTAGCATGAACGCCTAAACAAAAAGGGTAATTTGTCATGTCTAAATGGATCCCGCGTAAACTTGGTTTATCTGTTCTGTCATTACTGGCAGCGTCTTCTTCTGTTTACGCCAACACCGATTTTGAACAGTGTAAAACGGAACTGTCTCAACAGGCCGTTGCGCAGGGCGTTAGTGGCGAAACTGCCAGTAAAGTGTTTGCCAATATTCAATATCAGCCCAGAGTGATTACACTCGATCGCAGCCAACCAGAATTTGTTCAAACGTTTCCGGGTTATTACGGTAAGCGCGTAACCGAGTGGCGGATTGGCAAAGGCCGTGAGATGTACGCGAAGCATCGCGAACTCCTTCGTAAACTGAGTCAGAAGTACGGCGTACCGGCGCACTACCTTGTTGCATTTTGGGGTCTTGAAACTAACTTCGGCTCCTACAAAGGCAAAATGAACGTATTAAACTCGCTGGCAACATTAGCGTGTGATGAGCGTCGTAGTACTTATTTCACTAAAGAATTAATTACTGCAGTGAAGCTACTTGAGCGGGAATCTCTCGACCAAACACAAATGGTCGGTTCCTGGGCTGGCGCCATGGGCCACACGCAATTTATGCCATCAGCCTACATGAACTATGCTATCGACGGTGATGGTGATGGACAGATCAATCTCTGGGATAGTGAAGAAGACGCCTTGGCATCTGCAGCGAATTTCTTATCGCAGTTAGGCTGGCAGCCGGGCTTCCGTTGGGGCCGGGAAGTTAACTTACCAGAAAATTTCGACTACCGTGATACCGGTTATAAAAACCGCCAGGCAATTACCAACTGGGATCAGATGGGCATTACCAAAGCCAATGGCGGGTCACTGGGTAGTAGCGACGAGAAAGGATACGTTGTCGTGCCAGCAGGGCATAATGGTCCGGCTTTCATTGCCTACCACAACTTCCGCATCATCATGCGGTGGAATAATTCTGAGTTTTACGCGATTTCAGTAGGGAAGCTTGCCGATCAAATTGCCGGTGAAGCCGGACTCATCAAGCCGCTACCTGAACTCCCCGCCTACGAACGCAACGATATCATTAAGCTGCAAACTGCGCTCAATGAATTGGGCTATGATGTGGGCAAGCCTGACGGCATTATCGGACCTGCAACTCGCTCAGGTATTCGGGAATACCAATTGTCGAAAAACTTGGTTGCCGATGGATTTCCAGGTTTAGATGTGATGGAAGCGATAGGGGTTTTCAGCGAAACGCCGAAGCAAGAAAAGCAAAGCTAATTTGAATCTTTCAGAGAGCGAGCATTCGCTCCCTGAAGTGCTGTACTGAGCCGAAAGGCTTAGTACATGTGTTGACCACCGTTTACCGACAGAGTTGAACCGGTAATAAAACCCGCTTCATCGCCAATTAAAAACAATACGCTACGCGCGATATCTTCTGGCGTACCAAGACGCCCAACCGGGATCTTAGCAATAATCTTCTTCAATACTTCTTCTGGTACAGCGCGAACCATTTCAGTATCAACGTAACCCGGTGCAATTGCATTCACGGTTACCCCTTTAGCCGCACCTTCCTGAGCAAGTGCTTTGGTAAAACCATGAATTCCTGATTTCGCAGCGGCATAGTTTACCTGACCATACTGACCAGCCTGACCGTTAATTGAACCGATATTCACAATGCGACCAAAACCTTTCTCGCGCATAGAATCGATAACTGCACGACAAGTATTAAAACAGGAAGCAAGGTTCGTTTGAATAACAGCATTCCATTGTTCAAAATCCATGCGGTGCATGGTGCCATCCCGGGTGATACCGGCGTTATTGACAAGAATTTCTACAGGGCCATAATCAGTCGCAATTTGCTCAATTGCTTCTTTGGTTTTTTCAAAATTCGAGACATCAAATTTAAATGAAGGAATGCCGGTGCGCTCAGTAAACGCTTTGGCTGCTTCATCGTTACCACCATAATTTGCCACAACAGTATAACCAGCATCTTTTAATACTGTGCAAATCGCTTCACCAATTCCTCGGGTACCGCCTGTGACTAGTGCAACTTTACTCATTTCGTCTCCCTCTTATTGTTGACGTAAATATGTACAACAATGCCTATATAAACACGCTTATTCATACTTTTACAACGGGTTCAGAAAGACTTTTTATGCGACTTTTGTCTAATAAAATTTATAAATAACTATGCCGCCTAATATTTACTTAAATATCAGTCGCTTAATTTATATACAGGGTATTTATGATGGAATTCCCCTCATTATCTTTTTCAAAAACAAGGGGTTGAGTCATGAAAAATTACCACTAAATAGCAGTAGACAGCACGGGAAATAACTTTTTTATGAGCGACGGTCGGGCTACTTGTTTCTCGTTTTAATCGAACGCCCAGGTTTTTCACTCATCGGATCGTCAGGCCATCGGTGTTTAGGATAGCGACCTTTCATTTCTTTCTGCACATCGAAGTAACTGCCCTGCCAAAACGCTTTAAGATCGGAGGTGGTTTGAATGGGTCGTCCGGCCGGCGACAATAACTCAATCGTCACGATTCTGTTTCCGTCAGCTACCGTTACAGGCTCAGTTTGCCCGAACATTTCCTGCAACTTTACTGCAAGCATCACTTCGCCATCAGACCGATAAACCAACTTTCGATTCTCGCCAGCAGGTACCGTAATACTCACTGGCAGGAAAGTGTCCATTGCATGCTGCTGTCCCCAAGGCAATGCCTGGTGGCAGAGGTTTGCCCAGCTAAGACTTTCAAGCTGCTCCCAGCGACGGAGTTTCCCAAGTCGCTTTTTAAGCTCATCAGCTTGCAGTAAAGATAAAGGCGAGTCTGCGGGCTGCCAATTTGCGTCGCCATCAAAGGCCTGCGGCTGCCGTAGTGAGTACTTACAAGCTAGTTGATATCTGTTCCACCATGTCCGGTCTCTTTCAGACATCGGCCAGTCATTCAAGAGCGTCGCTTCAAGAAGCTGATACCATGCCGTAGCCACGACGGTTTCACTTACCGAAGTAGCGGGTTCGCTACTCAACGTAATGTTATAAAAACCTTCAGTGGTTCGCGCCTCCATCTGCTTCTTCTGAGCATTGAAGATCATTGTTTCCCGAGCGCTAAAATGCTGGGGAAATAATGCTCGCAAATCCGAGTCGGTTACCGGTTCTGCAGTTCGAATAGTA
Source organism: Alteromonas sp. ABV4_515 (assembly GCF_056160345.1). NCBI lineage: Bacteria > Pseudomonadati > Pseudomonadota > Gammaproteobacteria > Alteromonadales > Alteromonadaceae > Alteromonas > Alteromonas sp. ABV4_515. Next base: position 395,925 of record NZ_JBSWWZ010000001.1, read on the forward strand.
ACGTCACTTCCCAGCACCTGACCATCTAACACTACCAGCCAATCCGACTTCTCAATAACATTGTCTGGTAACTTCGCGCCGCGGCCACTGGCAAGCTTATACTCGTTACTCTTGCGGCGATATGCCACCCGAAATGGGAAAGCAACCGCAAGACATAGACTTAGCGCTCTGGCGGGCAGCTTATCGGGCGAATGTTTTAACTCCGTCGCTATCAGTTTTGCGTACCGTCGAGCCTGACTTTTCATGCGTTCCACAGTGGAAGCCTCTGCGTGCTGTAGCCATGTTGAAAGGCGAATACCTGACGACTGCATAATATTCTCTTCAGCAACCGCTGCTATCCAACATGCCGCTTCTTTGATGGTGCCCTTTGTAAACAGACCGTTGAATTGCGATTCCAGCGCCTCGGCTTTCATCAGCATCGCTGCGATAGCGGGTTGTGCGGGCACCTCGGCAATCTGTCGCCCGGTTCCCGTGAGGTTACCGCTATCATCAAGTGCCTCAAGGGCTTGCAAACGCTGGATCGCACCGTTGCACTGCGCTTTAGAAGGCTTGGTAAGCAAGGCCATGTCTTCAGGCTTCGTGCCCCATGCCAGCGCATCGAGATACAGCGATGTGATGTCTTCACGCTGAATTTGCGGAACGGGAAAGCCAGCCAGGCGATCTTGCTGTTCTTTGCTCCATAAACGATACACCTTCCCCGGCCCGAGTCGTCCAGCTCGGCCTTTTCTCTGAGTCGCTGATGCCTGAGAAATTAATTGGGTGTTCAATTGGGTAAAACCACTGGATTGATGGAAGGTCGCTACATTTTCGAGGCCACTATCAATCACCACACAAATGCCCTCAATGGTCAGGCTGGTCTCAGCGACATTCGTTGCAAGAATAACTTTTCTTCTACCATTTTCGTCCGGTTGAATCGCCGCCATCTGCCGATCTTTAGTGAGCGCACCGTACAGCTGATGAATCACACAATGAGACGACACATTTCGATCATGAAGCAAATTCGCAACCCGCCTGATAGCGCCGGTGCCCGGCAAAAATACCAGAATGTCGCCATCATCCAAATCTACGCTGTTTTTCACCGCGCGAGCCACGGCTTCATGCATTTGATGTGCAGCAGGCTGTCCAAGGTAGACCTCTTCCACCTCAAATTGTCGGCCTTCCGACTTTAACACTGCGGCATCGGGCAACAGCGTTTTCAGTTCGTCCACATCGAGCGTGGCAGACATGACGATAACACCTAAGTCATCGCGCAAGCCCTCCTGCACTTCCAGCGTCAGTGCCAGGCCAAAGTCGCTATGCAGGCTGCGTTCATGAAATTCATCGAAGATGATCAAAGAAACGCCGGTAAGTTCTGGATCGTTCTGAATAAGACGGGAAAGCACCCCTTCAGTTACTATTTCAAGGCGGGTAGCCGCACTGGTTTTGTTCTCACCGCGAATACGGTAACCCACCGTTTCTCCTACCTTCTCACCCAGCTGGGATGCCAGATAAGCTGCCAGATTGCGTACCACCACACGACGGGGTTGCAACATGATGATACGCCCATCCACCGCCTCTAACAGACCAAGGGGTAAAACCGTTGATTTACCCGCTCCCGGCGGCGCGCCGACAATCACATTGCCGGTTGCGACGGCATCGAGCAGTTCAGGAATAAGGGCGCTGGCAGGCAAATCAGTTCTGGCGGCAGTCATAGTGCTTCAGTGTGGTTGTTGTATGGCGCATTTTACCTGCCTGCCATGATTTTGCACGGGCTGGTATACTTACTTTTCGATTTGCTGGGATCAGCCCGTTCAGATTCAGTGGAAACTCAATTATGCGTAGCTTCATCGGACTGGACTTGTCCGCTAACAACAAACTTGCCCTGGCAGAATGGCGTGAGAAAGCCCTGCCGTCTGTGTCTGCCAAGCGGCCTGAAGGATTACTGCCTAATCAGAAAAGTCCGCCGGTTGCGGTACCGCCAGAAAACTATCACATCACGCTGGCATTTCTTGGTGACATCACTCCCCGCCAGCATGACGAATTACTTTCCATTCTGGACGAGCTCACTGCTGAGCCTTTTGATGTTAAATTGGATACCACCGGCTATTGGGACGGCCCGAAAATTCTCTTTGCCGCGCCCTCTTCGCCCGAAAAGCCGCTGATGAAACTGGCAAAGGAAATCCGCAAAGCTGCCCGGGCCAGCGGCATTCCGGTAGAAAGTCGGGAATATCGTCCGCACGTTACTTTGGTGAGAAAAGCCACCAGCAAGGTACCTGCACCTCTACTCCCGCCATCACTAAAATTGCACTGTCAGGATTTTCACTTTTTTGAGTCGGTTTCAACACCTTCTGGGGTACGGTATCCCATCCGACATTCCTGGTCATTGGAGCCGAATATTTCTGTTCGCGAGCGGCTTCGCCGGGGACTGCTATGAGATATATTAATTTCGGCTTTACAGATGCGCACCGCATGGTAAAACATGAGGCATATTTTTCAGAGTTATAATCATCATGCAGCATACGTTTCGTTTAGTTATCGATTGCCCCGATCAGGTTGGCCTGGTTGCCCGGGTTTCCCAGTTCTTAGCCGATCATGGCGGTACCATTGTAGAAGCCAGCCATCATACCGATTTGCAGACCGGTCGTTTTTTCATGCGCCACGAGATTGGCGCAGACTCTCTTCGCCTAAACTACGACAGCTTCATCGAAGCTTTCACCCCGCTGGCCAACGAATTCCAAATGAACTGGAAACTGACGGATTCGCGCGCCAAGCAGCGCATGGCATTGCTAGCTAGCCTTGAGTCACATTGCCTGGTGGATTTGCTTCACCGCTGGCATACCGGTGAACTTCACTGTGATATTCCGGTGATCATTGGTAACCATCCGCAGATGAAACAGTTTGCTGACTGGTACAAAGTGCCTTTCCACTGGGTGGATTTCAAATCGTTAGGTAAAGAACAAGCGTTCTCTCAAATTGAAACCTTGCTTGAATCTTACAATATTGATTTAACCGTGCTCGCTCGCTTTATGCAGATTTTACCCGATACCTTGTGCCAAAAACTGCAGGGCAAAGCCATTAACATCCACCATAGCTTCCTGCCTTCTTTTGCTGGTGCCCGTCCGTATCAGCAGGCTTACGATCGCGGTGTAAAGCTGATTGGTGCAACTTGCCACTACGTCACCAAAGATCTCGACGAGGGGCCAATCATCGAACAAAGCGTGAAGCGCATCAGCCATAGCGACAGTGCGGCCGATATGGTGCGCAAAGGTAAAGACTGCGAAGTAAATGCCCTCGCCCACGGCGTGCGTAATCACCTGGAAGACCGGGTGATCATTCATCGCAATAAGACGGTTGTTTTTGCTTAAGACGCTTTTGCGTAAAGGTAAAGTAACTCGCCTCAGGTAGTGCCCGTCGTCGCCATATAGCGATGTTATCAGCATTCCAGTAGACTGGAGTGCTGATAATAACGACGATGGAATGAACCATGGGAAACTTTAAAACCTCACTAACGGCCCTGGCCGTTGCCCTGTCCCTTACCGCCTGTTCTGATCAGGCTGCCAATGAGACAGCGACTACCGCTGCTGCACCGCAAACAACACAAACCCAACAAGCCAGTGAATTCAGCAATGTGCTACTGCAAGAATTCCCCGGCCCATACGGCGGTGTACCACAGTTCGACAAAATGAAGGTTGAAGATGTGAAACCTGCCCTGCGCAAAGGGATGGAGTTGAACCTCGCCGAAATTGAAGCGATTGCTAATAATCCAGAGCCGCCCACATTCGAGAATACTATCGTGGCCATGGAACGCGCAGGCAGTGCACTTAGCCGCGTGTTTAAATATTATGGCATTTTCAGTTCAAATAAATCGAGCCCAGAGTTCCGCGCCGTGCGCACGGAGATGTCTCCGGAACTGTCGGCCTATTCAACAAAAATTACCCAGAACGAAGCCTTGTTCGAGCGTGTAAAAGCCGTATATGAAAGCGAAGAGCTGCAAAGCATGGGCGAAGAGGAAAAGCGTGTAGTTAGCAATGTCTATAACGGTTTCGCTCGCAATGGTGCCACTTTAGATGCCGAAGGCAAAGCGCGCTATGCTGAAATCAGCAAAGAGTTAGCCGGTCTCTACAACAAGTTTTCCAGCAACGTGCTGCATGATGAAGAAAGCTATGTCACTTACATCACCGAAGGTCAATTAGGTGGATTACCTGATTCTTTTATTAAGGGTGCCGCTACAGCGGCTAAAGAACGTGGCCATGAAGGTGAGTATGCAATCACTAACACACGTTCATCCATGGACCCGTTCCTCACCTACAGCACCAATCGCGAACTGCGTGAGAAAGTGTGGAACACCTACTACAACCGTGGTGACAATGGTGATGAGTTTGATAACAACGACGTTATCAAGCAAATTCTGACGTTGCGTGATGAGCGTGTAGAACTGCTTGGCTACGACAATTATGCCCAGTGGCGCTTAGAAGATCGCATGGCTAAGACACCTGAAAATGCCATGGATCTGATGATGAAGGTATGGCCTGCAGCCATTGCTCGCGTCGATGAAGAAGTGGCAGACATGCAAGCCATTGCCGATGAAGAAGGCGCAGATATCACCATCGCACCGTGGGATTATCGCTTCTATGCTGAGAAAGTCCGTCAGGCAAAATACGATCTCGATTCCAATGAAGTAAAACAATATCTGCAGTTAGATAAGTTACGCGAAGCGATGTTCTACGTAGCCGGTCGTTTGTTCAACTTCGACTTTACACCAGTACCAGAAGGAAAAGTGCCCGTTTTCCACCCTGACGTGAAAGTGTGGGAAGTGAAAGACAAAGACAGCGGTAAGTTGATTGGTTTATGGTACCTCGACCCGTTTGCTCGTCAGGGTAAGCGCTCTGGCGCCTGGGCAACCACATATCGTAGTTACACCACCTACGATGGCGAAACAACCGTATTGGCCTCTAACAACTCAAACTTCGTGAAAGGGCCGGAAGGCGAGCCAACGCTGATTTCCTGGGATGACGCCAACACGTATTTCCATGAGTTTGGTCACGCACTGCACTTCCTGTCGGCAGATGTAAAGTATCCAACCTCACACTCTGGCGTTCGTGATTACACCGAGTTCCAATCTCAATTGCTGGAACGTTGGCTTACCACTGACGAAGTGATCAACAACTATCTGGTTCACTATAAAACCGGCGAGCCTATCCCTGCAGAACTGGTGCAGAAAATTAAAAATGCCGCCACGTTTAACTCAGGCTTCGGCACCACTGAGTACATGGCATCAGCCATTATGGATTTGCTGTATCACACCACAGATCCTGACAAAATTGATCCCGATGCTTTCGAGCGCGAACAGTTAGCTAAACTGAATATGCCAGAAGAAATCGTGATGCGTCACCGCAGCACCCAGTTTGGTCACGTATTCTCTGGTGAAGGATATTCTTCAGGTTACTACGGCTATATGTGGGCCGATGTATTGTCTTCCGATGCCGCTGAAGCTTTCCGTGAAGCGCCGGGCGGTTTCTACGATAAGGAAGTGTCTGCGAAGCTGGTTAAATACCTGTTCTCTGTACGTAACGCAATGGACCCAGCAGAGGCGTATCGCAAGTTCCGAGGTCGCGACGCGGAAGTGGACGCACTGATGCGAGACCGCGGCTTCCCGGTTCCAGAAGATAAGTAAGTAACCACTTGCATATAAGAAAGGGGCGATGAAATCATCGCCCCCTTTTTAGTGAAACCGGCCTCTCAGTCGATGTCAAAAACTAATTCGGTAACCCAGTTGCAGTTGATTGTCGTAACTTTTATCCCAGTTAAGCGTCAAATCCGAAGTATTGCCTAACCACGTCTCACGTCGCATAGCAAAAGACAAAACATGATCTTCTTTGAAGCCATCGGTTTCGATGTAAACGGATAGCGTGCGACTATCTGGTAACGCCAATGATCCGCTCATAGGTAAATCAAGGTCGTGGGCTGGACGTAAACCCGTTGCGATGCCGTAACGAAAATCTTCATTATGCCACCACGAGATCACTTCGTAAGAACGGGATGTTACCCGTTGATTGAAAACACCAAACTCTAATACCCCTCTGCCGTAAAGGGCCAGGGTCTCGACACTTGTATTATCTGAAAGCTGTAAGGACATACTGAGTTTGTAGTCTTTCTGCTGACAGCCATTAAATTTGATTTTGTTCTTGGTAAGTGAAACGGCAAATTGCTTTGAGACTTCGAGGTGCTTTTTCAGCCAAGCCTCCGTTTTCTCACTGAACAAAGAGCCAGCATGAACCTGAAATGTGCTCAGCGAAGCACAAATTGCTAAAGATGCAATAAACTTCGACATTGCCAGCTCCCTTCTCATTATTTAGTTAACGCAGCTCGTCGCTGCAATCGATGAACTGAGTATAAGAAAAGGTGAGAGACTTTGGGTATAAAATTAGATTATCAATTAGTCTAAAACTATACCCTTATAATCGGCATCTGTTGATTTTTAAAACAATTAGTTGATTTTCAGTACTGCGATTTTTGCAGAAGTATATGGAGAACTTTCTTGTGTGATCCAGATATTGCCATTTGGCGCATGGCAAACGCCTTCTACTTGCGCAAATTGCGACAGCATATGAACGCCAGTAACTTGATACTCATTGCTTATCGTGGCGATAAACGGCTTAAACATGCCCAGTGCGTTACTGCGATACCCAACCAGCGCATATTCCTGCTTCTCTTCGCTCCAGTCTACGCCAGTAACAACACCAGGTAACCCTTCAACGTTTGCGATTGGCGAAAGCGCTTGTTTGGCTTTGATGTCCTGTACGTTGTACACATGCGCGGTCTCTGTCGCCCAGCTCTTCGAGAAAATCTGCAGTTTACCGTCACGCATAGTCATTGCTTCACCGTCGTAATCGTGGGCGTAAGGCACATTGTCTACAGGCTTATTACCGGTATACGTGAAGCGCAATTTTTCTGTTTTCGAACTGTCTTTGCGATCTATTCTGTATATCTTGAGGTTTTTTCGTTTACCGGCGTTATTGCCAATATCACCGATATACAAATAATCTTCATTTCCCGTGATGGTTTCCCAATCTTGGTTAGTGATATCCAGCTCTGCCTTTCCGGTAATTTTACCCAATTCGTTTATGGTGAACAGTTCCGGCTTATTGCCAGAATCGTTAATTGAGAACGCGCCTCCGTCTATACAGAACAGACCTGAGGTTTCTTTTAGTGCATTATCCAAAGAATAACTGGACAGTACCTCAACCCCTCGCTGGGTATCTGCTGACACGGAGCAACCCGTCATCAGGAACAAAGGGCTCAATAACAAAAAAATACGATTCACAATTACTCTCTTTGACAGAAGGGCCTAAGCTATATTAGCTATAGATAATTAAAACAATATGATAAGAACAAACTTCAGTACTATGCACGCAGGTAGCGACGTTATGCAACCTTTTGAAAGTAAATCCGGTTCATCCTGCAAGCAGTATAAACAAGCCATATAACAATAAGATGCCAAATTTGTTTAATGGCGGAAAACTTAAGGTAAAAAGGAAAATAACGTGTCAGACCCTCTACTGAGCCTCGTCACCGTCGGACTGCTGTCGATTTGCTGCCAGTTCCTGGCCTATAAAATTCGGTTACCGGCTATCTTGCCGCTACTCATTGTCGGCATTATCGTCGGTCCCACATTTCACCTACTCGATGCCGATGCTCTGTTTGGCGATCTGTTATTTCCAGTGGTCTCACTGTCTGTAGCAATTATCCTGTTCGAGGGCGCATTAACGCTCAAGTTCAGCGATATCGCCGGTCATGGCAACATGGTAAGAAACCTGTGTAGCGTAGGTGTTTTGGTTACCTGGGTAATCGCTGCACTCGCCGCGCATTTTAGCCTGGATCTTTCATGGCAGCTTTCAGCACTTTTTGGGGCCATAGTCACTGTAACGGGTCCAACGGTTATTGTTCCGATGATTCGGACAGTAAGGCCCAAAAGTAATATCGCCAACATTCTTCGCTGGGAAGGCATTGTTATCGATCCCATCGGGGCCTTACTAGCGGTTCTGGTTTACGAGTATATCGTGGCGTCACAAGACACCGCGCTAATGCACACCCTCATCGCCTTTGGTAAGACGGTAGGACTGGGCACCATTTTTGGTCTTGCCGGTGGTTATCTGCTTGGCATTTCACTAAGAAAAGAACTCATTCCACATTATCTGCAAAATACTGCTGTACTCACCCTTATCCTTGGTATTTTCGCCATTTCAAACGCGCTTGCCCACGAGTCAGGCCTGCTGGCAGTGACTATTGCGGGTATGGTGCTGGCTAATATGAAAGATGTGGATGTTGAGGACATTCTGGAATTTAAGGAAACACTTAGCGTGTTGCTTATCTCCGGATTATTTATCATTCTCGCATCACGACTCGACCTAAACGCCGTTATAGAAGTGGGTTCTGGGGTATTTGTGGTGTTGGTAGCCATTATGTTTGTCGCGCGACCGCTTTCAGTGCTCGCTTCATCATTAGGAACCGGACTCAACTGGCGTGAATTGGCACTGATTAGCTGGATAGCCCCCCGTGGTATTGTTGCAGCTGCGGTATCAGCACTGTTTTCTCTGCAGTTGGAAGAAATAGGTTACGAGGGCGCAGGCGTTATTGTTCCAATGGTTTTCGTAGTAATAATTGCCACCGTGGTGGTGCAGAGCTTGTCTTCTAAATATGTAGCGACGTTTCTAAAAGTGCGTTCGCCAGCCCCTAATGGTTTTCTCATTTTTGGTGGTAGCAAATTCAGCCGACTTCTAGCAAAGGAATTGCAGAGCCACAACTTACCGGTTTGCATAGCAGACACGAACTGGGATGCCATTCGGGAAACCCGCATGATGGATATCCCCGCTTACTTCGGCAACCCGATGTCTGACCATGCTGCCAGAAGCCTCGAACTCAACCTCTTCGGCACGGTACTGATCATGTCGCCCTACAAACAACTTAATCCAATGATTGCCTATCACTTTGAGTACACCATGGGTAAAGATAAGGTTTGGGGACTTACCAACAATGAGCAAACGGCAAGACCTAGCCATCAGGTCAGTACTCAGTATGCGAAGAAAATGGCATTGTTTGACGAGGGTGTAACCTATGGCTATTTGGCAACGGCGGTCACTCGCGGTGCCAAAGTTAAGACTACCCGCTTGAGTGAAGAGTTTAGCTTCGCCGATTACACTAAGCAGTATGGTGACAGAGCGGTACCCTTGGTTGCATTTGATGAGAATGGTCGTACCCACACCTTCCTTTCCGGGAAAGCGCTAGAACCTAAAGCGAACTGGAAATTGATAAGTCTTATTGTACCTGACAGTGAACCTGTCTGAGATCTGAGGCCAGAACAGCACCCCACCTTTCGGCAGGGTGCCTCTCCCTGGAAAAACGAGTAATCAAGTGCTCCCCTCTATTATTATTATTGGATGCGTTGTTGTTTATTTTTTGCTTGATTAGCGTCGTCGGCCATATAAGAGCAAACACAGTGCCAAATGTAAAAAAGCCTAAAGAAACATAAACGTAGTTAAAAATTTGATGAATAATCAAGCAATCAAAAATTCAACCGCACCAAATTGGTGCCCATAAAACTCCTATTCGCACTAATGCTGGTCACAGGGAACGAATGACTTCGATGGTTTTTTCTACAGCGCCTTGATTAGCCCTTAACACAGCGTAGCCCGCCTCACCCGACTGTTTCGCTTTGGCAGGGTCTGTCAGCAATGATTGGCAACAAATTGCCAGTGCCGTTGCGTCATTAACGACAAACAACGCGCCGTTGTCCTGCAGGTACTGACAAATTACGGGGTTGTTATAGGTATTTGGCCCCATGATGACGGGTAACTTTACTGCTGCGGGTTCCAGGGCATTGTGTCCGCCTCTGTCCGCCAGACTTCCCCCCACAAAAGCGATGCTGGCAACCTGATAAGCAGCGTTTAGTTTGCCCATTTCATCCACCAATAGCACATCGGTTCCCGGTGTCACTTGCCCGCCTTCAGAGGAAAAGACGGCCTGCATTTTTTCTTCCGTCAGCAATTTTTTCACCACATTAAAGCGCTCTGGATGCCTGGGTACCAGGATCAACAACAACGGCGGGTATTCGCTTTTCAATTGCTGGTAGGTGCGGATCAGCGCGAGTTCCTCAGTATCGTGGGTACTGCCACCAATGAGTACAGTGCGGGAATCGCGACTGACGCCATGGAAATCTGACAACGCGCTACCGGCAGACACGGCCTGATCAAATTTGATGTTGTTGGTAAGCGTCAGCTTTTGCTTGTCTAAGCCAAGGAACAGGTAGTTATCATAATCCCGTTGGCCCTGAGCACAAACATGACTGATTTTATGCAGCATGGGAGCGAAGAGTATGCTGAGTTTTTTATAGCGCTTTGCTGAGCGGTCCGTCATGCGGGCATTCACAACCACGACTGGAATGTGGCGCCGCCAACAACAATGAATAAAGTTGGGCCATAATTCCACTTCGGTAATCAATACCATCTTGGGTTTAACCCGGCGAAGCATACCAGACATGGCCATGTGAAGATCGTAAGGCAGATAAAAATGATGTACCGCATCACCGAAAATATCGCGTACCCGTGCAGAGCCTGTTGGCGTGGTTGTGGTGATGGTTATTGATGTTTCTGGCTCATCGCGCATTATTTTTTTAATCAACACCGATGCGGCGACTACTTCTCCCACCGACACGCAGTGGAAAAGATACCCACCGGTTTTTGCCGGGCGACGCACAAAACCAAATCGCTCGAATCGGCGATGATTATACTCTTTGTTGCGCTTGCGGCCTCGAATCATCAGGTTGATAAACGCAAAGGGAACAATAAGCGCCAATACCAACGAATAAAACCAGCGAAACGCATTCTGGCCCAGGGTTGGTCGGTAATTATCGCGCGGGGCTGTCATCATTTACTTCCTGTCGTCATTAAAGTGTCGCTTTTATTTGCTTAACTGCGAAGCCTGATCTCTGTTTGTGCGCCTATTTTATGTCAGACGCCCCAATCCGGCCAAAGGTGCTTTTTGTAAAGTTAAGCGCGATTGGCGATATTGTAATGGCCTCGGGATTACCGGCCAACATAAAAACATCTTCAGGTGACGTCAGTATTACCTGGCTGGTCGAAGCGCCTTACTGCAAATTTATCGCCGCGCATCCGGATATTGATGCCGTTATCCCCTGGCCGAAGGCTGAATGGACGGCACTGGCAAAAGAACGTAAGTGGCTGACCCTGTTCCGGACAATTCGCGCATTTCGCCGCACGCTCAGAATGCAAAATTTCAGCCTTGCCATAGACGCTCAGGGGCTGCTCAAAAGTGCCTTTCTTTGCTGGCTGTCAGGCGCTCCGCGGCGAATTGGATTCAGAAGCAAAGAGCATAGTGAGCGGCTGCTTACGGAATGTATTGATAAGCCGGTAAGTAACGACATCTGCTCTGAATACAAAGCCCTGGGCCGTTATCTGGGCGCATCAACCTACACCATGCATCTGCCTGCTTCGCCAGCGGCGCACGCCGCACTTAACGCGGTGTGTGGCACATTTATCAACGGCGGCAATCCGTTTATCGTGCTGTGTCCGTTCACCACCCGACCGCAAAAGCACTGGCCTGACAGCCACTGGCAACAGCTTATCAGGGATTTTGGCGCCCGTTCAGCGATCCCGCTGGTGATAGCCGGTGGGCCCGCTGATCGGGACCATGCCGTTGCACTAGCAGCAGGTGCAGATAACGTTGTAGTGGTGGCTGGTTTACTGAGCCTTGAATCAAGTGGCGCGCTGATAGCTGCCGCGACCGCTGTGGTAGGTGTCGATACGGGCCTCACGCATCTGGCCATTGCTCACGAGCGTGCAGTGCTCGCATTGTTTGGCTCAACCTGCCCGTATCTGCACACGCAGAATTCCCGCGCCAGGGTAATTTACCAAGCCCTTTCCTGCGCCCCATGCAAACGCAGACCCACCTGTGATGGCGCCTTTACCTGTATGAGCAATATCTCTGCGGCAGAAGTCGGTGCCTGGCTGGAGCAGCAGATATGACACTGCGTATTATGCACATTGAGCTAGGGCGCCAGCTGTACGGCGGTGCCAAGCAGGTTGAATACCTGATCCGCGCCCTCGACCCGGCACATTATGCCAATATTCTGGTCTGCACAGAGGGTAGCGCAATCTCAGCATTATCGCTGCCCAACTGTACCGTGGTGCCGCTTCCCTGTGCCGGTGACGTGGATATCCGTTTTCCGTTCCTGCTGAATCGCAGCATCAGGCAGTACCGGCCAGACATCGTGCATGTGCATAGCCGGCGGGGTGCCGATGTCTGGGCCGGACTGGTCGCACGCTACAGTCAGATACCCGCCGTGTGCACCCGCCGGGTCGACAACCCTGAATCGTGGCTGGCTAAGTTGAAATATCGCTATTACCACACGGTCGTCAGTATTTCCGAGGGCGTACGCAGGGTAGTCAGTCAGCATTGTCGGGAAAATCGGGTAGAAGTAATTCATTCAGCCGTTGAGCTCAGTGATTACACTCATACCAACACCCGAAAATGGCTGGAAGCGCACTACGTCATACCGCCTGGCAGCAAGGTCATTGCTAATTTCGCCCAGCTCATTCCCCGCAAAGGTCAGGCAGAACTGATAGCCGCCATGGGACGCGTTGTCCGGCAACGTGGTGACGTAATTTGTCTGCTTTTTGGCAAAGGTAAACAGCGCGATGCGTATCAGCAGTTAATTGACGCACAGGGGCTCCGCGAAAAAGTCAGGCTCTGTGGATTCAGCGACGATGTTGCCCGCATTCTTCCGGCTATTGACGTTATGGTGCATCCGGCCCATGCCGAAGGCCTTGGTGTGATCCTGTTGCAGGGCGCAGCCTGCAGGTGCGCGATGATAAGCTGCCCGGTGGGCGGAATTCCTGAAATTATTAACCACAACCAGACCGGATTGCTGGTTCCTGTCGGCGACGTTAACAGGCTGTCTGCAGCTATCCTTGATATGTTGAATAATCCGCAACGCGCGCGAGCGTTAGGGAATGCGGCATACCACCATCTGCAGACCCGGTTTACCCCAGACATCATGGCAAAAAAATACGGTCAGCTTTACCAGCATATACTCCACAATCGTCAGCACTGACTAAATGCATTGTTGCTAATTCTCATCGGATAAAATAATATCCGTAACTAGTTACATTAATGAGTGATGACGATGAACGATATCCTGATCCAGGCAGGGGCAGCTGCATTGGGCAGCCGGTTTCGCCGACTGGCAGAAAAACTGGTAATGCAGTCACAGCAGGTTTACCAGAACTACCATGTGCCGATGGAACCAAGCTGGTTTCCGGTGATTTACAGCCTGATGAAAGCGTCGCCTCAAAGCGTTGGCAGTATTGCCACGATGACCGGGCAATCTCATCCGTTTATCAGCAAGACGGTGACACAACTGAAAACCGCCGGATTGATAGAGACGCGCCCGTCCCCCGACGACAAACGGGTACAATTACTCACACTTACTGCCGAAGGGCTGGCGATGCAGCCTGCGCTGGAAAAGCAAATCGCGGATATAGGCAATGCCCTTGATGCAGCACTGAATCAGGTAGCGCCCGGGTTTCTTACACAGCTGAATGCTGTAGAGACCCTGCTGAATACCTCCTCTCTGCTCGACATGGTGAAAGCCCTGAACAGCGGGGGTATCCGGGTTATACACTTTTCCAGTGAGCACCGCGACGCGTTCTTCGAACTAAACCGGCTCTGGATTGAACGCTACTTCGAGATGGAAGCGTCTGACTATGCCTCCCTGGGAGACCCGGAAGGCTACATCATTGATAAAGGCGGCGACATTTTATTGCTGCAGGATGACGCCGGGCGAATTTGTGGCACCGTGGCGCTAATCAATATGGGCGACAACTGCTATGAACTGGCAAAAATGGCGGTTACCGACAGTGAACAAGGTAAAGGTCTGGGTTGGCAATTGGGTCAGGCAGCGATTGCCAGGGCAAAGGAACTGGGGGCCAAGCGACTCTATCTGGAAAGTAATCGCCGCCTTGAAACCGCTATCCGCCTTTACCGCAGACTCGGGTTTGAGGAACTGACTGATGCCAAGCCATCTCCTTACGCCCGCGCAGATATTCAGATGGAGCGTGCTTTATAAGCCTGTCTCTGCGTCCTCAACAACGTAACACGCCGTTTTTTTTGATTTCTCTGATATCTGACAGAAGCGACAATGCCTCATCAGCTACTTTATCGACACTAAGATCGGCCACTATAGTGTCTGAAAACAAGCGACAGTTTGCCGACGGCGGGCACCAATGGGCAGACGCGTTGCGCATGAGCACGCATTGCGGCACTGATAACGCCTCAGCAAAATGCATAATGGCAGTTTCGACGGTGAGAACACAATCAGCCTGATTTATCATGGCCGCAAGTGACTGCATACCTGCCATTGCAGTAAACGCCACCGCGGGAATTTGATGGTTAGATACGATTGCTTCGGCTTTGCTCGTAAAATCTTCAATGAGATGGGGAGGTGCATTCAGTACAAACAAATAGTCAGGATATTGCCCATGCAACCGCTGAATCACCGCTTCCATTTTATCCCAGGGATAGTCGCGCTTTGCCGTGGTGGAGATAGAATTGACCAGCATCATCCGCTGGGTGCCAAACTTGTTGTGCCAGCGTTGCAGCACTTCGCCAGCTAGGGTTTTCGCATCAGCTTCAACAATTAAAGAGGCAATAGCCGGTGCACTCTGTAACCCCGCTAGTTGAGCAAAATTATCACCATATTTGGCCAGGATAGGCTTTTGCCCATCCCGTTTGTTATTACGATAACAAGCATCAAGGCCCGCAAATTTCCAGGGTTGTAGCCAATCCAACGACTTTTGATTTACAACACCAGCACAATACCCTGATTTGCCAGCAATCTCTTTCGCCGCACTGGCGAAGCGTTCACTACGCAGATTGGCAATAAACAAGACAGCATCGTAGCCTCGTGTTTTTGCTTCCTCCAACATTTCCTTGCGGTGAACAATACTGGTGGCCTGAGGGTAAAGACGGTTTATAAACGTCTCATCCTTCATCCAATTGGAAAGAAAATCTGAGCGTCCTTTCTGCCAGTCTTTCCCTTTCGTGCGAAAATCATCTATCCATAGATCAATCTCTGCGTTGGGATACTGCTCCGACAGCATTTGTAGATAAGTTCGTTGATAAAGATAATCACCGATGGCCATATGACTCATGTAAAGAATTCTTCTCGCTGAAGAAAGTCGGTTGGCTATAGCCGGGTCCACATTCTTGTCCTTTTGGTACACTTTGCGTGAAAGCTTGGATTTAGACGCAAGACGGCATGGTAAACGACAAATACGACGAGATGATTAAAGGGATGTAAAGGCAGGTGTAAATTGTCTTTACGGGGTGATGTGTTTTAAAGTTTGAGAGAGTAACTGACATAAAAAAAGCCGCCCTGATTGCTCAGCGCGGCTTTTTCAATCGGTTTAACTGGTTAGCTATTAAGCTTCAGCAACGATTACAACTTTAACAGAAGTAGTTACTTCTGAGTGCAGTTGCAGGTCGATGTCGTATTCGCCAGTTTCACGCAGAGTACCGGTAGGCAGTTTAACTTCTGCTTTCGCTACCTCAACGCCAGCAGCAGTGATTGCTTCAGCGATGTCGCGAGTACCAACAGAACCAAACAGTTTGCCTTCGTCACCAGCAGGAGCAGCGATAGTTACTTCGCCCAGCTCAGCAACTTTGTCAGCGCGTGCTTGTGCAGCAGACAGCTCTTCAGCAACTTTTGCTTCGTACTCAGCACGACGTGCTTCGAACTTTTCAACGTTTGCTTTAGTTGCAGGTACTGCTTTGCCCTGTGGAAACAGGAAGTTACGAGCAAAACCAGCTTTAACGTTTACAGTATCGCCCAGACCACCCAGGTTAGCGATTTTGTCTAATAAGATGATTTCCATCTAAGTTACCCCTTCGCTTACTTGTTGTGTGAATCTGTGTACGGCAGCAGAGCTAAGAAACGCGCGCGCTTAATAGCAGTAGACAGCTGACGCTGATACTTTGCACTGGTACCAGTGATACGGCTAGGAACGATTTTACCGCTCTCAGTGATGTAGTTTTTCAGTGTAGCAATATCTTTATAATCGATTTGCTCAACACCTTCTGCAGAAAAACGGCAGAACTTACGACGTCTGAAAAAACGAGCCATGATTGATCTCCTTACGCGTTATCTTCAGTGGTTTCAGTTTTCTTTTCCGCGCGTTCACCGCGTGGAGCAGAATCGTCACGACGCTCACGACGCTCTTCCTTCATCATAGGAGAAGCTTCAGTTACAGCGTTTTTCGTGCGCATAACCAGGTTACGCAGGATCACATCGTTAAAGCGGAAAGCATTTTCCAGCTCATCAACAGCTTCAGCAGTTGCTTCTGCGTTGATCAGAACGTAGTGTGCTTTGTGAAGCTTTTCGATTGGGTAAGCCAGTTGACGACGGCCCCAGTCTTCCAGACGATGGATTTGACCACCTTCTTGCTTCAGGATAGTGGTATAACGCTCGATCATACCAGGTACTTGTTCACTCTGATCAGGGTGAACCATAAATACGATTTCGTAATGACGCATTACACGCTCCTTACGGTTGTAGCCTCGACAGTACAGCCCAACTGTATGGAGACAAGGAACTAAGTTAGGTTTGATGGCTGTAAGGCGGCGCATTATATAGATCAATTGTTCAGCAGACAAGCAATTTCAAGCCTGCAGCGAACTTCGGCCTAATTCATGCTTTCAGCACACCTCAACAAGATGATAATGGCGCCTGGACCAGACGCCACCGTTGCAGCAGCTCGGCTTACAGTTCGATATCCGCGACATCAGATTTTTCGGCCACTGGCACAGATGCATCTGGCATCGGCGCGTTACCTTGAGCGGCCTCAGGCTTTCTCAATTGTAAGGCCTCACTGGTGTGATTTAGCTCGTCCATTGTCGCGCTCACGTTGCCGTTAAGCTTAGTACCGTATGAGGGAATAATCGCTTTTAGTTGTGGCAACCATTCACCATTCACTTTTTCCGGAAACGCCCGTTCCATCAGATTAAGCATAATTGGCGCGGCAGTAGAGGCACCTGGCGATGCGCCCAGCAATGCGGTTAACGTTTGGTCGTCAGACACCACCACTTCTGTACCAAACTGCAGCTTACCGCCTTCCTCTGGATCTTTTTTGATGATCTGCACGCGCTGGCCCGCAGTGATCAATTTCCAGTCTTCCGCTTTTGCTTCCGGATAGTACTTACGCAGCTCTGCCATTCTGTCTTCATCGTCCAGCATGACCTGGCTAATCAGATATTGCACCAGGCTGAAGTTATCCAGGCCCACCTCAATCATGGGAATGATATTAGAGGTTGTCGTTGAATCTAACAGATCCCACAGAGAACCGTTCTTGAGGAATTTCGTCGAAAACGTGGCGAAAGGCCCAAACAGTACGATTTCTTTTCCGTCGATACGGCGGGCGTCGATATGCGGAACAGACATCGGCGGCGCGCCCACTTCTGCCTGACCATAGGCTTTCACTTTGTGATTCGCCACCACATCAGGATTATCGGTATACAAGAACTGACCACCCACAGGAAAACCACCGTAGTTTTTGGCTTCAGGAATGCCCGATGCCTGCAACAGCGGCAGTGAGGCACCACCGGCACCAATAAACACGAATCCTGCATCAACGGTGTACTCTTTATTGTTTGCCAAATCGGCAACCAGTACATGCCACGAACCGTCTTCGTTCTGGCTCATTCCACGGACTTCTGAACGTAGACGTAAATCGAAGTTATCGTGCTTTTTCAACCCGTTTACCAGCTGACGGGTAATTTCACCGTAGTTCACGTCGGTGCCGATCCCTGAACGGGTGGCGGCAATGGTCTCACTCGGATCACGGCCTTCAATTAGCAGCGGTGCCCATTTTGCAATCTGCGCATGATCTTCACTGTAGTCCATGCTTTGGAACAGGCTGTTCTTTTGCAGTTCCGCATAACGTGCGCGCAAGAAGTTTACGTTGGTATCGCCCCACACGAAGCTCATGTGGTCAACGCTGCGAATAAACGACTGCGGGTCATTCATTACGCCATTTTCAACCTGATACGCCCAGAACTGACGGCTGATCTGAAACGCCTCGTTTACCTTAATGGCTTTTTCCACATTTACAGAACCATCTTCTCTTTGTGGCGTGTAGTTTAACTCCATCAGCGCAGAATGGCCGGTACCGGCATTGTTCCATCCGTTCGAACTTTCTTCTGCTGGGCCATCGAGGCGTTCAGCCATCATCATCGACCAATCGGGTTGAAGCTCTTGTAAATAAGTACCGAGCGTAGCACTCATGATGCCGCCACCGATGAGCAGCACATCCACTTTTGTGTCGGCCTTGATGTCTCTGCCAGAATCATCTTTTACCGATGAATAGATGAATGAAGCAGCAACCACTGCCACTAACGAGCAACCGATAATTGCTCTTTTTGAAAATCGCATAGGGACTCCTGATATACGAAGGGGGAAGAATGCTTGAAACACGCAGGCTGGGGCACTCAGATTTGTGCCCGCTTGAATAGCATAATTTGGTAATCAGGAACGGTTTTATCGCCGACTGGCATAAATGAAAAGTTAATATACGGGCCGAAAAAACTCACTTTCCTTTTATTAACAAGCCATTTATCTGCCCATCACTTTATTCACTTTTTCGATCAGGGTTGGTTTTAAACGCTTTGACAGGTGCAGGCAGCGACGCATACAAAAAAGCCGCGAGAATAATTCGCGGCTTAGTGAATGCTTGAAAGCGCTGGACTTAGCGGAAATCGGTTAGCGTGTTATCGCCGATTTCACGTACCCAGATATTGCGGAAGCTAACAGGGTTACTGTGATCTTGCAGTTGAATAGGCGCACAACCGTGAGCTTCATAAGAAGGCCCACCAATCCATTCGGTTTTACCCAGAATTTCGGTGTGGTTCTGAACCAGTACGCCGTTAATCAGCACAGTGAGATAACCCGGTTCTACCAACTTGTCGCCATCAAACTCCGGTGCATTAAAGATAATGTCGTAAGTCTGCCACTCACCCGGCGGATTTACCGGGTTAACCAACGGAATAGATTGCTTGTAAATACTGCCAGCCTGTCCATTGGGGTAGGTTTTATTGTTGTAAGAGTCTAATACCTGCACTTCGTAACGCTGCTGCAGGAAAATACCTGAGTTGTTACGCTGCTGACTTTCCAGCCCTTCAACGTCAGTCGGTGTTTTCCATTCGGCATGCAGTTGCACGCTACAGAAAGACTGCTTAGAAACAATATCACCCGCACCGGGTTTTACGGTTAACGTGCCGTCTTCTACCGTCCACTTCGCTGCACCGCCTTTTAGCGATTCAAAAGCAGACAAGTCAGTACCATCAAACAGTACCACTGCATCTGAAGGCGCTTTACCTGGCGCGCTTTCAACCATAGCCGGAACCGGCTCCCACACTTCAGACTTTGCCGCCTGTTGCTCAGGAGTCAGCTCTTTCGCTGACACACCGAAAGCCGCGAAGGATGCAGCCAGCCCCATTACGATGGCATTTTTTCTGTTCGTCATTTTTTGTGTCCTTATTATTTTTAAAAGAGAAGAAACGCGGACTACCTTAGGTAGCCCAGGCTCTGTCACCTTTCTTATAAGGGATATCTTCGTATTTGGTTGGAATAGCAACGTAACGTAGCACTTTGGTTGCGCCAACCTGAGACGTGAAGAATGAGAACAACACCAATTGCTTGATCAGCGAGAAGTAGTGAGGAGCAACCAGCTCTTCATCCCATGGCGCACCGGCATTCGGATTGCTCATGGCCACATCACCATAAATGCCTTTCTTAGCATTGTAAGCTTTGGCTTCTTCATCGAGGGCAGACAGCAATTCCATTTTCTGCTCAGCAGACAGCAGCAAGAAATCTTTGCCGTACTCTTTTTCAGAGCGTTTCTTCAGCGTTACCAGACCGTCTTTAAAGGTTTTCTGCATGGTGGGGTGATAGCAGTCTGCTACCAGTACCGCCATACAGCTACCTACGTCGGCGTCTTTAGCTCCCGGCGTGTCGGTACGGGGAATGATGACTTCGCCTAATTCGTTGAAGAAGGCAACGTCTTCTTTGCTGAAACCGGTGTCAGACAGCGGCACCACTGGCAGATTTTCGTAAGCCAGCGCTTTGCCACCGACAAATGCAACACCTGTGGCAGCAGTGATGAATTTTAATAAATCACGACGGTTCATGGCTACAGGTTTCCTTTTTTCAGTTCGTCTACTGCAAAGTCTGCTGCACGGGCAGTCATTGCCATGTAGGTCAGAGACGGGTTAACACACGATGCTGAAGTCATTGCTGCACCATCGGTCACAAATACGTTTGGTGCATCCCAAACCTGGTTGTGCTTATTAAGTACTGAACTCTTCGGATCGCGACCCATACGTGCAGTACCCATTTCGTGAATACCCATACCTGGTGCGTAGTCCACGTCGTAGCCTTGAACGTTCTTAAGGCCCGCCGCTTCAAACATCTCAACCGCATCCTGTTGCATGTCTTTACGCATTTTGTATTCGTTCTCACGAATTTTAACGTCCATGGTCAGTACCGGCAGACCCCATTTATCTTTCTTGTTCTTATCAAGGAAGATACGGTTGTCGTGATGCGGCAGCATTTCACCGAACGCTGTCATACCAATAGTCCAGTCACCCGGCTCAGAAATCGCGTCTTTCAGGTTGGAACCCAGACCCAGTTCAGCGATGTCTTTACGCCAGCCTGCACGGCTCGCAGAACCCTGATAACCGAAACCACGCACGTAATCACGCTTGTCGCCATCCCAGTTACGGAAACGCGGCACATAGAAGCCCGCTGGACGACGGCCGAAGTAATAGCTGTCTTCATACCCTTCAACACTGGCGCTTGCACCTACACGGAAGTGGTGGTCCATGACGTTGTGACCCAGCTCGCCAGAGCTGCTGCCCAAACCGCCTTCCCATACGTCGGTCGCTGAGTTCATCAGCAGCCATGCAGAGTTAAAGGCAGAAGCGTTAACGAATACGATTTTACTGTTGAACTCGTAGGTCTCGTTAGTTTCCGCATCAATGATTTCAACACCCGTAGCGCGCTTCTTATCTTTATCGTATTTGATTTCTTTTACGATAGAGAAAGGACGCACAGTCAGGTTACCGGTTGCCATTGCTGCTGGCAGCGTAGAAGACTGAGTAGAGAAATAGCCGCCAAATGGACAGCCTAACCAGCACTTGTTACGGAACTGACAACCCACACGGATATCGTTGATCCCTTGGGTAATGTTGGCAGAACGAGAGTGAATGAAGTGACGTGAGCCACCAAACGCTTTCTTCACGCGGGCAGCAACATCTTTTTCAACCGCATTCAACGGAATCGGTGGCATGAAGTGGCCGTCAGGCAGCACGCTCAAACCTTCGCGAGTACCACTGATACCGGCATATTTTTCAACATAGTCATACCACGGCGACAGGTCTTCGTAACGAATGGGCCAGTCAACAGCAATACCTTCCTTACCGTTAGCCATGAAATCTTCTGGGTTCAGACGATAGCTCTGACGACCCCATAACAGTGAACGTCCACCCATTTGATAGGCGCGATACCAGTCAAAACGCTCTTTCTCGATGTAAGGCGATTCTTGCTCGTTGGCCCACATACCGAGCGTCATTTCGTTCAGCGGATAATCGCGGGAAAGTGCAGGATAGATTTCTTTCATGTCCTGCGTGGCCAGCCCACGGTGAGGATAATCCCAGCTTTCTTTGTGTGCGTTGATGTAGTCTTTTACATGTTCGATATTTTGACCACGCTCAAGCATTAAAACTTTCAGACCTTTCTCGGTCAGCTCTTTGGCAGCCCAGCCGCCACTGATCCCTGATCCGACAACGATCGCATCATAAGTATTACTTGCCATGTATTGTCCCCTTAAACACGTCCGGCAAAAGCATTTATTGTTCAGACATCACAAATACGGATCGCCTGGTTCAGCGAATTCAGTTTGCCTGCCTTGTTATCTGGAGTTGGAACAAATTCCTGGGCCAGATACCCGTCGAACGGTAAATCACGGATCGCTTTTGCGATAGCCGGATAATACAGTTCCTGAGAGTCATCAATCTCGTGACGCCCCGGCACGCCAGCAGTGTGGTAGTGCCCGAAATACTGATGGTTGTCACGAATGGTGCGAATGATGTCACCCTCGCTGATTTGCATATGGTAAATGTCGTAAAGCAGTTTGAAATTAGGCGATTCCAGGCGACGGCACAACTCGATACCCCAGGCTGAATTGTCGGCCATGTAATCAGGATGATTGACTTTACTGTTGAACAGTTCCATTTGCAGAACTACCCCATGCTTCTCAGCATGAGGCAGAATTTGAGATAAACCTTTTACGGCATTTTTGAGTCCGGTTTCGTTATCCATGCCCCGTTTGTTTCCACTGAAACAAATCAGGTTGGTATAACCGGCTTTGGCGACTTTTTCGATATGCGGAATATACCGCTCGATAAGTGCCTCATGAAAACGGTCGTCACACCAACCGTCTTCAAGATTGAGCTCTGCGCCATTACACATGGAGCAATCAACACCATGCTTTTTAAGAATGTGCCATTCGTCTGGACCAACCAAATCGATGGCAGCAAATCCCATATCTTTAATCGCTACACAAAGCTCATCTAAAGAAAAGTCCGGGAAAGTCCAGCGCGCCACGGCGTGCTTGATATTCCCTTTCAACGTTCCATGTTCAGCATTCCCGTGTGCACGGGCCTGCATGGATAAAGCACTGGCCGCTGTCAGCCCAACCCCCGACAGCGCCAGCCCTTTAAGCACCGATCTGCGCCCATTACGCATCGGTGGTAACCTTTTTCTCTTCTTTGAAGAGGATGAAGAACAGTACCAGCACTACCGCGGCAAAGCCTGCAGGGAATAGCCAGATATTTGCCCAATCCGCGCCCGCTTCGGTGGTGTACGCGTCTGTAATTTGCCCGGCAACCCAGAAACCAATCAGCATACCGACACCATAGGTAGCCAGCGTGATTAGACCCTGCGCCGCACTCTTGATGTTTTCACCCGCTTTTGCGTCGGTGTAAATCTGACCAGACACAAAGAAGAAGTCGTAGCAGATACCGTGCAGTGCAATACCAATCAGCAGCAGGAACATGCCGCCATCAGCATCGCCGTAAGCGAACATTACGTAGCGCAGTACCCAAGCCAGCATGCCTAGCAGTAACGTGGCTTTGATGCCGAAGCGATTCAGGAATACAGGTAACGCAAGAATAAATAGTGCTTCAGACACCTGACCCAAGGCCATTTTACCGGTAGGGTTTTCTACGCCGATGCCAGCTAAGAACGGGTTCGCATTCTGGTAGTAAAACGCCAGTGGAATACAAATCAGTACCGATGACAGGAAGAAAACCAGGAAACTGCGACTCTTCAGTAGCGTTAGCGCATCCAGACCCAGCATCTCGCCAATGCTTGCTGAAGCCGCGCCTTTTGCTTTAGGTGGTGTTGCAGGTAACGTGAAACTGAAAATACCTAGAATTAATGAGCCAATGGCAGAAAGTGCAAAGGTGTTACGCAGTGCGCCTTCTGAGATAGCTGATTGTGAATCCCAGGAGAATACATAACTGATTACCAGGCCAGCAAGGATCCAGCCAATGGTGCCCCAAACACGTACTTTACCAAACTCTTTCGACGGGTCGGTCATCTGGCCAAACGACACAGAGTTAACCAGCGCCAGAGTTGGCATGTAGGCAATCATATAGCCTAGTACGTAAGGATAGAATGAAGCAAAGTCTGTGGAGGTGTACATCATGTACATCAGTGCGGCACCAATAAGGTGAAGCACGCCCAGAATACGCTCTGCATTAAAGAAGCGGTCGGCAATCAAACCCACAATAAATGGTGCGATGATTGCGCCCCATGACTGAGTCGAAAACGCCATACCGATTTCACTACCGGTGGCACCTAGCGACGTCCCCATGAAAGTACCTAAGGTTACAAACCAGCCACCCCAGATAAAAAACTGGAGAAACATCATAATGCTCAGGCGGGTCATTATCATTGTTATATCCTCTTACTACTCTTCGGGGCGCTGCCGCCCCAGCCTTGTTGTTATTATTTATCCAGACCCAGGATCCGGCGGTTTCGTTCTGTACTGCTACCAGCACCAGCAAAGTCATCAAATGCCACTTTGGTTGGCTCAATGATGTGTGATGCAATGAATGGTGCGCCTTCAGCAGCACCTTGTGCAGAATCTTTCAGGCAGCATTCCCATTCCAGTACAGCCCAACCTTCAAAGCCGTATTGAGTGAGCTTAGTAAAGATTCCTTTAAAATCTACCTGACCATCGCCGAGTGAACGGAAACGTCCCGGACGGTCAACCCAACCTTGGTAGCCGCCGTACACACCGCTGCGACCATTTGGATTAAACTCAGCATCTTTAACATGGAACATTTTGATACGGTCGTGATAACGATCGATAAAGTCCAGGTAATCCAGTTGTTGCAGCACAAAGTGGCTAGGATCGAACAGGATGTTGGCGCGAGGATGATTATCAACTTCTTCAAGGAAACGCTCGAAGGTCGCGCCGTCGTGCAGGTCTTCACCCGGATGGATTTCGTAGCACAGATCAACACCCGCTTCATCGAAGGCATCCAGAATTGGCTTCCAACGTGCAGCCAGTTCTTTAAAGCCTTCGTCTACCAGACCAGCAGGACGCTGCGGCCACGGATAAACCAGGTGCCACATCAGCGCACCAGAGAAGGTAACGTGAGCGGTCAGACCCAGGCGCTTACTGGCCTTCGCCGCCAGCATCAGTTGATTGATGGCCCATTCGGTGCGCTCTTTTGGCTTGCCGTGCAGGTGCTCAGGCGCGAAGTTGTCGAACAGTTCGTCGTATGCAGGATGCACAGCCACAAGCTGACCCTGTAAGTGCGTGGATAGTTCGGTGATTTCCACACCGGCTGCCGCGCACTTCGCTTTGATGTCGTCGCAGTATTCCTGACTTTCCGCCGCGATTTCCAAATCAAACAGTTTCGGATCGGTGGGTACCTGAATACCTCTGTATCCCAAGGACGCGGCCCATTTGGCCATGCCTTCTAAGGTGTCGAACGGCGCTTCATCACCGGCAAACTGTGCCAGAAAAATTGCAGGCCCTTTAATTGCTGCCATGGTTATCTCCTAAATTCGTATTCTGTTTCGGTTACTCGGTGTCCGGAATAGCGTGCCATTTCACGTCGCTGGTACCGGATGCCACCATGGCTTCAATGAACGCCATACCGCGTAGACCTGATTTCAGGCCTGGTACGCCATCGGCTTTACCACTTTTGCCTTCGCGCAATGCAATGGCGAAATAGCGATACAGGTTGGCAAACGCTTCAAGATAACCTTCAGGGTGACCAGATGGTGTGCGGCAGCGATCAGACGCTTCAGGATACAGGCCTGGCTGACCGGAACCTGCGCGATACACAGAGTACACATCGCCCAGCGGACGGTAGATAACTGAGTTCGGTTCCATTTGGTGCCATTCCAGACCACCTTTGTCACCGTAAACTTTGATTTTCAGTGCGTTCTCTTCGCCAGCGCAGATTTGGCTTGCGATTAGCACACCTTTAGCACCTTCAGCTGTGCGGAAAAACGCGGCACCGTCATCGTCGAGACGACGATTCGGTACAATAATATTCATGTCTGCACACAGTTCCGTTACTGTGTGACCACTGATAAATTCAGCCAGACCAAAAGCGTGGGTACCAATGTCACCCATACAACCCGCACCACCAGACAGCGCCGGGTCGGTACGCCAGGAAGCCTGCTTGTTTGATGGGTCGTCTTCGCCGCTCAACCAGCCTTGCGGATATTCCACCAGAATTTTGCGGATGTTGCCTAGCTTGCCATCTTCAATCATGGCTTTTGCCTGCCACACCATAGGATAACCAAGATAGGTGTGCGCAAGACCGTAAAGCTTGTCAGAGTCGTTTACGACTTTTGCCAGTTCTTTCGTTTCTTCCAGATTCAGGCCAGCAGGTTTTTCACAGAACACGTGATAGCCCGCTTTCAATGCAGCAATGGTTACCGGAACGTGAAGGTGGTTTGGCGTCACCACGATAACCACTTCCATGCGCTCATCCGCAGGAAGTTCATTTTCTTTATCGAGCATTTCCTGCCAGGAGGCATAAACGCGATTTGAATCCAGCCCCAGACTATCTCCGGTGCGCTGATTGTTACCTTCGTCGCGACTAAAAGCGCCACAAATCAGGTCATATTGGCCGTCCAGACCCATTGCGTGACGGTGAACCGCCCCGATAAATGCGCCTTCGCCGCCACCGACCATTCCCGCGCGAACACGTTCTAATTTCGCCATGGTTTCTCCCAAATCTGCAGTTCTAATGTTACAAAGTTGTAATTACTGTAAAAATGTAACGGATTACATTAGAGGCTGTCAACGGCTTTTAGTCTAAGGTAGTAGACATTACGGACAATTATTCTGATTTACCAGAACAATTGTTGTTTTTTTGTTTCATTTTTGGATTTTACACTGGATTTCTTGTTACATTTGAGTAATTCTTCACAGTCTTAATGTAACCCGTTACATATTATTAAGTTTTTGTGATGGCCAAGTGCCTAGTCTCTGTTTGTGTTGAGAGTTAATAAGTAAAACATGTCAAACATTCGTGATGTCGCTGATTTAGCTGGGGTTTCTGTAGCGACTGTATCGCGCGCCCTGCAACAACCGGAACGTGTTTCACCGAAAACGCGGGCTAAAGTGATGTCTGCTGTGAGTGAGGTGGGCTATAAACCTAACTTAATGGCGGTGAAATTCCGCTCCGGGAAAACCCATAATTTGGTAGTACTGGTTCCTACCGTTGCGACCGTATTTTTTGCCCGGGTTATAAGCGGTATGCAGGAAGCGGCAGCGGAACTTGGCTATTCGCTCTTGTTAGGGAACACATTAGGTAATCCTGAAATCGAAGCCAGCTATGCCAAACTGGTACAGACTTCTCAGGCCGACGGACTCATTCAGCTGCGAGCGCACAATCCTTTTACCGAAGACAATAACAGCAATAATGCAATGCTCCCGATGGTTAACGCCTGTGAGGTGATGAATACTGTTAAGTTTCCCACCGTTACACTGGATAACCGCGCAGCGGCAAAGGCCATGACAGAACACCTATTGTCGTTAGGTCATAAACGTATCGCTATTTTTAAAGGACCAGCACAGAGTCCACTGACGCAAGATCGGTTAACGGGTTACCGAGATGCCCTGCAAGCAGCGGGCATCGAATATGATGAATCTCTGTTATTTGCCGGAGACTTCACACTGCAGGCAGGTTTCGAAGCAGCGGGCAGAATGCTCGCGCTCGATAGTCGTCCCACCGCCGTGTTTTGTGAAAACGACGAAACCGCCATGGGTGCGGTTCAGGGTTTTAAAAAAGCAGGATTAAAAGTTCCTGATGACATTTCTGTTGCAGGTTTCGATAACATCGATTTTGCAGCGTACTGCGATCCGCCGCTTACAACCATTGCTCAACCGGCGGAAGCATTTGGTCGCACTGCGGTGAACTTGCTGGTAGACCTTTTAGAAGGCAAACTAACTACCACGCCCAAAGTCATTATGCCCTTTGAGCTGATCTTGCGGGGCAGTACCGGGAAAGCACCGGCGTAAGTCAAAAAAGGGTTTAGCGGTGAAGATTTCGGGCAAGTTTACAACGGTCAGGAAACCTAAAAAGTTGCACTAAAGCTATTTTCAGCTTTCATTATAAACGTCATTATGACGAAGGAGAGAAACATGTCAGGCACAAATAAAGCGGTAAGCCGTTTAGCCGCTCAGGTTACGCATTCAAAACTGGAGCGCCGCCAATTCGTCAAACTGGGAGCTGCGGGTCTTGGCCTTGCCATGGCACCAGGTTTTGCATTTGCACAGGCTAAACCCGAAATCCGAGTTGGCTTACAGCTTTATACACTGCGCGACATGATGGCAGTGAGTGTTCCAGCCGTTCTTAAACTGGTTTCAGCTGTGGGCTATAAAGAATTGGAATTTGCCGGTTACTTTAATCACAGCACCAAAGAAATTCGTAAAATCATTGATGGTGAGGGCTTGTCAGCACCGTCTGCGCACATTCCTTTAGATACCTTCCGTAACGACGGTATCAATAAAGTTATCGACACCGCCATGGAAGTCGGTCACAAATATGTGGTTATTCCTTACCTGACTGAAGAACAACGCGGTACCACCATTGATGTTTATAAGAAGCTTGCTGAACAGTGCAATGTGTGGGGCGAAGCCTGTAATAAACACGGTCTGAAACTGGCTTATCACAACCATGATTTTGAATTCCATGTGACTGACGGCGTTGAACCTTACGACGTTCTGCTTAACGAAGTGGATGCCGACAAAATGGCGATGGAAATGGATCTGTTCTGGATGAGCAAAGCCGGTAAAGATCCACTGGCTTATTTCGCCAAATATCCAGGTCGTTTCAAACTGTGGCATGTAAAAGACAAAGATGCTGAAGGTCAGTTTGCCGATGTTGGTACCGGCACTGTCGATTTTGCCCGTATTTTTGCTGCATCAGCCCAGGCGGGTGTCGAGCACCGTTTTGTTGAACGTGACCAAACGCAAGACAAGCTGAAGACCATTCAACAAGGTTACAAAGCAGTATCAGCGCTACTTGGCGCCTGATAGCTTTCAAATACCCACGTTGAAAATCAGATACGCTGGCTAATGCTCGCCAGTGCTACACTACTTAATATTGAATGCCCGCAATAGCGGGCATTTTTGTGCGCTAATGGCAGTGCAAAGACGCTGCGCCCCATGCAAATCAATAAAAACGAGCATCAGGAAGTACGTATGACACAAACCTTGGGTCAGTTCAGTCAGTGGCTTTCGCCCTACTTTACGCAACTTAGCATTATGTTAATGGCCACGATATTGGTGGTTTACGGCGATGTGATTAACAAACATATCAAGCGCATGCTGGCCCCCTATCATTTCCTTATTCGCACCACCTTATTTGTGCTGCTTTGTGCCTTCGGGTACGGGTTACTTACCATTCATGGGGCACCGTTCTTGTTATATTTGATCAAGTACTTACCCTGGTATTTGCAGGGCATTGGTTTTGTTTCTGCGTTTATCGTGCTTGGGATCTTAGCTGAGCGTCGTCGATACATCTGATCCATGAACGCGAAATTCCTCACGGTAAATGAGCAAAAAAATCCCACATCGAAGTGCGGGATTTTCTGTTGCTACTCAAACAATGACTTACTGGGCACCTTTTTTCAGGTATTCACGGATGACGTAGTGCAGAATACCGCCATGCTCGAAGTAGGTGAATTCATTCGCGGTATCGATGCGAATATCCATCATAAATGAGCGGCTTTTACCGGAGTCGTCAGTAACCGTAACTTCCACTTCTTTCTGATCGCGGCTTACCGCTGCAATCGAATACGTTTCGTCACCGCGCAACTCTAGCGAGGTTGCACTGTCGCCGGGTTTAAACTGAAGCGGCAGAATACCCATACCAATCAGGTTAGAACGGTGAATTCGCTCGTAGCTCTCAACCATTACAGCTTTCACGCCGAGCAACGACGGTCCCTTTGCTGCCCAGTCGCGGCTTGAACCGGTACCGTATTCTTTACCACCAATGACCACCGCCGGAACACCTTCCTGTTGGTAACGCATTGCGGCATCAAAAATAGACATCGACTCGCCACTTGGGAAGTGAGTGGTCGCACTGCCGGTAGTCCCTGGTGCTAATTGATTTTTCAAGCGTACGTTGGCGAAAGTACCACGCATCATGACCTCGTGATTACCTCGACGAGAACCCAGTGAGTTAAAATCTTCTGGCTCGACGCCCTGCTCCAGAAGATATTTGCCTGCGGGACTGTCTGGTGCAATGGCACCTGCCGGTGAAATGTGGTCGGTTGTAATAGAGTCGCCCACTTTAACCAGACAACGAGCACTTTCAATAGCACTTAACGCCGCCGGTTCACCGCCCATTTCGGCAAAGAAAGGCGGGTGTTTGATGTAGCTCGAATCTGGCCAGTCGTAAACTGAAGTAGACGATACATCGAGCTTGTTCCAGATTTCATTACCTTTGAATACATCAGCATATTTCTGTTTAAACAGATCGCCCGATACATACTCATTAATCTTCGACTGAATTTCTTCTTCAGTAGGCCAAATATCTTTCAGGTAAACGGGTTTGCCATCTTTGCTTTTGCCCAGTGGCTCCTTGGTAATATCAATTTGCATGTTTCCGGCCAGCGCATAAGCTACCACGAGTGGTGGCGATGCCAGGTAGTTTGCAGCTACGTCGGGGTGAATACGCCCTTCAAAGTTACGATTACCCGATAACACTGAAGTCACGGTGAGCTTCGCATCGTTAATGGCACGAGAAATCTCTTCCGGTAGCGGGCCTGAGTTACCAATACAGGTTGTACAGCCATAGCCCACCAGGTTAAAGCCGAGTTTTTCCAGCGGGTCCATTAAACCTGCATCCTCAAGGTATTGCGTTACCACCTGAGAACCCGGCGCAAGGGATGTTTTCACCCACGGCTTGCGAGTTAGGCCTAATTCAACGGCTTTTTGCGCCACCAGACCAGCCCCAATGAGAACGGACGGATTCGACGTGTTCGTACAGCTGGTAATAGCGGCAATCACTACCGCTCCGCTTTCCAGATTGAATTTTTCTCCGTCGAACTCTACGAACGAATCTTGTTCTTCATCGACTTCAGCCATATCGCCGCCTTCAGCGACAAACTTAGCTTCCTCTTCAACCACTTTCACGTCGATTTGTTGCTTATACCAATCGGTGAACGCAGCAGCGGCGCTATCCAGCGGAATGCGATCTTGCGGACGCTTAGGCCCGGCAATAGACGGTACAACTTCTGAAAGATCTATCTCCATATTTTCGTGATAGATAGCATCTTTACTGTGGTCATCGTGCCAAATACCTGCGCTCTTCGCATAGCTTTCCACTAACTCAATTTGTGCGTCAGGACGACCTGTCAGTTTAAGGTAATCTAAAGCAACCTGGTCGATGGGGAAAATACCGCAAGTCGCACCATACTCAGGAGCCATGTTGGCAATAGTCGCGCGATCGGCCGTGGTTAGATATTTGATACCCGGACCATAGAATTCTACAAACTTACCCACTACGCCGTGGTTACGCAGTTGTTCCGTAATGGTAAGCACCATATCGGTTGCGGTAACACCTGGATTCAGCTTGCCGGTTAACCGGAACCCCACCACATCAGGGCGAAGCATGGTGACAGGCTGCCCAAGCATGGCCGCTTCAGCTTCAATACCACCCACACCCCAACCTAGTACGCCAAGGCCGTTAATCATTGTGGTGTGAGAGTCGGTACCCACCAGCGTATCAGGGTAAACCAAGGTGTCGTCACCCTCTTGCTTGGTGAATGCACAGCGGGCAAGGTATTCAAGGTTCACTTGGTGAACAATACCTCGGCCTGGCGGCACCACTTTAAAGTTATCAAAGGAAGATTGCCCCCATTTCAGGAACTGATAGCGCTCGCGATTTCGCTGCACTTCTACGTCTACGTTTTTCTCAAACGCATCGTCTGAAGCAAAATAATCCACCATAACGGAGTGGTCGATGACCAACTCTACCGGGTTCAGCGGGTTGATTGCTTGCGCATCGCCGCCGAGGTCGTTTACCGCATCACGCATGGCAGCAAGGTCGACAATAGCAGGTACACCCGTGAAGTCCTGGAGGATTACCCGGGCTGGCACAAACGAAATTTCATGTTGAGAATCGTCGCTGGTATCCCACTTTGCCACTTTTTCAATGTCGTCGCTGCTGACAAATTCCTTATCTTCATGGCGGATTAAATTTTCTAGCAGGATCTTGATACAAAATGGCAAACGGTCGAGGTCAAACTGCTTGCCAATGGAATCGAAGCTGATTGCCTTATATGCATTTTCACCAACGTTAACAGTAGTAAACTTCTGATATTTCACGTTTTCACCTATCGCACATTAGTTTATGGGCCAGAACAACCTACGACGCTGTTCTGAAATCCCTTGGAATAATTTTCCATTCATACGAACTGTCGTCGAAAAAAAGTTCACCTGACTTCACAAGTGAATTGTTGCGATTTGGTTAACTATCATGATAATTTTGTTTAAATAGCGCGGTAAGCTATTAAGAAGAGGGCACTTAACCCAGGGATATAAAAATCAATGGTTATGACACTGGCTAAATCGCGACAACATCCACTCATTGAACAGTTGCAGATGGAACCTCATCCAGAAGGTGGCTATTTTCGCCAGATCTTTGAATCTTCCAAACAAGTCAACTCGCCTTCTCACGGGCAAGCTCGCCCAGCAATGACGCACATTTATTTCCTGCTATTGGCGGGACAGATCAGTCGTTTTCACCGAGTGCTGCATGATGAAGTGTGGAACTTCTACGAAGGTGCGCCACTGCGACTGTATCAAATACATCAGCAACAACTGAGAGAGCAGCGCTTAGGTGATGCGGCACACGGTTACGCCGCGATTGTTCCTGCGGGGAATTTTCAGGCTGCGGAAACCACGGGGGATTACACACTGGTAGGTTGTTCAGTTGCCCCCGGATTCGATTTCGCCGATTTCAGTTTTATTGAAGAGCCTTGTCTGAAACAATGGATTGAAGTGGCCCATCCCGACATGGCCAGATTCATCTGAGCCTGTCGGAATAGCTATTATTTTTTAAGCTATTGCAGCACGAAGTCGTGCTACTGGGCGCTCGTCGATAAAGACATGAATAACCGCCGTGACGGCCGCAATAACACAAGCACTCCACCACACCATGTCGTAAGAACCCGTTTGATCGTACAGATAGCCGCCAAGCCACACGCCGCTAAACGACCCCAACTGATGGCTTAAAAAGACAATGCCATACAGCAAGCCCATGTGCGGCAAGCCAAACAATTGCGCCACCAGCCCTGAAGTGGGAGGTACCGTTGCCAACCAGAGCAAGCCTGTGACTACGGAAAAAATATAAACGGAAGTGGGCGTCATCGGAAAAAACATGAATGCAGCAATAGCCACCGCTCTTAGGGCATAAATTAATGTGAGTAGATTTTTCTTTGAATATTTCCCCGCCCAGGAACCGGAAAGCAAACAGCCAAAAATATTGAATAGACCTATCAGCGCTAAACTCCCCACCGCTACGTTTGCATCGAAACCTCTGTCTGAAAGGAATGCTGGCATATGAACGGTAATAAAGGCGAGCTGAAAACCGCAAACATAAAATCCCACCACAATCAGCCAGTAATGTGGATAGCTACAGGCTTCTTTTAATGCTTCCGAGACGGTTTGTTTTGGCTGAGCGCTGTTGGTAGCACTACTTTGTCCGCTACTGCCTTTTAATGAACCGGACATCAATGCCATCAATAACGCACATCCCGCCATCAGGAGTAATGCATTGCTCCAGCCAAAACTGGCAATGAACGCCTGCGCGGCAGGTACCACCAGTAATTGACCGGCTGAACCCGCTGCACTGCCCAGCCCTAACGCGAATGAGCGTTTTTCTGCAGACACCATGCGCGCCATCGCGGGTAACACAACACCTAACCCAGAACCGGCGATGCCCATGCCCATAAGCAAACCCGCACCAACATTAAGGCCACCTGAATTGTCAGTTAGCGCAGTAACTGCCAAGCCTGCAGCGTAGAAGATTGCGCCAACGATAATAGTACGCACGGTACCGTAGCGATCTGCCATCGCCCCTGCCAGCGGTTGAAACAGCCCCCAACACAAGTTCTGCAAAGCCAATGCAAACGCGAACACTTCTCTGCCATAGCCAAATTCTGAAGACACCGGCTCCATAAAAAAGCCCATGGAAGAGCGCAGGCCAAAGTTGAGTGCTAAAAGCACACAAGCAAACGCAATAGAAAAACTTAAGAGTCGAACAGGCTGTGACATAAGGGGGGGCCTTAAAAAAGAAAAACGGTAGTTGGCGGGAAAGATTCCACCATACTACCGTCTTTTTTATTGGAGAAGAAGTGTTCGCTCAGCCCTGCATATCCTCCAACTCCCGGCCGCGAGTCTCATAAATGTATCGCACCACAAACAGCACAGAAACGAATGCACACACGGCATAGAAACCATAGGCACCAGCGAGGCCCACACTAGCTAACATCATTGGGAATGTCCAGGTGATAGCAAAGTTTGTCAGCCACTGGATTAGTCCGCTCACTGCCAGCCCTGAGCCGCGGATTTGATTCGGGAACATCTCGCCGAGCATCACCCACATCACCGGGCCCCAGGAAAAGTTAAAACAGAAGACATAGAGGTTGGCTGCCACCAGCGCCACCGGCCCCCAGTCGCCCATGATCAAGCGACCATCAGCGCCCTGTTCGGCATTACCAAAGGCAACAACCAGTGCGGCAAGGGTAACAGTCATGCCGACAGAACCCCACATGAGTAGTGGTTTGCGGCCAACTTTGTCGATAATCGCAAGGGTTACCAAACAAGCTGCAATGCTAATAGCGCCACTGATAACGTTAATCAACAGTGCATCGCTTTCAGAAAAACCGACCGCTTGCCAAAGCACGGCACCATAATAGAACACCACATTAATACCCACCAATTGCTGTAACGTGGCGAGTCCCAGTCCAATCCATACAATGGGTCGAACCTTGCCAGTGTCGGGAAGCTTCAGGTCACTCAGTTTTGGTTGGTGATCAGAGGCCAGTGTATCCTGGATTTCTTTGAGTTTCAGCTGCCCTTCGACTCCATAAAGGCGAGTAAGCACTTCTCTGGCTTTTTCAGTTCGCCCTTTTACCACTAAGAATCGCGGACTTTCAGGAATGAAAAGCAACATTGTTAGAAACAAAAACGCCGGACACAATTCCATCCAAAACATCCAGCGCCAGGCGGCATAATCTAACCACAATGGCTGGGTTGAACCGGCTGCAACATCAGCAAGAATGTAGTTACTAAGAAACGCGGCAAATAACCCACTGATTATGGCAATTTGCTGTATTGAAGTGAGCATGCCACGATACTTAGCCGGAGACACTTCTGCGATGTAAGCTGGCGCCATCACCGATGCGGCACCAACCGCCAAACCGCCGAGAATGCGGTACACCACGAATTCCCCGCCAGAAGTAGAAATACCAGACCCCCAAGCACTTATGATGAACAGTACAGCTGCAACCAGTAGCAAACTACGTCGGCCAAATTTGTCTGCCAGGCGACCGGCAAAAAAAGCCCCCACGGCACAACCCAGCAGCATGCTCGATACATTAAAACCGGTGCCCACACTTTCAGATTGGAAGGCGACCTGTAATCCGTCGACGGTGCCGTTGATCACCCCACTGTCGAATCCAAACAGGAAGCCGCCGATGGTGGCAACAATACTGATAAACAATATGAACGCCCCATTGGTTGTTCGCTCGCTACTACTTGATGTCATCACTGTATCCATGCTGTTGTTATTCTCCGTGGGTTAGGGTTGTAATAGGTTCAGAGTGCCGCGAATCTTGGCAGTGTTTTTTCCGGCACATCTTCCAGGCTTTGCGGCCGGTTTGCCTGTCGGTACTCCACCGGTGTTTGATTAAAATGCTTTCGAAAAATAGCGTACATGTATTGAATAGAAGGATAGCCGCACAATTCCGCGATTTCGGTAGCGGGTTCTTCGGTTTCCTTTAACATTTTGCAGGCACGGTTGAGCTTTTCGTTATGAATTTCGGTGTGAATGCTGTGCCCGCGTTCATCACGAAAGCGCCCTTCAAGATTAGAGCGGGAGATACCAACGTGATCGAGCACCTGATCCACTTTAATCCCGCGACAAGCATTATGTTGAATGAAGTGCATTGCCTGCATTACCAGCGGATCTTTAATGGCTTTGTAATCGGTTGACTGCCGTTCTGCTACTCGTTCAGGTGGCACCAGCACCGGCGCTTTTGTCACCGGCATGCCCTGCAACTGGCGGTGCAACATTCTGGCAGCCTGAAAGCCCATATCGAAACAGCCCTGCTTAACGGAAGTTAAACTCACCCGGCTAAGATAACGGGCCAGTTCGTCGTCATCGATGCCAATAACGGAAAAGCGTTCAGGAATAAGTAATCCTAAGTGATCGCAGGCTTGCAAAAGATGACGAGCACGGGCATCGGTTACAGCAACGATGCCCGTTGGTGCAGGCAAACTACGTAACCAATCGGTAAGACGTTTAAGTGAATACTGCCAGGTTTCAGGGCGAACGGCATGGCCACGATAAAGATAGCATTCGTAGCCTTCCTTACGTGTAAGCTCAAGCATGGCGCGTTCACGTTCCTGCGCCCAGCGATGCTGCGGATTGACAGGCGCACCATAAAAGGCAAAACGTTCAATACCCTTTTGCTTAAGATGTTCAAACGCCGCCTCTACCAGCGCATAGTTATCAGTGGCCACATAAGGCACTTCAGGATAGTCAGATTTATTCTGGTACGACCCACCCACCGCCACCACCGGCACTTTTGCTTTGGTCAATGCCCGCTCGATCGCCGGGTTATCGAAATCAGCAATAATCCCGTCGCCGCTCCACTCATCAAGGTGCTCTAAGCGAGTCATGAAATCTTCTTCGAGATACAGATCCCAGTCGGCTCTGGAGGTCTGCAGATATTTCCCTATTCCTTCAATGATTTGGCGGTCGTAAACCTTACTGGCATTGAACAGCAACGTAATACTGTGCGACTTCTCAAACATGATTCTGTCCTGATAAAAGCAAATTCCATAAAGGCGATTATGATTATTGTTTTTCAGCATCCTAAACCAGTCAACATCAATTAACAAAAAGATTACAAAATTTCATAATTGCCCTAACTGCATTTGATAATCAACATAGCGGTATCAGCGATTTTAAGAAGTGAACGAGACATGTATCTGGGCATAGATTTAGGCACCTCCGGCGTTAAGGTGGTGTTAACCAACGAACAGGGCGCGGTGATAGCAGCCTCTCATGCGGCACTGGACGTGTCGATGCCAAAGCCCCTTTGGTCAGAACAAAATCCGCAGGACTGGTGGAATGCCACCTGCGCCTGTCTGGATGAATTAGCAGATAAGCAATCACTCGCAGAGGTGAAAGCCATTGGCCTGAGTGGCCAAATGCATGGTGCTACGCTGCTTGATGAAAACGGCGAAATACTTCGACCAGCTATATTGTGGAACGACGGCCGCTGCGACGCCGAATGCCGAGAAATTGAAGCTACGGTTGAAGACGCCCGTCAGCGTAGCGGCAACATTGTCATGGCAGGTTTTACTGCGCCCAAACTTCTGTGGGTGAAAAATCACGAGCCAGGCGTGTTCGCGAAAGTGAAAAAAGTTCTGCTTCCAAAAGATTACCTGCGTTACAAACTTACCGGCGAATTCGCCAGCGATATGTCTGATGCAGCCGGGACAATCTGGCTGGACACTGAAGGCCGCTGCTGGGACGACACCCTGCTTAGCGCCTGTGGTCTGGATGAATCTCACATGCCTTCACTGTTCGAAGGTAACGAGGTGACGGGTTATCTGAACACCGAGCTGGCAGAACGCTGGGGCATGAACGCAGTTGCCGTGGCTGGTGGCGGTGGCGATAACGCGGCGGGTGCCATCGGTTGCGGTATTGTTGAGCCCGGGCAAGCCATGTTGTCGTTAGGCACGTCAGGTGTGTACTTCGCGGTAACAGATGATTTTCGCACTAACACAGCGCAAGCGGTACACAGCTTTTGTCATGCCCTACCCTACCGCTGGCATCTGATGTCGGTAATGTTGAGTGCGGCGAGCTGCCTGCAATGGTACGCCTCGCAAAGCGGCTACGAAAACGTGGGCGAAATGATTGACGATGTCGAGTGCAACGTAGCGTTTGATGATGCTGCCATCCCGTTGTTTTTACCTTATCTCACCGGCGAGCGCACACCGCACAATAATCCTTATGCCAAGGCCTCTTTTTTTGGCGTATCAGCTTCCACAACCCGCGCCCACATGGCCCGAGCAGTGATGGAAGGAGTGTCGATGGCCCTTGCTGATGGCATGGATGCAGTGGATGAAAGCGGCGTTACTGTGTCGGATATCAGCCTAATTGGTGGTGGTGCGAAAAGTGCGTTTTGGCGACAACTTCTCAGCGATGTGAGTGGCCGTAAACTCTCTTATCGCCAAGGTGGCGATGTGGGCCCGGCGCTTGGCGCTGCTCGCCTGGCACAATTGGCAGTTAATCCAGATATCGCGGCTTCAGACATTTGTTTTCAGCCTGCTATCGAAGCCAGCTATTCGCCCAACGACGCCATTCACAATGCGTATATGTTGAGGCGTCAGCAGTTTCGTGAACTTTACTATGCTATTGAGCCTTTTTACTCGGCCCCGAAAAAACACAAAACTTTCACTAATTAACATAATTGTTGCAAACGAAGAGATACACCAGACTGTCTGGTAACGTTTAACAGCGCAATTTATCCGTGCAGGAATATTTCCTGGACGACTCATTCCTTCGACGGGGAAAATAACCATGAGCAATTATTTCGACGCCATTCCGGCGATTAAATACGAAGGTCCGGAATCGACCAATCCACTGGCTTTTAAACACTACAACCCTGAAGAAGTGATCATGGGTAAAACCATGGAAGACCACTTACGCTTCGCGGCCTGTTACTGGCACAACTTCTGCTGGGACGGTGCCGATGTATTCGGCGCGGGTACGTTTAATCGTCCGTGGTTAGCTGGCGGCGACCCAATGACACAAGCGAAAGCCAAAGCGGATGCCGCTTTTTCGTTTCTGGAAAAACTCGGCGCGCCCTACTACTGCTTTCACGATGTAGACGTGGCCCCTGAAGGAAATTCAGTAAACGACTATATCAACAACTTTTCGGCGATGACCGAAGTGCTTGCCCACAAGCAAGAAGAAACCGGCATGAAGCTGCTTTGGGGCACAGCGAATGTATTCAGCCATCCGCGCTATATGTCAGGTGCGGCAACCAACCCCGATCCAGCCGTGTTTGCTCGCGCTGCCACTCAGGTGTTTCATGCGATGAATGCCACCAAACAACTGGGGGGTGAAAACTACGTATTGTGGGGTGGTCGTGAAGGCTATGAAACTTTACTGAATACCGATCTGAAAAAAGAGCGTCAGCAACTCGGTCGCTTCATGAACATGGTGGTAGAGCACAAGCACAAAATTGGCTTTAATGGCCTGCTGCTGATTGAGCCAAAACCACAAGAACCCACTAAACATCAGTACGATTACGACACCGCCACCGTACACGGCTTCCTGACTGAATTTGGTTTGGAAAAAGAATTTGCCGTTAACATCGAAGCTAACCACGCAACGTTATCGGGTCACTCTTTCCACCATGAAATCGCTACCGCGTTTGCGTTGGGTGTGTTCGGCTCTATTGATGCTAACCGTGGCGACCCGCAGCTGGGCTGGGACACCGACCAATTCCCTAACTCAGTAGAAGAGATGACACTCATCTGTTACGAGATCCTGAAAAATGGCGGCTTTACCAGCGGCGGTCTTAACTTTGACACCAAATTACGTCGTCAGAGCATCGACGCTGAAGACTTATTCCTCGGCCATATTGGTGGTATGGATACCTGTGCCTTGGGCTTGAAAAAAGCAGCAGCGCTGCTCGAGTCTGAAGCTTTATCCAGCGCGGTAGAAAAACGCTACGCCGACTGGAATCAAGACTTTGGTCATCAGGTGCTTAACGGCACTATGTCTCTGGAAGACGTTGCCAACTATGCCCGTAACAATGCGCTAGATCCAAAACCCGTTTCAGGCAAGCAGGAAGGCCTGGAAAACCTGGTTAATCAAATTCTCTACAAATAATCAGTTGTAGCACTGTCCCTTAGCAGCCCCCTGTAATACCGGTAATAACACAGACGGTATTATCCGGGGCTGCACCTTCCTTGATGCGCTGTTATGATGTCGCCCCTATGTATCGGAGAACATGTAACGGGAACGCAAAAACGTTGAAATTTTCAGACCGCGCCAATGCCATCACGCCATTTTATGCAATGGCATTTTCAGAAAAAGCCTCTGCGCTGGAAGCTCAGGGTGTTCATGTTGTCAGACTCAATATCGGTGAGCCAGACTTTGGTGCGCCGCAACCTGTAGTGGCTGCCATGCAAGCGCTAATGGAAAAGGCCGAATTGCCCTACACATCTGCGCTGGGATTGCCTGCTCTTCGTGACGCCATCGCGGGGTTCTATCAAACTCGTCATGGGGTAGCAGTGAAACCCAATAATGTGGTGGTAACCGCTGGTGCATCTGCCGCCCTGCTGTTAGTTTGCGCGGCGCTAATTAATGAAGGTGATGAAGTGATGCTCGCCGACCCGGCTTATCCCTGTAATCGTCAGTTTATCCGCGCTTTTGGTGGTCAGCTTCAAAGTATTGCAGCGGGTGCTGAAGACCGCTTTCAACTTACGCCGCAGAGCGTGAAAGCAAACTGGCGGAGTTCCACCAAAGGCGTCATGTTGGCCTCCCCTTCTAATCCAACCGGTACGTCTGTTTCCCAAGCCGATTTACAAGCCATCTGCGAATTCGCCAAAGCAAAAGGGTGCTGGCGTATCGTTGATGAAATCTATTTAAACCTCAGCCATCATGATGATGGGCAAACCGCCCTGGCATTTGATCCCGACGCCATTGTGATAAACAGTTTCTCCAAGTACTTCGGCATGACAGGCTGGCGTCTTGGCTGGTGCGTCGTGCCAGACGAAATGGTACCGGTAATGGAGCGTTTGGCGCAGAATCTCTACATTTGCCCGTCTACACCCGCGCAATATGCGGCTCTTGCCTGTTTCACGCCCGAAACCCTGAATGTATGTGAACGTCGTCGTGATATTTTGCTGCATCGCCGCCAGTTGGTGTTAGAAGGTCTGGCAGGAATCGGGCTGTCGGTGGATGTGGAACCTGATGGTGCCTTTTATGCGTACATCAACGTAACGCCCACGGGGCTAACTGCCATGGATTTCTGCGAGCGATTGCTCGAAG
Source organism: Alteromonas sp. ABV4_515 (assembly GCF_056160345.1). NCBI lineage: Bacteria > Pseudomonadati > Pseudomonadota > Gammaproteobacteria > Alteromonadales > Alteromonadaceae > Alteromonas > Alteromonas sp. ABV4_515. Next base: position 436,884 of record NZ_JBSWWZ010000001.1, read on the forward strand.
CGCATCATGTTGCCCTCACCCCGGGTAATGACTTCGGTCAGGCCACCGGAGATGATTATGTGCGTTTATCATTTGCCGCTGCCGAACAAGAACTGGAACTGGGCATTAAACGAATGGGTGAGTTTGTCAGTAAGTTGGGTATATCAGCCTAAAGCGCGACGTTGCATTGAATAGAAGCTAAATGCGTGAGGGAACGCGCGTTAGTTATCAAAGAGATCCACGCTTCCTGTTTTGCTCGTATCCGCATTTACCTTTACAGACAATTCCGCTTCGCGCTCATAAATGGTGTTGTTATGCATATCGTATATGCGTTTCATAATGACAGAGCCATCTGACGGCGTGAAGTACACCTTGCGGGCGTAGTTTTTCAATAAGTCGTGCGCGAGTACCGGTATGTTTTCTGTTTGCAGAAACTCAAGCCCAAAGGCCGCATTGGTTGCCCCAATATCGTTGCTCACATAACCTGGTAGCACCCGTGCGCCACCAAATACCTTTGCCACCAGACGTTTCTTTTCAGCGCCCAATCGTAGGCAGTCGTTCAGCAGCACTTCCATAGCATGCACGCCGTAGCGGTTTGCCTCAAACGATGCGGCGCTAACCGTATTGTTGCTAGGAAGCATGAAATGATTCATGCCTCCTACTTCGGTGATGGGGTCGTATAAACATACCGCCACGCAAGAACCCAATACGGTAACAATAAGTTTATCTGCACTGGTAACGTAGTATTGCCCGGGCAAAATCTTTACTGCATCTCGTCCGAAGCGAGAGTCGTAATAAGAGGGTGGACGGCTAAAATCGTGGTCAGGCACGTTCGGTTACGTCTACCGAACGGGTGCATAAATGGTTTTGCCAACCGGTTTAAGCAAGTGGGTTGCCTCCTGAAAATGCTCAGAATGGCCCGCAATATATAAACTGTCTTGCTTCATATTGCCCACAAGGTTGTTCAACACTTTGTACTGCGTGGGTTTATCGAAATAAATCATTACATTACGGCAGAAAATTACGTCCATTTTCTCTTTGAAGCCATAGTCATCGTGAAGCAAGTTAATCTGACGAAACTCGACCATTTCCCGCACTTCATCAACCACTCTCACCATACCGGACTTAGGCCCTGTGCCGCGATAGAAAAACTGCTTCTGTAAACTCTTGTCCATTTTTTCAATAGACGAGTATTTGTAAACGCCGTTTTTCGCCGTCGCCAGCACTTTAGAGTCGATATCTGATGCATAAATTTTAATACCGGTGCGAAACGTACCGAACACTTGTGCCACCGTCATCGCAATAGAATAAGGCTCTTCACCGGTACTGCTTGCTGCACACCAAATAGCGGTCACATTTTTATGTGTGCGGAGAAACTTCTCCAGCGCAACAAAGTGATGCACCTCACGAAAAAACGATGTGAGGTTGGTAGTGAGCGCGTTCACAAACTCTTGCTGCTCAATATCGTCTCTTTCTACTTTCTCCAGATAATCTCGAAAGCTTTTAATTCCCAACGCCCTAAGGCGTCGGGAAAGGCGGCTATACACCATGGTTTCTTTCGAGTCTGCTAGCCTGATCCCAGCAATTTTAAACACGGTGGCGCGCACCCGTTCGAAGTCGTCCTGACTATATGCGTACTCTCTGTCGGTCTTCTCCGCGGATGCTGTTGCCATTTAGAACGACTCCCACTCGTTTTCGCTAGGTGTACTCGGCTTGAGCGCTCGCCCGGTGTTCGCAGCCACGCGCATTGCGGGTTTACTGGTAACGTTAGATGAAGGCTTAGGTGGTGGCGCAAGCATGCTACCGCCATCCAGCTTAAACATCGCCACGCGCTCAGACAGACCAATGGCTTGCTGTTGCAGGCTATCAGCCGCTGCTGCCGCCTCTTCAACCAGAGCCGCGTTTTGCTGTGTCATCTCATCCATGCTATTAACTGCTTTACCCACTTCTTCGATGCTGGTTGCTTGCTCAGAAGAAGCTGCGGAAATTTCGGACATGATGTCGTTAACCCGCTGAATCGCGGTGACCACTTCTGCCATGGTGTCACCAGACTTGTTCACCAATTGGTTACCGCCGTTCACTTTCGATACCGAGTCGGAAATCAGCTCTTTAATTTCCTTCGCGGCTTCGGCTGAGCGCTGGGCCAGAGTACGAACTTCGGAAGCAACCACGGCAAACCCGCGACCTTGCTCACCGGCTCTTGCGGCTTCAACCGCGGCATTCAGTGCCAGAATGTTGGTTTGGAAAGCGATACCATCAATAACCCCAATGATGTCGGAAATTTCCTGCGCAGACGCATTAATTTCGCCCATGGTGGTAACCACCTGACGAATCAAGTCGCCGCCCTCGTTGGCAACTTTCGATGCCTGAGATGCCAGCATATTGGCCTGCTCTGCATTTTCTGCGTTCAGGCGCACCGTGCCAGTAAGCTCTTCCATGGCCGACGCCGTTTCTTCCAGACTCGAAGCCTGCTGTTCGGTACGACTTGAGAGGTCAGCGTTACCTGTAGCAATTTCAGAAGAGGCGGTATTAATGGTATCTACGGCATCGTTAATGGAACGAATGGTGCCAGAGATTTCTTCCGAGAAGGAGTTGATGGCATCTCCCAGTACCGCAAATTCTCCCTCGTAATTTTCAGTGAGTCGCTGTGTAAGGTCACCCGCCGACATAGCAGACATCACATCGCTGATGCGGCTGATAATGGTCTTAATATCACTCACAAACTGGTTGATAGAGTTACCCAATTCGGCAAAATCACCATCAAGGTGTAGCGGCGGCGTATCCAAATCGCCCACCACGAGCTTTTTCATGGTTGCACGAATAGCCTGCACCGCCTCAACTCTGGCTGTAATATCAACAGCATATTTCACCACCCGGTAGGGTTCGCCGTTCTGATCGAGAATTGGGTTATAAGACGCCTGAATCCAGACGTCATCGCCTGCTTTATTGATGCGGCGGAACTCATCTGAGAAATAAATACCTTTCTTCAACTGCTCCCAGAAAGATTGGTACTCTGCACTCTTGCGATATTCGGCATCAACAAACATGCTGTGATGCTTGCCCTGAATCTCGTCCAATTTATAGCCCATAGCCCCGCAGAAGTTATCATTCGCATTAATTATGGTGCCATCAAGGTTGAATTCGATTACCGCCTGTGCACGATTTATCGCTTCGATTTGCCCGCCCAAGTAGGCATTCTTTATTTTTTCGTCAGTAATGTCTGTAGCAAACTTCACGACCCGAATTACTTTGCCGTGTTCGTCGTAAACGGGATTATAAGATGCGTTGATCCAGATTTCAGAGCCGTCTTTGCGAATTCGACAGAATTCACCGGCGAACACTTGCCCTTTAGCCAGATTGCGCCAGAAATCTTTATACTCCGCAGAAGAAACATAGGCAGGTAAACAGAACATACGGTGATGCTGACCTTGAATCTCCTCGAGCTCATACCCTACCGCACCGCAGAAGTTTTCATTCGCAGTAATGATGGTGCCGTCGGGCTCGAACTGAATCACAGCCTGAACGCGATTGAGTGAGTCTGTCAGCGCTTTGGTTAGCTGGTCAGCTTCGTTATCGATAAGCTCGACACTGTATGCCGTTGCTTCACCGCGAATATTTTTTAGCGGCGTCACTTTAAGTTTCACGCTTCGAGAAGGCAGTGACAATGCAGTAACACCACCTTCGGGAGACGCGTTGGCTGCCTGTTGTACAGCAGAAGCTTGTATACCTAATGCAGTAATGTTGCTACCCACCACCATCGCTGCAGAGAAGCCCCCGTTCTTGGCGCGTATATCACCTTCAATGTTCGCTAACAGCGATTTCGACGCTCTGTTGGCCACAACAATATTCATTTGGCTGTCTAGGATCAGTAGGCTGGAAGTCGATGCGTCCAGCGTCTGCATGCTTTCCAGCGACCCGATGACCGCATTATCTTCACCACTCAACCATTTAAAAACACCCATCGATTACTCTCCTACGCCAGCCTGACCAATTTCAACCAGACCGAGTTCATTACTGTTAATTAAGCTTTCAATATTGACAAGAATGACCATGGTTTCGTCCACATCCGCCAAACCATGTAAATAGCGACTATCAAATGCCACACCAAATTCCGGGGGTGGCAACATTTCTTCATCTGACAGGCGGATAACGTCGGAAACGCCATCCACCACAATGCCGACGATTCGCTCATCGACATTCAGCATGATTACTATGGTGAATTCGTTGTAAGTAGCTTCACCAACGTTGAACTTAATCCGCAGGTCTACCACTGGAACAATATCGCCCCGCAGGTTCATGACCCCTTTTATGAAGTCAGGGGCATTGGCGATTTTTGTTACCTGCTCGTAACCGCGAATTTCTTTAACCGTTGTGATATCGAGGGCGTAATGCTCGTCGCCCAGGACAAAACTCAGAAACTCACGGTCGTCACCTGCCATATCGGTTTGTTGTACGGCGGCTTCGCTCATACATTCAGCTCCTCTTCCGCGCTTGCTAACGTTAGTTAAAAATCACTCATTCACACTTCAGCCCAAGCCATGAGTGGTCGTAGCGCTGGATCTTGGGGATCATAGCCAGTGCGAACTGGTGATAAAGCTCGCGGGACCACTGGGCTCATTTTTTACTGATTAGGTACTGACACGACGTTGTTTAATTTTTGTGCCTCAATAGTATTTAGTCGAGGAATCGAAAAAATGCGACTTTCAAAGTGACCCTTAATGGTAAGTTTATTTATACCTACTTCGCCGGATTCATCACAAACAGCTGACTCGCTTGATTTTTATGGATTATTTTTGTTGTCGCGATAACAATAAATTTGCCGCGATCTCTGTGTTCGGGCAGCTGCACATACGTTATGAATGCTAGAGGAAAGATGCTTAGCAAATAAAAAGCACCTGATTTCCGGTAAAATTTAGGTATAAAAAAGATGCGTAGTACATGCCGTTAACGGCTCATTAGCTTGCCTAAAACCGCAATCAATTTATTGGGGTCAAAGGGCTTAACCATCCAACCTGTCGCACCGGCTGCCCGCCCCTGCTGCTTCATGTCATCACTAGACTCGGTAGTCAGCATCACTATGGGCGTACGCTGAAAGGTTTGATTAGTCCGCAACGCGCGAATAAGACTTAGGCCGTCCATGCGTGGCATATTCTGATCGGTTAACACAAAGTCGAAGGCTTTGTTTGAGCAGACCTCGAGGGCATGCTGTCCATCTTCGGCCAATGTCACGTCGAAATCAGCCGAACGTAATGTCATCTCTACCATTTGCCGAATAGAGACGGAGTCGTCTACCACTAAAACCCGTGCTTTCATTGTGTGCTCTCCACTTTGAATACTGCCCGCACTTCACTCTGATAATGCATCGAAACAAAGTATGATCTGAATGTGTAATTCCGAAATTATACTTTTGACCACTTAGCGACATTAAGACTTAATGCGACATTTGCGACACCAGCATATAGATCTGCATAAAAAGCTGTTTTAATTAGAAAAATTAACATAACCGTTGTTTTTGAGCTCACAGCTGGCAAGCAGGGATGCCTGCCCATACAAAGTTATACAAAGCCATAACATTAAGACCGTATTAACGAGGAATTGCAGTGAGTGTTTAAAAGAAAATAAGAAGCGGTAGCATGTTTTGATCTTTACGTCGTGTGGACCATAAGAATTCTGACGCTTTTCATTTACCAACAGGGACCACCATGAAATATTCCATTGCAGTATGCTGTGCCGTTACTTCGCTTTCTGTTTTTGCGCAAACCGAGGAATATAGGCTTGAAGACTTAGGTAACAATGTTTATCGCTATGTCGCTGGCAATTACCGCGCATTGGTTTTGAACACGGCTGATGGCGTTGTTCTGGTTGATCCTCTCAATCATGATGCAGCGCAGTGGCTTAAAAACACGGTGAAAACACGCTTTAACAAACCGGTGAAATACGTCATTTACAGCCATAGCCATCCTGATCACAGTTATGGAGGTGACGTTTTTGATAATGGCCAAACGGTCTTCATTAGTCACGAGGACGCGAGGGCTAATCTGGTGCGAACCCAGGCTGAAACCACAATTCCTTCAAACGTATTCAGTGACAGTTTTACCCTGTATGCAGGGGAGAAACAGATCAACCTAGAATACCTTGGCCCCAATAATGGCTACGGCAATGTTGCGGTGCGAGTGCAGCCAGACAACTTACTGATGGTGGTGGATTGGATAACGCTCGGTCGCCTGCCTTATAAAAACCTGATGGGTTACGATATTGAAGGCATGATCACGTCAACCGAAACCATTTTGCGTGAACCCTTCGATCAATTCGTTGGCGGGCATGCAGATACAGGCAACTACGAAGATGTGGAAAACTATCACGAATATCTGGTTACCCTTCACCAAACCGTACTCGACGGAATTCTTGCTGGGAAAAGCCTCTCTGAGATTCAAAAAACAGATGCCCTTTCTGCCTGGTCAGATTTGAAAATGTACGATGAATGGGTAGGACTGAATATCGAAGGGGTTTATAACCAGCTTATCTCGCGCTCCTACCTTGAAATGCGGCCCTAAAGCTGCTGATTATTTGTTCTTCGTCAAATACCGGCAACTCACCGCACCTTATGATGGAAAATGGTACAGGTGACCTTATTTGGTTATTTGTATCCTACCTCCCCTTTCAGGGAGACGCTTCTTACAAATCCATCAGGAGGACTTATGTCCGTTACACCTCGCACTGTCACCTCACCTAAAAAATTCTATATCGGTAAAGGCCTTCTTGGTCAGCTCAGTGAATATGTGAGCGACTTCGGTGATAATGCTTTCATTATCAGTGATGAATTCATTCTTAATCGCGTAAAAGAAGAAGCCGTTCCCGGCCTGAATGAAAACAGCATTAAATCTCACGTTGAAAAATTTAATTACGAATGTACCAAGCAGGAAGTACAACGCCTGGCGGCGCTTTCTGAGGAAAATCATGCCAACGTAATCGTGGGAATAGGTGGCGGGAAAACGCTGGATTCCGCCAAGGCCACAGCTTATCACCTGAAATTACCCGTTGTGCTTTATCCCACTATAGCCTCTACTGATGCCCCTTGTACTGCGCTGGCAGTCCTGTACAAAGAAGATGGCGAATTCGACGAATATTTGTTCCTGCCACAGAACCCAGATGCGGTTATTGCGGATATGAATATTCTAAGTGCAGCCCCGGCTCGATTCTTCTCTGCCGGTGTGGGTGATGCCCTTGCCACTTACTTCGAAGCCCGCACCTGTTATGCCTCAGACGGGGTGAACCTGGTTTTGAAAAAGCCATCTCGCACTGGTCTTGGTCTGGCAGAACTTTGTTACACCATGCTGCGCGAAAACATTGATGCGGCAATGGATGCCATCGACAATAAGATTGTGACACCAGCACTCCAGCAAATTGTTGAAGCGACCATTTATCTTAGCGGTGTGGGTGCCGAAGCGGGTGGTTTGGCAGCAGCGCACGCGGTGAATAACGGTATGTCTGCAGTGTCTGATTTACACAGAGTTCAACACGGCGAGAAAGTGGTGTTTGGTTTGTTAACGCAACTGGTGTTGGAAAACGCGCCCAAAGCAGAAATTGATGAGGTGGTTCGCATCATTAAAACCGCTCGTCTACCGCTGACACTGTCCGACATGGGGCTGAAAAACTTCGTTGAGGAAGAATGGCGCACAGTGGCTAAAATTGCCTGTGCCGAAGGCGATACCATGGGCAACATGACCATGGAAGTCTCTGAAGACGATGTTTATCAAGCAATGATTGCCGCGAATGCCATGGCTGAAAGATACAAAGCGCAAGCGGAAGCTTTACACTTTTACTGAGATTACAGCCGTCTAACGTTAAACAACGATGGGCGGCTTTTCACTGCGCCCCCAATTTTTCAATAGACGCAAAAGAGAAAACAGCACTTGCCGCTTAAGAGCTACTGACAAGCTCCAGATCCCGCTGAAGCGAACGGGTTAGCCACTCTGTCATCGAGCGCAATCTCTTAGTCTGTAGCTTTACTGGCGCATACAGCAGATGCACGGGTAATGGACGTGGCTCATAGTCTTCCAACAAGATACAAAGCTCACCGCGTTTAACTGCATCTATGACTTGATAGTGCAAAAAACGACAAAGCCCGACACCGTTAATACAGGCATTCAAGGCAACGTCTACCTGATTGGTTGAAAGTCGGCTCTGCAATGGCATTTTAACCGCTTCTCCATTAGTCTCAAAAGACCATTCGTCGTTGTGATCCAGTGCGCTTAGTTGAATAGAAGGCTGGTTGCGGATGTCCTCAAGGGAGCGAATCATCACTCTCGACGCCAGAAAATCGGGGCTAGCGCATAATACGTGTCGCATTTTACCTAACTGCCGGGCAACTAAGTCGTGATTACCTATGCGACCAATGCGCACCGCAATATCAATCCCCTCAGACAACATATCCACCGTGCGATCGACAAAAATCAGATCCACCGTCATTTTCGGATACTTCCCCAGATAGGCATTTATTTTGGGTGCCACATGGCGCTTGCCAAACGTGACCGGTGCGGTAACAGAAACACGTCCAAGGGGCTCAGCCTGTCGCTCTGACAGCATGGATTCAGCATCTTCAATTTCACTGAGAATGGTGCGGCACCGTTGGTAATATTCACGCCCCTCGTCTGTAATCACAATTTTGCGGGTATTTCGATTGAACAAACGTACCCCAAGGTTCTCTTCAAGCCCGGCTAAACTCCGCACTACAGAAGTCAGCGACATACTGAGCACTTTCGCCGCCCCGGTGAGACTATTGGCGTCAGCAATTTCAACAAACACCCGCATGGCTTTTAGTTTGTCCAACGTGCAATTCCTCTTGTCGAATTTCCAATTAGTGCGAAAAACGGTTTACAGAAATCAACTATTGCATATTTTTTGCGAAAAGCGGACCGATTAATCTGTTTGAAACTTGTTAAAAAGACACCCGCCTGGGGGAGAAAATGATGAAACTCTACGATTTAGAATTATCTGGCAACTGCTTTAAAGTAAGACTGTTCGCCGCGTTGGCTAACATCGACCTCGACATTATTCCCGTTGATTTTCTCGGCGGCGAGCACAAATCTGAAAAAATGCTGGCGCTGAACCCCTTCGGCGAACTGCCGGTGTTCGAGCATAACGATGTGGTATTACGTGACGCGCAGGCAATTCTTGTTTACCTGGCACGCTTCCATGAGCTGGAAAGCTGGCTGCCTTCTAATGCAGTAGAAATGGCAGAAGTGCAGCAATGGTTGTCTACCGCATCGAATGAAATTCAGCATGGCCCTAATGCAGCACGCTTAGTGGATAAATTTGGCTACGAACTTCACAAACCTACCACTATTGCGAATTCTGAAAGGATCTTGGCACTGCTGGAAGACCACCTGCAGCACAACGACTGGCTGGCACTGGCTCGCCCGACCATTGCCGACTGTGCTGTTATGCCTTATGTCGCACTGGCTCCAGAAGGTGGCGTTTCACTTGCCGACTATCCTGCGATTAATAAATGGATAGCACGCATCAAGGCGCTTCCTGGTTTTAATGGTATGCCGGGAATTGCGAAGTAAGCGCACGTTACGAACCCGTTGCGATGGGCTTTGAGCTAAGCCTGCAGCGTTTTACGGAGGCCGCCTGGTCTCCGTTTTTTATTTAGTTAGCCGTTAATTGCACTTCTGGCAAAGTTGTCGTGAATGCCGAGTTGCAAACGAGGATTACACTGCTTTTCATAACCTATCGTAGAAAACTCCCGCTCCATCAGTTCGCCACCACACACCGAGCCTGCGCCATAAGCGGGGTAAACGACTACGTGATCAGGAAGGTGCATAAGTTTATTTAAGCTTTGAAAGAGTGCTGGGGAAATGTAGGCTTTTTCGTCAGGGTAAATATCGTTTCGACCGGCACTATTTACGAAAAGAGTATCACCGGTAAATATGACTTCGGTCTTATCGCAAATACGGGTATTGGCAACCTGATAACACACGCTGTCTTTGGTATGGCCTGGTGTTTCAAGTACAGTCACTTTCAGCTTACCTGCGTGAAGTACGTCACCATCCTCTACGGCTGTTGTGTAGTTATTGATGCAATCTCTGCGAACGCCGTGATAAACAGGAATACCCAGAAGCTCGGCGAGCGCTTGGCCCCCAGAGACAAAATCAAGGCTTCTGTGCGTTTCCAACACAAAGCATATCTTCACCCCAAGGCCTTCCGCAGCATTCAGGTATGTGCCGATATCCAAATGAGGGTCGACAACAATGGCCTTTGTTCCTTCAGAAATAAGGTATGAAAGCTGAGCGAAACCTTCCGCCTTGAAAGCTCTTACTTGCATGGGGTACTGCCTAAAAATATAACGTCTCGTTTATATTAATGTAGGCAGCATTTAGATCATGACGGTTAGCGCTGTGGACAAGCGCTAACCGAACAAGATATTACTTCTCCAACACGGTAAACGAGATATTGCTTGGCATGTCTTCCGTGCGATACACGCGGTGGAAGGCTTTCACAAAATCACTGTCATCGGCTTCAAAGATATTTTCTACGTACTTCTGCGGGTTCATGTCCATGAACGGGAACATGCTGCTCTGTACTTGAATTTGCAGTTTGTGGCCGCGTTTGAAGTCGTGCAGTACATCGTACAGTTGGAACTTCACTTCAGTAGGCGAGTTTGGCGTAAATGCCTCAGGCTCACTGAAGCTGTTACGAAAACGGCCACGGATAATGCCCCAACGTACCAGTTCATGGCGGTTGTCGGTCTCGCGGTCGACCTTATTGGTGTTTTCATCAACACCCGGGAACACATCAACAATTTTCACCACGAAGTCTGCCGCAGATTCGGTGGTAGATACCCACAGCGATACATCTACTGGACCGGCAATGGTCATGTCCGATTCCATGGGCTCGGAGTTGTAAATCAGTACGTCAGGACGGCGTGCAGCAAAACGCTGATCTTCCGCCATGTACGGGCGATCCCAACCGCGGCTGATACTTGCAGAATGTGGAACCGGTTTATTCGGGTCGCTGAGGTATTCGTCAAAGCCTTGTTTGTCGGCAGACGGCTTATCAGAAATTGATTCATCTGCCGTTAGGTACCAGGTTTTCTCGCTCACCTGCTTTGGCGGCCAGGTTTCAAAGGTACGCCAACGGTTTGCACCGGTTTCGAACATGGTGGTTTGCGGCTTGTAGGCCACTTTGCTGTCGTCTTTTAAATGTTGATTAAAGAATGGCAGCAAGATGTTGTCTTGGAAGTAGATGCTGGTTTCAAAACCGAACTGTGCCAGTCCCAGGTTTTCACCTTTGTCACGAATCCACTGACCGTGATACCAGGGGCCCATGACCAGTTGTACATTGTCTTTATTGTTGTTGTCAGACATGGTTTTGTAAGTCGCCAGAGGACCATACAGATCTTCGGTGTCGTACCAGCCACCCACAACCAGTACGGCCGGTTTCACATTATCAAGATGCTGCAGTACATCACGGGCTTTCCAGTAATCATCGTAGTTCGGGTGCTGCGTTAGCTCATCCCAGAACGGACGTTCATGGTGGAAGTATTTCTCATTTACATTCTTCAGAGAACCTAACTCATGATAAAACTGGTAGCCGTCTTGTGTAGGCAAATCGCGGCGTTCTTCAGACCACGGAAACACGCCGTCTCGAGGCTTATCGAATGAATCAAAGAAGATAAATGCCATGGGTGTGGAAAACGCACCGTTACGGTGGAAATCATCGAAGAACCAGTCAGCAATCGGGGCTTGTGGAGAAATCGCTTTCAATGCTTTGTGGCTGTTAATTGCAGACACAGAGGTGTAGTAGCCGGGGTAAGAAATGCCCCACTGGCCTACTTTGCCGTTGTTGTTAGGGATATTCTTTACCAGCCAGTCGATGGTGTCGTAGGCGTCGGTCGCATCATCCACAGCTTTCTTGCCGCGCTTGTAAGCATCCTGAGGACGCATGTTCACGAACTCACCCTCGGACATTTGCTTACCGCGCACGTCCTGAAATACAAAGATAAAACCTTCCTGCTCAAACTTCTCACTGGGGCCTAAGCGGGTTTTATATTTGTCGGTGCCGTATGGCGCAACACGATAAGGCGTGCGCTGCATCAGCATGGGATATTTCTTCGATTGGTCGTTGGGCACATACACTGAGGTAAACAGGGTTTTGCCATCGCGCATGGGCACGTTGTACTCATACTTTGCATAATGTGAGCGAATATATTCCGCCCGTTTGTCTTCCGTCGCCGCCGTGGCACTAAAAGCGGAAAACAGTACCGCTAGCGCCAGCAAAAATGCTGGCAACTTTACCTTTATTGTCATAGTTATCTCCGGGTAATCGTTCAGAGTTGGTTCGCCGCCAATGCACGTATGGGCAGCGTGAACGCAGTCTAGCACTGTTACGGGTGCGTAAAGGGCGGGTTTCTGATGAAAGCGGTAGATGATGCGGTTGTCGGCGTGAGCGTGTGGTTTGAAGTGAAGGCGCTCCGTAGATGAAGCGCCTTATGAACACCAATAACAGGTGCAGTGGCTTTGGTGGTTTAACTTTCTGGTTTATTCAACATTTCGTCATGTGCGTCCATCTCCCAAGGCAACTCACCAGGGCTGGTATCGAGGAAGTGAAGATAATTCTCGAACTGATCCAAAATATCCTTCGCAATACTTTGTTTGTCATATCCGTAAATGTCGTAAGCCTGGCCACCCCGACGCAGGAATACCTCTGCGCGGAAGTACTTTTCTGATTCATCGTCTTCGTGACGCAGCTCAGCATAGCTGAATCCTGGAACCAGATGCTCGGTCATGCGGATGTCGTAAATAAAGTCCATGTGCTCGTGGCGCTCAACGGTAAAGAGTGCCCGGCCCATTTCGCTATCGAATTCCACGTTTGCATCCCACTCTTTGTGTTTAAGCTCAGACTGCATTTCTTTCATGGCTTCAATCACGGTCGTTTCAATAAACTCGTGCACCTCTTTGCGGGTCGGGTATTCCACCATGGCTGCCAGACGCCCTTTGAGGTTTGCAGAACGCCCACGATTGCGGTTCAGCGTGTTCGCCTGCAGGCTGTTGTTGCGATAACCTTCGATGATAAGCGCACGCCACAACCCGGCAGCAGCCATTAGCATGATTACGGCGAACGGCAATGCACTGGTTATTGTCATGGTTTGCAACGCACTCAGCCCGCCTGCCAGCAATAGCACTGCGGCAACCGTTCCTTCCAGAAACGCCCAAAAAATACGCTGCCATACCGGGCTTTCTTCTTTACCACCTGAAGCCAGGGAATCGATGACTAAAGAACCAGAATCTGAAGACGTCACGAAGAATGTGATGATAAGCAGCACCGTAAGGCCAGACATGATCGACGAGCCCGGCAGTAAGTCGTAAAGCTTAAATAGCGCTATGGCCTCGTTATCCTGCACATCGGTGATCAATGTATTCACGCCTTCGTTCATGATAGCGTTCAGCGCGGTATCGCCAAATACGGAGAACCAAAGAAAGGTGAACATGGTAGGCACCAGCATCACTCCGAAGACAAACTGACGGATGGTTCTGCCGCGGCTGATTTTAGCGATGAACATGCCGACGAAAGGCGCCCAAGCAATGGTCCAGCCAAAGATAAACAGCGTCCAGTTACCAATCCAATCGCTTCGACTATACGCCTGAATGTTGAATGTGCGCTCTACAATGCCGCTTAGATAGCTGCCCGTGTTCTGTAGAAACGCTTCAAGAATATGTACCGTTTCACCGAAGATAAACACCGTGGTCATCAATGCAACAGCGAGGATCATATTCAAAATAGATAAGCGCTTTACGCCCTTATCCATACCCGCAATTACCGAAACCGTCGCCGCAACAGTGACAATAGCAATAGTGCCCACCTGCACCATGATGTCGATGGGAATATCGTCAGAAAGATAATGCAAGCCCGCGTTTATCTGCGTGACCGATAAGCCAAGCGTAGTGGCAATACCGAACAGTGTGCCCAGAATCGCGAACACGTCGACAGCATGCCCAATCGGGCCGTAAATTTTGTCACCGATAAGCGGATATAGCGCAGAACGAATGGAAAGCGGTAAGCCGTGACGAAAGGCAAAGTAAGCTAGCACCAGGCCCACCAGCCCATAAATCGCCCAGATATGGAAACCCCAATGAAAGAATGCAATCTGCATGGCCTGCTTGGCAGCGTCTACTGTTTCAGCCGCACCTGCGGGCGGTGAGGAATAGTGCAAAACCGGTTCCGCAACACCAAAGTAAAGCAACGCCACACCGTAGCCAGCAGAAAACAACATGGCAAACCACTCGGGAAAACTGTACTGGGGCTCGGCGTGGTCAGGGCCCAACTTAATATTCCCCCAACTCGATGACGCCACAGCAACAATGAATACCAGAAAAATGGCCACAGACAGCATGTAGAACCAGCCAAAGGTTTTGGTGATCCAGGCGAGCGTGGCATCAAATGCCTCCCCCGCCATATCGGGGTTACTGATGGTACCAATCACCAACAATAAAATAATGGCTACAGCCGGAAGAAATACAGGAAGAAGAATGGTAGAGCTATTCGCTTTGCCTTTCATGAAGAATCCTTGTCAGTGACAGATAAGTTGCGTGCTGTTGGTATTGTTTTAACTTTCTGTTTACTACTGGAAGGAGGATGGATTGGTTCAGGTTGTCTGGTGGATGTAATGATCTGGGATGATAGCTCAGCTTGCTTCCCGGCTGTGGGATAAATATCTTACTCAAAAATGTATATATTTTACCTGATTGCATAAGCTCATTCTGCATTTACCAGTCTCACTTTTTCACGAAAGCGTAGCAAACCATTGAATTTAATATTTTTTTGTAAATTTCCGCTTTATTTGCATGCAAGTTGCTATAAATTAACTTTCATTAATATCGACGCTATGCTTAAACGGCTTATGTGGCGTTCTTATTTCCCTGTTAAACATCAGGTATGTATCACAGCCTGTAATTGGCCAGACGGAGGCGTATTTTGCGCTTATTACTAATAGAAGATCAGAAACCTACGGCTGATTCTTTAATTAGGGCATTAAAAGAAATTGACCACAATTATCAGATTACGCATGTTAGTACCGTTAAAGAGGCACTCAGTCACCTTAACGCCGGAGCTACTGCGTTTGACATTGCGCTGGTTGATTTGGGTTTGCCAGATGCAGAGGGTGAGCAGGCGCCGGCTAGCCTGTGCAAACTATATCCTGAACTGGCAGTCGTTATTTATACTGGTGAGTCAAGCTCACGCCTGGCCTCAGACATCATGAGAATGGGTGCACAGGACTTCATCAGAAAAGGGGAGTTCCGCCCTGATGCCATCGACAGAGTTCTCCGCTTTGCTGTTCAGCGCAACCAGCGTATTAACTCGCTTAAACAGGAGGCAAATACCGACCCCCTTACCGGGCTGTTAAACCGACGGGGTTTTAATGCGGCAGCGAGCGTTAAACTGGCCCAGAGCGGCAGTGGAGCAGAGCCTCACTTGGCTCTGTTCAGTTTAGACCTGGATGGCTTTAAAGGCGTAAATGACACCCATGGTCATCCCACTGGAGACTCACTGTTACAACAATGTGCCCAACGGATTGAAGGTGCTGTACGGGTTACTGACAATGTGGCCAGAGGCGGAGGAGACGAATTCTTTCTGCTATGTGAAGCATTGGAGTCTGAAGACGAAATTACCCGGATAGCAGATAAATTGCTTGAAGTGATTTCGGCCCCTTATTCAATAAATAAAATACCAGTGAAAATCTCTGCCAGCATTGGTATTGCTTGTTTCCCCCAACACGCGCAAACCCTGGACGCACTTTATTCCGCTTCAGATTCGGCTTTGTATGAAGCGAAATCGAAAGGTAAGAACAATGCAGTGTTGTATCAGAAACAAGAGCCTTTATTCAGTCTTGCTGCTCCGTCAGCGGCCATGAAATACACCTCTTTTAATTCGCCCACTGAATCTGCAAATCAGAAGGCACAGTCTATACGTAAAAAACTTCATCAAATGAGAAACGACCTGAATGTTGTGTCTCTTGAGGCTGATTTGATTAAGTTAATGGCTGAAGGGAAACAGATACCGCAAATTGATCAGGCTGTTGAGCGTATCCATAAACAGTGCACCGCTCTGTCTGAATTGATTTCGCAATTTGGAGAAATACGGCATTAACTAATTCGCCGTAAATGTTGAAATAATACTGAAGAACACAATGAGGAAAGCGATAAGCTGGATAAACCTTTTGAAGAATTCTTTATTCAGCTTCAAGGATTCAATACGTTGTGTTGCAACCAAACATACTATAACAGCAAGACCGGCAACACTCGCAGATGCTAAGCGTTGATGTTTTGCAAGCGCGTAGCCTGAAGCCACCAGCAAAACCCCGGCAACGGTTAGAAAGAAAAATATTATCAAAATATTAGTAACGCTGGTTTTCGCATTCATAACAATCCTCTGTTCTGCGAACTGCCAAGAAGTCATTTTCGTTAGACAGGCTATTTAATCCATTCACCAAATTTAACTGGGCTTATGGTCTGTTTTCGCCACTAGACCAGGACTGTGAGTAGTTAATGTAATTTTACCTGCAAATATTTTTTCGCTTTAATCTGACCACTGAACTAGTCTTCAGGTAAACAGGCAGCAGACGGAGGGCGTAATGAAAAGTTGGAACGAACACAAAGTAGATATGAAACGTGAATCACGGCGGGAATGGATTTTTGCGACTTTCTACGCTTTTACATTAATTGCGGTATGTCTTTTAGTGGCTTAAAAAGTGGGGAGCCCGCAGGTAACTGAAGCACCAGGTCTCCGCCAACTCCTAAATTCATTCAATTTACTCAGGCTTCGCCAACACCTTCATCGTAGCCAGTGTCAGCGCTTCGGTGGCGCTACTAATCACCTTTTCAGCATCTGGTGCCCAGAACGGGCTGTGTAATGACGGCAGCTTCTGCTCACCACTCTGCGCAGCTTCCCAGCGTTCTTCTGGCACACCGCCTACCCAGAACAGCAAACTCTTAATGGATTTATCTGCCCGGTAGTAACGACCGAAATCCTCACCAGCCATGGTTGGCGGCACCTCGGTAACCATTTCATCGCCCATCTCGGCCTTGAAGTAATCCGTCATTTCAACAGCAAATTCAGGGTTGTTATAGGCCGCTGGGGTGTATTCGTCTTTCACCACCACCTCCGGCAGCATATCATCAGACAAACCAGCGGCAATTCCCTCACCTTTGGCGATACGGGCGATGCCATCCAGCAACTTCTGACGAGTTTCATCAGAGTAGCTTCTTACTGTTAACAGCAGCGTGGCTTTGTCAGAAATGATGTTGTGCTTGGAACCAGCGATAAAGCTGCCCACAGTTACCACAGCAGAATCCAGTGGATCCAGCTCACGGCTTACCAATGTTTGCAGTGAAGTAACAATGCGACTGCCCAGTACTACTGGATCTTTGGTTGCCTGAGGATACGCACCGTGGCCGCCAATGCCTTTAATATTGATATCTACGCTATCCACATTAGCAAAGGTAAAACCAGGGGTGTAACCAATAACGCCTGCCGGAATGGCAGCTGAGTTATGGAAGGCAAACGCGTAGTCAGGTTTGGGGAAGCGCTCAAAAAGGCCATCAGCCAGCATATCCCGTGCACCCTTGCCCCGCTCTTCGGCGGGCTGCAGAATCATTACCACCGTGCCAGACCACTGATCTTTGAACTTCACCAGTTGCTGAGCGGTGCCCATCCAGCCAGACATGTGGGTATCGTGAGCGCAAGCATGCATTACGCCGGATTCCACGCCGTCATCGGTCGTTGCTGTAACCGTAGAAGCGAAAGGTAACCCGGTTTGCTCTACCACGGGCAAGCCATCCATATCAGCGCGAATAAGTACCACTGGGCCAGGGCCATTTTCCATCACTGCCACAACACCGGTGCCGCCCACTTTTTCAGTGACCTCAAAGCCAAGCTTGCGCGCTTTGTCTGCCAGTAACTTGGCGGTTTCTACTTCATAACCACTCAGTTCAGGATTCGCATGGAGGTGCTTATACAGCTCCATTAGCTGAGGGAGGTCATCCTGAATTGCAGATTCAACCGCCACCGGCTCAGCTAGTGCCTTGGCACTACTAAAACCTAACACCGCCAGACACACACCTGTTTTCAAAAATTTGTTCATTTCAGGATCTCCTTGTTTGTAAAAACAATACCCTAGTGGGGGAGAGGATGAAATAGTGGTGAGCTTGACGTTAACGTAGTTATTGGCAGGCTGAGCGAATTGCGCTTAAACAGATAAGCAATTAGGAAGGAGCACTACATCGAACCTGACTGCTGGGCTCGAATCAGCACAACAAAAAAGCCCTCGCATTTCTGCAAGGGCTTTCTGAATAATGGTGCCTCGACCCGGGATCGAACCAGGGACACGCGGATTTTCAATCCGCTGCTCTACCAACTGAGCTATCGAGGCTGAAACTGTTTAGCGGGTGGCTTTTTGAAGCCTGTCCTGCTGTGGGTGCGTATTAAACGGATTTCCGTGCTTCAAGTCAACCGTTTTTCTTCATATTTTTTTCAACTGCGCATTAGTTGCGCAATTCCGAGAAAAAAACAGCAACCCGCGCGTTTTTCATCCGGTTTAGATTACTTTTTCGGGGGCACGTAGCCTTCAATGGAAGGTTCTTTACCTTCAAATAAAAATGCTTCCATCTGCTCTTCGAGAAATTTTCTGTCGGTTGGTTCCATCATATTGAGCTTTTTCTCGTTGATCAGCATGGTTTGCTTCTTCTGCCACTCAGAAAATGCCTCTTTGGAGATATTGTCGAAGATGCGCTTGCCCAGTTCGCCGGGGTAAAGCTGAAAATCCAGGCCGTCGGCTTCTTTATTGAAGTGCTGGCAAAATACTTGTCTGCTCATGGTGTCTCCTTAAATCGGGTCTGAGCGCTGCGATGCCTGCGCCATTCACTATGCACAGGCAATAATGGGCATAGTCTAAAGGATTTGTGTTATCTGCGAGATAATTTTTTGCGTTGGTGCTGCGGTACCTACTCCCAATGATTCATTAATATTGAACCAGCGCTGATTACTTTCATTTACTTGCAAGCCGCCAGGAGCATTAACAAACAACAGATAAGGCTGAATATCCAGGTGAAAATGACTGAAGGTATGACGAAAGCCTTCCAGCGCTTTATGGTCTGATATTTCAAAAGGCAGTGCTTTAATAGCATCTTCCACAGGAAGCTGTGTTTCCAGAAATCCAAACAGTCCCCCCCACAATCCGGTTGGTGGGCGCTGTTCCATTAATACGCTGCCGTTATAGAACACGGCCAGCATAGTCGTAGTGCGAACCGGCAACGTTTTCTTTGGTTTCTTTCCGGGGAATTCGGCTTGTCTTCCCTGCGCATAGGCCAGACAACCTGATTGCAGTGGGCACTCATCACAACGAGGCTTCGAACGGGTGCAAACCATAGCGCCTAAATCCATCATCACCTGCGTGTAGTGATTACAGCGCTCATCCGGCGTATTGGCTGTGGCATATTCCCATAGCTGATTTTCTACTGCTTTTTGTCCTGGCCAGCCCTCTACGGCATAGTAGCGTGCCAGTACACGCTTTACATTGCCATCGAGAATAGGATGGTTCTGCCCACACGCAATAGAGAGAATCGCCCCTGCAGTAGAACGGCCTATGCCGGGTAGTGCCATGACTTCTTCTAACGTTTGCGGGAATTCACCGCCGTATTCACTGGCGATTTGCTGTGCGGCTTTATGCAGGTTTCGGGCTCGGGCGTAATAACCAAGGCCGGTCCATAAATGTAGCACGTCATCCTGTGGCGCTTGAGCTAAATCTACCACGGTAGGAAATCGCGCCATAAAGCGCTCAAAGTACGGAATTACTGTGGTCACCTGAGTTTGCTGCAACATAGTTTCAGACACCCACACCCGGTAAGCAGAAATATCCTGCTGCCAAGGCAATGTCTTGCGGCCGTGCTTATCGAACCAGTCGAGCACGAGGCGGGAAAATGGCTTTGTCATCGAATACTAAAATCGGTCGGTCTTGATGCGGTGTATGATAACATGCACAAGTAAATACCAAACCCAGTCAGGAGCTTTTGTGTCAAAGCCTACGTTGTTTCTCCCCGGTACTCTTTGTGACGAGCGCGTGTGGCTGCCAGTATGGCGGCAACTCTCTATTTATCAGCGCCGTTACGTGCCGCTACAGTGGGCGAGCTCAAAAGAAGACATGCTGGCACTAACATCAGACCGGGTGCTCGACAACGAGCAAGTCCACCTAGTGGGTTTCTCGATGGGCGGTTATATGGCAGCAACCTGGGCTTTGCAGAATCAATCTAAGGTGGCGTCGCTCACTATGATTGGCGCATCACCCTATGGCCTTACCGCTGAAGAAGAAAAGCGCCGCGGCCAATTGGTAACTATGCTGAAAAAAGGCAGTTTTCAGCCAGATAAAGCCGCTTATGTTTCACGCTTTGTGCATCCTTCTCACCAGAACAACCCAGACATCGCTGGTGTAGTACGGGAGATGGGCAAAGATTTGGGCGCGGCCACATTACTTGCCCATACTAATGCAACTACTCCCAGACCAGCCATTATCGACAAATTAAAAACCTGTACTTTCCCGGTGAACATCATTGCCGCCGAAGATGACGAGGTGGTGCCGTTTTCTTCATTACAACAGGCCGCGGATGAAATCCCATCTTGTCATCTGATCACAGTAAAAGGTGCAGGACATATGTGCCTTTTAGAGCAACCAGACACGCTGGCGCAATCAATTCAGGCGATTTGCGGCTAACGCACCCCACTTCTCACGGATTTGCAGTAAAATACAGCAGAGATTATTGCAATCAGCCGGGCAGTGGGCATAATGCCGCCCGGTTTCAACAGCTAAAGAAATGGGCGTAGCATGGGTCAATACAAAAATCAGGAAGAAGCAGAAGCGGCTGGTGTTTACGTCAGCAAAGTTCGCAGCTTCGTAAAACGGGAAGGCAGATTAACGAACGGTCAGGCGAAAGCGCTTGAATCCTTCTGGCCAACCATGGGGGTAGATTTTCAGTCAAACTTACTCTCTTTTACTGAATTGTTTGGCAACGACAACCCGGTAGTGTTGGAAATTGGTTTCGGAATGGGCAAATCTCTGGTAGAAATGGCAGAGAACGACCCAAACACCAACTTTATTGGTATTGAAGTTCATCGCCCTGGCGTGGGCGCTTGTTTGTCTGAGGCTGGAGAACGCGGCCTGACAAACTTACGTGTCATGGAGTACGACGCGGTAGAAGTTTTCAAGAAAATGATTCCCGACGGCAGCCTTGCCCGGGTTCAACTCTACTTTCCTGATCCATGGCACAAAAAACGTCATCATAAACGTCGTATAGTACAGCTTGAATTTGTTCAGATGGTACGTGAAAAGCTTGCTATTGGCGGTAAATTTCACATGGCAACCGACTGGGAACAGTACGCTGAGCATATGGCTGAAGTCATGAATGCGACCCCAGGATATGAAAATACCGCCAACGACGGCGATTACGTGCCGCGCCCGGACTATCGTCCTATCACGAAATTTGAAGTACGTGGTCAGAAGCTGGGTCACGGTGTTTGGGACCTGATTTACCAGCGCGCAAATTAATACAAAACAATAAATAAAACTAACGGAACCTAGAACCACATGTTGAGCCCGCAAAGCCAGTTATTAGAACGGAACCTTGAGCTTTTTGATACTGGAAACTGGTTATTCATTAATCCCAGCGATGCCTATTTCGCTGATTTACTCGACAACAAACCAGCCACCTTTTTGCATCAGTATTTCGATATTTTTGCAGAAAGCGTGCGGGTGATCCCATCCTGCGAATTCGACAGTCGCGATGTAAGCCAACGGGAACATGGGTTTTGTATTGAACAAAAAGCCAGTGGTCATATGCACTGGTTCTCACCGTTTATTCCTGCTGAAAAGACGTTTTCAGATATTCTGATATTTATGCCCAAGTCGAAGCCGCACACACAAATGCTGCTGGCAATGGCCCATAGCGCGTTATCTGAAGGTGGCAGAATTCATATCGTAGGTGAAAACAAAGGCGGCATAAAAAGCGTTGCCAAACTCACCGACAAAATTGGCCCTAACCAAAAAATCGACTCTGCCCGCCATTGCAGCTTGGTTACGGTAATGCCAGAAACGACAGGCCCGGCTTTTTCTCCGGCAGACTGGCTCGTCGAATCAGAATACGAAGTGGACGAACTTACCTGGGAAGTGGTGTCGTTACCGGGTGTATTCAGCCATGGCGAGCTCGATGAAGGTACCCGCATGTTGCTGAAAAAAGGCTCTGACCGTTTACGTGGCAGGGTACTGGATTTCGCGTGCGGTGCGGGCGTTATTGGGGCTTATTTACTTAAGCGCTTCCCTCACCTCGATATGCAACTGCTGGATGTGAGCGCCCTGGCCATCTATTGCGCCGCGCGTACCTTAAACGCCAACCAGCAGTCTGCTTGTTTGTTGGCCGCAAACGGCCTGCATGGCATCGAGCGTAACTTTTCGCACATTGTTACGAATCCGCCGTTCCACACAGGCGTAAAAACCGATTACACCATTACCCGCAGATTTATTGAAGACAGTAAGCGACGTCTTGCCTCTGGTGGCACTCTGCAAATGGTAGCTAATCGATTTTTACCCTACCCTGGCTTGCTAGGCGATGTGTTCCCTCAAACGCACACCGTGGCGCAAGACACCCGCTTTTCCCTTTACATGAGCACATCAGGTTAGGCAGATTTAGTTCTGTGTGATAACGTTTAGTTGAATGTAACCGGTGTCATACTTACATAGCATGTGTACGAAACGCACCGTGGCTTTGGGTTGTTTGGAGACTTGCCGTGAATATTGTTTTCGCCATTTCGGAAGTAGAAGATTTAGTTAAAACAGGCGGTCTCGCCGACGTTGGAAAGGCATTGCCACTGGCGCTTAAAAAAGCCGGTGAACAGGTCAGCATTGTAATGCCATATTACAAAGCCATTGCCGAGCAGTACAAACTTGCTGACGCCTGCGCCCAGCAAACGCTGTTCACAGAAGGCAAGGTTTACCACTACAACATTAAGCAGTTGTCCTGGAATGACATTGACGTTTATTTCATAGATTACCCTGAATACTTCGACCGTGAAGGCCTGTACACCAGCACTTATGAAGCTTACGCCGATAATTCAGAACGCTTCAGTTTCTTTTGCGGTGCGGCACTCAATGCGTTGCAAGCACTCAGCATTCAGCCCGATGTCATTCATTGCCACGACTGGCACACGGCAATGCTGCCATTCCTACTTCACAATGATCATTCTGGTTTTTTCAACACCACTAAAACCGTATTCACTATTCACAATGCGGCTTTTCAGGGCGTAACCAAGTTAGACGATATTCCTTACTTACGCCATCACCCTGCTATTGCCTCACAAGTGCATGGTGGCTATATCAACATGCTGCAGTCGGGTATCGAGTTCGCCACTAAAATTACTACGGTGAGCCCGAATTACGCCGAGGAACTGCTTACCGATTTAGGTTCGCACGGGCTACACGACCGGTTAGTTACCCGCCAGCAAGATTTAAGCGGCATTCTAAACGGATGTGATTATGGCCAGTGGAATCCGCAAGACGACCAATACCTTCCCAAAAATTATTCAGCCGACACCTTACACGATAAGAAAATGTGTAAGCTGGCGCTACAGGAAATCAGTCATTTGCCGCTTAATGCAGACGTGCCCCTGCTCGGCATGGTGTGCCGCCTGACAGACCAAAAAGGATTCGGCTACTTAGTGCCTATTCTTCAAGAGCTCATGCACCACAATGTGCAGCTCGTTATTGTAGGCACCGGCGATCCGAAGGTGTGTATGGATTTGGATGAGTTTGCCCAAAACCATGCTTCCCAGTTTGCTTTCATCAATGGCTTTAGTGTTCATCATGCGCACCTGGTTGAAGCTGGCGCAGACTTTTTCCTGATGCCTTCTCAATTCGAGCCATGTGGACTGAATCAGATGTACAGTCTGGCTTATGGCACACTGCCTATTGTACGTGCAGTGGGCGGCTTAAAAGATACAGTAGTCGACACCAATCAAGACAAAGACAACGCCACGGGTTTTGTGTTTAATGCGCCGAGTCCAGCGGCACTGCTAAGCTGTATCCGTCGCGCTTTATTATTCTATTATGAGCACCCCGTGAAGTTCCGTGAGATGCAAATTCGCGGTATGAATACCCGTTTCACTTGGGAAACCGCCGCGGAAGCCTATCGCGCTCTTTATGCCTCAATGAGCCATTAGAAAAAGATAAATAATCATCCCGCTTTATTTTTGCGCCTCTTTCAGCCATATTTAGCGTAAGAGTGCGCAAATTATAATCATTCATAACAAATGTCACAGCCAACCGTGCAGCTATCGATAAGAAGCCTTTTTCTCTGGGTTGTGATGGCCATTGCCACCTTGTCACTCATCGTGTCTGCCGGACTCACCAGTTATAACCAAATAAAGCATTACCGCGAAACCTTGCGCAACGACGTGGTGATTTTCGCCGATCTGCTTGGCGCTATTTATGGCGATATGATAATAAGCGGTTTGAGTGACCACGAAGAAGAACAACTTGATGGTCATCTTAGCAAGCTCGCCGCATCGCCCGATCTGATTAACCTTAGGATTTATGAACAAGATGAAGCTGGCGATCTTAATCCGCTTGCCAGTTATACCCGCGAAGGTGACTTTCCAGCTACGCCTAAGCAAACTTCCATCGGCCAATATTTCGAGCCCGTGATGACTGCAGATGCCATCGAAATTACCCGGGCGATTGAGAATCAACAAGGCAGAACGGCTGGCTACGTCTATATCAAATTTTCCACTCAGCGCTTGAACCGAGAAATTGAACAAGCCATTTTTACCACGGTGGCCGTTATTATCGTGATTCTGGCGTTGTGTTTGATAGTTTCACTGCGCATGCAGAAGCTGATCACCCAGCCTATAGAACGACTCGGTGACTTTCTCAGCAACACATCTCGTCAACGAGATTACAGCGCCCGGGCCGAACCCACCAATATTCGGGAAATTGCAGACCTTTCTGTATCGATTAACGTGATGCTGAGCCGGGTGCAGGAATATGTACAAAAACAACGGATGGCAGAAGAGCAACATCGTAAGCTTAATGCGAGCCTGGAAGACATGGTAAGCCAGCGTACTCTGGCCCTTAAAGAGGCAAACCGCGAACTTATTCAGACGCTGGAAAAATTACACCAGTTTCAACGCCAAATTGTACAAAATGAAAAGATGGCATCGTTGGGCGATATGGTTGCCGGGGTGGCCCACGAAGTTAACACGCCAATTGGCCTTGGCGTAACTGCATCAACCATGATGTTGGACCGATTAGCAATAATTCAAAAAGAATTCGAGTGTAAAACGTTAAAAGCCAGTACAATGGCTCGGTTTCTGACCGAAAGTCAGGAAAATCTGAATATTATTTACCGTAACCTGAATCGCGCAGCCGAGCTTATTTCCAGTTTTAAACAGGTTGCTGTAGATCAATCATCAGAAAATGACCGTATTTTTTGCTTTTCCCAACTGGTCAATGAGATACTTTTATCTCTGCGGCCCCGGCTAAAGCAGGTCGAGCATGATATCCGGGTAGATTGCGATCCTACACTGGTTATTGAAACCAAAGCAGGGCCAATCAACCAAATCCTGATCAATCTAATCATGAATTCAGTTATTCATGGTTTTGAAGACATGGATCACGGCGAAATAAACATCATTGCAGAAATGATGACGCCGACAAAAATGAAACTAATTTACAAAGATAACGGAAAAGGGATCTCCAACGACATCCGCAAACGTATCTTTGACCCGTTTGTTACAACAAAACGAGGGCAAGGTGGTTCCGGTCTGGGTATGCATCTGGTGTATAACCTGGTGACTCAGGCATTAAACGGCACCATCACAATTACCAGTGAAGAAGGCAACGGCGTGGAATTTCTTATCATTTTCCCTGTCGAAAGCTCTGAAAGTGGAAAATTACCGTTAAAAGGTGAATAAGCCCTTGTAATTTTTGTACGAAAACTTATACCGTAGACAAGTTGTTCGATAAGTACTTTTAAAACAGGCTATCGGATATTAGAATTTGTCAGAAGAAGCAGCTTAATCGATTGTAGAAGAGTGTAAAACACCATGCATACGCCAAATATTTTAATTGTTGAAGATGAAGTGGTAACCCGTACCACGCTGAAAAGCTTATTTGAAGCTGAAGGCTACAATGTGTTTGAGGCCGAAAATGGCGATCAAATGCATGACTTTTTTGAAAACCACTCTATCAATCTGGTTATTATGGACATTAACCTGCCAGGTAAGAATGGTCTAATCCTGGCGCGTGAAGTTCGCGACCGCAAAAACGTCGGCCTTATCTTCCTGACTGGTCGTGACAACGATGTAGACCGTATTTTAGGTCTGGAAATCGGTGCCGATGACTACCTGACGAAGCCATTTAACCCACGAGAGTTAACGATTCGAGCTCGTAACCTGCTTGCACGTACCACTAACTCTGCTGAAGACGACGACTTACCAAGCCGCGTTAGCTTCAATGGTTGGACTCTGGATGGCGATAGCCGCTCACTGATCTCGCCAAGCGGTACAGAATTCCGTTTGCCACGCTCTGAGTTCCGTGCACTGCACCTGTTCCTGAGCAACCCAGGCAAAATTCTTACCCGTGAACAACTGATCATGGAAATGACTGGCCGTGAACTGCGCCCGAATGACCGTACGGTAGACGTTACCATTCGTCGTATTCGTAAGCACTTCGAGTCAGAGCCAAGTGAAGAAGAATTGATCGTAACCATCCACGGTGAAGGTTACCGTTTCTGTGGTTCAGTAGACCAATAAGCACGCTGCTTATTTACTGATAACCACAAACAAAAAACGCAGCTTAATGCTGCGTTTTTTTATGCCCGAAATTTACGAATGTGGGCTTAACTACCCGCCACCCGCATTTCACCAATCAATACAGAACCGGTTTGTACACCGCCGCGTAACTCGCGCTCAGCGCCGATGGCAGCAATGTTCATGAACATGTCTTTCAAGTTACCGGCAATGGTCACTTCGGCTACCGGGTACTGGATAATCCCGTTTTCTACCCAGAAACCTGCTGCACCACGGGAGTAGTCGCCGGTTACGGTGTTTACACCCTGCCCCATTAGCTCGGTCACCAATAATCCTGTGCCCATTTCTTTAAGCATTTCGGCATCGGACTGACCGGTTGTACCAATTATCCAGTTATGAATACCACCAGCATGGCCGTTAGACTTCACGCCCAGCTTGCGAGCAGAATAAGTGGTGTACAGGTAGTGCGACAATAAACCGTTTTCCACAATGGTCATGTCTCTAGTGGCTACACCTTCAGAGTCGAAGCTGGAGCTTGCCAGACCGCCTTTCAGGAACGGCTTTTCTTCAATGTTCAGCCATTCAGGAAACACCTGCTCACCCAGTTTGTCGAGCAGGAACGATGAACGACGATACAGGCTACCACCGCTGATAGCACTCACGTAGTGACCAAACAAAGAGCTGGCGACATCGCGGTGCAGCATCACAGGCACTTTACCCGTAGGCAGCTTACGCGCACCCAGACGGGCTACAGTAGCTTCGGCAGCCTCACGACCAACCTCTGCCGCAGATTTCAATAAATGGGCCTGACGGTTCACTGTGTACGCGTAATCGCGCTGCATGTCGCCATCTTGTGCTCCAATCATCATACAGCTTAGGCTATAGCGGCTGCTCGGGTAGCCAGCGTTGATTCCATGGGTATTACCATAAACCCGCATACCCAGATTAGCGTTGTAAGAAGCTCCATCAGAATTGGTAATGCGCTCATCGTACTCAAGCGCGGCCTTTTCGGCCTCAATGGCAAGCTCGATACCTTTTTGCGGGTCCAACTCGATGGGATGATAGAGGTCGAGATCGGGAAACTCCGTGGCGATTAAGTCTTCATCAGCCAAGCCGGTGCACGGGTCTTCGCTGGTGTAACGGGCAATATCTACCGCTTTTTCTACTGTCAGCGCCAGGGCTTCTTTACTCAGGTCAGCGGTTGAGGCGCTGCCTTTGTGCTTACCCACGTAAACACTGATCCCCAGACCACCGTCATTGTTAAATTCAACATTCTCCACATCGCCCATGCGGGACGACACAGAAATGCCCTGCACTTTCGACATACTGGCCTCGGCCTGCGTGGCGCCTTTACTCAGAGCCATCTTCAGCACGTCGTCGACAACGCCCTGGATTTCCGCAATTTGCTTTTCTATTTGCATAGTGAGTTTCGCTATTTCCGTCTGTATGTCACAATACTCGAATACTGCAGTGTAACATTTATGAGTGCCAAATGAGCGATAACAAGCATCATTCTGACGAAGAAAACTATTTTGACGATGGTCAGCCTGAAGATGGCTCCGATATTGTCAGTAAATCTGAACTGAAACGCCAGTCTGAAGAGCTTCAGAAGCTAGGCGAAGATTTGGTGAATCTGTCTGCCGCCCACCTGGCGACCATTCCAATGGATGAAGAGCTGGAAGATTCGGTGATGCTAGCGCGGAATATCAACCGCAAGAAAGATGGCTTCCGCCGACAGCTTCAGTTTATCGGTAAATTAATGCGTAGCCGTGATGTGTCAGACATCGAAGCTGCCATGGCCCGATTAACCCACCAGCACCAGGCGCAGAATGCGGCCTTCCACGCACTAGAAAAAGCCCGTGAAGACGTTATCAATCATGGTGATAACGGTATTCAGCGCTTAATGGAAGAGCATCCGCAGCTCGATCGCCAAAAGCTACGCCAGTTTCACCGCCAGATTAGAAAAGAACGTGAAAAGAACGGGCCTCCAAAAGCATTCCGCGAATTATTTCAATATCTGAAAGAAATGATTCACGACGCGTAAAAAGCAGGCCGGTTATCCGGCCTTTTTTATACCTGTTATTCAGATTATTAGTCGTAATGTTATTATTTATACAACTTTTTTCTTGTCGATATTTTTTCTTAGCCGCATTTCCCTTTTTGTAGCCTTTCTCTAATTCTATGAATATAAGGCAACTTTAATATCTGGTCCTAATATTGCCTTAGTCCTTCACGTCCTCTCTCAGCTTGTAATAGGGAGGAATATACGTATCTGTTCTACATACTTAAGGACTAATAAATGAAGCAACTTATACTTGGAATATTAGCGAGCGCAGGACTTTTGCTGTCGTCACTCAGCAATGCCACTGTTCTGCACTACCGGAGTGATCCGGCAGATCCGGAAACGCCGGGCACAACCCCCTACTATGCAGATGTTGAAACGTTACTCACACTGGAAGGAATGAACAACCCTGCATATGAAACAGAGGCAAGTAGCTTCTTTGTCGGTGGCGCGGGCACGATAGATCTCACTTTCACTTTCTTGCGGGATACGGGTACTTACAACGGTATTTTTGCCTTTTACGACATGGCCGATTTGAGTTCATTTACTGTTGGCAGCAGCGACTGGATAGATGCCGCTATTACCTCATCTACCGTAGTTTTTAATGATAATACTGATGCTATAGGCAGCCAGAATTCATTCAGTGTCGAGGCGGGTACTGAACTTGGGTTTATGTTATATACTAACGGCTTTAATTCGCTGACACTGTTTTCTTTCGAGGAAGCCAACCCAGATGGGCCAGATGCGGGCTCAGATGGTGATGATATGATTTTATCGTTTACCGGAAATGATAAAACTATATTCACCTTTGAAGATATTATTGGTGGAGACTACGATTTTACAGATTTATCATTTTCGATAGATACTGCGCTTCTAGTTGCTCCTCCGCCAGTCAATCCTACGCCAGTGACTGAGCCAGGAACTGGCGCGTTGGCTTTACTTTCCTGTGGTATTTTGTTGTTCCGCAGATATCGCAGCTGATAGACCGCGGCAAGGCGCTCAGCCTTGCCCCAATAAGCAATTACGCCGTACCACCCACTGTGAGTTCATCTACCTTAAGTGTTGGCTGTCCAACCCCTACTGGTACCGACTGGCCGTCTTTACCACATACGCCTACGCCGCGATCGAGTGCTACGTCGTTACCAATCATAGAAATCTTTTGCATAACTTCCGGGCCGTTGCCAATCAGCGTGGCGCCTTTTACCGGTGCAGTGATTTTTCCGTTCTCAATGAGATAGGCTTCCGCGCTGGAAAATACGAACTTACCGGACGTGATATCCACCTGACCACCAGCAAAGTTAGGCGCATAAATGCCTTTATCGATAGTTGCGATAATTTCCTGCGGATCGTACTGGCCACCCAACATGTAGGTGTTGGTCATGCGCGGCATAGGCAAATGTGCAAATGATTCTCGGCGGCCGTTACCGGTTGGCGCAACCCCCATCAGGCGGGCATTCATCTTGTCCTGCATGTAGCCTTTAAGGATACCGTCTTCAATCAGCACGTTGTGCTGGGTTGGCGTACCCTCATCGTCTACCGACAGAGAACCACGACGGTCAGCCATGGTGCCATCGTCCACCACTGTGACCCCTTTTGCTGCCACACGTTCACCGATGCGACCACTGAAGGTCGACGCACCTTTGCGGTTAAAATCACCTTCTAAACCGTGGCCTACTGCTTCATGCAGCAGTACGCCAGGCCAGCCGTTACCCAGCACCACCGGCATGGTGCCAGCAGGCGAAGCTACGGCTTCCATGTTGACTCGGGCCATGTGCAGGGCTTCGTCAGCTAGCATTTCAAAGTAGGGTCGGCCGTCTTTGTCGGATTTGAAAAAATCATAGGAATGACGGCCACCGGCACCGGCACTGCCGCGTTCTCGACGGTCGCCTTTTTCCATCAGGACGGAACAGTTCAGGCGCACCAGCGGGCGAATATCTGTCGCCAGCGTGCCGTCTGTGGCAGCGACCAGAATTTCTTCGTACACGCCGCTTAAGCTCACTACGACCTGATTGATGCCTGGCTCTTTCTCACGAATATAGGCATCTACGGCTTTCAGCAGAGAAATCTTATCGGCGTCTTGCATGGCCAATAGCGGGTTATCGTCTTTATAACGATTGCTGTACTTGGCGCTTTCCAACGACTTCACCTGATGCTTACCACCAGAGGGCGCAATGGTGCGCGCGGCCCGGCAGGCATCCAGCAAAGCGCTTTCGTTAATGTCGTCTGAGTAGGCAAAACCGGTTTTTTCACCGCTGATTGCCCGTACGCCAACACCACGTTCAATGTTATAACTGCCATCCTTGATAATACCGTCTTCCAGCACCCAGCTTTCATGCTGACTGGACTGGAAATACAAATCGGCGTAGTCGTTGTCGTAGTGATAAATTTCACCTAATGCTTTTTCCAGCGAAGACAGGTCGAGGCCTGAATCAGTAAGCAAATGGGTTTTTACGTTATTAAACAAGTTGGCTCCTGAATCGGTTATGTTGGCTGACAGGCATGTTTGTCTTCAGCTTCTTCCGATCGTTAATATCTATTTCAGCGCAGACGATACCGGTATCAGTGGCGTTTTCTGCCATGATCTCACCCCATGGCGAGATAATCATACTGTGGCCGTAAGTTTCCCGGTTATTCGCGTGTATGCCGGTTTGTCCGGCTCCGACTACAAAACATTGCTTTTCAATGGCGCGACTGCGTAAAAGCACTTCCCAGTGGGCTTCACCCGTACGTTGAGTAAAGGCTGCGGGCAATACCAGAATATCGATGTCGCCCATAGCGGCAAACAAACCAGAGAAGCGCACATCATAACATACTGCCATACCGATACGCCCTATCGGCGTATCGGCCACCACCACCTTTCCACCGTGGCGGGTGTATTTTGATTCCAGATAACTGCCAGTGTTGTCGTTCACGGCCACATCGAAAAGATGTATCTTCTGATATTCCGCCATTAACTCACCTTCCGGTGAATACAACAAGCTAGACGCAGTGAATTTATTGTCGTCGTCAGTTTTAAGTGGAATGGTGCCTGCCACCAGATAGCATTGATACTGCTTTGCCATGCGACTCAGTTCGTCTTGCATGTATCCAGCGCCTTTCGATTCAGCGATAGCAAGCTGCTCACCATCGCGAGAGCCAAAGCGGGCAAAACATTCAGGCAGCACCACAAGGCTGGTTACCTTGGCCGGATCAGGCAACGATTTTAGTTGTGACTCAACAAACCGTAGGTTCTCGTCTACATGGGGCGTAGACGTCATTTGAATTGCCACTACGTTAACCATCGTCTACCTCCAGTTTAATGCGTTGCATGTCCTGCTCTGTGAGCGGGTCGTCGGGAGAAGTTGCCGGTGTGGTTTTAGCCGGTAACGAGACTTCTTTGCTATCTCGACCGACTTCTTCAAACACCGGTTCGCTCAAACTCCCGGTAACGCGATAATTCACGTTTGAAATCACCTTAGCAGACGTGAGCACCTGATCAAGGGCCAGTGCCGCCAATGCCGTTTGCGGCGTTGCAAGGAAATACACCAGCACAGGCAGGTTTCCCGTCACATTGGGCGTGAACTCCACGTTGTAATTCAGTTGGTTATCAACCAAATCGGTGTAGCCATTAATATTAATCTCACCGGCACCGCCATCAATTCGGGTATCGTCGGTATAGGCTTTACCATCAGCGATAGAAAGCGTGCCACTCATATCATCGTAGAAAAACCCTTTGGCAAATACATCCCGGAAATCCAGGCTGAGTTTGCGCACCAGTGAGTTCAGGCTAAACAGCGTGAAAATCCGTGAGCCTTTGTCGCTCACGTCGCTGAGATAGCCGTCAGACAACGACCAATCCATGTTTCCGGTAAGGCTTTGAGCCGAGAAATCCATAGGCGACTTCGCCCAGCCTAAATCAAATTTCAGATCGGCACCCGAATCTTTAATGCCGCTGTCGACACCCCAGCTTTTCAACATCATGCCCACATCGTCGCTGGTAAACGTACCGTTCAGGGCTGAGCGATTGGAGGCTTCGGTGAAAATCCATTTGCCCTTGGCGTTAAATTTACCGTGCTTGCTGATTGCGCTGAACTGGCGAATATCCAAACCGTCATCAGCCCGGGCCACATCCAGCGTTACCTCACCCAGATCTTTTTCCAGCAGGGAGCACTGATTACAGTGAAAATAAATAGGTGGCAGAGTGGACGCATCCCAGTCTTTAGCGACACTCTCGTCGTCTTCACTGGCTGCTTCCCAGTTATCGAGCTGAAGATAGTCGGCCTCAATCACGATACCTCGTGCCAGCCAGTCATCAAACAGGTTCACCGTACCCCGCGCTTCCGTGGTGTTGATGTCTACCACCCAGTTGTTATTTTGCTGCTTGGTTGTGATTTGTGCCTGATGCAAGCTCTGCCCTGCCAGCTTCACCGTGTTGGCATTCAGGAAAATGCGCTCTGGTACGGAAAATAACGGCTTCGCGGTAGTTTCAGTGCGGCTACTGTCGCCGAAACCACTGATCAACATATCCACCGTATTGTGCCATTCATTGATATCGACTTCGTCCATATTGGCCGAAATACTAAAGCCGATGCCCATACCGACAAAATCGCTTTTACCCAGCGCCAGGTGCGCTCGTGAGAACTGCATTTGCTCGTACGGCAATACGCCTTCAAAGCGCACATCGTCACCTAAACTCGCCTGCACCGTGGATGCCTGCTCGTTGCCTTCGCTTACCACATTAAACAGCAGCTCATCGGTATAGGCTTTAGCGAACGGCGCAGGTAGTGAAGAGTGCAGTCCTACCAACGGCGTGGTGATATTCGCTTTATAATTAAAGCCTTCTGGTAACAGGCGCAAATTCAGCACCGCTTGCCAATGGGCATTGCCAGAAAGGGATTGATTAAATTTGGGGTTAAATTCTGCCAGTAACGAGGCAACTTCCCAGTCGCCGTTCATTGACAGGTCGACAACGTAATCTTGTTCGGCTTTATCGCCGGTAAAAGTTAGCTTTACCGGCTGTCCCAGAAGCTGGGCATTTAGGTTATCGAAGTTCACCCTTTCATTTACAAACGACACCTGGCCTTTTGCGTCACCAAAATCCATCTTGGTACTGGCAATGTGAACGTCGTTTCCTGGCAACGTCACCGTACCGGATGCCACCACATCAGGACTGCTGAATGGAATATCGAGATGCAGACTGGCCGACAGTGCACCATCAATCAGTACGTCTTTGTCTAGCAGTCTGCCGAGTGATTCAGACAAGCTACTGTCTAGCATGAGTGCCGTAACAGCTTTTGAATCCGCCTCGCCTAAGGCATCTATAATGACTTTTGAATTGCTTTTTAGCGCCGGGATTTCTGCGCGTAATTGGCTCACTTTCACGTCGCCCAGCAGGGCATCCGGGCCAGACATCAACAGTTTTTCATTTTCGAAGAGTAAGGTGAGATCGAGATGCTCAAGGGGCTGCCATTTGTCGGAAAACCGGAAGGTGCTGTCGGTGATACGCACATTGGCCTGAAACACGCCCTCGTTATTTTCAAACGGAAAGTCGGCAGGCTTGCCTTGCCACACGATGCTCGCGGCCTCAATGGTGCCAGGCCCTTCGAATGCACGATTAAGAAATGCGGTGGTATTTTTGCCCATGATCGGGCCGGGCAATAATAATTGAATGTCTTGTAGTGGACGCTTCTGCACATCTAAACGCGCTGCTAACTCGCCATTTTTCGTATCGAAGCGGAATGAAGGGATTGCCGTAAGCTTGGCAGACTCAAGCATCATGCGGTCACTCTGCACCACCCAGTGCTTTTCTTCGTCAACGTCTTGCTGATAAATATACACGCGTCCACGCAGCGCATCGATATCGACGGACTCTGGCAATAAGTTGTCGATATCCAGTTTGGCCTCGTTCGCAGACAGCATGACAACGCCTTGCTTCTTGTGCCAATAGATGTCGAGATCCAGGCTCGACATGCCCGGTGTTTTATTGTCTTGCTGCCAGCTCACACCCAGTAGTTTAGCGGCAACGTCTACTCCCTTCGGCCTGATATTCAGTTGCAACGTGGCCAACTGACCTTCCGGTTTCAAATCACGAATGTTGTCATCGGCGGTGTCATCGGTGAACAAGGGTAGCAGCACCAGGAAGGGATTCACCGGCGCAGGTTTCACCGTATTCACCAATACCTCGCCCTGAGGCGATACTGTGCCCACCAAATCGGTAACCAGACTTTGGTCGTTCGAATCGAAAATCAGCTGATCTACGCGGAAATGCCAGCGATTGTTGTACGGTTGCGCCTGAATACTGCCACCGCGAATACCGGTATTAAATACCACATCGTCATCGCCGCCCCAGGCCAGCTTACTCTCATGAAATTCAGTATAAAAAGCACTGAACTGACTTTCTTTTACCTCGGCCCACACTTCAAAGTTTGCACGACTTTCTTTAAGTGGACGGCGGGTGGCCAACAACCCTTTCACCCAAGGTGAAATATCCAGCTCTTCCGCTTTGGCGTACATCACGCCGTCTAGCGAATCTGCCGAACCATTTAAGTCAATGATAAACGAGGCTGAATTAGCAGTAAGTTCCTGTACCCGCACTTCGCCAGTGCCCTGGTGATGCTGCTCTTCGTTTATCCAGCTTAAAGATTCCAGTTGCAGTACTTCGCGCTCACCATTTCTAACAATGGCTACCTCACCATCGGTCAATGAGAAGCGCTGGAGTTGCTCCAGAAACAAACGCCTTAATGCATCAACAACAGGAAAGTCGCTTTCACCTGCGCCATCCATCCTGTCAGCATCGATCTCCAGGCTTAAATCATCAAGGGTGAAAACATTGGAAGACAGCATGCGAAGCCGCAGGCTTTCCCAGAAATCAATGTCCATGTGTACATGTTTGATTTCTAGTTCAACGGGTGAGGATTCGTTATTGGCCAGCACCACGTCATTAAGCACAATACTGGGGCCGCGCTTTTCCCAGTCGGCTTTTACACTGCCGATTTTAAGCTCGACACCATACTTTTCGTTAACGAAGTCTTCGAGGATATATTTTTTGTGGTCGATGTGAGGCAATGCGTAGCGCATCACGCTAAGCACTACGGCAAAGAGAACAAGTAATACTGCCAGTAACAGCCAAAGCTTCTTAATTGCCCAGGCTGCTACAGTTCTTGCTTTTGACACCGGTTTCGGTCCGCCTTACATCATCACAACATCGTATTTGTCCTGATTATACAGCGGTTCTGTCTGCACTTTAATCTGCTTAGACACGAACACTTCCAGCTCAGCCAGAACATGGGATTCCTCACCCAGCAGCGCATCGGCTACATTTGGCGAGGCATAAATTACAAACTTGTCGGCGTCGTAGGCGCGGTTAACTCTCACCACCTCACGCATAATCTCAAAACAGATGGTTTCGATGGTTTTCACCGAACCACGGCCCTTGCACACCGGGCACGAACCACACAGCGTATGCTCCAGGCTTTCCCTTGTACGCTTACGGGTCATTTCAATTAAACCCAGTGCGGTAAAGCCGTGAATATTGATTTTCGCCCGGTCTTTTACGGTGGCCGTTTCCAGACTATTTAAGACCCGTCTTTTGTGATCTGGTTCCGACATATCGATAAAGTCGATCAGGATCATGCCGCCCAAATTCCGCAGTCGGAGCTGGCGAGCAATTGCAAGGGTCGCTTCGATATTGGTATTGAAGATGGTTTCTTCCAGGTTACGGTGACCAACAAACGCGCCGGTATTAATATCGATAGTGGTCATGGCTTCGGTTTGATCGATAATCAAATAGCCACCCGATTTAAGATCGACCC
Source organism: Alteromonas sp. ABV4_515 (assembly GCF_056160345.1). Lineage (NCBI taxonomy): Bacteria > Pseudomonadati > Pseudomonadota > Gammaproteobacteria > Alteromonadales > Alteromonadaceae > Alteromonas > Alteromonas sp. ABV4_515. Next base: position 473,562 of record NZ_JBSWWZ010000001.1, read on the forward strand.
GACGTTCCAGCGCTCTTTGCACTTCGTTTTCTACATCGTACAAATCGAAAATGGGGCGCTCGCCACGGTAGTATTCCAGCTTGCTCTGTAGTTCAGGCACATATTCGCTGGTGAAGTCTTTCAGTTCCTGAAACGACAAATTAGAGTCGATGCGAATGCGGTCAAGCTCGGTGCCAACAAAATCACGAAGTACGCGGCGGGCCAGAGGCAAATCTTCATACATGATGTGCTGTTTCTTTCGCCCCATGCGCTGCTTTATCTTGTTCCACAACCGGCGTAAAAATGCCGCATCAGAAGATAACTCAGCCTGAGAAACGCCTTCTGCAGCGGTGCGAAGAATGAAGCCGCCTTCGTCGTCGCAGTACTCCTGCACCAGGTTTTTCAATCGCTCGCGCTCAGATTCGTCTTCAATTCGCTGACTCACGCCCACGTGGGTAACACTGGGCATGAAAACCAAATAGCGAGATGGAATGGTGATGTCGGTGGTTAATCTGGCACCTTTTGTACCAATAGGATCTTTCACCACCTGAACGATGATATCCTGACCATCACGCACCAGCTCGCGAATATCTTTTTTCTGAACCTGACTGCTGGCCACTTCATCGGCCACCTCGTTATGAGCAACAATGTCAGATGCATGAAGAAATGCAGCTTTATCCAGGCCAATATCCACAAACGCTGCTTGCATGCCCGGTAACACCCGACTTACCTTTCCGCGATAAATATTGCCCACGATGCCTTTCTTCGTGTGACGCTCTACGTGGATCTCCTGAAGGATCCCGTTCTCAATCAGTGCCACCCTGGACTCAGAGGGTGTCACGTTAATCAGCAGTTCTGCACTCACTTTGAAATTCCAAATTCTTTAAGCAAACAACGGGTTTCATACAACGGCAGACCAATTACCGAACTCACACTTCCACTCACAGATTTTACAAACTGGCCGCCAATGCCCTGAATGGCATAACTGCCTGCTTTATCAGCAGGTTCACCGGTATCCCAGTATGCGGCAATATCGTCGTCGGATACAGGGGCGAATTGCACCTTGGTGCAAATGCATTGGGTTTTACTTCCCTGCTCACCTTTTACACTAATGGCAGTAAGCACTTCATGTTCGTTATCGGAAAGAGAGCGAAGCATAGAGAAGTAATCTTCACGGTCGACAGGTTTTCCAAGCGGCTTGCCGTTAAAAGCGATAAGCGTATCTGAGGCAAGCACAACCATGCCCGTATCACCCGCTGCCAAAAGACGCTGCCAGGCGGTGGCCGCTTTTTGCTCAGCAAGGCGCATTACCATGGCCTCGGGAGATTCATCGGCAAATGGCGATTCGTCGATATCTACGGGAAACTGGCGATGACTAAGCCCCATTTGGTCTAGAAGGGCCGTACGACGGGGCGATGCTGATGCCAGAATGAGTGAAATCGACATAAGCGCCCCTTAATTGATGCTAAATTGTCTGCGTGCTTTACGAAGGAGCCAGAAAATCCACGGCCACAGCAGCATAGAGCTGACAACCGGCCACAAATAACTAAGCTGGAATGGAATACCGGTGAGAAGATGCTGCACCCAAAACAATACAACATGGTAGAGCGCACTAATTACACCAATAATGATAGCCTGTTGCCAGACCGAATAATTACGCAAACGCTGGTAGTTTGCGGTTAATGTATATACCGACAAACTAAGCGCGATGGAATGAATGCCCAGCGCGGTGCCCAGCAGAATATCCATGGCGATGCCGGTCATAAATGCCACACCCACATTCACCCTGTGTGGCAATGCCATCGTCCAGTAAGACAACACGATGAGCACCCAGTCAGGGCGATAGATATCGACCTGAATTGGAAGCGGAATAATTTGTAATACCAGGGCAATCAGAATACTGATGATAATAGAGTAATGACGAACTTTGAGCATCAGTTGGCGTCCTCTACTGATGCTTCGTCTTCAGTTACTGCATCGATTTCCTGCGGACCATCTGCCCCTTCCGGCCATAGCAACAACAAATATCTCAGCCTGTCGAGACGCGCCACTGGCTTCGCCACAACAATAGCAAACGGTCGGCTTTCGTCTCTGGTGACTTTTGAAACCTGTGCGACCGGATATCCCTCCGGGAACACGTGGCCCAGGCCAGATGTTACCAGCATGTCGCCCACTTCCACATCGACGCTGTGTGGAACGTGCTCAAGCAACAACTCATCCAGCGAGCCCGTTCCACTGGCAATAAAACGAATATTATTACGCACAGAACGTACCGGAACCGCGTGCGTTACGTCGGTGATCAGAATGACACGACTGTTCGTGGTACCCACTTCCGATACCTGCCCAACAATCCCGCGGTCGTCCAACACCGATTGCGACAGATACACATCGTCCAGCGCGCCTTTATTCAGCACAATTTGCTGGCTGAACGGGCTGGTTTCCACTGCCATCAGCTCTGACACCTTTTTTCGCATGCCGGGTTTAGAAGGGGTATCGAGTAATGCGCGAAGCTGGTCATTTTCGGCTTGCAGTACATCGAATCGCTGCATGCGCTCACTCATCAGCAATACCTGATTGGTCAGGCGCTGATTTTCGTCAACCAGATCTTCATGGGAGGTAAGGCGCTGAGCACCCACATTCAGCAACACGGAAGGCAGGTTAGCCAAATACTGAAGCGGACTCATGAGAGAATTCATGTACACGCGCGAAGATTGGAACATATCGAAACGGGTGTCAGCGATAATCAGCGCCACAGACATCACCAGAGCCAGTATCAGCCTGATATTGAGTGACGGACCGCGTGTAAAAATAGTATCCATAAATAGGGTACGTACAACGAGATAAAGGCTATAAAAACACAGGCTACCTTTCGGTAGCCTGATTATTAGATGTTATTCGTAGCTGAACAGGTCGCCGCCGTGAATATCAATCATGTCGAAGGCTTTACCACCACCGCGGGCCACACAGGTGAGCGGGTCTTCGGCTACAACTACTGGAATACCAGTTTCTTCCATGAGCAGTCGGTCGAGATCTTTCAATAACGCACCACCACCGGTAAGCACCATACCACGCTCAGAAATGTCTGATGCAAGCTCTGGCGGAGACTGCTCAAGGGCAACCATTACCGCAGACACGATACCGGTTAACGGCTCCTGCAATGCTTCAAGAATTTCATTAGAGTTTAGTACAAAACCGCGCGGTACGCCTTCAGCCAAGTTACGGCCGCGTACTTCAATCTCGCGGACTTCATCGCCAGGGTAAGCCGCACCGATTTCGTGCTTGATACGCTCTGCGGTTGCTTCACCAATCAGAGAACCAAAGTTACGGCGAACATAGTTAATGATCGCTTCATCAAATTTATCACCACCAATGCGAACTGAAGAGGAATACACCACGCCGTTCAAAGAGATAATCGCAACTTCAGTGGTACCACCACCGATATCGACCACCATTGAACCGGTCGCTTCAGAAACCGGTAAGCCGGCACCGATGGCCGCTGCCATTGGCTCGTCAATCAAATACACCTCACGGGCACCTGCACCGAGGGCAGATTCTTTGATCGCACGGCGTTCAACCTGAGTCGAACCACAAGGCACACAAACCAGCACACGCGGACTTGGGCGTAAGAAGTTGTTGTCATGCACTTGCTTAATGAAGTGCTGAAGCATCTTTTCTGTTACGTAGAAGTCGGCAATTACACCGTCTTTCATTGGGCGAATTGCACGGATATTGCCAGGTGTACGACCCAACATGCGCTTGGCCTCAGAGCCAACTGCGGCAACACTTTTTGGTCCTGATGCGCGCTCTTGACGGATTGCCACAACAGACGGTTCGTTAAGTACAATGCCCTGATCTTTTACGTAAATGAGCGTATTAGCCGTTCCGAGGTCGATGGACAAATCGTTGGAAAACATGCCTCGAAGCTTTTTAAACATGAAATGCCAGTTCCTGTTATTGCGCCTGCATACCTCTTGTTCGGGCATGTCTTTCGGCGTGACTGCAAAATGAAGATTATACTCAAAATACCTCGTGAAAGATGGTTCAGAAGTAGTTTGAGTATATATCCGCACACTTTAACAACGGGTCAGAGTTTGGGCAAGCAAATCACTGTTCATGCCGCAAAAATCCCGCTTATATGTCGACTTAAATTTAGCCTCAGACATTTTAGTGCAAAAAAACGGCTGAACCCGATGTTTGACCAGCGCGATCTCATTCTGTTCAAGCTAATTTACGTTTTATTTCGAATTAGTAGTTAAGGCGGCGGGTCATGCTGCGGGTGTTGGTTTTTACCGCGGTAAAATCGCCCGCGGAGCAGGTTGCTGTTGATTTTGCCTCGTAGTGCCAATCACGGCCGCCACTGAAACTCACATCTCTGGTATCACAACGCACAACAACGGAACAGCCTTCCATGCCCTCCAAGGTGGAAAACCTTGTCAAATTGAAGCTGGCATTACAAATATAAATGGTAGAATCGTTGGCAGGATGAATTGCGTAAATCAGAATTTCCAACCCCGCCCGTGACGCCTGCTCTGCCCGCTCACCGATCACTTCATTCACGATAGTACGCTCTGAAGATGTCAGTAGCGTGGCCATGCTAATGCCCAGCAAAGACAGAATAACCATGGCGAACATGGCCATAACCAGCATGTTGCCTTGCTGTTTTTTCATGGAAGATTTAAAGCGTGAATACACTGCCAACCTCCTCATGATGATTAACCACTTCGTCGTAGCTGTTAAAATACAGATTGATTTTCACGAAATTGCCAGACGGATACACGCCAGAAAATACCGCAAACGGGTTGGTCGATTGATATTCGGTAACAGGGTTAGACGACAACGGATTAGTTACATGCTCTGCAACCACCGTGGCCCCAGATAAAGAAACGTTCTGATTCACGTCCAGCCCCCCTTCTTTACGCCACAGGCTGCCGTTAGAAACGCAGTAGCTTACCGTGCGGTTAAGCAAATACCCTCGTCTTGAACCAGAGCTACTGGCAAATGCGCGATTTACATTCACCTGAATGACATCGTCGGGATCATCCCGGGTGGCACAGTTGCCATCTCCACCGTCAGAACACGACTCTACCCGTGCCCGGCGATTGCGCCCTTCATCATAAACGTCAGCGGCCTGTTGTGGGTTTACCGTGAGGTATTGGCCGGCAGCAATCACCCAGATGTTACCGTCGGGGTCGTGAGGGAAAAACATCTCAACGCGCCGACTGGATGTTGAGCCTTGAGGAATAGAAAAATAGTTTATTTGCCAGAGTGTAGGCGCAAATTCCACACAATGCGTACTGCTATCACCTGCGACTCGGAAGCTGTTGGGCACGGCCTTACGCATTTCTTCTTGCATTCTTGTCATGGCGAAACGGGATTCACTGAGCAATTGGTCCCGTTCAACGTTGCCGCTAAACAGCAGCATTGCATTACCAAGAAAGCTGCTAAGCCCTATTCCCACGATACCGAGGATCACAATAACGGTGATCATTTCGATAAGGGTAAAGCCGGCGTGTCTACGGGTATTCATCGAATATTCCACCTTATCGCAGAAAACCGCACCCAATCACCACCGGGGGTATTCACATACACCACCATGCGCTTTACGTTGCCAACATAGGTGCCGGTATCGTACACCCCATCCTGATTTAAATCGTCATCGTCAATGCCGTCGGTATTGTCATCGTAGTGAACGCGCACATATAGGGCGAAGCCTTCGTACATGGCCGAGCCATCAGGGTTTACCAAGCGAACGCCTCGGCTATCAGTAATATCCGCACCTACCTGATACAGTCGATGAAAATCATCAAAATCGTCCCAGTTCTGACGTTGCTCTCCGCCGCCGGGGCCTAACTCATTGGTTTGAGAGCAGCGACTGCCATTTTCATTGCAGCGGGGATAGGCAGGGTTAGAACTGGAGCGGGTGTCGAATTTTTTGTTTTGCGCTTCAGACAGAATGGAACGCGCCAGTTCGGCAGCACGACTTTGCCAGATAGGCTCCATGCTGCGTCTGGATTGCTCGGCAATCATTTGCACAGTGGTAGCCATAACGATGGCAAATATAGCCAGCCCAATGACGGTTTCAAGCAATGTGAATCCGCGGCTAGCATTCATAAATTAGCCCTTCGCCATTAACACATACACCCACCGTGGACTTGCCAGTGAATGAAAACCGGCAACCATTGCCTGAAGCACAAGATGCCCCCGCAGTTAGCGGACGACCCGCATTATTAAAACCGATGTACATGGGTCTTGAAGCGCCTTCATCTACACCGTTCATTGTAATATCAAGGCCCTGCATTTCACCGGCACTGGTACGCAAATAATCAGGCGCATTAAATGCTATAGAGGATGAACATGAATCAGAAGCCGAGGCTGCACTCATATTACTCACGGGAGGACCGAAATTTTGAGTGCCGGGGGAATAGTTAAAGTTCAGCCGGTAGCAATAGCCGTCACGGGTATCATGCATCGCCTGCATCTGAACATGCCTCAACGCGCTATGCAGGCGTTTCTGCAACAGATACTCGTCATACCCTGCGCCCTCATCCATACGCGTAATGGCCATTGCGGAAATAATGCCAAGAATCGCGATGATTATGATGAGCTCGACCAAGGTAAACCCCGACTGAACTTTACCAGTAGGGCTAGCGCGCCCTACATTTTCTTTCATTTAATTGTCCGGTTAGCAGCCGCCAGTTTCCAATGTGATGACTGGTGCAACATTAGCGCCGGTAGATTCGGTGAAAATCAGTTGGCAAGCACTGGCTGCTGTTGCGTTATAGGTCACACCCTGAGGTGTCACTACAAACTGACCAGCGGCAGGCTGATCAGCAGTCAGATCCCAGTCTGCATCTTCCAGCTCAATCCATTGATTCAGAATACCAATGGTCGTGGTTGTCTCAGCATCTGGATAACCAAAGTCAGTCTCTACTGCGTTACCGTTAATGGTAACCCGAGATGTATCGTCGCCAGCGTTTGCGTTATTTTGCTCACCTGCAATTGCAGATTTCGCATAAACCAATTGCATACCGCTGGTCATTGCTGCTTTTGCGCCTTGCAGGGTAGATGCGCGGGCATCTCCTTGTAAATCAATGAAACGCGGTGCTGCAGTAACCGCTAAAATACCTAAAATGACGATCACAATGACCAGTTCTATTAATGTGAAACCACGTTGTTGCATGCTCAGTACCTCTGACTTGGAAATTAAACTAAATGTATTATCGGCTATTTCAACGGCTAGTTGGTTATGAGTTGATCGTTGTTGTTAGTAAAAACAATAACCTGACCTATCCGTGAGTCGTATATAAATCCATTTCCCTGAGTGTTATCCACTGGCGCACTGTTAAGATTCTTAATGGTTTGACTTAAGTAATAATAGCACAAGTCATTACCACCAGAGCCTTGCCCCGTGCGGACTGCGGTGTAGTAACGGTATCGCTCCGTTGGCACGTTACTCCATATCGATGTGATGCTAGGTGCGCTCTGCATAATCAAGCTGAACACACTCTGGCAATCTGCATCGGTCATATTGGTATCTTCCGAACTTCCATCATTAAGAAGCTGTCCGGTTGGATAACCAGTATCTCTATCAACGCCCACCTCGACACCGTCGAGGGTGACAAACGTTAGATTTGAGCCACCGTTTTCTTCCGGTCTGGCATCGAGCTCCCATTGCGCACGCACCAATCCCGCGCCAGTGGCAAAGCCACCAGCAACACCCTCAACGGTGGCGTTTTCGGCATCTTCGGTGACATCCAGAAAACGCGGAATCGCTACAGCAGCAAGTAGCCCCAGCAAAACAACTACGATTGTCAGCTCAATGAGCGTGAAGCCCGCCTGCTTATTGACGCGTTGGATAGGCTGCGTTTCCATGGTTTGATTCTCCAAATGATAAAATTTTTTGCGTACGGACAAATTATTCATCGTCATAAATCACGTCGCCGCGAAAAATAGCGTAATCAAAGTAATCACCGCTACTCAGACTAAATCGACAGTAAGAATTGTCGGCTCGCCCTTCGCCTTGTGATTCATCATAAAATTCACCGCGCACCCTGAAGCCATCGACTTCCATAGGTTGGTGCAACAGCATCTGCCAAACCCGCTGACATCCTTCCGATGAGGCGTTCACTTCAGGCCACCCCGCCAGATTCATCGCAACTGGGCTGCGATCGGTTTCTTTTCCATCACTATTGTAGTGCACCAGAATAATCCGCTGCGGACGCCCCTCAGCTTGCCACTGCCAGTGAGACGTAATGGCCGCATCTTCAAGCGCTTCACCCCGCTGATACAGAATTTGCCCTTTCAGGTTTGGCTCGCTCTCATAAAAATAGATGATAAAAGTGGCCATCAATATGGCGAACACCAGGGTCGACACAATGCCGATGTACATTTTCCGCTGTTCGCCTTCGGCGGTGTCGATACTTTTTCTCATCGGCCCCCCTTTATGGCACTCATCATGTCCCACATTGGCGAGAAGATACCCAGTGCCAACACCAGAACCATTCCGGCCACAAAAACAATAAGTATAGGCTCTATGCGAGCAGTGAGACTTTTCAAATCGTAGTCCACTTCCCGTTCATAAAAGCCTGCCACCTCGGCAAGTAAATCATCTACCCGACCGGTTTCTTCGCCCACGTTTATCATCTGCATGATCATGGGTGTAAACAGCCCGCTTGCCCGGCTCACCCGTGTGAGGTTTTCCCCTTTTTCAATGCGCTGGCGCATTTCAATAATTGCAGCACCCACATAAGCGTTATCGACCGCATCGGCCACAAGGTTTAGCGCATTGGTTAACGGCACTCCGGAATGCAGCATCATGGAAAAGCTGCGACTGAATCTGGCAAGCAGGGAACGACGAATAATCTCACCCACGATGGGTAAGCGAAGTTTCATGCGATCCCATTTGTAACGACCGGTTTGGGTATTGATATAGCGATAAATCGCAAACCCGATAAGCGCAACGATAGCCACCAGAATGTAGCTGCGATGAATCATAAAATCCGAGATCGACAACAACACCCGAGTCATGGTTGGCAGTTCTGCACCAAATTTAGCGAACATGGTGGCGAACTTAGGAATAACGAAAACGTTTAGAACGATAAAAGCCGCAACAATAGCAACAATAACGAAGATGGGATAACGGGTTGCAGCCTTAATTTGTTTGCGTGTTTCCTGCTCACGCTCCAGGTACTCGGCGAGCTGCAAGAAGGCGGCATCGAGCTGACCGGTGTTTTCTCCCACATGGATAATACTGACAAACAGTTGGTTAAAGATATCGCTATGAAGGTGTAGTGCCGATGATAAAGTACGACCCCGTTCAAGCTGTGCAATGACATCCAGCAATGCTACGCGCATACGCACGCTGCTACTGGACTCGGCTAAGCCACTCACGGCGCGTAATATTGGAATACCGGCCCGGGTCAACGAGTACATTTGCCGACAGAAAATCACCAATTCCTCAAGAGCGACATTCGGCGTATACCAGTGAACTTCCGATGATTTCGCCGCCCCGGGGCTCGCCTCTTCCTTTGCCGACTCAATGCGAATAGGTACCACGTTACGGGCAAGCAACAGTTTTGCTACCGCGCTTTCGTCGGTCGCTTCAATAACGCCTTCGGTTAATTCCCCGGTGCGCTCGCGAGCGGTATAACTATATTTAGCCATGCTCGCTCGTATCCTCAGCCTGCTCGGTATCGGCTCCCGCTTCAGCCACCATTTCTGATAGTTTGAGTACTTCGTCTACCGAGGTCATACCCATTTTCGCGTAGGTTAGTGCGGCATAGGCCAGGGGTCGATAGCCTTTGCTGTCGCGTGCATGGCGGGCAAAACCCACAGTGTCACCCACTTTTAGCGCGTCCATCATTGCATCATTCATTTCCAGCAACTCGAACACACCGATTCGGCCTTTATACCCGGTCTGACTGCATTTCTGACAGCCACGGCCACGTTTAAACACCACTTCACCGATGTTTTCATCTACGTGTTTTAACCAGAACAATTCCTGGGAAGTGGGCGTGTAAGTTTCTTCGCAACTGTCGCAAATTCGCCGAACTAGACGCTGAGCAATTACGCCTCGTAGGGCACTCGCTGCCAAGTATCCCGGCGCGCCCATATCTAGCAGACGAATTGCGCTGGATACGGCATCGTTTGTGTGCAAGGTAGACAACACCAAGTGCCCCGTTAGAGCGCCGCGCAGACCAATTTCAACGGTCTCCTGATCACGCATTTCCCCCACCATGATGATGTCAGGGTCTTGACGTAAGGTTGTGCGCAGCACACTGGAAAAAGTCAGGTCGATTTTTGCGTTTACCTGCACCTGATTAATACGCGGCAGACGATATTCCACCGGATCTTCAACAGTAATAATTTTGCGCTGCGGTTGGTTCAGTTCACTCAATGCACCATAGAGCGTGGTGGTTTTACCTGACCCCGTGGGGCCAGTAACCAAAATCATGCCGTGAGGACGTTGCAATAAGGCCCGGAATCGATTGAGGATGGCCGTTGGCATGCCGGTTTGGTCGAGGGTGAGTAGTCCCGCCGACTGATCCAACAAACGCATAACCACAGATTCCCCTGCCTGAACCGGCATGGTAGATAAACGCACGTCAATACGATGCCCTTTCACTTTGACCTGTGTGCGCCCATCCTGAGGCAAGCGCTTTTCCGAAATATCCAGCCCGGCCATGAGTTTGAGGCGGAGCACCAGAGCGGCTGCAATGTTGCCCTGAGGAATTACCGTTTCCTGCAACATGCCATCAACACGCTGACGAATACGCAGTTTATTTTCATCAGGCTCGATATGAATATCTGATGCTTTGGCAATCACCGCGTCGTCAAAAATAGACTGCAGAAGTCGTGAAACCGCGGTGTCCTGCTCTTCTTCCACCCCGGCGCTTAAGGTGAAATCATCGGTTTGCTGATATTCTTCAGCCAGTTCGGTGGCGAATGAAGCAATTTCATCGGTTTTCCGATAATGCGTGTCGTAGGCATCATAAAGCTGCGCTTCGCTGACAACGGCAGTGTCGAATGGCTTAGTTAGTAATTCAGAGAGGTTATCTTGAGCGTTAAGGTCTGCAGGATCGCTCATGGCCACCAACAGACGGTCGCCCTTATCCTCAATCACTAAGGCACGATATCGGCGAGCTTGTATTTCAGGTAACAGTTTTACCGCATTAGGGTTTACCTGATACTGCTCTAAATTAATCAGCGGCACATTCAAGTGGCGTGATAACAACTCCAGTAAAGCTTGCTCTGACACCAACCCCATGGATATCAAAGTAGCCCCAAGTTTACGGCCGGTTTTACGCTGTTCTCCCAGCGCCGAAACCAGCTGCTCGTCTGAGATCAAGCCATTTTGTACTAACAGATCGCCTAAGCGTATTTTCGGCTGATTCATAGGTTACTCCGAGAGTTCGCTTATTCGCTGGCGAATAAAGGTTTCAACATCATCATCCAGTTCCTGTAACCGGAGCGCCTTTTGATAAGCCTGCACAGCCATGTGGCTTCGATTCGTTTTATCTGCCGCTACGCCAAGTCCCAGCCACCAGCGGGCATCACCTGGCTGCAAGGCCACCAGGGTATTGTAGTCTGCCAGGGCGGTTTCAAAGCGTTGCTGTTGCTGGGCAAACCCGGCACGAAAGCCTAAAAAGTCGGTATCGTTGGTCAGTGCAGGCTCTCGTATCGCTTCCCAGGCCAGAGAATGGATGTTTTGCTGCACGTACAAACGCCCCAGCATCAGCCTGACGCTGGTGTTCGCCGGCACCTTGACTAAGGTTTGTTCCAGCAGCTGTTGTGCCTGCTCTATCTGACCTTCGGCGAAATACACAGAGGCGAGTTTTTTGCGTACGCTAATGTTATCGGGCTCTCGCTGCGTGAGCTTATTAAGTAAACGAATCGCTTCCCGGGTGTCGCCGCTTTTCATCGACCGGTCAATTTCGTCGCGTAGCGTGGCTTCCACCTCTCTGGGCGTCGCTCTGGCCACTTTCATGGTAGCTGGCTTTTCTGCAATCGCATCCGGTTGAGGGGTAGGATTTGCCGGCGGGCGCTGTTGATTCTCATCTTTGCTGGCAAACACGATAAGCGGCGCATCCTGAGCATCATTAAACTGGCTGGTCTGTGAGGCGCTCGCGCTACTGGCAGGCACATCGGGGGTTGCTGCTACACCTGTCTGTTCTGTTTGTTCTGTTTGTTCTGTTTGTTCTGTTTGAATTAGTGGCTGCGATTGCGATGTATTTTCCACTGCCACCAAACCTTCGCTTCCCGCTTGTGGGATCAGCACCGGCTCGTTATTTTCGCTTGTAGGCGTCAGCTTTCGTACCGGCGAATCACTATTACCATTAAAAGCAATGCCACTATTCATATTCAATGCGGGTTGAGTCGCTGCTTGTGCTGTGCTTTCGACACTTGCAGCACTTGTATTGTTACTCATAGCTTGCTGTGGCGCTGCAGCCTCATTGGCCACCGACGCCAGCACCGGGTTTGATACAAACGTGCCTGCGCTCACCGGTGCTGGATTGTCAGTAAATGTCATCCAGCTCCACACTAAAGCCGCAATGAGCAAAATGCTCAACACAACAATGCGCCAAACCGGTAACGACGACCCCGTTGACGATGAAGGCTGGTAATTTTTGCCGTTGGGATTCTGGCCATTTTGCCCTTCTAGATCCCGCAGCATTTTGTTGATTACACTCACCAACCGCCTCCTGTCTGCCACATCACAAACATTGAGACTGTGAGAAAGACAACGGTGGAAGCAGCAACCGCCCATCCCATGTATCGATTCATCACAGCACCACGGGTGGCTTCCGTGTCGTTAACGGCGTACTTTACGTGCTCCAATGACACTTCATGCTTACCTTCTCCGTAAGCCAGCATCAGCGCCTTATGTGACACCACATTAATAAGTCGCGCGGTGCCGTGGCAGGCTGCAACCATTGCTTTGCATTGTTTGTGTCCGAATACGGGCGCGCCTTTATAGCCAGCAATTTGCAGCCGGTGATGTACGTATTGTTCTACCTGATCGGCGTCCATCTTTCTTAGCTGATAGCTGAAGGTAATGCGTTGTCGAAGCTGGCGAAGGCGGGGCGAAGCCAGTTTCTGATCTAACTCAGGCTGCCCGAACAGCACCACTTGAAGGAGTTTCTTTGATTCGGTTTCTAAATTAGTCATCAGGCGCAATGCTTCAATGGTTTCATCTGGCATTGCCTGGGCTTCATCAACAATGAGTACCACCGACAGACCTTCCGACGCTTTCTCAATTAACTTGTCTTCGATTTGCCGGGTAAACTGCTGCTGATCACCACCTTCTTGCAAAACCACGCCAATCTCGGCCGCCACAGCGCGACGGAATTCCTGTGGCGCCAACATAGGGTTGGGAATGTAAGCCGTGGGGAAATTTTCTGGTAATTCGTTAAGAAGTTTGCGGCACAGAAGCGTTTTGCCCGAGCCCACTTCGCCAGTCACCTTGATAAACCCTTCCCCCGCATCAAGTGCGGTTCGCAACACCTCCATCGCCTCGTTGTGGCTAGGCAACCCAAAGTAAAATTGGGTATTTGGAGTCAGGGTGAAAGGCTGCTCTTGCAGGCCAAAGTGGCTTAGATACATGTTCTATTCCACGTATAACCAGTCTGCCATTTGCGAGCGGCTCATCTCGATTTGCTTGCTCCAGGTGCCCGGTTCAACCACCGTAGGCTTCAACAGAATAATCAATTCTTTCTTGGTTTCCTGCTCACGTCTGTTTTTAAACAGGTTACCCAGTACCGGAATATCACCTAGCAGCGGCGTTCTGCTTTCGTTGTCAGAACGTGTTGTTTGCATCAAACCGCCAATGACCACGATTTCACCGGATGACGCACGGATCACGGTATCCGATTCTCTGATGGTGCTTTGTGCCAGTGGCAACACGATTTCTTCCTCATTAAGCGTGACCACTTTGGTCTGCTCTTCGGTTTCAATCACTGACGGATGCACATGCAGCAGCACGCTTCCTTTGTCGTCGATCTGCGGGGTAACATCCAGCGCAATACCAGAGAAAAATGGGGTTAGCTCGATATTCGGTACCACGGAAGTAGATGCTGCGGTGATGGTATTCTGACTGGAAACATCGGTAACGAAATATTCATCATCACCCACCTTTATCACCGCTTTCTGGTTGTTGGTGGCAGTGACACGAGGGCTTGAGAGCACCTGCACATTACCTTGGGTAGAAAGCAGGTTCAGCACACCGGAAAAGTCCTGATTCAGGAACGATAAACTCGTTACCCCACCCAAGCTGGCAGAAATGCTGTTACCCAATGCGGCGGCGCTGGAAGAGAAGGTTAAATCGGTGCTGCCCACGTTAGCGACAATCTCGTTCCAGTTTATTCCCTGCTGATAACCATCGCTCAATACCACTTCCAGAATGCGTGCTTCCAGTACCACCTGACGTTGCAAGTGGGTTTCGGACACTTGCAGGAAGCGCTTAATTGCACGGATCTCAGACGGTAATGCCCGTACTGTTACCAAGCCAGCCTGAGGCGTCACAAATACCGCGCGTCCGTTATCCTGGCCCAGCATGGATTCAAGACTGGTTTGCAGATCATCCCAGAAATTGGTTTCTGTGCGGGTACTGATCATGGTGCCATTGTTATTGGCATTCATGTTGTTGTACTGACTGCCGCCACCATTGGCATTACTGCCAGCAAAGTTACTGAAATTGCCGTTGTTGTTACTCTGGCTATTTCCGCCATTTGCACTTTGCGACACGCCACCCGAGATAATGCTGGTTTGCGTGGCACCATCGCGCTTCATCAGTAAGTAATTCACCGCAAACGTTTCTGTTCGCATACCGGCTGGCAAAATTCTGAACACATTGCCGGAGCGCTGAATATCGAAGCCATAGAGATCGGAAAGCAGCGCCATCGTCTCATCCAGAGAGACTTGTTTTAGGTCGAGGCTCACTGAGCCCGTAACGTCAGGATGCACAGCAACGCTGTAAGGGGTTTCTGACACCAGGCCAGAAAGGAACTGACGCACATCTACACCTTGCGCATTGATATCGTACTTTTCAGGGCCTTGTAGTGCCGTGGGCATCGACGCACCCACCGGTTTGTCCAGCAGTGCCGAATTAACGGCATCCGGTAGCTTGTCTAGCTTACTGGCTTTTTCCTCACGGGCTTTCTCAGCATCCAGTTGAGCTTGCAGTTCCTGCTTCAGTGAGCGTTCGACCGCCGACTCTTTAGGTGCCGACTGACAAGCACTGAGTACCATGGTGGCTAATAAGGTGATTGTGGCTTTACGCATTGCCTGATCCCTAAAACTTATCCGCGCTGCGGATACTAAACTTATTCGATGACGCTTTACCGACTGTAAGCGTGATTGATTGCCAGTTGCCGTCTTTCTGCTGGTTTAACACCACTGACTCTTTGGTTATTTTCTTCACCACCGCATCTGAGAAGCGGTCGCCTTCACTTACCAGTCGATTGTTTACAATTGCCTGAGGTCGCTCGCCGTTCACAAAAATGGCAGACACCTTGTAATTTGCAGAGGCCGTTCTTTGTGCATACGTGCCCTTGTAGCTACGGCCTGGTCGTGTTGGATCGCCAGATGCCGCCACAGCGCTGGTTGCTATAGCGAGTAGGCTGACAAGAATGCGCATGGTTTTACTGTTAAACACCGATAAATGCCTTCTCTGTACTCAAGGTGTATACCTCAACATTAACTTCAGCTAGCGGGTAACGTGTGACTTTATAATCAATTCCACGCCAGAATAGCTGTTGAGTCTGGTCTTCCAGCGCCTCAATAAATTGTTTCACATCGAAATATCGACCGCTGAACGTGAGCGACACGCCATGTTGATAAAGTGGCACGTCGGCCATTTCTTCATTGCCGGCAAAAACCGATACCGGATTCAGCGAAGACATCTCAATAAGCGTTAAACTGGTGGCGTGATTGAATACCTGTTCAACCAGAAACACCATTTGTCCGGGCGTGACGAGTTCGTTTAACTCGTTCGCAAATACAGTTTCTATTTGCTTCTTCTGAACTTTAAGCTGAGCGAGCTCAGCATTGAGTTCGGCATTGGGATCAGACGACAATGCTTCTGAATACAGTTCAAGCTGGGCATTCAACGATTGACGCTTTACTTCTTCTGAAGCTAAATCGGTGCGGTACTTGGAATAATCGTCTATCGCGGGCTCAATAAAAAATGTGAAGCCGGCCATAAAAATCAGTGCCAGGCCCGATATTAATGTCAGCACTTTTTCGCGCTGTGACAGTGCGGCGAATTTTTCGTTTAGACTGGGAGCGCTCATGGTGCTACCCCGCTTGTATTCTCTGCCGCTCTTAGTGTTCTTAACTCAAATTTAAGGCCATCGTCTTTAAGAAAAACTTTTGCTTCTTCAAAATGCTTACCATTGAAGCTAGTGGTATTGCTTAAGCGCTGTAACCACTGAGGAAACGCGGCAGGGGAAGAGACTTCACCGGTAAAGTCCATCCGGGCTTCAGACACCATAATGGATTCCAGCCATAAATCTGATGATGATTCGTTTGCGAGGTCGTTGAACAGCACACTAAACCCTTTGTACCGAAGCGGCGAACGGCGTCGCAGTTCCTCTAACACCCTTTCCTGCTTTTCCAGATTCCGGGTGATATCTTCCACTTCCGTGGTAAGGGCTTCATCAGGTTTCCAGTTGCTCACCTCTGCCTGCAACATGTCTACCTGGCTTTGTAACATGCGATTTTGTGTCTCAACGGCGGCGTAGGCGTTTTGAGCCCGGGAGGCCATAAAGTGTGCCGATAAACCGATAAGCAGCATGACAGATGCGCAAACCACAAAGACAAAGGCGATGCTGGGCAGTGCCAGGTAATCCACCTTGGGAGCAAAGCGCGGATGATAAAGGTTTATATTACTTTTCATCGGCGGTTTCCTGCTTGGCTTCCACTTGCTTTGCTCTGAAAGGCAGTAGTGCCATTCCCAGACTGCTTAAATTTGTCAGCGAGTCTGATGGGTCATTTACCACAGCATTTAGATCCATCACCATGACAGATGCCGAGACCACCTGTGAAATTTGTTCGACGATGATTTCTGGCTGCGCGGCGTTAATGTGTAACACCACTTTTCTCACTGGCGGTTGTCGTAACTGGCTTTCAAAGAAGTCCATGGAGCGCTGAATCTGAATACACAGCCCGTCGAGCACACCCATTCTCAATTCTTCGGCAGAAAACGCCGCCAGGTTCTCGAACCCTTTTAGTCGACGACTAATATATAAATGGCCATCTTTAACAATGTTGAGAATGATTTCTTCACCGGCTTCCTGCGTTAGTGTGACCACCGCTTCGTCGGTCACAGGCACCAGCGAGCAATGCGCCAGTTCTTCAATAGAAATGCTGTCTAATCTCACTCCCGCTTCTATGCACCCAGCCACAATGTCCTCTACGGTGTTCTCGGGCATGGCAACAACATTCACTTTTTTACTGCCCGCTAGCGGTACAGGTAAATCGAAATAATCGAGAACGATAGGGCTTTCAAAGTTAATCAATTCTTTCACCGGCCACACCAGTGAGTCTGCGACTTCGTCCTCTTGCACATTAGGCCGATCGATTTGCAAAAGTTGATACCAGTTTTGAGAAAGCGCGACGTGGCAGGTTGCCCCAGTTAGCTTACGCTTCGTCACCCACTGAGATAACTGAGCTTTCCATTGGGAATAGAGAACCGAAACTTCAGATATTACGTAAAACTCATCGGCTTTTCGGCGCAACGCCGTAAAGGTCGCCGTGTCTGGTGACAGAGCAACCCCTATGGTGACGTCTGAGCGTTTTGGCTGAAAGCGCAGCTTCAGATATTTAGTCCAACCGATGTACATAGAATAAGTTCGCTTTTGTTAAAACCCGGTTCAGAAAAAGGTGTCTGCATCACTTAGCTTGTCTGTTAAGTGTAGACGAACCTTTCTGACAACCAACATCCTCTTACACCGGTATCCGGCGGGAGCCAGAAACCAGTGGCGAAATTCCTTTTCTGATAAACGCGGCCAGAGTGAGTTTGCTGACATTCACTTTTTACTCGTATTTCTGGTAAGTTAACGGCCACTGCGGCGCTAACTTTAGCGTCAAAAAAATGTCCTGTTAGCAAATACATACTTCTTAATCTGCAACCTGTGCAAAGATAGCGCCAGATCGTCTGACAGATCCTTGGCGAGATCCCGCCAATTCAGGTGATGTAGTATTTCTCTTTAATTCGCTTAGTATTAGATAAAACGCATTGCATATTAGCCATTCATTTTTCTAAGAGAAAGAACTTTGACCCCAATAGTATTCAGGTGCGGAAATATTAAGCACATTCGCGATAGCTTTCCGGCAACCACCTTGCATCAGCCCTTTATCGACGTGATAAATGATGTAGATGCACCCCCCAAGCAGAAGCGTAATGCATTGAAAACCTTGCTGAATAGCAATGGGCCATGTTGGCTGGAGAGCAGGTTCCATCTGGCCGGAGAAGGCAAAGTAACCTTCGGCAAGTTCATATTTGCAAACCACAACCTCACGCTACTCGCTGGCGATGAGATCACGGTGGGCGAAAGCACTTTTTTCGGCCCCAATGTGGTGGTGAGCGCTTTTCCTTTGGAAGCAGATGGTGTGGTTGCCGACGTTTCAGCGTCGGTGGAAATTGGAAAGCAGGTATGGATAGGTGCCAATGCGGTGATCTTGCCGGGCGTAAAAATTGGCGATGGCGCTATTGTCGGAGCCGGCTCGGTGGTGAATAAAGATGTACCGGCGATGTCGATGGTGGCGGGAAAACCGGCCGAAATTACCTCCCGCGCAAAATAACAAGACTCAATTTGACGGCAATTTTTGTCACATAAAGCGGCAAAAATCCGATATTATCTGGTTGTTATTAACATCGCGATATGCGGATAAGTTTTCCGGAGAATCAATGAAAAACTTACTACTTTGCTGGTGCCTGCTCATGACCGCGTTTACTACGACTGTTTCTGCCGATGAATCTCAGGTTCGTCATATTGTGGTATTTAAATATAAAGATGGCGCTGATCCGTCAGAGATAGAAAGAATCAATCAGGCTTTCAGCCAACTGCCAGAGAAAATCCCTGGGATCTTGTCTTTTGAGATGGGGGTGAATAACAGCCCTGAAGGTCTGAACAAGGGATTTACCCACGTATACCAACTGACTTTCACCGATGTTGCGGCCCGAGAGGCTTACCTGCCCCACCCTGACCATAAGCGCTTTACCGATTTACTCGGCGAACTGGATATTCTGGATGATGTGTTTGTTGTCGATTATGCGTTCTAAGCGTTAATAGTCGCGCTCAGTTCTACAGTATTAAAAAAGCTCGCCAGTTGGCGAGCTTCTTATTTTTGCGACTTATTCTGCCGGATTCAGCAACACAGGTTCACCGAAGCCTAAATCATTCAGCCGTGGTAATTGCGTTTCTGCATCGCCTACGACTAGCCAAATCATGTGCTCAGGGTCGGCATAGGTGTTAGCCAGACGTTTGATCTCTTCAACTGTCATGCCTTTCACTGTTTCCAGGCGCTGATTTACGTATCCTGGTTCCCAGCCATAGTCAGTCACCTTCTCTAACAGATTCAGTTTAGCGCCATAAGTTTCAAATTGGCGCGCGGTGCTTTTTTCCATAAAGCTCTTGGTGTTAGCCAAGTCTTCTTCTGTGAACGACGCTGGATAGTCTTCAAGAATTTCCTTTACCAACGCAGCAGACTCGTAAGTAACGTTAGTGCGCACGCCACTGGAAACCTGGAACGGGCCCACCCTATCTGAACCCTGGAAGCCAGAACGAATGCCATAGGTGTAACCCTTGCCTTCACGCAGTGCCTGAGTAAGACGCGACGCGAAACCACCACCGCCGAGTTTGTAATTCATTACTGTTGCCGGGTAGAAGTCTGCATCGGTTTCTGCCAGAGCCAGATAACCAAAACGCAGCACAGATTGCTTAGCACCTGGCACATCATAGAAATACACTTTTGAGGCATCAGGTTTAGCCGGTGTGCCAAAGTCTGGCAGGGCTACTTGTTTCGCTTTCCATTTCGCAGTCAGTTCTGTCAGCGACTCAGTGACTTGCTGCTGTTTCACATCACCCACAATGAGGAAGTCAGCAACCGACGGCGTAAGGTAGTTCTCATAGTATGTTTTGAGATCTGCCATGGTCACATTGTTAACTGACGCCTCGGTGCCTGTTGCGGGAATCGACAAAATGCTGTCTTCACCGTAAAGCAGCTTCATAAACTCAATGCTGGCAATGGCGTTTGGCTCGGCTTTTTGCTGCGCAAGCGTGCTCAGTGTGCTTTGTTTTGCCAGTTCAAATTCACGCACATCCCAACGGGGCTCCAACAACAATTCGGTAACCAGTGCCATGGTTTCTGCGTAGTTGTGAGATAACGTTGTACCGGAAATAGTGAAGCTGTCACTGCTTGCACCAGCATGAATACTGGCACCCAGCATGTCGATGGCTTTTTGCAGTTGTTCCGGTGTTTTCGTTGCCGTACCGCGGGTAAGCAATTCGGCCAGCAGATTCGCAGTTCCTGATTTCTCCGCCGTTTCGAGCAGGTGACCGCCTTTAATGGTAAGGGCGAATTCCACCAGCGGTAGTTCGGTATTATTAATTCCCGATACCGCCATACCGTTTTGTAATTGGGTTTGCCACACATCAGGAATGGCCGGAACCGGCGCTTTACCATAAGCAGGTTCAACACTGCGGTCGAAACTCGATGGCGTGCGGGCATATTCAGTTTCTGCGGGTAATTCAAAGTCTTCGCCGCGACCATTCGCCACAATGACTTCTTCTTCAACCTGCGCCGGAGTAGAGCCCGCTAATGCCAGTTCCTGTTCGCCTTTCGGCACAAAACTCGTTGCAACAAACGGCTGGCCTTTAATGTAGGTGTTATATACCCGCATGATGTCTTCGCGGGTTACTGCCAGCGACTTTTGCAGATCTTCATTAATATAACCCGGGTCGCCGGCGAAAATATTGTACTGCGCCAGCTGGAAGGCCTTGCCCAATACATCTGACAACCCGTTGTAGAATTCGGTTTCCAGTCCGGCTTTTACGCGTTTCAGCTCATCATCACTGAAACCGTCTTTCTCAAATCGGGCAAAGGCTTCATTCACGGCAGCCTGCACATCATCGAGGTCGGTGCCAGGATACGCGCGGGTGATTAGATTCACTTCGCCGGCAATTTCAGAAGTACTGTTATAGAAGTAAACATCGCTTGTCAGCTCTTTCTCATCCACCAGCACTTTTTGCAGTGGCGATTCTTTACTGCCAGCCAGCAGTTCACCGAGAATTTGCAGCGCATAAGCGTCATCTTCAAAATTCGCTACGCCAGGCCATACCATTCTAAGCTCTGGTAATCTGGCGAAGTTATCTTCGTAGAAGCGCTTTTTGGTTTCTTCGAGATCAGACGGACGTTCTTTCAGTGGTTTAATATCGTCGCCACGGGGAATTTCATCGAAATATTTGTGTACCCAGGCTTTTGCTTGCTGCGGGTCGAAATCGCCGGCAATTACCAGCGTTGCGTTGTTTGGCACATACCATTTGTTGTAGAAGTCTTTTACATCCTGCAAGGTGGCATTCTGCAGGTCTTCCAGCGAGCCAATAACCTGCCAATTGTAAGGGTGACTTTCCGGGTACAGGTTTTTGCCAATCACATAGCGGGCATGACCATAAGGCTGGTTATCTACGCCCTGACGCTTCTCGTTTTTTACCACCTGCTTTTCTTTGGCCAGTACCGCATCGGTCACCGTGTTAATGAAGTAGCCCAGCTTATCGGCTTCTGCCCAAATCATCTTTTCCAGCGCATCATTAGGCACAGTTTGGAAATAGTTGGTGCGGTCACGGCTGGTAGACCCGTTAGCGCCAGAGCCACCAATGCGAGAGCTCATCTTATCCAAACCGCCTTTACCTAAGTTTTCAGATTCCAGAAACAATAAATGTTCGAACAAATGGGCAAAGCCGGTTCGGCCTTCCAGCTCACGGGCAGAGCCAACGTGGAAGGTGAGCGCAACGGCGGTAATCGGGTCGGAATGGTCTTGGTGAAGCACCACTTCCAATCCGTTATCTAAGGTGAATTTCTCATAATTAACAGAAAAGCCCATATCTTCTGCCACGGTTGCGGTTGTTGCTTTAGTTGTTGCCGTGGGTGTTTGAGAACAGGATGCGAGCAGCCCTACTGCGGCTGCAACACAGGAGATTTTAAACAGCGATTTTGGATTCATAATGATGTGATCTTGTTGTTTTTTGCCAATATAGCACCGGCCAGAAAGTAAACCAATTTACCAGCCGTTCAGACGCTTTCACGTGCGACGAGCCGATTCTGACACAAACCATTACATATTTAGCTGACAGCAGGCTGACGGTTAACGCGGAGTGTTCGAGCTGACTTATTCAATATCGTCTGCGCGAGGTGTTATATCTTCAGTATCCAGACGCTTTAATATTTCCTTGGGGTTTGACAGCGCCTGTTCTGAAACTTGTCTCACGGTTTGTACAAACTCAGTCGGTAATTCATTTGCAATTAACGAAATGAAACGCGACCTGCCACTCTGGTTCTCGTTCACCGGCATTTCCCTGAAAGCCCGCCATAATGCGAAAGTGTCGCCTTTCTCCGCATACAGAAGTGCGTGATCTATGCCGCGATGAATGAGAAGGCCGCAGGAATAATAGATCCCGAAACGCCCAGAAGTAGCCGCTTTATCCAGAGACATCGTGGAAAGTCCGTTCTCACAGTCAGTTACTGCCCGCGCTATCCGTTGCTGAACATAATCTTCACTGCGGGGATACAATTCAGTTAGCGCTCTGGCTGCCAACCAGTCTGCGTGCCCCTCGTGGATCCAAGATGATTCAGGCTCTATAGGGAGTCTCTCGCTACCAGGGCTCTGATAAAAGTGTGCAACTTCGTGAGCGAAGAACCACAGGGTATCATTAATAAAGTCGCTGTCGTTTTCTCGCTCAATGAGGTTGTTTACATTCCAGTGCATGAATATCTGATGTGGCAATGTGCCGCCTTGAGACGAATGGCCGTCAACCATGGCGTAAGAGGCGAACAATGTAGGTTTCACCCCCTCAATTCTGCCTAACCGCTGCTCAAAATAGTCCATCAATCGGGGAATTTCCGAATTCAAAGCGGCTTTCATGGTTTCCGGCAAGCCTTTGTCGACAATAGCAATCACATTGCCTGTTTCCACTGGTTCTTGCGGCCCGACATACACATTGGTTCCGTCGTTTTCATCAATCCAGCTAGCCTTACCGGTATAAAGACGACCATTTACCACAATCTTGTCGTTCTTCTGGGCAGTCAGTGTAAAGCGCCAGCGCTCATCACCTTTGCAGTCCTGAGGACAACTGAATAAACGTCCAGAATATACCAGTGTGCCACCATCAGAATAAGGTGAAAATGGCGCATAGTCTTTTGATAGATGTTTGTAGTCTGATGTCAACGTCACTGAGACTTCTTTAAACATTTTACCGTCGCCGCGCTGCAAATACTCATTACCGTCTTGAAAAGCAATTTCAAACTCAGTGGATTCAGGAGTCCAGCGTGTGGTTCTGGAATTATCAGGATTTCTGACAAAAGCCAGGCGATGAGTGGGTTCAGGTAGAACGTAAGTGAGCTTCCAAGTTCCTGTAACGCTCTTATCAAGGTATACGTCCACCATAGGTGCAGACTGTGACCAGCTTAAGAAACTCACACACAGCAATAGAAAAGCAGTTAGCGTTTTCAAATATCAATCCTTGTAATAGCAGCTGTTCCGAGGCGCTGAAACATCTGAATCAGGCCAGAGAGGAAAGACTAAATTAAACAAAATGCGGCGATGTTCAAAGCACGGTAACGATTAGATTGTTTACAAAATGTGTCTGCTACCTGGCAGCCCTCACTGTTCGCAAACTATGCGATGAGAAGTAAGGTGCTGAAGCTATTATTGACTGTACCAATTTAATTGCAGCAAAACGGAATTAATCCCCCATTTAGCGCAAGACAAATAATTCACTCTTGAATAAAACTAAACCGTTCAGTACAGTTTGGGCGTTATTTTAATTTTATACCTAAGGGAGTGTATGAAAGCCTTCTCCACATCTCTTCTCACCCTGACATTGCTTCTTTCCTTAACCGGCTGTGCCCATCGCTCTGAAATAGTGAGCCAGGCAGACGCAACTCCGTCAGACGTAGAAATGGATCTAACGCAATACAACGGACTTTCCAGCGCCAGTGCCAAACAGCAATGGTGGACAATGTTCAATGATGCGCAGCTTAATGCGCTGATTAACGATGCACTGCGTTATAACAATAACTTGCAACTCGCTATGAGCCGGGTGAAAGCATCACAGATAAATCTCGGCCTGCTTGAGTCGAACGATGCGCTGAAACTGGATTTACACGGTGGCTACGACCGCCAGGCTATTAGCGCGAACTCGCCTCTAGCCTTATTGGGCGCGCCCAGTTCCGGGTTTTCCCTGTGGAATACTGGCTTGGCTGCCAGTTGGGAATTAGATTTATGGGGGTACGAGGAAAAACTTCAGGAAGCAGCCAGCGAAACAATTAACGCCCAGATGTACGCCACCGATGTGGTGCGCATTTCGTTATCGGCTGAAATTGTGAATGCTTATCTGGAGCTGCAGAACACCTTGTTTATGCAAGATGTGGCCACTGAGCGGGTTAATTTGCTCGCTGAAGAGCTAACTTATACAGAAAGTCGCCGTCGCAACGGCGCAGCCGCGCAAACCGAGGTAGACAGCGTACGGGCAGCCTTACTTTCGAGTAAAAGCATTCTGCCCACACTGGTGCAGCAAGAGCGAACACTACGCAATCGTCTTGCCTACCTCACGGGCAAAGTGCCGGGCGAACTGCACATCGAACTCAACAGTGACCCCATTAATGTACCTGAACAAGTTAACATTGGCATTCCCTCTGAAGCCGTGCACCACCGGCCAGACATACTGGCCGCGGAAGCCCGCCTGCGTGCAGCAATATCCACCATCGATGCCGCTGAAGCGAACTTCTATCCCCGCGTGAGCCTGGATGGCAGCTTTGGGTTTCAGGCCTTTACCTTACCGGAGGCCGCTACGTGGAATTCTCGTAATTTCATGATTGGCCCCGCTTTTCACCTGCCTATTTTCGATGGCGGCGCACTACAGAAGAATCTGGAACTCACCGAAGTACGTCAGCAACAGGCTGCCATTTCCTACCGGGACACGGTGTTGCGTGCCTGGCATGAAGTAGACAACGCGCTATCTGCTTACAAGCAGTCGAAACTGCGCCGGGAAACCCAGTCCGAAGCCCTTGATAGTTGGGACCAGGTGGTGAATTCCGCCTTGAATCAGTTGTCGCAGGGCGCAGCCAGTCGTTTGCAAGTGGTGGAAGCGAATCTCGCTCGCCTGAATGCAAAACAACGTTATTTAATGGACGACACCCAATTCAAGCTGAACGTGGTAGCGCTGCAACGCGCGGTCACTCGCAGTTGGTTGGAAGCCCCGTCTGGTGAGCAGAGCGAGCATCTGGCTATGCAGGACACAATTAATGAGTAAAGCGGTACCACAAGGACCCGTCTTTGACTTCAGGCTGGCCATGGGGCTACTGGGTATTTTGCTGGCCGCCATGCTTTCTGGATTGAACAGCCGGGTAGTCGGCTTAGCCTTGCTTGATGTGCAAGGTGCGATGCACATGAGCCACGATATCGCCAGTTGGATGGACACGCTATATTCCGCGGGTGAATTGGCAGCCATGCCATTTGCCAGCTGGTTTGCGATCACCTTCTCACTGCGGCGTTTTCATATTGCCATGCTAGCCGGTGTGATAGTGATTGGCATATTTCTGCCTTTCATTCATCATCCATGTGCGATGTACGCGGCGCGTCTGTTGCAAGGCGTTTTCTCTGGCGCACTGATCCCCTTGCTGATGATGTCTGCGCTGCGCTTTTTACCGCCGCCAATCAGACTTCACGGGCTGGCACTTTACGCCCTTACTGCCACCTTTTCGCCAAATGTGGCGCTTTGGCTAACTGGCGCCATTATTTCGAATCTTCACGACTGGCGCTGGATATTCTGGGAGGTGGTGCCGCTTGGGCTACTTTCAGCAGGACTGGTGTATTACGGCATCCCCAAAATGCCACCCGCACTGCCTCGTCTTAAACAGGCGAACTGGATGGGACTGGTGATTGGCGTGAGCGGGTTGATTTGTCTTGCCATCGGCATTGGACAGGGCAGCCGTCTCGATTGGTTTAACTCTCCAGTAATTCAAGCTGCCTTCTTTGCTGGCTCGGGCTTGCTGCTGCTGTTCGGTATTTCTGAATGGTTTCATCCCGCTCCCTTCGTGCGCTTCCAACTACTGGCAAAAAGAAACATCGGTATTGGCTTTATCATTTTCTTTTTCATGCTTATCGCCATGACCACCGCCGTGGGCTTTCCTGCATCTATTCTGCAGCAGCTTCATCACCTGAAAGTAGAGCAAACTGCGTCGCTGGGACTGATTGTGGGCCTTCCACAACTCATTTTAGGATCGGTGATTGCCATTCTGTTGTACCAGAAATGGGTAGATGCAAGAGTCATTTTCATTATTGGTTTGTTGCTGATGGCCACCGCAAGCGGACTGGCATCATTCATTACGCATGAATGGAAAATGCAGGAGTTTGTCCTTATCGAGTGCCTGTATGCGCTGGGCATGCCTATGGCTATCGTGTGCTTGCTGTTTATGAGTACCAGCGTGGTAGTGCCGTCTGAAGGGCCCTTCTTGTCAGGCATTATAAATACCTTACGCTCGCTAGGTACCCTTGCGGGCTCGGCATTGATTGGCCAGTTCATGTCTGACAGTACCCGTACCAATCAACTTTATATGTTAGATGAAGCGTCGGGCTGGCGAGCGATGCCAGGCACCGATGTCACCTCTGCCGTAGCCAATCTGTTTACACGGGAAGCGACCGTTATCGCCGCTTCCGACATATTTGTATTTTTCGCCGGTTTATTTCTGATCCTGGTACCACTGGTTATGTGCCTGCAATACATACCCGCGCCAGTTATGCAGAACACCGCCGTTAATAAATCTAAAGAGTCTTAATCACTATGAAACTAACCAAAAACCTCGTTTTTGCCGCGTCAGCCATTGTTGTTGTCGGTCTGGCCTGGGTAATTTTAAGCACCGATGAAGCCGATGCTTCTGATCAGCGAACGAACGATGCCTATCTTCGCGCGCATTTCACTGCGGTTTCTCCCCGCATTTCCGGCCAGATAGAAACCGTATCGGCCATGGACTATCACGCAGTGAAACAAGGCGATGTGCTGTTCGAGCTCGACAATGCCGAGCAGAAAGTTGCGGTAACGGCTGCCGAAGCAGAATTGGCTCGCACCCAGGCTACCCATACTCGACTTGAAGCAGAACTGGTGAATCAGAAAAACAAAATCGCCATTGCCAAAAGCCGTGTTGATGCCGCTACGGCGCGCCTGAATGTGGCGAGTGCCGACAAAACCCGATACACCAATATGGCAGAAGATGGTTCCGGTACCCGTCAGGATCAGGAAAATGCACAGACCGCCCAAATCGAGGCGCAAGCCGCGCTGGATGCTGCCCGCCTATCGCTAACCACCGAGCAAGACACCATTGCTATTATTAACGCGCAACTGGCTGAGGCCGATGCGGCGACACAACTTGCCAATGCCCGTTTTGAAAACGCCAAGCTCAACCTCTCGTATACTCGCGTCACTGCGCCATTAGACGGCGTGGTTTCACAGCGAAATGTGCGTGTGGGCGGTTATGTTCATGCTGGCGAGCGTGCACTGATGTTGGTGCCTAAAGATGATCTCTTTATTGAAGCCCATTTCCGGGAAACACAGGTTGCGCACATGAAAGTGGGCGATCCGGTTTCGATTACCTTTGACTCACTACCGGGTGAAGTTTTCCATGGCACCATCGAGACCTTTGCGCCGGCCTCAGGCGCCAGCTATTCGCCGGTCGATCCGATAAACGCCACGGGCAACTTCACCAAAATTGTACAGCGATTGCCGGTGCGCATTCAGTTTGATGCCACGCCAGAACAACAGTCGTTCTTGCGGGTGGGCATGTCAGCCATCGTAGACGTACAGGTTATTTAAATGGATTGCTGCGGTTTCAGCGCGGCCATATTTGGAGAAAGAAGATGAAAGGTATCGTCATCACGTTTTGTACTACCCAAGGGCGTACTTTGGAAGACAGCACCGTTGCCGAATGGCTAATGGCCTGTGCGAAGAGAATGAATTTATCCGGAGCCACGGTGAATGATTCGATTTCCAGTTTCGGCCACCATGGTGAGTTCCACGCCACCAATATGTACGACTCGTATGATCAACCCGTACAAATAACTATGGTAGTATCCGAATCTGAACGAGACGAACTGATGGCCGCGATAAAAGCGACCGGCGCACGACTGTTTTACACGCAGCACCCGGTAGATTACGGCTACACCGACGAAGAAAATCAGTAGGAAGCATTATGCAGCAGAGCACCCGTGCGGGACGGAATCCGCGACCGGAAAAAGTAGAGGCCGTGCTTGCCGCCGCCAGAAAGCTGTTTCTGACATATGGCTTCAGCAACACCACTACCGACATGGTGCAGAAGGAATCGGGTGTATCTAAAGCCACCCTCTACAATTGCTACGGCACCAAAGAAAGTTTATTTGCTGCGGTAATTGAACAAGAATGCAAAGTCTTCAGAGAAGTCTTTACTGAAATTCTGCCAGAAACCAAATCGCTGGAGAAAGGCTTATACAGTATGGGCCGGGCTTATCTGGATGTTTTAGTTGACCCCGATACGCTGGCTTTTTACCGGGTAATGGTTTCCGAAGCATCCCGCTTTCCTGAATTGGCAAGCAACTTCCTCGACATCGGGCCTAGAACCACCCATGCACTGTTCACCGATTTCATCCATTCACACTGCAACTCACTGACAAGCGAACAAGCCGACCGTTTTGGCGCGATGTTCATGTCGTTGCTGCGAGGTGAAATGCACACCCGCTGCTTGTTGCTCATCAACTACAGGCCATCGGCTAAAGAGCTCGATGACCATGCCGTTTATGCAGTACAAATGGTGATGAGGAATATTGCATCGTATTCCGATGCTAAAACCCCTATCGAATAGAATGCAAAAAGTGCATGTGTTTTTGATATTGTTCTACAATGTCATGAATGACGGCATCTTGCGGCCACCCCATGATGTCGTAATCTTGCCCGCCTTCTCTTAGGTGCACCTCTGCTCTGAAGTAAACGTCGTCTGCTGTCTCGTCATCGCCTTCATCATCATCGACACTGTAATTAGGTTTTTCATATGAAAAACGCCTGACTTCGTAGTGAAAATCGTAAGCGTCTTCCAGTGCAACAGTAAACATCAAACGACCAGGTTTGACTTCCTCTATTTCAGCTTCGACATTGTGTTTTGAGAGTTGTCGCTTCACTCTCACCATGGCATCTTTCACCACCGTGGCAATGTAATTATTGACGTTCTTTTTGTCCGGGTAGTCGTGAATACTGGCAAGTTGTTTTTCCCAGCCAGAGTCGTCATCACTTCCTAGCACCGCGAGTCGCCAGTTATTTGTCTGCAGACTGTCGCGCTTGGCGATATCTACCCTCAGAGCTTTCAGTAAACCATAGGTAGCAACAAGCAACACAATAGCGAAAGGCAGCGCACTGGCTATTGTCATGGTTTGCAGTGCTCCTAGCCCACCAGCAAGCAGAAGCACAGCGGCAACGATGCCTTCGGAACTGGCCCAGAAAATACGCTGCCAAAGTGGTGTGTTGTCGTTCCCATTCGAACAAAGCATATCGACAACCATCGAGCCTGAATCTGAAGAGGTGACAAAAAAGACAATAACCATACATGTGCCGATAAAAGACAGCACACCAGAGAAGGAGAAGTTTTCTAAGAACGCAAAGAGAGAAATAGCTTCATCTTTCGAGACCGCCTCTGCGAGCGCAGATACGCCCTGGTTCATGATTAAATCAATTGAGGAATTACCGAAAACAGTCATCCATAACAGGGTAAAACCGCTCGGAATAAATAAAACACCGAAGGTAAATTCACGGATGGTTCGGCCACGTGAAACTCTGGCAATGAACAGCCCTACAAATGGTGCCCAGGACATCCACCAGCCCCAGTACAAGATAGTCCAGCCTCCCAGCCAATCAGTCTTTTCATAGGCAAACAGGTTAAACGTGTTTCGCACTATATCCGAGGCATAAGCGCCCGTGTTTTGAACAAAAGCCTGCAGCAAGTAAACAGTAGTCCCCAATATGAGAATAGTCAGGAGTAAAATTACCGCTAACCCCATATTGAGTTCGGATAAACGTCGAATGCCTTTATCAAGGCCGGTAGTCACTGAAATGATGGCGAGCAGTGTTACACCGATTATTAATACGATTTGCGTTACTGTGCCTAGGGGAATATCGAATAAGTAATTTAATCCTGAATTGACTTGCAGAACACCGTAGCCCAGAGACGTTGCCACACCGAACACGGTTCCAATAACGGCAAATACATCGACAGCATGACCGATTGGGCCATAGATTTTCTCACCGATTAACGGATAGAGTGCTGAGCGCAAAGTCAGTGGCAGCCCGTGCCGGTAACTAAAGAAGGCTAGAATTAACGCGACAACCGCGTAGATAGCCCAGGCATGTAGCCCCCAATGGAAAAATGTTAGCTTCATTGCCTGTTTTGCGGCTTCAACAGTTTCACCGTCGCCCACAGGAGGGTTGATAAAGTGCATCACAGGTTCTGCCACACCGAAAAACATGAGCCCAATGCCCATACCCGCTGAAAACAACATAGCGAACCAGGTTACATACCCATAATCTGGCGTCGAGTGATCAGGGCCCAATTTAATGTCCCCGAACTTCGATAACCCCATAAAGATAACGGAAACAAGAATTATTGCGACGGTTAAAACATAGAACCAACTGCCGTTCTCCACAATGCCTGATTGCAGTGCGCCAAAGATACTATCTGCACTTTTAGGAAAAGCAGCAGTTAATAAAACAATGGCGGCAATAAGTGCCGTGGCGGAATAGAAAACAGGCGGGTTTAGTTTCCCGGGTGAAGAACTGGTTGGCATGTGGATTCCCTTTGGTGAATGTGGCGCTTAACTTTTTTGTTTGATGTTTGATACGGCCTTTCACTGATTAATGGTTTCTACAAGCTGTAGATAGAAGTAAAAAAGGTGCACTGTATAGGTTACACCTGTGCAGTACATGCGACTCGATTGCACGCAATTTCGTACCTAAACAAAAGCCGCTTTTCAGCGGCTTAAGAGTATGTTTTTCAACATTGAATTTTAGGACTTAGATCAGAACGGAATGTCATCATCAAAATCGAAGTCAGGCTCAGCCATAGGGGGCTTATTGCCGCCTTGCTGGTTTCCACCCTGGTTACCGCCGAAGCCGCCACCTTGGTTGCCTTGTGGACGTTGTTGATATCCACCGCCCTGATTATTGTTGCCGTAACCGCCGCCTTGTTGGCCGCCCTGGTTACCTTGTGGACGTTGCTGGTAGCCACCTTGTCCGCCCTGACCACCACCTTCGCGGCCGCCCAGCATTTGCATTTGGTCGACAATGATTTCTGTGGTGTAGCGATCCTGGCCTTGTTGATCCTGCCATTTACGGGTTTGCAGTTTACCTTCCACGTAAATTTGTGAGCCTTTCTTCAGGTACTCACCAGCAATTTCTGCCAGTCGACGGTACATGGTTAACCGATGCCACTCTGTACGCTCCTGCATCTGACCTTGCTGATCCTTCCAGCTTTCACTGGTCGCCAGACTCAGGTTTGCCACGGCGTTTCCATTTGGCATGTAACGTACTTCAGGATCGTTCCCGAGGTTTCCTACCAAAATGACTTTGTTGACGCCTCTCGTTGCCATCGATGTCTCCTGTAAACTCTGTCTTATTCTGTAACTTGGTGCATTTAAAGCGTTATTTTACGGACTCTGAGCGGTTCAAGTCGCTCGACCGATTACCAAAAAATTTCGCGCCATAAATTGCGATAGTGGGTCAGTATACCTGATTTTTTTCAGCAACTGAGGGATAATTTTCACCAACGCGATTAAGCCATTCTCAGCGCTCAGTTTTCCTGATTTCAGCCCCCTTCTGATAGCCGCAAGAGTAGCATGGAAGAAGCGTGAGGAAACTGCACCTTTGACGAGTTTTCACTTGTTCGTGGTATCACGCTGCAGCACGTTACTCACGCTCAGGAGCTTAATCTGGCGTAAACAGGCTCACGTGACGAAATTCCACTTGCCCGGCTTCTGGCGCAGCATCGTTGTCGGCAATGAAAGTCATGTAACGGTAAGCACCAGGAGTCATCAGTTCGCCCACCGGGATCTCAATTCGCTGCCAGCCGTCAGTGGCTGTCACGTTTTCCGCATCCAGCCCGTAGTCCTGAGTGCCACCAAACGACAACACGGCCTTTTCATTCTGGGAATTATTAGTGTCAAAGCCCAATCCCGCTATCTCCACGGTACCTGACAGTCGAACCTGAGCCACCAATACAGAATCGGCTTCAACATCGAAATCGCCTTCCACACGTTTCCACGCATTGCCAGATAAGGTAAGTGAAAGTCCATCGTTACTCACTTCGGCATTGCTGGTCTCTGCGCTGTCTTGCTTCGCGTCGTAGGCTGACACTGTGTTCTGACTAAAGTTTAGCGCGTCATAAAGTCGCACATTGGTTAACGACAGCAGCGGTAATTTTGGTGCTGAAGGTGCGTCATCGTCGAGGGCGAAAACCATATTCGAGTACTCACCGTGTTTTAGCAATTGCCCTAACGGCAAAGAAAAGCGCTGCTGACGTGCGCCACTTTCATAGCCCGATACCGGTATGCCAAAAGACTGTGTGCCAAAGAAAGCAATCAGTTCGTCATCAGCGATACGTTCATCGTTATCGAAGCCTATACCGGCCAACTCAGGATTGCCCTCGCCATAAACGGTTGCGTCCAGAACTGTGTTTTCAGTTATCTGATATTCGCCTTCCAAAGAAAGCCAGGTGTTGCCCTCTAGGCTTAATTCATTGTGCCACGGGGTAAACGCGTTCTTCTGGTTCTGCGAACCATAGCTTTGCAGCGAAGCAGTATTGAAATCTATGGCACCGGCAACAGGTGCTCTTCGATAATGAAAGGCGCCCACGTTTTCATCGGTAATACCCACCACAAGTTGTTCACCACCAACCGAAAAATTAGGGATGCGGTCTGTTTCAGGTATGGGCAACGTTTTTGGTGCGGGCTGTGATTTTAGCTCGACGGCGACATCCTGATTAACAAGTGAATCATCATAAAAAGGCTCTGAGATATCGGCATTATCCCTAACCTCGCCATCTTCTAAATTAAACGAATAATTATTGATAAAGCGGCTGCGGTAGTCGCGCTGTGGGTCCCACACGCCAAAGCCACTGTTTTCGCTGGGGTTGTTGCTGAGTAGCACGTTGTTAATTGCATTCACCCAAAAGCTATTATCGCCTTCCACATTCGAGGCTGTGATACCGTTACGTTCGGAAATCACATAGTTATTGAAAAAATTCACCTGTCCTTCGGGATTGGAACTTAAGCCACCCGCTTTGAGCGATGCCCACATTTCACCCCGTTCATCGCCCATCTTGCGAATGGTATTATTGAACACATAGCTTGGTCCCTGACGGTTCGGTGCAACACTAATACCCCCGTAGGCATGGGAGAATTCGTTGTTGTACACCAGAACATTGTGCTGACTACCGTCGAGCTCGATGATGTCATCGTTAGCGTAGGCAAAGCGGTTATTGTAAATGGCGGAGTCGCGAATAAAGCCGCCCACGTCAGACAAGTTATACCTGCTTTCCACCACATCGTTAAACCTTACGCTGTCGCTACCCATGAAGGTGTTGTTGCGCAAAATGATCTGGCCTTGAAATGCTTCGTTCGGGTGATTGGCAAATGCAATAAAAGCATTTGACCCCTTAGGGTGGCCATAGCCCCAGTGGTTGGCGCTGAGTACCGGATCGTGCACGTAGCAGTTCTCGATGGTAACCACCCCGGTTCGGCGTAAATAAAACGCGGAATCGTGATTAATACGACGACCTTCGTCATCATAAGCACGACCACGATCGTAGCCAGCGGCTTCCCGGCCCCAATTCGAAATATCACATCCATTTACCCAGATATGGTGCGCTTCTTCAGCGAAAAAGCCCAAATCGCCGCCCTGCTCAATGACAATATCCTCAAAGTAAATGTAGCTCTGGGCTCCCAGCCAAATTGCCTGTTTCGCATCGTCACCGGCTATAATAGGGGTGGCTTTGTCCCCTTTAATCATTGCCCAGCCATCTTCGCTACCTTCGATGCCGAGCGCTTCAACATTCAGCACGCCACCGTCGTAAATGTCTTTCAGGTTATAGATTTTATCTGGATCTATGGGCGGTTTGTTGGCACGGGTAGTCACCGTTTCAACTATGCTGTGTTCGCCGTCGTCATCCTGCACGCTCAATTTTACTTCATAAGCGGTAGCAGGCGTGAGTCGAACAATGGCGCCGGAAAGCTGCTCGCCTACAGGGTCGTAATATAAAGCATTGGCATCAAGCCATTCGCTGTCTCCAACCTTGCGGTACTGAAGGTTGTTCGATGTTGTCTCGTCAGCGCCTGCCATGGTGATGTTTACCGATTCGATTAACGCGCTCAGGTTCATTGATGGCTGCTCTGTACTTATCGCCTCTGCACTGACAACAGACGAACAGACAACAGGTGTGCAAAGCATTGCAGGAATGAATAAGCGGCGTAATCGTGACATAGCGACCTCGTAAAGTAGCAAGGTGGAAAAAGGTATTACTAGTCGCTACCGAATGGGCTTAGGAAGGAGATCACTAGAGAACATTACAGTATGTAAATCAAATAACCTGATTACATTAACAGAGCATTAATCGATGCGCTAACCGGTTGAATTAATAGAAATTGACGGCCAATAAAAAAACCGCCCGGAGGCGGTCTTTTCAGATCACTTGTAACCGGTGTTCGCTTACCACCAAGTGATATAGAACGCTGCGGTTACGATAGCGATGGCAACGGCTGCAATGTTGAAGCCTGAAGTAGTAGTAAAGCTCACTTCACCCAGCTCAATCGCATTTTCATGGTCGCCTTTCTTCTCGGCCAGTGACACGATAACTGCCAGTGCTACACACAGCAGGAACACAATGCCTACACGGTCGATAAACGGCACATCCGGGAAGAACGAACGACCTGCCAGGCTCAGGAAGAATGAGCCCAGGGCTGCGATTAAGCCGCCGTTGGCCGTGGTTTTCTTCCAGAACATACCTAACGCAAACAGCGCTACGATGCCCGGCGTAAAGAATCCGGTAAATTCCTGAATGTACTGGAACGCTTGATCAAAGTTACCCAGCAGCGGCTTCGCTACCAGCATAGCAATAATCAGAGAAATCAGGCTCACAATACGACCCACTTTCACGTAGTGGTTCTGAGACTTATCAGGATTTCTTGGCTTGTAGAAGTCCATGGTAAAGATGGTCGACACACTGTTGGTCATTGATGCCAGTGAAGACACGATAGCAGCAACCAGCGCAGCAAAAATCAGACCTTTCAGACCCACTGGCATCAGCGTCATCAGTGATGGATACGCTTCGTCAGCACGGTTCAGATCGGGTACCAGCAGTACAGCAGCAATACCAGGCAGTACAACAATTAACGGCATCAGCAGTTTCAGGAAGGCAGCAAACGCGATACCTTTTTGCGCTTCCTGTACGCTTTTCGCTGCCAGCGTACGCTGGATGATGTACTGGTTGAAGCCCCAGTAAGACAGGTTCATGATCCACATACCACCAATCAGTACCGAAATACCAGGCAGGCTCTTATAGTGCGGGCTGTCTTCAGACAGAATCATGTCGAATTTTTCAGGCAGACGCGTAGTCAGTTCATTGAAGCCGTGGATAATGCCGTTGCCGTCACCAATCAGATTCAGTGCCGTGTACGACAGGAATAACCCGCCCAGTACCAGCAGTACAACCTGAATGATATCTGTCATCGCTACCGCTTTCAGACCGCCATACAACGAGTACGCCAGCGAGAAAACGCCAAGGAACAGCATGCCGTACATCATGTCGACACCCGCAATAGTATTAATTGCCAGCGCGCCAAGCCACAGAACTGCAGTGAGGTTTACAAATACGTATACCGCTAACCAGAATACTGCCATGACAACGCGAACGCGATGGTCATAACGTTGTTCCAGGAATTGCGGCATGGTGTAGATTTTGTGCTTAAGGAAGATCGGCAGAAAGTATTTACCAACGATTAACAGCGTGATTGCAGCCATCCATTCGTAGGAAGCAATGGCAAGTCCGATCTCGTAACCCGAGCCAGACATTCCGATAATTTGCTCTGCGGAAATGTTTGCTGCAATCAATGATGCCCCAATTGCCCACCAGGGCAAACTTGAGCCAGCAAGGAAGTAATCATTGGTATCTTTTTCATGGCCTTGTTTCTCACGAGAAACCCACCATGCGATCCCAATAAGCGCGATGACATATATCACAAATACCGTGATATCCAACGTCTCAATGTTCATATTATTTCCCAACGAATGTTATTTTTATCTGAATATTTTTTGTAACAGGTTAAGCGAAAGCCCCCTGTTCAGCCGAGCAGATGTAAATGGATTGTGTATACCCGGTGCGCGCATAATAATGTTTCTTAACGTTTTCTTCTACTTGGATTACGATATTTTTTGGCACCAATGCCACTACGCAACCACCAAAGCCACCGCCTGTCATCCTTACTCCGCCCTGCTCTCCAATAACATCGGCGATAATTTCCACAAGAATATCAATAGGTTTAACGGTAATTTCAAAGTCATCACGCATAGACTCATGCGACTCGGCCATTAGTCTGCTAACGTCGGCGGTACGCTCTTCATTTAGCGCGTCAAACATCTCCAAAGTACGCGCGTTTTCCGTTATCACGTGTCGGGCTCGCCTGAAAACTACCTCAGACATGTCGCTTTTCGCTGCGTTTAATTGGTCTATGTGCGCATCGCGCAGGCTTTGCACGCCAAGAATCTCAACGGCTTCTTCGCATTGCTGACGACGAACATTGTATTCGCTGTCTACCAGACCACGCTTAACGTTTGAGTTAATAATCATGATCGCATACTTGTCGGGAATGGGAGTATGTTGAATAGCCAGTGAACGACAATCGAGTAGCATTGCCTCCCCTTTTTTGCCCATGGCTGAGATCAATTGATCCATAATGCCGCAAGAGCAGCCCACAAACGTATTCTCCGCTTTCTGACCCAATAGCGCAGCCTGAATGCCGTTCACATCGATGTTATAAAGGGCCTTGAACATTTTCACGATAGCCACTTCAAACGAGGCTGACGAACTTAATCCTGCGCCTTGAGGCACATTGCCCGTAACCACCAGATTCGCACCTTTCACATCCGGAAACACCTCCAGCAGCACCTTGCACACGCCGCGAATATAGTTCGACCAGCTGGCTTCTTTCACATGTTCGATGTTATCCAGGGAGAACCGGTTGCGCTCGCCATCGTAATCCAGGGCAACAACGTCGATAACACGGTCGTCTCGGGGAGATGCGCAGATCCAGGTGCCAAAGTTAATCGCCGCTGGAAATACAAAACCGCCATTGTAATCGGTATGTTCACCAATCAGATTCACCCGGCCGGGCGCCTGTATGGTCACGGCTGGCTCACAGCCAAAAGCGGTTTCGAAAGCGGAGGCAATGTGTGTATTCTCAGTCATGACGTTGTGTCTCTTTATAATGTACTTCTGACAGTGCTTTTATTCGTTGTGCGGCTTGTTCTGGCGTTAAGTCTCGTTGCGCTTCCGCCATCATTTCGTAGCCCACCATGAACTTGCGCACAGACGCCGAACGCAGTAACGGTGGGAAGAAGTGTGCATGCAACCCCCACTCAGCATGCGCCTCGCCATCGAACGGAGCACTGTGCCAGCCCATGGAATACGGGAATGAGGTTTCAAACAAGTTATCGTAGCGCGTGGTAATGTTACCGATGATTTGCGCCAGGCTCTGCTGTTGTCCATCGTTCAGTGACAGCAGTGAGTTCGCTTCAAAGCGCGGCAGTAACAAGGTTTCAAACGGCCATGCAGCCCAATAAGGTACCACAACCACCCAATCGTCGTTTTTGCAAACCACACGTTCATCGCTTTCCACCTCGCGGCGCGCGTAGTCTGCCAGCATGCTGGTACCCTGCTTAGTGTAGTACTCGCTGAAATGCTGCTGCTTTTTTGCCGCTAACGTGGGTAGATGGCGCTGTGCCCACACTTGTCCGTGAGGATGCGGATTGGAACAGCCCATCATCGCACCTTTGTTTTCGAAAACCTGCACCCAGGTATAGTCTTTACCTAACTCTTCGGTTTGTGCCACCCAGGTTTTCACCACTTCTACGCGTGCTTCATCGGTAAGCTCTGGCAGGGTTTTGCTGTGATCCGGGGAGAAACAAATTACCCGGCTGCAGCCTTGCTCCGCACTGAAGGTGAACAGTGGATCGTCTGATGACGCGTCTGGCGTATCTTGTTGAAGCGCAGCAAAATCATTGCCGAACACGAAAGTGCCGGTGTATTTCGGATTCACTTCACCATTTACACGGGTGTTGCCCGGGCATAAATAACAATTTTCATCATAAGACGGACGCACCTCGTTTGAGGGTGGTTCGTTCTGCCCCTGCCATGGCCGTTTGGCGCGATGAGGCGATACCAGAATCCATTCGCCAATCATTGGATTGTACCGGCGATGCGGATGGTCAGTAGGGTCGAAAGGTGTAGTCATAGTTATCTCACTTTATTGCTCGCGCGCCGGATTATTTTGGCAAAATAATCATACCTGGCGCTGAAAGCGATCTGTTATACCTTGTTGGCAATTGACTGCGGCTTAGCTGCGCCAGCCTACTGCTATTGCAATTAAGGTAAACGTTTTACCTAATGATTAAAAAATATCGCTCCCTCAGGAACGATATTAAGATTAATCCTGAACGCTAAAATTGAGCTTCATCCAGGTAACGTGCTCTTCCCCCGGTGTAATCCAGCCGCCTGGAAATTCCGGATGATTGGGCGAATCTGGAAAAGCCTGTGGCTCTAAACAGAGTGCACCGTCATCAACAAACGTTTGCGCGCCGGCTGAAGCCATACTCAGGCAGTTTGCAGAATAAAGTTGCAAACCTGGCGTATTTGTCCATAAGGTCATTACTCGTCCACTCTGACTCTCAAGCACTTTTGCTGCAGGTTCTGCGTTAGGCTCAGCAAAGGTATTGAGTACAAAGTTATGGTCGTATCCCGAACCTAGCTGCAGTTGTTCATCGGCTACTGAGATGTCTTCCCCCATGGCCTTCAGCGCTCGAAAATCAAATGGCGTATCGGACACACTGCGTAACTCTCCAGTAGGCACGCAGTCTGCGTTCAATGGGGTAAAAGTGTCAGCGTTAATCACTACCTGATGGCCAAGCACATTGCCTTCACCCGCTAAATTGAAATAACCGTGGCTTGTTAAGCTTAACGGTGACGTAGCGGTAGACGTGGCTTTCATCAACAGACTTAGCGTATTGGTATTGTCTAATGAATACTCGGCGGTGATTTCTCTATCGCCTGGAAAGCCGCCTTCTCCATCGGGGCAAACAACAGTTAGCGTTAACGTTGCAGTATGGTCATCGCTAGAAGATGTTGCCTGCCAAACCTTCTTATTAATCCCCGCACTGGCACTGTGAAGATTGTTGGAGCCTGCGTTCTGTTCAAGTTGATACTTCTGTCCATCGATAGTAAACGCACCATTCGCAATGCGGTTGGCGTAAGGCCCTACCAGCGCGCCAAGGAAGGCACCATCGTTGGCATAATCTTCCGCGCAATCCAGGCCGGCCACCACATTAGTAAAGTGCCCCTTTCGATCAGCAACATTAATTGCCGTAACAATACCGCCGAAATTCGTTACCGATACGGTCATGCCGTTATCGTTGCGCAACGTGAACACACTCACATCACAGCCGTTCACAGCCCCAAAGGGTTTTACAGAAATGTCTGGCAAACTTTCACCTCAAAAATGGCTCGGTAAATCGCGGGCTTCTGTCGCGTTCGCTAAGTGCTTTACAGAAGGGTTAAATCACTGTATCTCTTAATATAGCGCAAAATGTTAACACAATGGAAACAATGAGGGTATACGTTTACCCTTAAAAATAACTTCATGTTATATTCTCTTTAAATTTCAGGCAAACCGGTTTTTCGTGCATTTGAGATTAAATTTCTTAACATAGGCGGCCTTGTCCGCAATTTGGTAAAAAGAACCGACTACAGGCACAACAATAAATGGCAACAATTAAAGATATCGCATCTGCTGCGGGCGTTTCACTGGCTACGGTTTCCCGGGTAATTAATAACGGGCCGAAGGTTGGCGATGCTACCCGAGCCCGGGTGAAAACGATCATGCAGGAAATGGGATATCGTCCTAACGCCAATGCCCGCGCACTGGTTACTAAGCGAAGCGCGTCGTTAGGGGTAGTCATTCCTGAACTACTTGAACCGTTTTTTGCTGCGCTTGGTCAGGGTATAGAAACCGTTACCCGGCAACAAAAAGTCCAAATTCTGCTGAGCGCGGGCTCAATTGAAAAAGAGACCGAACGCAGGGCAATTGAAACCTTGCTTGAGCATCGGGTTGAGGCCATGGTGGTGCATAGCAAAGCGTTATCCGATGCGGAACTTATTGATTTTGCTTGTCAGATCCCCGGTTTTGTTTTGATCAACCGCTACATTCCTGAAATAGCCAACCGCTGTGTCTGGCTGGATAACGAGGCGGGTGGTTTTATTATGGCCGAACATATGATCAAACAGGGTCACAGTAAGTTAGCGGTTGTCTCAAGCAATTATCAAATTACCGACCCGCAAATGCGTATTGATGGCATTCGCCGCGCTGCTAACGCCCACGGTATCGACATACCTGATTCACACATTGAGTTTTCCACGCCAGATCAGGAAGGCGGCGAACTGGCTATGCAAAAGCTATTAAGTCGAGATGTGCAATTTACTGGCATTCTGGCCTACAACGATGCGATGGCGTCAGGTGCGATGACCATGTTGCAAGATAACAATATTGCCGTGCCGCAGGATGTTTCGGTAATAGGATTCGATGATGTGTTACTCGCCAAGTACTGTCGCCCAAAACTGACCACCCTCCACTACCCTGTGGAAATGATGGCCGGACTGGCCACTCGACTTGCACTCGATTTTGCTATGGGTAAAAGCGGTAAAGAAGAGACCCACAAATACACACCAACGCTCATTACCCGCCAATCTGTGGCAGCGCCACGCTAGATTCTTAAAGTCTGTAGAACGTTCTCCGCATGCATTTCCTTTTGTCTGCAATATTGGCATTATGGGAAAAAAACACCGGAGAAGTCTATGTCAGATCAAGGGAAATATGATGCGCTGAACTTAGAAGAGCTGCAGGCTCTTCGTGCTGCACTGAATGCTGAAGAAGAGCCTGAACGGGCGGCAGAGATTGATGCCGCGATAGCCCGGAAACAGGCAGAAGTAATCGCCGCACCAAACGCGGAAACCATCACTGAGCCAAGTGATACCACTATCACACGCTCTGTAAGCCATGAAGCTACACCTGCCAGCACCGCGTCAGAAGGCGCAAATGCAGCCTTCAAACCGGAACAAGAACCGACACATTCAGCACAGCCCGATGACAGACTAGCGTCACTCGGAGAACGCCTTGGTGGCGCCATCATTGATATGGTGATCAGTGTGCTTATTTCTATTCCTCTGTTTTTTTTCGTTGGGATGGAAGCCTTGGCCCAACCTACGTTTTCAGTACTGCTGATGTCGATGGTCTACTCTGTAGTCACTTACATCGTTGTTCATGGTTACTTTCTGATTAATTTCGGACAAACTGTTGGTAAGCACTTCATTAATACCCGAATCGAAAATCTCGATGGCTCCCAGTCTTCTTTTACCAATATCGTGGTAAGACGATACCTGCCGGTGGCCGTAATAGTGAACATACCGTTTATTGGTGGCATTGCCGCATTGGTAGACATTTTTTTCGTATTCCGCAAAGACCGTCGCTGTGTGCACGACTTCATCGCGGGTACCCGTGTATGCCGCGTGCCTGAGTCAATAGACGCGTAAGAACCCTTACAACAGGAATAAGAATGAAAAACAAAACCGTTCTTTCATTGCTGATCGGCGCATCAGCAATGCTTTCTTCACAAAGTCAGGCAGTAACAGACGATCAAAAAGTTATACTCGACTTACTGCAGTCTAATGCCAAACAAGATTCGCTGTCTTATGACGTTATCGAATCACTCACCACGGAAGTCGGCGCCCGTTATGCAGGCACACCTGCCGCAGACAAATCCGTGCAATGGGCACAGGATAAAATGAAGGCGTTGGGTTTCGATAAAGTTTGGATAGAAGAAAGCAAGGTACCGCAATGGACCCGTGGCGATCTAACCGCTGCCATTTCCGGCCCTTATCCACACAAAGTTATTGCCTTGGCGCTGGGCGGTAGTGTGGGAACTAACGGCAAAGAGTTGAAAGCGGAAGTGGTTGAGTTTGCGTCGTTAGAAGCTCTGCAAGCTGCCAAGCCAGGTTCCCTGGACGGTAAAATTGCTTATGTTGGCTACCGTATGGAACGTCACAAAGACGGTCACGGCTACGGTGATGCAGTGGGGGCTCGCGTTGCCGGTGCGTCCATTGCAGCTGAAAAAGGCGCGGTGGCTTTTCTACTGCGTTCTGTT
Source organism: Alteromonas sp. ABV4_515 (assembly GCF_056160345.1). NCBI lineage: Bacteria > Pseudomonadati > Pseudomonadota > Gammaproteobacteria > Alteromonadales > Alteromonadaceae > Alteromonas > Alteromonas sp. ABV4_515. The sequence continues at coordinate 516,287 of NZ_JBSWWZ010000001.1, forward strand.
GGAACCGACACCAATCGTTTCGCACACACTGGCATGATGCGTTACAGCGATGGAATTAAGAAAATCCCCGCTGTTGCCATTTCAAACCCAGATGCCGATTTGCTGGAAAATATGCTGAAGCGTGAACAGCCAGTCACTTTCTCACTCACCACTTCAGCCAGTGGCCCTACCGGTAAAACAGCCACCATAGCCAACGTTATTGGCGATGTTACCGGTAGTGAAAAGCCGAATGAAGTAGTTACCATTGGCGCGCACCTCGACAGTTGGGATGTAGGTACCGGCGCAATTGATGATGGCATTGGTGTGGGTATTACGCTGGCTGCCGGCCACTATATTGCAGAATTACCGCAGCGCCCTGCTCGTACTGTTCGCGTTATCCTGTTTGCTGCTGAGGAAATTGGTCTTTGGGGTGCGAAGGATTATGTTGAACAACACAAAGGCGATATGGATCACCATGTTATTGGTGCTGAGTGGGATTTCGGTAATGGCGCGATTTACGAGCTAACCCCGGGTGTAGGTGCAGAAGCGCTGTCTGAAGTGCGAAGTTTTGCTGAATACCTGGCACCATACGGTGTAGGTATGTCGGATAAAAACGATGCCAAGGGGCAGTCGGATATGAGTGCGCTAGGTGAAGCGGGTCAACCCGCCATCAACTTCTCACCGGATGGCAGCGATTACTTCGATTACCATCACACAGAAAACGACACCTTAGATAAAGTAGATACAGACGCACTGAAAATTAACACCGGTATTTTCACCGCCTTTGCTTATTGGGCAGCAACGTCTGAGACGAATTTCAGAAAGTGATGTTGCGCTAAGCGAAAAATCAGTGACAAAAAAAGCAGCTTCGGCTGCTTTTTTGTTATTTATTCGATGGTTATAAATCTCGCAGGAACAACCGATACTGGCCTATTACATCCGGATACGTCATCGACTTGTTGTGTTTACCGCCGGGTACCACGTAAATCAATTTGTCCTTACTGGGCGAGACTTCGTACAGTTGGCGACTAAAAGTAATGGGCGTCGTGCGATCTTTATCGCCCACAATCAACAATAATGGCTTGTCTAACTGCCTAATAAAATCGTCATTCTCAATAATGGCCAGTTCTGGAGATACCTGCAGGAAAGTGAACACTTTGGTCCACTCAGGCACCATGTTCTGCACCACATCGTTCACTTTATTAATGGCACTGTCGAGCACTAAACCGTCGATATCCCGTTTTACCGCTACGTAACTTGCCAGAATAGAGCCCATTGATATGCCATGCACAACCGTTGGCAAATCATTCTGAAACACTTCTTTTCCGTAGTCATAAACCAGCAAGGCATCACGTTTCAGATTGTACATTCTTGCTTTGCCAGGTTTATCGCTGGCACCTGTGCCCTGATAATCCACCCACAGGATGTTCGCTGGCAGTTTACCAAACTCATGAATGAGCGCGGAATTGTTACTAATACTCATGCCGTTATCTGGAAACAGCACAATATTAACCTTGGGTTCCGGATACGCAACGGCAACACCCCGTAACGTGAGATCCTGGCTGTTTTTCAATTCCACCGTAGTGATTGTGATCGCCGCTTCATCTTTCGTTACCGCCTGATTTAATTCGGTAGTGTCTAGTGTGGACGGTGAATTATCCTGATGCAGGAAACTGGAAGAACTGACATCTATGGCACAGCCTGCAAGTGCAGACAGCATAGAAATGACGGCGAAAATACGAAAGCTTATGACCACTGAACGTTACGCTCTTATTGTAATTAATCGGAGTGAGTTTTTAGATTATAGAACCAGCTGGCGCTGACAGAAAGTACTATCAAGCTTGTTGCACTTTACCGTTGATCACCATGATGCAGTCCATGCCGGCGCGGGAGGCCGCTTCAAAACCAATCTTTGTATCTTCAAACACCACACAATCTTCTGGCGCTACACCGATTGACTCGGCAGCTTTAAGAAAGGTGTCCGGTGCCGGTTTACCGTTGACGACATCAGACGATGTTACCAATGCATCAAGTTTACCCAGTAATCCATGATGCCCTAATAGCGTTTCAGCACCAGACCGCTCGGCGCCAGTGCCTACTGCGATTTTCTTGTTACCCAAATTCGCATTGAAGATTTGAAACGTATCATCAATTAGCGTGGGGGTTTGGTCCATTGCCAACCAGGTGTTCTTCTTAAACTGCCCTACTTCTTGCGGGTCGTGTTGTTTGCTGTACTTCGCGTTTAGCAGCTCCGCCGTTTTCATGGTTGGCACGCCACCCAAACCGTACATGTAATCTAAATCGAAGGGATAACCAAAATGCTCACAGGTTTTTTCCCAGGCTTTCATATGTGCACCCATAGAATCAATCAGGGTACCGTCCATATCGAAAATAATGCCTTTGTAGCGACTTAAATCTACCATCACGACTCCTTACGCGTTGTAAAACTGGTTGATGAGGTTATACACCGTAAAACAACAACTGGATGACTTATTCTACAGCGACAGTGCCTCAGGCATACTGGGCGAGCAATTCTCTGGCCGCTTTGGTATCGAATCCCTTACTGATTTTAAGATATACCGTGCCATCAGATTCAGACGCCACCACCTCATGCACACCTTCTAGCTGCAGCAGTGATTTTTCCAGTGTTTGCGGCTGAACATTGGCGAAGGAAACCTGCATGGATAAGCGACGTAATTTCATCACTTCTTTAAGACCAAACAGAATGATAATCCAACATGCCGCACCGATGGCACCGGCCAGATAGGCCGTTTTCGGGGTCCAGATATCGGTTACAAGGCCCGACAATAAACCGCCGAGAAACGCACCGAAGAATTGAAAACTGGCATATATGCCCATGGCGCTGCCCTTCTGACCAGCAGGCGCAATGGTCGAGACCAGCGCGGGTAAGCTTGCTTCCAAATAATTAAAACCGGTAAAGAACAATACAACTGCCGTAACGACTACCCATAAATGGTGGTCCTGCATGTTCATCATCAGAAATGCCATCATCATCAGCGCTGCTGCCGTGATAACTACCGACTTTGGTGTTTGTCCACGACTGATCCCCATCAACACAATCAGGCCAATAATGGATACCGCCAGCACCGGCAGGTAGATGGTCCAATGGCTTTCCAGCGACATATCGAACTGCGTCAGCGTAAGCGGTAATTGCACGAATAGCAGCGTAATCATCATGTGCAGCACCATCACGCTAACGTTCAAACGCCAAAGCTGCGGTGACACAAACAGGGATTTAATTTCAGAAACGTGTGGCAGGGTGTCGCCACTGGCGCTAACGGTGACATCCGGCACCACCCATTTCACCAACGGCATACAACAGATGGCAAGTACACCGGTAACGCCAAATACTCCGGCCAGGCCCCAGTTTTGGGCAATCAGCGGGCCAATGAGCACGGCAAGGTAGAAAGAGAAGCCAATCGCGATACCGATCACCGCCATTACCTTTGCCCGCTGGGTTTCCCGGCTCACATCGGTGGCCAGCGCCATGATGGCACCGGCAATCGCACCCGCGCCCTGCAGAATACGGCCAATAATCATCACCATCATGCTGTCGGCCGATGCTGCAATGAACGAGCCCACAGCGAACACACACAATCCAAGCAGGATGACCGGTTTGCGACCCCAGCGGTCCGACATCATCCCCATAGGAATTTGTAACGCCGCCTGGGTAAGTCCGTAGCCACCCACTGCCAGACCTACCAGCAGAGGGGAATAATCAGGATAGTCCATCGCAGCAACTGCCAGCACAGGCATGACCATAAACAGGCCCATCATGCGCAATACATAAACCAGCGCCAATGCTAATGCGGCGCGAACTTCTAATGCGTTCAAGTGTGTTCTCGACCTTATTCTTGTATGGCGGCGAAGTGTAGCACAAAACCACTCGTCGCCCACCTCCGAGTACTAGCGGATGAGTGATCTACACTAACAGTTAAACGTAGTTAATGATTAAATTCCGCGCCGTCTGTGGCATACTTTCTCTTTTGGCAATTCTCAGGCTTCAATGGATAAAATCGAAATTCGCGGTGCCCGCACCCACAACCTTAAAAACATCGATTTAACCCTTCCCAGAGACAAACTGGTTGTTATTACAGGCCTTTCCGGCTCAGGTAAATCGTCTTTAGCTTTCGACACCCTGTACGCTGAAGGACAGCGTCGTTATGTGGAATCGCTGTCGGCGTATGCCCGTCAGTTCCTCTCGATGATGGAAAAGCCTGATGTTGACCATATCGAAGGCTTATCTCCGGCCATTTCTATCGAACAGAAATCCACCTCTCACAACCCCCGTTCAACGGTGGGTACGATTACTGAGATATACGATTATCTGCGTTTGATGTTTGCCCGTGTAGGTACACCACGTTGTCCGGACCACGATGTGCCGCTGGATGCACAAACCATCAGCCAGATGGTAGATAAAGTGCTATCCATGCCCGAAGGAAGCAAATTGATGCTGCTGGCACCGGTGATTCAGGAACGTAAGGGTGAGCACGTAAAAACCTTACAGAACCTGGCAGCCCAAGGCTTTATTCGTGCCCGTATCGACGGTGAGGTCTGTGATTTATCCGATCCACCTGAATTGGATTTACGCAAAAAGCATACAATCGAAGTGGTGGTCGACCGTTTCAAAGTGCGTGATGACTTGCAACTGCGACTGGCAGAGTCGTTCGAAACCGCCCTTGAACTGGCAGGCGGTAACGCGAAAGTGGCGTTTATGGACGATCCTGACGTTGAAGAAATTATGTTCTCAGCCAATTTCGCCTGCCCACATTGTGGATACAGCCTGAGCGAGCTGGAACCGCGCCTGTTTTCGTTTAACAATCCCGCGGGTGCATGCCCCACTTGTGACGGTTTAGGTACTCGTCAGTTTTTCGACCCGGCGCTAATTGTATCTAACGATGAATTGAGTTTGTCTGGCGGTGCTATCCGCGGCTGGGACAAGCGCAGCTATTACTACTTCCAAATGCTGCAGGCTGTTGCCGACGCCTACGGTTTTAGCCTTACCACGCCGTTCTCGGAATTGTCGAAAGAAGCGAAAGACGTGGTACTTTTCGGCTCTAAAGGTAAATCGCTGAACTTCAAATATATTAACGAGCGCGGCGACGTTATGGAGCGCAAGCATCCATTCGAAGGCATTATTCCGAATATGGAACGCCGCTACCGTGAAACCGAATCCAACGCTGTTCGTGAAGAACTGTCGAAGAACCTGAGTCAGCAGCCTTGTAACAGCTGTGGCGGTACCCGTCTTCGGGTAGAAGCGCGTAATGTTTTCATTGAAGGCACTAACCTGCCAAAAATCGCCGATATGTCTATCGCCGACGCTTTTGATTTCTTTGAAACACTGAACCTGACGGGGCAGAAAGCGCAAATTGCCGAGAAGATCTTAAAAGAAATTCTCGATCGCCTTGGCTTCCTGGTAAACGTTGGTTTGAACTACCTTTCTATGTCACGCAGTGCCGATACCCTTTCCGGTGGTGAAGCTCAGCGTATTCGTCTGGCCAGTCAGATTGGTGCCGGTCTGGTGGGTGTAATGTACGTGCTCGATGAGCCGTCTATCGGTTTGCACCAGCGCGATAACGAGCGACTATTGAAAACGCTGACGCACCTGCGTGATCTCGGTAACACCGTGTTGGTGGTTGAGCACGACGAAGATGCCATCCGCGAAGCCGATTACATTGTCGATATCGGCCCTGGTGCCGGTGTCCACGGTGGTCAGGTAATTGCAGCGGGCACCATGCAGGACATATTAGACAGTGAAGACTCACTTACCGGGAAATACTTGTCTGGTCGAGAGAAAATTGAAGTACCGAAAAAGCGCAACAGCGCCAAAGACGATAAATGGCTTACGTTAACAGGCGCGTCAGGCAACAATCTGAAAGACGTGACACTGAACATTCCCGTTGGCGTGATGACCTGTGTAACCGGCGTATCAGGGTCGGGTAAGTCTACACTTATCAACGATACCTTTTTCAAAATCGCTCACCGCGAGTTGAATAAAGCCACTACGTCAGAACCGGCCCCTTACAAAACCATGGAGGGGTTGGAGATGATGGACAAGGTAGTCGACATCGACCAAAGTCCTATCGGCCGTACACCCCGCTCTAATCCAGCGACTTATGCAGGCATTTTCACGTCTATTCGTGAATTGTTTGCCGGTACGCAGGAAGCGCGGTCCCGGGGTTACAAAGTGGGTCGCTTCAGCTTCAATGTGAAAGGCGGTCGCTGTGAAGCCTGTCAGGGCGACGGTGTCATTAAGGTAGAAATGCACTTCCTGCCAGACGTGTATGTGCCCTGTGATGTGTGTAAAGGCAAACGCTACAACCGCGAAACTCTGGAAATTCAGTACAAGGCCAAGAACATCCACGAAGTGCTGGAAATGACGGTGGAAGAAGCACGAGAATTTTTCGACGCGATTCCGGCCATCGCCCGTAAGCTACAAACACTGATCGACGTAGGCTTGTCTTACGTTCGATTAGGTCAGGCTGCAACCACACTATCTGGTGGTGAAGCACAGCGGGTAAAACTGGCGAAAGAACTGTCAAAGCGGGATACCGGCCAAACCCTGTACATTCTGGATGAGCCAACAACGGGTTTGCATTTCCACGACATTAAACAGCTGCTGGCCGTTCTGCACAGACTGCGGGATCACGGCAACACTGTGGTGGTTATCGAGCACAACCTCGACGTGATCAAAACCGCCGACTGGCTGGTTGATCTGGGCCCAGAAGGCGGCTCTGGCGGTGGTCAGATCATCGCTGAAGGCACACCGGAAGACATCGCTAAAGCGAAACAGTCTCATACCGGTCGATTCCTGAAACCCATGCTGTAAACACGGTAAGCGCTGGGTTGCGGTAGCTGAGTCGCCGTTAACCTGCGCTTATTTATGTCATAATCGCTTTGTCGAAACCGAAGATGAGTGAAGAATGGCTTTATCACGCAAATTTATGAGCATGTTCATGCTCGTTTCCGCTTTTATCGCAACCGCCGCACAGGCCGCTGAACCTATAGAGGTGTTCTGGGAAGATCTGGAGCCGCCTGGATTCAGTGCACTGCCGCCAGAGCCGGTTTCAGACCATCAAAGCACCATGGCACAGGCCCAACCTAACGCGCCAGTGGTGAAAAAGTACGATGGTAAACTGGTAAAAGTCCCGGGCTTCGTGGTACCCCTGGAAGGCACAGACGATCTCACTACAGAATTCCTGCTGGTGCCATTTTTTGGTGCCTGCGTACATGTGCCGCCACCGGCATCCAATCAGATTATTCACGTAACGTTTGAAGAAGGCGTTGCCGTGGAATTCAGCAGCAGCCCAATTTGGGTGACCGGCGTAATTTCCACCGACGGCTGGCAGGGTGACATTGCGTCAGTAGGTTACAACATGAAAGGCGCAGAAATCGCCCCGTATAGTTTGTGATTAAGCCGCGCTTTCGCGGGGACAGTTTTGTCTCTCGATAGAGCCTCGGGCAGCGCAGCGGGGTTAGGTTTTGTGACAGGAAACCGTCCCCGCGATAGCCGCCACCTCTATTTCGTATATATGTGCTCGGCGCGGTTGAACAACATCCACGAAGTGAGTATATACTTATCGTTACTCTCAGGAATACAGCCGCGATGGGTGTGAGTGAAGCCTGCAGGGGCGATGACCATACGTCCCGCTTTGGGCTTCACGCTGCGCTGCTGATAATAGAATTCCGTTTGGCCGCCTTCTTCCACATCATTCAGATAGAACATAAACAGCACCACCCGGTGCAGGGCATCGTTGTGCTGCAACTGTGGATACACCTCTGAATGCCAGTAAGGATAGCCGCCTTCGCCCGCCTTGTAGCGCTGGGCGTTAATATCTCCAATACGAAACAGGTAGTTCACCAGATTCGGTAGTGCCGGACGGCCCACTTCGGCGTAATTTTCGCCGGTCATTTTTACCGGCTCACCGGTTTTCGGATGGCGAACAGTGAGGCCAATGGGGCCTACCAAGGAGAAGAAATACTCATCGATGTATTTCATCAATTCGCTGCCTACCTGGGCCATCACGTCTTTCAGATAAGGTTTGAACACGTCGTCTCGTGAGAATGACACATCCACGCTGCGTTTTTTATCTGTGTCTATGCCACCGCCTGTTTGCCCTGGGGCAAGGTTCGCGCTCTTTTCGAAAGCGGCAACAATGTTGCTACACTGTTCAGGCGACAGTACGTCATCGATTACGGCGATAAAGTCGGTTTCTTTAGGGTGCATGCTCAGTCCTTTAAATGCTGTTCCATCTTTGCGCGAATGTCGTCGGGGATAGGCGCTGATTCCTGGGTTTCATAATTGAAGTGAACCATCGTAGTGGTTCCGGTGGCGCAATGCTTATCGTCCTGCCAGATTTCCTGATACACATCAAAAGAACTACCGCCTAGACGTCCGATCCAGGTTTTCACCGTAACGGACTTGCCGTAGTAAATCTGCTGGAGAAAGTCGACTTTGTAGCTGGCCAGGATGAGCGGCCAGCGGGATAAATCCAGATCTGGCAGGAACAGTTTAAACACCGGATCTCGCGCCGCTTCCAGCCAACCAACATGCACTGTATTTCCCACGTGCCCGAGCCCGTCAGTTTCGTAAAAACGTACATCGAAGGTGGTTTCAAAAGGAACTGCTGACATGTTTTATCTTTGTTGTGATGTCGGAGTGCCAGCATAGCATTTTCAGCGTATTTCTGAAGGTCTGCAGATGAACCTTTACGAAATATGGTGTAAAGAGCCGGGTAGCAGAGGGCATAAGCCCCCTGACTTATATTCAACTCAATCGCTACTGAGGATGAGCTCTGCAGTATATTCGTTAGTGATAAGCTTAGTGATCAGGCGGCTTCTCATTGCACCCATAATCGCTTCCACTTTCATCGCCCCTGCAGCCATGGCAATAACCGGTTTTTCAGGCTCCGGACTAAGCTCGACACTGGTAACACGGCGATTGATATCGCAATCAATCATCTTGCCATTTTTGTCAAATATCCAGCTCAACATTTCCCCGGTTCCGCCTTTGTGCAGCAAATCATCCACATCGGTCTTGCTGACAAAGCCATCGACAAATATTGGCGAGGTAGGCCCTATGTTACCCACCCCCACAAAGGTAGCGTCAGCCGTTTTAGCACGGTCGAATATAGGTTTAATGTGATCCTGGGCCAGCCAGTCTGGGCGTTGTTCGGCCGTAGGACAAAGCACTGGTAGTAGCATAGGATAATATTTGGCATTTACCCTGTCGGCGACCCGAACCACCACGTCATAGGATGACGCAGAACCGTCATTCATGATGTTCCCAATCAGCGAAACAATGTGGTGCTGCTCACAATTGAGAGGAGCAAGTTCGTCTGCACAGGCGCGCAGTGCACGACCCGTACCCATAGCAATGGTTTGCGGTTCGGGAAGCTTAAGATAACGCTCAAGTTCAGCCGCTCCCGCCTGAGCGAGACCAATGATGGAAGACGGATCGGCAGGATCACTGGGAACGACTTCGCAGTCCTGTAATCCAAAACGGTCCTGGATACGATGACTCAGCTCCATGCAGCGAGCGATAGGATGATCAAGACGCACCTTGATGAGTCCGGCTGACACAGCAAGTGCCACCATACGCTGAACGGACTGTCTGGAAACTCCCAGCTTGCGAGCTATTTCGTCCTGCGTGTTCCCGGCAACATGATATAACCAGCCCGCCCGGGCCGCTTCGTCTAATCGTCTGGAATCGTTAGCTTGAGGCAAATTCATGATGGTATGTTATTCCTTAGTTCAGGCAACACAGAGAAAAATTGAGACCAGTGAGTGACGACTCTGCTGACACCGTCGGGCAAACTGATGTCGCCAATGGCGGAGGGCATGTGTGCGCCGCCCTGAAAATGCCATACCTGCATGCTGGCAGCGGTACCCGCTCGTAGGCCATGCAGGCTGTCTTCAATCACCAGACAATTCTGTGGTGCAAAACCCTGTTCGCTGGCAGCAAACAAAAAAAGATCCGGTTCAGGCTTCCCGCGTTTTACCTGTGAAGCCGTATAAATGTTATCGCTGAAGTACTTTGCCAGCCCGGTGGCTTTTAGTGCCCGGTCGGTTCTTTCCCTATGACTGGATGTGGCCAGGCAAAATGGCACATTCAATTGAGACAGAACGTCTTCGATGCCATCAACCGGCGTCAGCTCTTTGTCAAACCGCTGCATCAGTGTTGAAAGATAGTGCTGTTCAAACGTATCGGGCAGCGTGACGCCGAAATCCAGACTGACTTTTTCACGTACATGAGAAAAGCTGCGGCCGAGAAACTGACGGGTAAAATAGCTGTTGTCTATTGAAATACTGTAAGTGCCCAGCAAACCGGCCAGCACCGAAAGGCTAATCACCTCGCTGTTAATCAGCACACCGTCGCAATCGAATATCACCAGCTCTACTGGTATACCACCACGTTCGTCAGTGCTAGGTGCATATTGGCTGTGCAATCCGGAAACTCCCGTAAATACCGCATTAAAGTCACTCTGATCAGGCCCGGGTTTAATCCGGGCCTGATCCGGAGAAAAGTACTTTACCGTAATCTACGGGAAGGCTCTACTCTGAGTCGCCGTTGATATAAGCAATCAGTGTATCGGCGGCACCTGTTTCCCAGAGTTTTTGCAGCCAGAAGCTGAACGCCTCGGCAAAACGCGGGTTCTGACCCAACTGACCGAATACGTCATCCATCGCCAGGAAAGAGGCTGGATTTGTTTTCGCCTCAAGCGCCAGCTTCTGTAAGCGTGATGCCTGTTCATCATTGAGTACGGTGTTGTTACTCTCATCGGCCGTGAATGCACAGTATCGGCACCACAACGCAATCACCAGGGCAGTCCCCGTTACTGACCCGTTGCTGTCAAGATTCGCCTGCGTGATTGGCAGGATGAATTTAGGCAGACGGTTGGACGAATCGGTACATAGACGACTGATTGTGTCGCCGATTTCCGGATTGGCAAACCGGGCCTCAATAAGATCAAGGTAATCGTTAAAATCGGTACCTGGCACCGGTGACAGTGTTGGAATCGCCTCGCAAGTGACCAGTTTACGCACGTAATCACGCACCAGTGGATGCTGCATACCTTCGTGTACATAAAACAGTGACAGTAATGCAGAAGGAAACGCTAATGCAGCGTGGCCGCCATTCAGAATACGCAGTTTCATAAACTCGTGAGCGGTCACATCTTCCACAAACTCTACGCCGACGTCTTCAAGTGCCGGACGACCCTGTGGAAAGTTATCTTCGATAACCCACTGACGGAAGGGCTCGCAGAATACCGGTGAGGCGTCAGCCACATCGAATTCAGCCGCAAGGCGGTCAATTTCGCGCTGTGTGGTTGCCGGCGTAATACAATCCACCATGGAATTTGGAAACGCCACCGAAGATGAAATCCACGCGGCCATCTCTTCATCAATCAGAGAGGCTAAACCTGTCAGGGTCTGACGGGTTACATCGCCGTTATGGGGCACATTGTCACAAGTCATGATGGTGAAAGGCTCAAGGCCTGCCTCACGACGCTTTTTTAAACCCTTAAGTAGAATACCGAACACGGTCGCAGGGCTGTCGGGATTAGCCACATCGGCCTGAATGTCCGGGTGGTCCTGCTGAAAACCACCGGTTTTGGCATCAATAAAATAGCCACCCTCGGTGATAGTCAGAGACACAATACGGATTTCAGGTTTGCATAGCGCAGCGATAACTTCATCGGCATCGATATTCAGAAAGTCAATCATTGAGCCGCAGACTTCAGCACTCAGTGCGTCTTTGTCCAGTTCTACCACTGTAGTCAGCCAGTCCTGACCTGCCAGCTTGTTACGCATGGCCACATCGAAAGATTTCACACCGCAACCGATGAGGGCCCAGTCGTGATCTTTACCCTGTTCAAACAATTTTTGCAGGTATATAGCCTGGTGAGAACGATGGAAATTACCGATACCGATGTGCAGTATGCCCGCACTCAGCGCTGAGCGGTCGTAAGACGGCGCTTTAACGTTCGCCGGTAAACTGGCCAGATTGGCCTGATTTAATTGAGTAGTCACTATTTATACTCCAGATGTACCAGTTAGCGTTATCAGACAGAAGCTGTCAGCGGACGATTTAAATCGGCTTGTTCAAGCACGATGGATTTATCGTTACTATCGAAATAATGCACGTGATCTGCAATTGGCGTGACGAAAACATCATCGCCGTATTCGTATGCACAGTTACCGTCAGCGCGCACGGTGAGCTTCGTCACACCAGGAATATCCACGTGCAGGAAAGTGTCAGAGCCAAGGTGTTCCAGTACGCCCACCTTACCTTTCCATTTACCCGTGTTGTCAGACAGCACCAAGTGCTCAGGACGCACGCCAATGCTGGTCGCAGTCTGGCCATTTACCGTTTCATTCACATCAATGAAATTCATTTTTGGTGAACCGATGAAGCCTGCCACAAACTTGTTAACCGGTTGACGGTACAGTTCCATAGGTGAGCCAACCTGTTCAATATTACCGGCGTTGAACACCACGATTTTGTCAGCCATTGTCATAGCTTCAACCTGATCGTGGGTAACGTAAATCATGGTGGATTGCAGGTCTTTGTGGAGCTGAGAAATCTCAAGACGCATATTAACCCGCAGCGCCGCATCGAGGTTAGACAAGGGTTCATCAAACAGGAAGGCAGCAGGCTCACGCACGATGGCGCGACCAATTGCTACCCGCTGGCGCTGACCACCTGAAAGCTGACCAGGACGACGATCCAGATAAGCGCTCAGGTTCAGTTTCTCAGCAACCTGCTCAACTTTCTGTTTAATTACCGATTCGTCAACTTTCGCACGCTTCAGTGGGAAAGCAATGTTGTTACGTACGCTCATGTGCGGATACAGTGCGTACGACTGGAATACCATTGCCAGGCCACGCTTGGCCGGGGGCAGATGAGTCGCATCCTGATCGTTAATTTCGATAGTACCGCTGCTTACGTCTTCAAGACCGGCAATCATACGCAGCATGGTAGATTTACCACAGCCAGACGGACCAACGAAGACAACAAAATCGCCCTGCTCAATAGCCAGATCTAATGGTTTGATGACCTCGTGGCCGTCAAAGTTTTTGGTCACTTGTTTTAATGTAATTTTACCCATGACGAATTCCTTATTTCACCGCACCGAAGGTCAGGCCGCGGACAAGTTGCTTCTGGCTGAACCAGCCGATGATGAGAATTGGCGCAATGGCCAGCGTGGATGCCGCAGAAAGCTTGGCGTAAAATAGCCCTTCCGGACTGGAATAACTGGCGATAAACGCGGTAAGAGGCGCCGCTTTGGCCGCAGTCAGAATGAGTGTCCAGAATGCTTCGTTCCAGGACAGAATAACGTTTAACAGCAAGGTTGATGCAATACCCGGTAAGGCGATTGGCAGTAACACGTGCACAATTTCAGAGCCCAGTGTTGCACCGTCCATACGCGCCGCTTCCAGAACCTCTTTAGGGATTTCACGGAAATAGGTGTACAGCATCCAGATCATGATAGGCAGGTTAATCAGCGTCATCACAATTACCAGACCCAGCTTGGTATCAAGCAGATCAAAGTCGCGGAACAACAGGTAGATAGGTACCAGTACGCCTACTGGTGGCAGCATCTTGGTAGACAGCATCCACATCAGCACGTCTTTGGTACGCTTGTTGGGTACAAACGCCATGGCCCATGCTGCAGGAATGGCAATGATTAAACCGACCAGGCTTGAGCCCAGTGAAATCACAATTGAATTCCAGAAATGCGAGAAGTAACTGCTTTGTTCCAGAATGGTTTCGTAGTTTTCTGTGGTCCAGTCAAAGAACAGGAACGACGGGCTTGTTGCCACGGCTTCCAGTTCGGTTTTGAAGCTGGTGAGCACCGTCCAAAGGATCGGGAAGAAAATGGCAATACCTACCGTCCATGCCAGAATAGAGTACAGGATTTTTTGTCTTAACAGATGAGATTGTCTCATGGCTTACTTCTCCAGGTTCTTGCCAATCATGCGCATCAGGAAGAACGCGATAAAATTCGCCAGAATAACGGCAACAATACCGCCGGCTGAACCCGCACCCACGTCAAAATCAAGCAGCGACTGTGAATAAATTAGATAGGTGATATTGGTCGAGGCGTAGCCTGGTCCACCGTTAGTGGTAACCAGAATTTCCGCAAACACTGACAGCAAAAAGATGGTTTCTATAAGTATCACTGCGGTAATCGCACGTGATAAATGAGGAACGACAATATAGTAAAAACGGGCCATCGGGCCGGCACCGTCAAGTTCTGCCGCTTCCAGTTGCTCCTGATCAAGAGACTGAATAGCAGTAAGCAGGATAAGCGCGGCAAACGGCAGCCACTGCCAGGACACAATCATAATGATAGATGCCAGCGGAGCCTGAGAAAGAAAGTCGTAAGGTTCCATACCGAAGAAGGTGAACAGATGTGCAAATAATCCGTTAACCGGGTTCATAAACATGTTTTTCCACACCAGTGCAGAAACGGTAGGCATAACAAAGAAAGGTGCCAGTACCAGAATGCGCACAATGTTTCGGCCAACTATCGCCTGATCCATCAGCACGGCAATCGCAGTACCGCCAACAATCGTGATCAGCAGCACACCACACACCAGAATCAGCGTATTAAAAAATGATTCGAAAAAGGCAGGGTCGGTGAGGAAGAACTCATAGTTCAGAAAACCGGTAAACTCCTGCATACCTGGCATAAGCAGGTTGTAGTTCTGGAATGAAAAATAAATGGTCATTGCCAGCGGTACGATCATCCAGATAAACAGCATGATGACTGCCGGACTGATCATGACGCGGCCAAGAAACCTCGAACTCGTTGTTGCCATGAATAATGCTCCTGATGCTTACTACAAAGCGCAGCCGGCCGGGCGTAACGCCGGCCGGCCTGTGCTTTAGTCCTTCGGATATCCAGCTTTACGCATCGCACGTACTGCAAGACGCTGTGCGTTACTTAAAGCCTGTTTTGGTTTAACGTTGCCTGCAACGGCAGCTGAGAACTGCTGACCAACTGCGGTACCCAGGCCCTGGAATTCAGGGATTGCCACAAACTGTACACCTACGTATGGAACAGGTTTCACAGTCGGGTTGTTTGGATCAGCCAGTTTGATTGACTCAAGGGTCTTCGCTGCGAACGGTGCCGCATTCAGGTATTCCTCGTTCTCGTACAGAGACGCGCGAGTACCCGGTGGTACGTTAGCAATGCCTTTTTCCTGAGCAACCAGATCAAGGTACTCTTTAGATGTTGCCCAGCTTACGAATTTCTCGGCAGCGGTTTTGTTGTCGGTGCTGCTTGGAATCGCCAGCGTCCAGGCCCACAGCCAGTTCGCACGCTTGCCTAAGCCTGCATCGGGTGCCAGTGCAAAACCTACGCTATCAGCAACAGAAGATTCTTCTTTATTGGTCACAAACGAGCCAGCAACCGTTGCATCAATCCACATGCCGCATTTACCGGTCTGGAACAGTGCCAGGTTTTCGTTGAAGCCGTTTGATGACGCGCCCGGAGGGCCATACTTGAGCATCAGATCTGTGTAAACGTCGAGGGTTTTCTGCCACTCAGCAGAGTCCAGTTGTGGCTTCCAGTTTTCGTCAAACCAGCGCGCACCGAAAGAGTTGGCAATTGACGTGATCAGTGCCACGTTTTCACCCCAACCTGCTTTACCACGCAGACAGATGCCGTATACGCCGGCTTTCTTGTCTGTCATTGCTTTGGCTGCAGCCTGAATAAAGTCCCAGCTTGGTGCGTCAGGCATTTCCAGACCCGCTTTTGCCATCAGATCTTTACGATAGATAACCATCGAGCTTTCAGCGTAGAACGGCACAGCATACAGATTGTCTTCATAAGACAGACCGCCACGAATAGAAGGCAGAATATCGTCAAGATCATAGTCAGCACCCAGGTTATTCAGTGGCTCTAACCAGCCCTGTTTTGCCCAGATTGGCACTTCATACGTACCAATGGTGACAACATCGTACTGACCACTGCCAGTGGCGATATCTGTAGTAACACGCTGACGCAGAATGTTTTCTTCCAGCGTTACCCATTCGAGCTGAATGTCAGGGTTAGCGTCAGTAAAAGCCTTGCTCAGGCCCTTCATGGTAACCATGTCACCGTTATTCACAGTGGCAATCGTGACAGTCTCCGCCGCAACAGGCATGCTCAGGAGCAAAGCAGAACAGATGCTGGTGGCAATTTTTTTAATCATCTTCTTTCCTTCTTCGTGTCGTTCTTAGTATTGCTCGCCCCGCATTACCGGGCGAGATTGTTAAAAGTTAAGATTCAGCTGCAGACCAAGGATAACGGCGTTTTCTGCGTCATCGTCGCCTGATGGGCTAATCACATACTGGATACTAGGCATTACCTGGATAGCCGGTGTAATGGCATAGTTATAGTTCAATTCAATTGGGTATTCATGATCGCGCTCGGCAATCTCTTCCATACCTAAACTGGCGTTGTAAGCGCGAATCGCCGCACTCAGCTCACTACTCACGCTGTTGCGACCGATAGCCAGACCAACACGGTCAAGAGGGCGACCTTCAAATGGCGCATTAATGAAGCCACCAAAAGCCAGAACTTCACCTACCGCTGCAATATCGTTATCTGAACGAATCATGCTGGCGAACAAGCGCAGACCACCACCCATACCGTTGCGGGTAATTTGCTGCTCAAGGTTAATGTAGAATGCGTTGTCAGTGTCCTGGATCTGCGTGTTGTCGTCTGTGGTGCCATTGGGGAAACCGGCATCATTGACCAGGCGCGTTTTATCAAGGCTGCTGCGAACGATACCAAAGCGGTAGTCACCATCAAGGCCCTTACCGTAATCGTGCTTGTATTGAATTTCCGCTACCGCAGTAGTACCGCTGGTATCACCGGACGTACCAAATTTCAGGCCCTGATTCAGTGACATAGTTTCAGGGTTAGCGTCGTAAGCACCGGCTTTCAGCAGCAAATTATCAGCCAGTTTATAAGTGGTCTGAATACCAAGCGCTGACAGTGGATCGCCGTACCAACTGCTACTGATGTAGTTTGAAGAACCGCCGCTACAGAACGTGAGGTGCTGAAACGCACAGCTCATGGCAAAGAAATCAGCGCTGGGGTAGATACGACCTGCCTTAATGCTCAACTGATCGTCAAAAAGACGCTGAGTCAGTGAGAACTGGGTCAGGCGGGTAACATTGCCACGTCCGAAAATCTGCTGGGATTGCAACAGAAATGGCATATGTGCTTTGTTGTTAATCAGTTCGCCGTTACGGTTACTGACTTCTATTTTCAGCTCCGCGCCTTTCCAGCCAACGAGTGTTTCTAGGTCGAAATAACCGCCTACAAAAAACTGATCGGCATAGGCAACTTCTGAGCTTGCGCCGCCTTGAGCGTTATACGCTGTCTGACTGAAGTGTCCAAGACGAATGTTCACGCCCTGTTCAGCAAGCTCTGCCCGCTTACCACCCCAATCGCCGGTGATGTAATTATTAGCATCAAAACCTGCAGCATTGGCAAAAGGTGCTGCGATACAAGTTGATACCAGAGAAGCAATCAGGCTCTTTCTTAAGAAACCTGATTTTGATGTTGCAGAAGAATAGTGCCCTGATTTAACTGGTTGGGATTTAAACATGGTTGTGTCCTTCGCATTGCGTTCTAGTGTTTTTCTTATTCACCGATCTACTCATGCCCCACTTTCATCGTGCCAATGAAGAGCTAAATCTACTAGAAATCAGCAATTGCCAATTTATGAGCATATGACCGGTGTGTGAGCATATTCCCTAAAGGTTAAATAATTGTCAATAGAACGAAAGATGTAGATGTAAAAAACTTTTTAACGAAATCGAAAGAAAAAACACAAGATATTGATTAAAAATGATTTTTTATAAAATAGATTTAGTAAATATTAAAAAAGGTTTTTAACAATGCTGCTTATTCACTCTTTTTATACAAAGTTTGAGCAACATTTCGGGTAACAAGCTGCAAACAGACTGTGAGAAAAAATGGTCAGGCAGATAGGACAGAACTGTCTGTTAATAGCCAAATGTAATGTTTGAAACTGATCTTCGAATGTAAAGAAGGTCGTAGTTATCACACATCCATCAGGCATTAAGACAGGTTTTTCACACCGGTTTCAGCTTTACACACCACCTTCCGGTATGAGTCACATTACCAGGCACTAACACCACAAACAGATCAGGAGTCATTCATGGCAAGTGAAAAGACAAGGCCAGCAAGCCCCCTCAGGAAACCTTTTAAAAGTCATACGGCATCCCGTTCCCGAAGAAACTTCATAAAAGGCGTCGGCGTGTCTGGCGTTGCTGTTGCAGCAAGTGGCTGTGCCTCACAGCGCATGGCCTACGAGCAGCAATCTGACACGAAGGCGGATCCTGACGCTGCCAGTAAAGTGGCAATAAATCTGAATGTGAATGGCCGTGCACGAAACATTAGCGTGCTTCCCAATGCCGTATTACTGGATGTGCTGCGGGATGACCTTCTTCTTACCGGCACCAAAAAAGGCTGTGACCACGGCCAGTGTGGCGCGTGCAACGTGCATATCAATGGCGAAGTTATCAATTCCTGTCTCTCTCTGGCGGTGATGCATGATGGTGACGATATCACCACTGTTGAAGGGCTTTCGTCAGGAGGCGAGATGAGTGCGGTGCAAAAGGCATTTCACGAATGTGATGCTTATCAGTGCGGTTACTGTACTGCCGGACAGATGATGACGGCCACTTATGTACTAAACAGTGATGACATCCCGGATAGTCCGAAAGCGTGGAAAGAAGCGATGAGCGGTAACATCTGTCGCTGTGGCGCATATAAGAACATTCTTTCTGCTATGCAGCAAGCCAGCGAAACCGCATAGGAGGCAGACATGAGACAATTTTCATACGTACGCGCTGAGAATGCAGCACAGGCCATTTCCGCTAAGGTCGTTGAGGCAAACGAGTTTCTCGCTGGCGGTTCCACTCTGATTGATTTAGTAAAGCTGGATGTAATGCAACCCGAAACCGTGGTCGATATAAACAGTCTGCCGCTTTACGATATTGAACAATTGGCTGATGGTCGCTTAAAAATTGGCGCACTGGTGTCTAACACTGCGTTAGCCTATCATCCAGTTGTACAGAATGAGTACGCTGTACTTTCTGAAGCGCTGTTGTCCGGCGCATCGACTTCCCTTCGTAATAAAGCCACCACCGGCGGTAATGTCATGCAACGGGTACGCTGTTCCTATTTCCGCGACGGAATATCGCCCTGCAACAAACGAGAACCTGGCAGCGGTTGCGCAGCGATTGGTGGTCATAACCGCTCAGTGCATGCCGTACTCGGTACGAGCGAGCATTGTATTGCCAGCCATCCGTCTGATATGTGTGTAGCCATGGCGGCCATTGGTGCAACCGTTGTGGTAAAAGGCCCCAAAGGCGAACGGAAGATCCCATTCGTGGATTTCCATCTCAATCCGGGGGATACGCCCCAGAAAGAACATGCTATCGCGACAGATGAACTTATCACTCACGTCATTCTGGATAAGCCCGTTTCAGGCAGTCAATCCCATTATCTGAAGTTACGTGACCGGGCATCCTATCAGTTCGCCCTGGCATCCAGTGCCGTCATAGTGTCCGTTCGAAACGGCACTATTCAGGAAGCCCGGCTGGCCATGGGTGGCGTAGCTACAAAACCCTGGCGCGCAACTGAAGCCGAACAATCCCTGATTGGAAAACCCCCTTCAGATAAAGCCTTTGAAGAAGCAGCTGAAATTGCATTTAAAGGCGCAGTTCCACAATCGCAGAACGCTTTTAAAATTCCCCTTGGTAAACGTGCTGTGGTACGCAGCCTGCAAACCGTCACCGCATAGGAGGCCAGACAGATGGAAATGAAAGACGCAAAAGTATTAGGCGCAGCGCTGCCGCGTATTGATGGCCCGCAAAAGCTCACCGGTCAGGCCATGTACGCCGCCGACCATCATCTTGAAAACATGCTGTACGGTTATGGCGTGTACAGCACCATCGCCAAAGGGCAGATAACTGGCATTGATACCAGCGCAGCGAAGCAAATGCCTGGTGTGGTGGATGTGTTTCATCACAATCACTTTACTGATCGCATTTATAAGGCACCCAGCAACATGCAGAAGGGTTTAAAAGTGGATGAAAGCCGCTTACCTTTTGAAGACGATAAGGTGTATTACGCCGGACAGATGGTGGCGTATGTAGTAGCAGATACATTTGCCAAAGCCCGTGAAGCTGCCCTGAAAATTAAGGTTTCGTACAGTGAAGACAGCAAACCGGTGTCGTCAATCAGTCAGGCCCGCTCTGCTGGCGTAGAGGTGCAGGAACAAAAGCCTGTGGGAAAGAGTCGCGGAGATGCCTCTTCGGCATTTAGTCAATCGGCTTACACCCACGAAGCCACCTACACCACACCAATTGAAACCCATAACCCCATGGAAATGCACGCCACCACTGCGTACTGGGAAAATGGCCGTTTGGTGGTTTATGAAAGCACCCAGGGCGTAACGTTCAGCCGCAATACCATTGCCCGGGTATTTGGCCTGGTGCAGGAAAATGTGGTGGTAAAAACGCCATTTCTTGGTTCCGGCTTTGGCGGTAAATTGTTTACCTGGCCACACTGTTTCGCAACAGCGGCTATTTCCCGTGAACTGGGGCAGCCCGTTCACTTTATGGTGCCCCGTGCACAGATGTTCACCACAATCGGTCACCGCTCTAGTACGGAACAAACGCTGCGCGTGAGTGCAGATGAAAACGGGAATTTTACGTCTATTTCCCATCATACGCTGAACAGCACTTCAGAAATTGATACCCGGGTGGAAAGCGCCGGTGTGATTACCCCCATCTTTTACAAATGCCCCAATGTGGATGTGGCGAACAGTGTGATTCCTATGAACACGGGCAGCCCGGCTTCCATGCGCGCGCCAGGCGCTGCGCCGGGCCTGTTCGCTTCAGAGTCAGCTATAGACGAACTGGCCGTGGCAATGAAAATGGATCCCCTTGAATTACGCCGACGGAATTATACAGACCAGGACCAGACCGAAGACCTCCCCTGGTCTGACATAAACATTCTTGAAGCTTACGATAAAGGCGCGGCTAAATTTGGTTGGGACAAGCGAACTCCCGAACCCGGCTCTATGCGCGATGGCAAAGATATTCTTGGTTGGGGCGTAGCAGCCTGCGCCTGGGACGCGATGAAAAATCCCAGTAAGGCCAGCGTGTCCTTTCTTTCCAACGGAAAGGTCCGGGTATCCTGTGCGATTCAGGACATTGGTACCGGCACCTACAATGTGATGGCTCAGGCCGTCGCCGCCGCTACCGGCGTGGATGTTGAAAACGTTGAAGTAAAAATTGGCGATTCAGAATATGTGGATGGCCCGCTGTCTGGCGGTTCCTGGGCTACCGCCAGCGTCTTGCCGGCAGTGAAGGATGCCTGCGACAAAGCTGTTGAAGAGCTAAAATCCTACGCGGTAATGAAGAACGCGCCGTTTGCCGATGCTGACGAAGAGGATCTGACCTTCGCCGATGGTGCGCTTAGCAATGGGAGCGGCACTACCGCCACTTTCACAGACATCCTGAAATCACAGAAGCTGGCCAGCGCAGAAGGCGAAGGCAGTTCCGATGCAGCTATGAAAGAAGGCTTCTCAAGCCGGGTATTTGGAGTGCACTTTGTTGAAGTGAAGTGGGATCCGGAAATTGCTGACCTGAGGGTTTCCCGTGTAGTCAGCGCGATTGATGTGGGCAAAATTATTAACCAGAAGACAGCAACCAACCAGGTTGCCGGTGCTGTGGTAATGGGAATTGGTATGGCTATGTTCGAACATACCGAATATGACGAACGTACCGGACGCCCTACCAACAATAATATCGCTGAGTATCTTATGCCGGTGCATGCCGACATGCCGGATGAACTGGACGTGATCCTGTTGGATAAACCGGATTACAACTTCAGTGAAGTGGGAGCAAAAGGCTTAGGTGAAATTGGTATTACCGGCCTGGCAGCAGCTGTCGCCAATGCGGTTTATCATGCCACCGGAAAACGGGTGCGTGATTTACCCATTACCATTGATAAGCTGATTTAATCCTGCGTGAAACACAGGCGTATTAACGCCTGTGTTACTGTATTTTCCAGCCTTTTATCCAGTTCGCCATGCCCTGAGCATCTTTATTACCATTTTGCAGGCTTGTCATTACCGACAACTGATCTTCATCGCTGTTGTGCTGTCCGTGCCGCAACTGACTATCCACTCTCGTCACATCCACCCAGAAACCCTGAATAGCCGGAAGCAGTCGGTTTTTATAGGATGCTACCTGTTCAAGCTTCCAGCCGGAATTTTCAGGTTCAAGCTCTTGGGTAAGTCTTACCATTTCGTCATTCAGCTCGCTTTCATCGTTTATCGCCTGAGTAACCCCATAGGCATGACACGTTGCAAACATCCATGTCGGCACACGAGGCGAACTGGTGTAAAAAGAGGGAGAAATATAACTGCCAGCACCCCAGAAGATGATCATTACCGACTGCGCACTGGATAGCTCCGCTGCCAGCGGATTCTGCCTGTCTAAATGCCCGAATAAACGCAGCCCCTCAGAAGTAGAGCTCACTGTAAATGGTAGGGGTGAGCCAGACATGCCATCGGAGCCAACAAGAACGAGTGTCCCCATTGTTGTTTTCTCTATAATCTGACTGGCATCTTCAAACGAGGATGAATAAAAGGGCGCTGGAGCGTACACGAATGTTCCTTACAAAACGGCATTTTGGCGTACTATGCCAAACTCGCCAGATAACGTACCTGTGTCAGGGCCAATGTGTTTGCTTAACGGG
Source organism: Alteromonas sp. ABV4_515 (assembly GCF_056160345.1). Classification (NCBI taxonomy): domain Bacteria; kingdom Pseudomonadati; phylum Pseudomonadota; class Gammaproteobacteria; order Alteromonadales; family Alteromonadaceae; genus Alteromonas; species Alteromonas sp. ABV4_515. The sequence goes on from NZ_JBSWWZ010000001.1 coordinate 539,095, forward strand.
CCAAACACTGGATTTATCCTTTAATGACATGCTTCAATCGTGGTTTATCAAACCATATACCAGAGAAATTCATGATGCTGTCAGTCCGCCGGTGCGCCCCCTATTTTCCTCATTTATTGCTTTCAACAATTCTGGCGGCGGCAAGTGTGCCATGTTTTTCACAAGGCCTTTCGCTGAAAACCGAGCGTCGTTACGAAAGTGTGGTATCTGAAGCAACCTGGATGAATCCGGATATTTCTGCCGATGGCAAAACCCTGTTGATTGATATACTCGGCGATATCTATACACTCCCCAGTTCAGGCGGCAGCGCTAAGCCACTGCTCACTGGCATCGCCTATGAATCCCAGCCGGTATTCTCACCGGGCGGCAGTAAAATTGCCTTTATCAGTGACCGTTCCGGCAGTAATAACCTTTGGATTGCGAATGCTGACGGCAGTCAACTGAAACAACTTTCCCATAACAGCGATGCCATGGTTTTCAGTTCGCCAGCCTGGATGGCTGATGGCAATACAGTCATGGTTTCGCAAATGCGCTATGCCATGTTGGCTTTTCACATTCACGCGTACCCGACAGACGGTGGTGAAGGTTATGCAATCACTCAGGCCCAGCCCGGCGGGAATGAAGGGTTCGACGACCGTCATAATAATCTTGGCTCCGTAGCCAGCCCGGACGGCCAATATCTCTATTACTCCCATAAACTGGGACATACCTGGTCGCCGCACCTGATGCCCCACTGGTCTGTGATCCGCCGTGATCTGACAACTGGCGAAGAAACCCCGCTGGTACGCGCTCCCGGTGGAGCCATGAACCCGGCACTGTCTCACAATGGCGAATTGCTGGTATACGGAACCCGCATGGGAGAAGACACCGTACTGCGGCTTCGTAACCTTAAAACAGGCAGTGAAAAAACGTTGATGACGGGTATTGATCATGATGGTCATGAGGGAGGCTATTATAAAAGCTTGCTTCCCAGACTCGTCTTCACCCCAGACGATAAATCACTTATCACCAGCGTAAACGGCAAATTAGTCCGTATCAGTATTGCAAATGGCAGCGCCACCGACATTCCTTTCAAAGCGGCGTTGTCACTACCGCTAGGTCAGCAAACCCGGGTAGCCGTAGCCGATGAAACTGGTCCGGTGAAAGTGCGGATAGCGCAGTTTCCGGCATTATCACCGGATGCATCTCAGGTGGCGTTTTCGGCTTTGGGTGAGCTTTACATCAAAGACCTGTCTGATGATAGGCAACCAGCTAAAATCAGTGCTGTCGGGCGTGGCGCTTTCCAGCCAACCTGGTCGCCGGATGGCAAAAACATGGCATTTGTAAACTGGAAGGCTAGCACGGCGGGCCATATCTGGATGAAAGCGCCTGACGGGAAGCCGGTTAGATTAACTCAGTTTGCTGATTATTACGCGCATCCGCTTTTTTCTGCTGACGGCAAATCGATATATGCCCTTCGAAGCAGCCACGTTGAACGCCTGAACCGGGTAAATGAACTGGCCAACGACGTGGCCTGGGACATTATTCGCATCGATTTAGCCACCCGACAGCTTATTACCATTACATCGGCTTTCGGGGCAGTCTCGCTGCAGCAATCGGAAGATGGCGAAACCTTGTTCTACTACGACGGTGTTGCTTTACAGGTAGTTGATCTACCAAGCCGACAGAAAGCGCCACTACTGCGTATCACCGGTCAGCATTTCTCTCAATACATTGATAACCCATTGCCGGTGACCAGCGTTAAAATTCGGCCGCAAGGTGACTGGGCAATAGTCAAAAATGCCTCTCAATTACACCTTGTCAGCATACCTGAAAGTAATGGCGAAACCCCTACGGTGAATTTGTCGACACCTACTGTGCCCCACTATAAATTAACCCGCATCGGCGCAGATTCCGTAAGCTGGTCGTCCGACGGCAACACCTTATACTGGACAGTCGGCAGTGAATTTCATCAGATAAACTTTGCCTCACTGCAGGCATCGGGGTTCTCCGATGCCGAATCGGCAGGAAAAATTGCGTCGCTTTCGGTCAGCGTGCCGCGGGATGTCCCTAAGGGAAGTATTCTGTTGAGTGGTGCCACAGTGTTGACCATGGAAAAGCAGGATGTGCTTGAACAGGCAGATGTCCTGATTGAAAGAAACAGAATTGCGGCAGTTGGTCCTGTGGGCTCCTTCGATGTGCCTGCAAATACGCATATTGTTGATGTAAACGGAAAGTACATCACACCTGGACTGGTAGACGCTCACGCACACTGGTTCGATATTCAGCGAGGGATTCTCGACACAGATAATCAGTGGAATTTTCTGGCCAACCTGGCTAATGGGGTAACCAGCGGCCTGGATGTACAAACATTTACCGTGGATGTATTCAGCTATCAGGATATGATTGATGCCGGCGTTATGCCTGGTCCACGAGCGTTTTCAACTGGCCCCGGTATCTTTGTAAACAGCCACATTGACTCACTGGATGCAGCACGCGGCGTGCTCACCCGCTATCGCGACTATTATCGCACACGCAATCTTAAATCTTACATGGTGGGGCCTCGTGAACGCCGCCAGTACATGGTGGAAGCCGCCGCTGAATTAGGCATGATGCCCACTACCGAAGGCGCGTCTGATCTACGCCTCAATCTCACCCACGCACTGGATGGTTTTTCCGGAAACGAACACAACCTGCCGGTAAGTCCGCTCCATGACGATATCGTTGGGCTATTTGCCACCAGCCAGACATCATATACTCCTACACTCACAGTTCTGTATGGCGGAAAGCCCGGGCTAAGCGACTTTATCGCCGAGCACTTGCCCCACACCGATGCAAAGGTGCACCGTTTTCTTCCACCAGCTCTAATAAATAATAAACTTCGCCAGGCTAATAGCTGGCAACCCCATGACGCCCAGGCTTATACCCGCTTTGCTGACGATGCCATAAACATTCAGCGCGCAGGCGGTGTATTAGCAGTAGGTAGTCATGGTGAAGTGCAAGGCTTTGGCTATTTGTGGGAAATGGAAGCGCTGGCTTCCGGCCATGGCTCCCCGCTAGAGGTGCTCTATGCCGCTACAATGGGCAGCAGTAAAGCGCTGGGGCGGGATCACCTGATTGGTAGTATCACACCGGGTAAGTATGCTGATTTACTTATTCTGTCGGCTGACCCCCGACAAAACATGGCAAATATGCGCCAGCTTGAGAAGGTAATTAAGAATGGACGGATTTACCAGGCCGATACACTCAGTGAAATCTGGCCTAACCAAAAGCCTGCGCCTGTTACCTGGTTTAACCAGCAGAAAAAATAGTCTGACGGTACGATCTGTGCATCTTATAGGATAATAATAATCATTTAGATGAACGAAGATCCAGATATGAAAAGTAGCGCTCAGTTGCAGTCTATTGACAGACCAGTGGCTTCACTGGAAGACGAATATCCTTGCGGCTATGTTGATGACTGGCACAGTCACCAGCGCAATCAGGTTGTTTACGCATCCAAGGGCGTGCTTAATATCACAACAGAAACCGGCAGCTTTGTGCTACCTCCCCAGCGTGCGTTATGGATACCAGCTGGGGTGCGCCATACCGTATTCTGCAAGAGCGATGTATCTCTGCGTACGCTATATGTTGACACCTTTACCCAGCAGCGGTTTCCTGCGCAATGTCAGGTAATGGGCGTATCCGGGCTTCTGAGGGAATTGATTCTGGAAGCCTGCTCTATCCCTATGCTGTATGACGTCGACAGCCGTAACGGCCGTATTATGCAGCTCATCCTTGATGAAATTGAGCGCATGCCGGTGGATCCGCTTCTTATTCCAATGCCTACAGAAAAGCGTCTGCTGAAAGTGTGTCAGCAGTTTCTGCAGGATCCCTCGGTGAATAAAGATCTGGATGACTGGGCGTCAGACGCCAGCATGAGTCGCCGCACCTTTACCCGAATGTTCAGACAAGAAACAGAAATGAGCTTTTCCACCTGGCGACAGCAGGTGAGGTTGCTAGAGGCGCTATCGCGCATTTCGGCAGGCACGCCCATCACCACCGTATCCCTTGATGTGGGCTACTCCAGTGTCAGTGCTTTTTCCTCTGTTTTTCACAAAACATTCGGCGTGCCGCCAAGCAAATACTTTAATGACGCTCAGCTCTCAGAGAGCTGAGCTAGCCGCTGCTGCAGTCGCGATTTTTTCATACCGTAGTTCACATAAATTGCAATTCCCACGACCAGATAAGCCAGCAGAATGATGAGCGGAATGACATCGCCGTTGCTCGCACGCTGAAAGATATCCATAAATACTGGTGCCACCATCACGGCACAACATATCAGCGCACACACCGGGGTAGTGCCCAGCCAGACTTTTCCAACTCTTACACCGCCAAGAGGCACCTTAAACAAACGTGGTATATCCGGCCGACGACTACGTAATGCAATAACGCAAATGGCCACCGTGGCGAAAACAAAAGTGGTACCGATACTGACCAGGTCAGCCAGAATACTGATAGGTAGTAATGCAGCAGCCACCGCCGCTAACCCTGCCACAATCACCGTACCCTTAAGCGGGGTTTTGAAGCGAGCACTTACTTCACTAAAAACAGGCGGAATCAAACCATCCCGGGACATCGCAAAACAAATCCGTGAATGGCCGTAGGTATTCACCATTAATACTGAGAGTAAACCAGTAAGCGCACCGATCTTAATCACAAGATTCAACACCGGCTCATCGATAACCGAAATAGCCCGGGCGATAGGATCGGCCACGCCGAGTTCACGAAACGGCACCAGACCAGTGAGCACCATGGCCACTGCCATATAAAGCAAACAGCTGATCACCAGCGCGCCGAGAATACCTATTGGCACATCCCGGCGGGGATTTTTGGCCTCCAGTGCAGCGGTTGAGACGGCCTCAAACCCCAGGTATGAAAAGAACAGAATAGACGCAGCCCTGAACACACCTTCAATACCATAGCGAAAGCCCCCCTCGTTCTCCGGGATTAGAGGCTGCCACAAACTGGTATCCACATACTTAAAACCAAAAGCAACAAATAATAGCAGTACACCTACTTTGATGATCACCATAATGGTATTAACTACCACAGACTGATGTACGCCTTGTACAAGCACAGAACACACCGCCGCCACAATCACCACGGCCAGCAGATTGATATTGCCGGTCACGCTGAATGCGGTATCGCTACCGGTCTTTACCGCATCTACCGTAGCAGTGGTTAACCAGGCAGGAAGATATAGCCCGAAATCCTGCAACAGGCTGACAAGATAACCAGATGCGCCCACCGCCAGCGCAGACCCGGCCAGCCAGAATTCAAGCATCAGCATCCAGCCCAGCGCCCAGGCGAACACTTCACCAAGCGCTGAATAAGCATAGGAGTAAGACGCACCGGATACCGGCATCATTGAAGCCAGCTCGGCATAGCAAAGGGCGGTAAAACCGCAGGCGCAGGCTGCCATAATAAATGACAGCATAATGGCGGGCCCTGCATATTCGGCGGCTGCCGGACCGGTAATAACGTACACACCGGCACCAACAATACAACCAATGCCGATAAGCACCAGTTGTACAGGCCCCATAACCCGGTTAAGTGGTTGGTCTGATACCGGCTCAACCGGCTTTCTGGCAAATAACTGAACTGATTTAGGCATACTGATTTTCATGCGCAATAAGACATATGAAAAACCTACCACGCAACGCCCCCCTATACGTGCGTGTCCGGGCCACACATTTTTCAGAGCAGGCCTATTTAAATCATACGGTTAGCGCTCTGGCCCTTTCAGAATAAAAGCCGACCCCTTAACGACAGTTCTTGTTGCACAGCCATGATTGAATGTAGCCAGTTAATTTGCCTGTATGAGCTTTAAAAATGTCAGAAAAAGACCTAATCACACTCTCCGCGTCGGATGTGACGCACATAGCCCGGCTGGACGCACACGATCAGGCGGCATTAATTGCCAGCAAAGCGCTACCTCCAGGCGCACTCGGCGAAGTGGCCAGAGCCCGTATTGCAAAGCTGAATCCCGCCGTAAAAGCCGTCACGTCTGAACCAGAGTTCATTCCCTGTCCGGTAACAACTGGTGCTGCTATGCAGGAAGTGCCATATTTGTTAAAAGCATCGGCAGAATATCCCGGCTTTCCGCTACAGAGTGGCTCACGCTGTGCCGCCGACCGCATGGGCGTGAACAAATCACCTTTTTTCAACCGACTGGATGAAGCAGGACTGGTGCCCGTAGGCATGACCTCTATGCCGGAGTTTGGTTTGTTAGCGTCCGGTGAGTCTGTGCTAAGCGGACCTGTTCACAACCCCTGGAACCTCGCCCATTCGACATCTGGCTCAAGTAGTGGTGCCGCCGCAGCCGTTGCCTGTGGCATGGTGCCGTTCGCCCATGCCAGCGATGCAGCAGGTTCAATCAGAATGCCCGCCTCGTCTTGCGGTGTCATAGGTTTTAAAGCCACCCGCGACTACAACTTACGTGCCCGGCCTCATCACTTCGTTGATGACTACTTATGTAACGATACCCTGATTGCCCGCAGCATGCGTGATGTATGCTGGGCCTCCCGCTGGGTGCGTCCGTCTCAGTTTCCTGCCACACAGCCTGAAGTAACCAGACTGTGCATTGCGGTGGTAATGGAGGGCCTCAATAGTGTAGAACCCGACAGCGAAGTCGAAAACACCATTACGCAAACAGCAAATAAACTGGCAGCGTTGGGCCACCAGGTGGACGTTGTACCGCAACCTATCGATGTGAATGCCCTTGGGAAGTCTCTGGGTACTGTCTGGTGTTATCTTGGTGGCGACATTGTCGATAGCATTGCTGCAAATTGTGGCAGCATACCAATAGATACGTTGCTTGAACCCTGGACGCTGGGTTTACATGCACGCCGTAGCACACTGGGTTCAACGGACCTTGCTCTGGCATATCAGGTCATCGTTGAGCAGACAGCGGTGCTTCGTGCTTTCCACCAACAGTACGATGTAGTCTTGAGCCCAGTTAATGCCACCGTTTCTCCGCCGCTTGGTCATCTGGCGCCTACCCGTGCATTCGATGAACTCTGGGAAGCACTATTTGGTTATATGAGCCATACGCCCATCCAGAACCTGACCGGCACGCCCAGTATCAGCGTGCCTATGGGCATGAGCCAGTCGGGCATTCCGATTGGCGCGATGTTGTCTGCTGATGTTGGTCAGGATGATTTACTGCTGACTTTAGCAACACAAATGGAAGCCGCTGAACTGTGGACCCAGCGCTGGCCTGAACATGCCTGACTAACTTATTGAAGCGTCACAGTCTGAAGCCTCGACAGCACAAAACTGCCGGGGCTTTTTTGTATGCGGTAACGTTTTTTACACATAAAAAAAGCCCGCTCAGTCGAGCGGGCTTGCTGTCGTCAGATTTTATTATTATTTAAAACATTGACCAGCTTATCCGTGCCCCGAAAGAACGAGGACGAGTGACACTGGCCAGTGGTGCAGGGTAATAGTCACCGAAAGGCGAGTTCAGAATGGCATATTCGTCAAACAGGTTATCCACGTACAACGCCAGTTTGGTCGTTTCTGTCAGCGCGAAGTCTGCGCGGAAATCAACCATGTTGTAGCCGCCGCGCTGAGTGACCGAACGGAACGCAACCGGTGCAGCAGATACATAGCGATGAGATAACGACAGTTTTGGCGCAAAAGCCACATCGTCCAGGTGCAGAGTCGCATTGTTAGCCACCGTCCAGTCCGATGCGCCGGGGAGCGTGGTACCTGCTTCATAACCACCGCCAGCGGCGAAGGTATCAGGCAGGAATTCTGAAATGGCAGCATCCAGATAAGTCACGTTGGTGTTGAATTCAAAGATATTTACCGGACGCCATGCGGCTGAGAACTCAATACCATCAATTTGTGCTTCACCAGCATTGGTTACATAAGCCAGATAGTCAGGAGCCGGCGTGAACAGACGAACCTGAATATCAGACCAGTTGATACGGAACAGGGTAGCATCCAGTAACAAACGTTTATCCATCAGGTCATATCGGGCACCGATTTCATAGTTTTTAGTGGAATCCGGCTCATAGGTTTGTGGTGCATTAGCTGTTAACCCTGGTGGATTCGGGTTGGTACCACCTACGCGGAAACCTTCAGAATAGCTGGCATACATCATCAGATCGTCTGAAATGGTGTATTTCACAGACGCTTTCGGCGTAAAACCGGTTTCAGCTGAAGTGCCGCCGTAGGTTACCGTTTCACTGGTATAGACACCCGCAAACGTGGCGCCTGGCGGTCTGGTGATATAGGTTTCGCTGGAGGTATCGAAGTAGCGTCCGCCAAGCGTTACTTCCAGCTCTGGTGTGAATGCATAGCTGATTTCACCGAAAATAGCCGAATCCTCGTTATCCTGTGCCACCTGATACTGAGAGAAATAATCGTCGGGTGCCAGTAAATCCCCGGAGAAGCCACCAAATAAATCCGGGTTTGCATCGATATAGTCTGCAGCGCCAGCCTGATAAACCGCATCGTTTGAGCGCTTCTCACTGGTGTAGCGGGTTACACCTACAATCCAGTTAAGTGGCCCGGTGTCTTTAGATGTAAGGCGCAGCTCAAGATGGTCACTGTCTGCATGACCAAAACCGTCTGACCAGGTACCTACATCCGATTGCAGGTAACCATTAAGGGAATAATCGAAAACAATCAGGCTGTCTTTTTCAGCCAGTGCGCCAAGAAAGGTTAAGTCAGCAAAACCCAGATCCTGCTCCACGCGAAGTGAATGCAGGGTAAATTCGGTATGATGCGGTTCAGGTACAACCGTATCGCGGGTCAACGTGGGATAAGTGGCATATGTCTGGTCATCTAGATCCGATTCCTGGAACATACTCATCAGTGAAATTTTTGTGCCTTCCGCGGGTGTGTACACCAGTGAACCACGATACCCTTTCACTTCCACATTGTTAGACGCATCAACGCCGGTACCCACGTTATCCAGATAGCCGCCTTCGTAACGGTCCAGCACAACAAAACGTGCAGCCAGGGTATCCTCGATGATGGGCAGGTTCACCATGGCTTTCACAGAGTAGTTCGCGTCTTCGGAATTTTTTGTAGAGCCAAGGGACGCTTCTACCGCAGCATCAATACCGTCTGTCTGCGCCTCTTTGGCGATGTAGTTCACCAATCCACCCAAGGTAGCCGCACCATACAGTGAACCCTGAGGTCCGCGCAGTACCTCAACCCGTTGTAAATCGAAGGTATCAACGTCTGGCAGAACAATCGGCCAGCCCGCTTCACTCAGTGGAATATCATTAATAAAGTATCCCACTGTAGTCTGGCCCTGCTCGTGATAGGTTGACGCTGAGACACCACGGATAACCACTTCAGATACGCCGGGCTGATAGTCGTTAAAATGTACACCCGGCAAGCGGTTAATATAATCGCCCAGGCTTTCCGCGCCCATTTCAGAGAGCATATCGCCGGTCAGGGCGCTGACTGAACCCGCCACTTCACGTAAATCGTTGCTACGCTTGGTCGCGGTTACGGTTACTTTCTCAAAGACTGTTTCTTCTTCTTTTTGGGTATCAGATTCGTCCTGTGCCAGCGCCAGCCCCGGCAGCAGCAACGAACCTGCAAGCACACCACTTACCAGTCTGGCAAGGTGTTGCGGTTTGAAATGATTCATGATTATTCCCTCGGTTTATCAGCTTTTCACTTGTTTTAATATGAACAGGCACGTTAGCTACGTAATGCCAGTATTCTGATATTCAGTGTATTGAAGGGAATCTCAAAAAAACTGTTAGGCAGGGTCAATTTGTTGTCGGAACAGGCCACATTGCATGAAGAATAATACTCTGCAGCCAAGATTAAATTTAGGAACTATACACCGGTGACAGCGAAATCTATCGCATCCACCAGCATGTGTCGTGAGTGACTGAGGGAGCCTAGAGGCGATTGCAACATTTCAACAGGCACTGCTGCAAGCTGTGGAGTCATGAAGATGAAAACGGATTTATCTATGACTATTTCCGGAGCCAGCTTTCTCATTACCATTCCCGGTTTTCTACTGGCATTGACTAATGGCACAACCAGACGTGTAGCCAGATGCGACAGGGCATCATGCTGAATGTCGACAATAAAGGGATATACCTTTTTCGTATTCCGATTGCTATTGGCATAAACGTCGAACTGCGCCATCAGAATACTCTGAATTCGTCGCTGAAGTTTCCATTCTCTTCGATCAACTCGTTGTATTTCTGCATCGCAATTTTATTCTCAGCTTTCCATGTTTCAGCTTCGCTTGCGGCTAGTTTTTCTTTTAAAGCCTGTTCCAACGTTGCCGACAGATTAATATTCATTCCTCGCGCTTTACTCAATAAATCGCTGTTAACACTCAGATTAGTGGCTTTTTTAGGTGCATTCTGATCATACAGGGTATTCATATAGCGTCTCCAGATCCGTAGTACAGAATCGAATATACGCATATGCATGCGCATTGAAAAGTAAATGTACTCGATTCTACACGTTGAATTGAAGGGGCATTCGAAACCGTCAACCGCATGGATGCGGTTGTATTCTCAATAAAAGCTTAGCCCAGGGACGGTTTTACGGCGAGTTTCGAGTGCAAGTGCGAAAACGACCATCTCAGTGGAGAGCAGGGAGCATTCGAAACCGTCTGCCGCAGGGATGCGGCAGCCGAGCCTACATGGATGTATTCACGGCGTGTTTCGAATGCCCCTGCTCTCCACGATCTAGTGGTCGTGGTCGTGGTCGTGGTCGTGGTCGTGGTCGTGGTCGTGGTCGTGGTCGTGGTCGTGGTCGTGGTCGTCATGATCGCGGCAGACTTCACCGGGCATTTCAAACTCTATGGTGGTGTGGGCTAATGCAAAATCTGCCAGCTTATCGTTGATTTGTGCTTTCAGTCGGCGATTGGTGTCAGCATCAATGTCGCATTGTAATTCGACATGGGCGGTGAGAACGTGCTGTTCGCCGTCCAGCGACCAGAAGTGCACGTGATGCAGGGCTTTCACGTGCTCGACAGACATCAGCGCATCGTGAATTTCCCGCTTTTTCTCTACATCAGGGTTGCCCTGTAGAAATAACTTAGTTGTGTCGATAACGTATCGAACCACGTTGAACAGAATAAACAGCGTGAACAGTACAGATAGCAGTGGATCAAGGATTGGCCAGTGAACAAAGTGCAACACAATGCCCACAATCAATACGGCTACCCAGCCGAGCACATCTTCCAGTAAGTGCCAGTTAAGCACTTTTTCGTTCATAGAACTGCCGCCCGAAAGCTTGTAAGCGGCGTAACCGTTTACTGCAATTCCCAGAATAGCCAGACCAATCATGCCTTCCGTTACCGGCATTTCTGGGTCCCACAACCGTGGAATCGCTTCAGAAAGCACCCAAACCGAACCAACCACCAGTATGAGACCGTTAATCATGGCACCCAGCAAACTTAAACGTTTGTAGCCATAGGTATACTCGTCATCAGCTTGCTTATGACCCACTTTACTTAGGTACCACGCCAGTCCGATAGAAAGGGAATCACCTAAGTCATGTACGGCATCAGCCATTATGGCTACGGAGTTGGTAAGCCAGCCACCGATAAACTCAATAATGGTAAAGACAAAGTTGAGCCAGAACGCCCAGCCGATACGTTGCGAATCACTCACATCGTGATGATGATGGTGATGGCCATGAGAATGACCGTGATGATGACTATGAGAATGCAAGGTGAGTCTCCGCCCGCCTGAGGTCCGGCATGACGGGCGCTTCAGAAAGCGCTATCAGCATACCGGCATTGAATTATTGTATTAGCAGAGTGTGCAGTCTTAGCTGTCACATTTCAATAATTTGTACGGCCCCGTCAGCCAGTTTCGCTGGCAGAACGTGAGTAGCTACAATCACCAAATTATTCTCAGCGGCTTGCAACAAACCCGCTTCAACCAGTTGCTGGTTACGTTCATCCAGTCCTTCAAAAGGCTCGTCCACCAGCCACACATCAGGTTCGGCTAGCTGCGCCCGTGCCATAGACAATCGGCGAGATTCACCGCCAGAGAGACGACGTCCGCCCTGCCCCAGCCACTCATCAGTATTGGTCAGCGTTTGCAGACCAAACTGCGCCAGTGCCTGCGACATTGCTTCCGCAGTCATCGTTTTCTCAGCCGGATTCAGGTTCATTTTCAGCGTGGCTTCAAGAATACGCGGCGATTGCTCCACATATACCCAGCCTTCACGACGACCAGCCGCCACGGTACTGCCGTCAAACAGCAATTCGCCGTGAGCCGGAACCAGACCTGCCAGCGCTTTCATCAGCGAAGATTTGCCGCAGCCAGAGGCGCCGAGTAAGACCACCAGCCCGGAAACCGGTAGTGTCGCAGATATTCCGTGAGGCATGGTCTGTGCCTGAAAATACTGCAACTCAATCTTCTGTTCCGGCGCGCCCTGAACCATAGGCGGTAATGGCGCAGCATCGTCCCGCTTCAGCGCCTGTGCCGCCTGTCGGTATTTACCCAAATGGGCCGCCGTGCCCACAGGACGCCCCAGCCAGTCGGTAATACTCAGTAGCAGCATAGGCACGATGATCGCCGTGGCGTCGCCGAAGCCGTCCTCCTGATTACTCCAGAACAGTGCGCCAATGGCTGCTATAGCGGCACCGTGAATGAACCACAACCCCCACTGACCGGCGGATTCCACCGTCTGCTGATTCTGCCAAACTGATGAAAGCTGCGGCGCATTGCGAAACTGCTGGTTATTTTCATTCAGTTGCAGATGCCACAGGCTGCTGGCAGCAAAGAAATGTTCAGACTGATAACGAAATGCTTGCTCGTCTTTCGCCTGACTGGCGGCCTTATTCAGCCCGAAGTACACAAGCCAGAGGCTGATCACCAGCCACAGTCCGGCCATAATCCACATGAAAGCCGCACCGGGCAATGTTAGATACGTCACTACAGAAACCGACAGCAGTACCAGCACCACAGCGCTGGCCTGATGGGCTACCCAGCCCACCCACACGGATGACAGCATTTCAGTTTGTGCGGCGAGCTTTTCCACATCCCCCGCTTTTTCCAGCAAGATAAGATCTTTTAGGCGATTGAACAGTTCGCTGCGCAACCAAGTCGTGCGGCCCAATAAGTCATGGTGGGCCAGCCACATATGGCCATAACCGGCGCCAATTCGGGTAAGTGCGAGGGCTCGGATAATCACAGCAGGCAGCATGTAATTAAAATTAACCGGCATTAGCGCGCAAGCAGCGAGAAACCAGGATGAAAATATAAGAATGAGTAATCCTGACGTGGTGTGCAGGATAGCTAAAAGTAAACTGATGAACGGTATATTTCTCATTGTGACACCACTCCGTTTGCAACCTGCCAACTGCGGTTAAACCAGGCTTCAGGCAGCGGTTTGTGTGATGCCCAAATCACGGTAGCATCGCCGCAGGTGCGATGAATGAGTGCACTGATGGCATCATGTTGTGCCTGCGGCAAGTGGGCGGTGGGTTCATCCAGAAACCACACTGGCGCTTTGCGTAACAGCAAGCGAGCAATCGCCAATCGCTGAGCTTGCCCACCGGAAAGTGGTGGATGCTCCCCCATTGGCGTATCTAGTCCCTGAGGCAGTGAAGCCACCCAGGCGGTTAGCTCGACTTCGGCCAGTACCTGTTTAAGCAAATCGCCGGTAAAATTACCGCCGAGCGTAAGATTCTCCCGCACGGAAAACGGCAGAATAACCGGGGTCTGAGTGAGCAGCGCATAGTGAGTGACCGACGCATCAAGGCCCGGACGCTGGCCGCTTAGCAGCTCCATCAACACGGTTTTACCGGCACCGGATTCGCCACCAAGTCGCACCCAGTCTCCGGTTTCCAAGTTCAGCTGTTCGGTACGCAGATCCGGCGTCGTAGTCAGTTCGCCGGTGAGTGAAAGTGACGAGAATTCCGCGTCATACGCTGACAACTCATCGTTTTTTAACATATCGCCCATGGCTTCCCGAGCAGATTCAGCCTGGGCTTTCTGGTGATAAAACTGACCCAGCTTTTTCATTTCAGAGAGCAACAGCGGTGCAGTGAGCAACAGCCATAAGCCCTGCTGCAAATTAATAGATTCGCCCAAATCAAATTCACCCAGCAGAGTGAAACCGATATAAACGGCAATCAACGCCACTGCCAGAGTAGAGAAGAAATCCAGTACAGTGGTAGAGAGAAAAGCAATAGACACCACTTTCATGGTGCGCTCCCGCAGGCTGTTACCGGCGGTGTCCAACAGTTTACGTTGTGCATCGTGCGCCCGAAACATCGCCAGTAAAGGCAGTGCCGACACACGGTCAACAAACAGGCGGCCTAACCTTTCCAGCGCGATGAAATGTTTGCGATGCTGGGCAGCAGCGCCTTTACCTACCAGCACCATAAATAACGGCACAATGGGCAAGGTGATCAGCAGGCTCGCCCCTACCACCAAATTCACCGCCAAAATCGCCACTAGCGCAATTACCGGCACGACGACGGCCACCATCTGCTGCACTCGGTAATCAAAATGCCAGTTCACCACAGCAGGCAAATGCATTTGCCACAAGGTTTGCCAGTGGAAAGCCGAATGCTGGCGCACCAAGGCGTGCTGCTGACGGGAAAAAGTAACTAACAACCGCGATTGCAGTTGCGCCAGCAGGCCCAAACGGAATCGGTGATTAAGAAACAATGATAGCCCCTGACTCACCCACACCAGCAGCAGACTAACGAGGGTAAGCACAAGCATCGAGGTTGAAGCAGGACTTTCTTCCATCACCCACTGGGTAATCATGGCTGAAAAGCCCCAATAAGCAGCGATGAGCGCGATGTCGCGGAAAACCTGTAGAAAGACTAAAGCCACCAGAGCGCCGCGGGAAGCGGCATCTCCGGTGGCTACAGATTGCTGAAACCAGCCAGAAAGAGAGTGGGAACGACTCAAATTATCCCTTATTCTTCAGTATCGGGGCGGTCCAGGTTCTCGGTTGCTTCCAGCCACATGGCATTAATAATGCCGAATGAGCAAGCCAGCAGTACACCAAGGATCCAAGTGAAATACCACATAGTATCTTCTCCTAGTAAATTGCGTGAGATTTGTCTAAATCAGCGTTTTTAATGCGACCGCGCATTACGTAAAAGCCGTAAGCGGTGTAAGACAAAACAATCGGTACAAACACACAGGCTACAAAAAACATGATACGTAGGGTCATTTCGCTGGATGTCGCATCCCACATTGTCAGACTCACGTCTGGCATGGTGCTGCTTGGCATCAGGAACGGGAACATGGAGAAACCCGCAGTTAAGATGACGCCCGCAATCATGACAGAACTAGAGACAAATGCCCATCCGCCGCGCGCTGCTTTTGAGAAAAAAGCACAAGCTAATCCGCCCAGAATACCCAGCGCAGGTGCGATCACCATCCAGGGATACAGACTATAGTTATTCATCCACGCACCGGTTTCAGTGGCGACCGTTTTATGCATAGGATTAGTCACTGCACCCGTATCGATAGTCGACGTTACTACGTATCCATCGACACCGAACGCAATCCATACGCCAGCCAGAATAAACAGTGTCACAGTAACCAGCGACAACACCATCGATGCAGAGCGCGCACGAGATTCAACAAAACCGTCGGTTTTCATTTGCAGCCAGGTTGAACCATGGTTCAGTAGTAGCGCCACAGATACCAGGCCGCACAGGATAGCGAACGGGTTCAGCAGGCCAAAGAAAGAACCACTGTAAGTAGATTTCAGGGTGTTATCCAACTCGAAAGGTACGCCCTGTAGCAGGTTGCCGAAAGCCACGCCGAAAATCAGGATAGGCACGAAACCACCAAAGAACAGCGCGATATCCCAGTTTTTGCGCCATTTCTGGCTGGGTAATTTACTGCGATAATCAAAGCCTAGCGGACGCATCCACAGTGCCGCAAGGGTCAGAAACAATGCAATGTAAAAACCGGAGAACGCGGTGGCATAAATCATTGGCCAGGCAGCGAAAATAGCGCCACCTGCAGTGATAAACCAGACTTGGTTACCGTCCCAGTGTGGGCCTACCGTATTAATCATTACCCGACGCTCTTCGTCGGTACGTCCGATAATGGTAAGCAGTGCGCCTACCCCTAAATCAAAGCCGTCGGTGATGGCGAAGCCAATCAGCAGCACGCCCACCAGCACCCACCAAACTACCCGTAGAACTTCATAATCAATCATGCGTGTACTCCTTCATTCAGGCCAATAACGCTTTCTTCTTTCTCATCCGCTGGCGGAGTGGGTCCTTTTTTGGCGAACTTCTTCATCAGATAGAAGCTAATGATGAACATCACGGTGTAGAACAGGGTGTAGCCAACCATAGTGAACACCACATCACTTACGCTCAAATTTGACACTGACACATGAACCGGCAGTACTTCGGCGATAGACCATGGCTGACGACCAAACTCAGCCACAAACCAGCCTGCTTCACAGGCAATCCAAGGCAGCGGCAAACCATACAACGCAGATTTAAGTAACCAGCGTGGTTGGGTGATACGGTGTTTAGTGCTGTACCAGAATGCAGTGGCAAACAGCACCAACATCAGGAAGCCTGCAACCACCATAAGGCGGAAAGAGTAGAATAGCGGCGCCACGGGCGGAATGCTGTAATCCACGGCCTTTTTCAGCGCTTCAGGTGTAGGCTGAGTGATATCGTCGGTGTAAGGTTGCAGCAACATGGCGTAACCCAGGTTCTCTCTGTTTGCTTCAAACAACGCTTTTTCAGCTGGCGTTGCAGAGCCGTCACGTACTGCATCCATGTATTTGTACGCCTGAACACCAGATAGAATACGCACACGGTGATTCTCTTTCAGATCTTTAATACCAATCACTTCTTCGTCGAAGCTGCGGGTAGCAATAATCCCCATGGCATAAGGGATCTGAATGGCATAGTCCATACGCTCTTCTTCATCGTTCGGAATACCAAAGATGGTGAATGGCGCGGGAGCAGGATGGGTTTCGTATTCAGCTTCAACAGCAGCCAGTTTAACTTTCTGCACGTCACCGATTTCGTAACCACTTTCATCACCGAGGATAATTACAGATAATACCGATGCCAGACCGAAGCTTGCTGCAATTGCAAACGAACGACGGGCGAAAGCCACGTGTTTGTGCTTAAGCAGGTAATAGCTTGAGATCGCCAGAATGAACATGGCGCCAGTGGTATAACCTGCGGATACGGTGTGGACAAATTTAACCTGAGCCACAGGGTTGAAAATCACATCAGCGAAGCTGGCCATTTCCATACGCATGGATTCGACATTGAACTCTGCGCCCACAGGATTTTGCATCCAGCCATTGGCAATAAGGATCCACAGTGCAGAGAAGTTTGAGCCGATAGCTACCAACCAGGTCGCCATGAGGTGCTTCACTTTTGACATGCGGTCCCAGCCGAAGAAAAACAGGCCCACGAACGTTGATTCGAGGAAGAACGCCATTAATCCTTCAATTGCCAGTGGTGCGCCAAAAATGTCACCTACGTAATGAGAATAATAAGACCAGTTCATACCGAACTGGAACTCCATGGTGAGGCCCGTTGCCACACCAATAGCGAAATTTATCCCGAACAACTTACCCCAGAACTTGGTCATCTCTTTATAGATTTCCTTGCCGGTCATCACGTACACCGATTCCATAATGGCAAGCAGGAACGTGAGTCCGAGGGTGAGAGGAACGAAGATAAAATGGAACATAGCAGTTAATGCAAACTGCCAGCGCGATAACTCAATTAATGTATCGCTCATTAGGAACATCTCCCGGTTAATTAGTAATTTGGCTCTCTCTTTGGCGACACATCGGCTGCCATTTATTCACTTACTGAGCACGTGTCGTGCCAACGGTTGAATGAATGGCGTATTCCTCTCGTCTGGTGCTTGCAAATCGCCAATAACCGATAGATATACGCATACAGCAGAGACAACAGGCTAGTCGGTAAGACTCAAGACACGTCGCTGGATTCATGGCGCTACATTACACCTTTAGATTTTGTCGCAACTTGATCCATCGCAAGATTTATCTTTATAGAATTGGCAAACTTTCATTGCGGAAAACGAAATTTTTTGACAAATTTGTCACCATAGTGACAGTATCGTCAGACAACATATGAATATCAGCATCATTCAATCGATGATTAATGCCATCGACAAACCGGCCATTTTTATTACGCCGGACTATGTTATCCACGCCGTTAATCAGCCTTACCGCGACACTTATCAGGATGACGTTATTACGGGTCAGAGTCGTTGCCACCAGATATCTCACCGCAACACGGTACCCTGTGATCAAGCCGGAGAATCCTGCCCGCTGGCAGAGTGTCAGCAGTCCGGACGCGCCACCACAGTGGTGCATAACCATAAAACCCAGCATGGTGATTCTTACTGCGACATTCTGATGAAACCGGTGCACGATGAGGACGGCATGGTTCTCGGGTATTTGGAAATATTGGAACGAATTCAATACGCTTCGAGTCGGGCAGGAAAAGGCAAGCTCATTGGCAACGCCCCCTCTTTCCGCCAGATGTTGCAGCAAATCAGCCGCGCGGCGCCGGCAGACATTGCCGTATTGCTTCAGGGGGAAACCGGTTCAGGCAAGGAACTGGTTGCCCAGGCTATTCACGACAGCAGCAAGCGCCGTAAAGAAGCCTTTGTGGTAATTGAGTGTACAGGTCTAACCGAAACCTTGTTTGAGTCGGAGCTATTTGGATACGAGAAAGGCGCATTCACCGGCGCCAGCACGTCGAAAAAGGGCCTGATAGACGCGGCCGACGGTGGCACCGTATTCTTTGATGAAATTGGCGATGTACCGTTGAGTATGCAGGTAAAATTACTGCGTTTGCTGGAAACCGGCAGCTATCGCCCGGTGGGCAGCTTGAAGCAGAGAAAATCCAATTTCCGACTGGTGTGCGCCACCCACAAGAATCTAAAAGAGATGGTGGAAAAGGGGCAGTTTCGTCAGGACTTATATTACCGTATTGCAGGCTTTCCCATTTTATTGCCGTCTTTGCGGCAGCGACGGGAAGATATCGCGGAGCTTTGCCAACACTTTCTTATTCAAACTGGGCATGCAGATAAAAGTTTCACCCGAGAAGCACTGCTACTCCTGAATCGTTACGGCTTCCCAGGGAATATCCGTGAACTACGTAATATTGTGGAGCAATCAGCGCTGCTGTCTGTTGACGAGCTGATTACCCCTGCTGATTTACCGATGCACCTGACCATACAACATACTGGTGGTGAGCCTGAATTTACCCCTCACCTTAAAACGCTGGATGAGGCAGAAGCCAGTTATCTTTCGGATATAGCGGCAACTTATGACGGCACGCCGGAATCACTCGCAGAATTGCTGGGCGTAAGCACCCGTACGCTGTACCGCAAGTTACAAAGATACGAGCTGACGTTGCGTAAACGCTGACGTAAGCTTCGATGTAAGCCGCGTCAACGCTTGGCCATCATAACCCTTCAATCCCCTGCCAGATAAGGCGCATGGCTAACAGCGTTACCACCACACGGAATATTAACCGAAATTTTTCAGCCGGGACTTTTTTCAGAAATTTAAGTCCTAGCCAGGTTCCGGCATAGCCACTGGCAATCATTGCCAATACCAATGGTAACCACTGAAAGAAGGCAAACCCGGCAAAGCTGAATACAAGTGCCTTGAGCAGATGCTGAAAAGTCATACAGGTAGCAAAAGTCGATACCAGCTTCATCTTGTCGCTGGTAGAACGATGCACGAAACCCGCCACCAGCGGCCCGGTTGCACCTACAAACATGGTTGCCACTGTAGTAAAAATACCCGCAACAAAGCGGCCTTTGTCACCCAACTCCCGGTTTTTCTGTTTAGGCCCCCACACCAGAAACAAAATAAAGCCTGCAATAGCAAACTGAATAGCCACTAATGGCAACTGCACCACAATAAAAGATGCCATGACAGCACCAATCAACGCGCCAGCCACAAACCACTTCACCATGTTCCAGTCGGTATGCTGCCGAGTCATAAACGCCCGGCTACCATTTGTGCCCAGTTGCACCAAACCATGAACAGGAATGAGCGCCGCCAGCGGCATCACCGTCGCCATGGTCGCCAGCAATAAAACGCCACCGCCAATACCAATGGTGGCAGTAATGATGCTGGTAATGAATGTGAGTGCGATGAGGCCAGCGGCAACCAGTGAAGAAAGCTCACCGGCACCGGTAAACAGCTCGAAAAATGCAATGCCTTCCAAGAAAACTCCGAAAAAAGAAAAATAAATAACCCGTTTGAAGAAGCTGCCCCGTTACTTTGTTAAGACGAGCCAGTCAAAAGGAGACAAGCCGTGCAACTCACCTACCCTCACACATACAATTTACCACAGTCTTTGCTGCGTACTGCTACGCTGTGTATCTGCGGATACAGAATTAAGCGATGCTATCCCTCAAAAAAGAAACGAAAAGACGCATTCACGTTGGATGCATCTTCAAACTGACCATAAAACGTATGTGCTTCATCGCCATAAAACAGATTCATGCCGCCGGACACCTGCCATTTGTCGGTGGGTGAGTACGTTGCCCGGAATCGCAGGAAGCCATCATCATCGGTGGGTGACCAGAAGTTAAATGCGTGCAACACCAGCGTCTGCTGCAATGCCTGATAGCGCAGTTGTGTGGTGATCACGTGACGGCGCTCCGCCGCTTCGAATTGCGGCCACGGGCTGTTGGCTATCCGCGCATCGTAACCATGATTAAACTCGGTGTACCACTGCAGGCCACCGGTCAAATTTGCAATCAGTTCTTGCTCGTAACCAATCAGCAGGCGGCTCTGATCGTTAGGAATAAGGGGGTCTGAGCCATCGGTATCTTCACCATCATGAAAAGCGTATTCCAGCTTACCAATACCCGGGCCAATGGGCCGGATGGCGCTGAATCCGGTTACGATAAGGTCGCTGTACAAAGGTCTGCCAATTTCGTCAGCCGCTTCAGGCAGCTTGGTGAACCCCTTGTAACCGTAAATCGCCAGCTCCGTTCCCGCCACACTGCGAAATAAACGCAGCGCGTATTCCGGGTCGTCGGGCTTGTTTTCATCCGGGATCACCATACGTGCACCGGTGTTTTCACCGAGCATGGGATTAAAGTAGGAGAAATATTCACCGTTGATACCGTTATCCGGCTCGAATTCCGGCATCACCACAAAATCCACGTTCACCAAGTCAAAGTAGCCACTGAGCTTTACCGCCAGTGACGGATATTTCAGGTAATCGTCGTCCCGCCCGGCGAAGAAGGACTGATAATCCTTAGGAAATAAATCGTTGAGGAACAGATAATCCCCGACGCCCCAGGTGAGGATCTGCTGACCCGCTTTGAGGTCGAACTTCTCTCCAGCGTTACCGAGAAAACCGAGATTGCCCTGCCAGTAAAGCTCACGGATTTGTGACTCCCAGCTATCGGTGACACCGTCGTACCAGACATCACCACGAAAGCCGATTTTCGAACTTTCAAAAGCATAGTCCGCCTGAAATTGACCGCGGCCATCAGCCAGCGTGGTGTCACCACGAATAGCGCTGTCGCTCTGTAAACGGGTACCGGCGGCAATATCAATAAATCCGGCCCAGTTGAACGGAGACGCGACTTCTTCATCGTCCCAATCGCCCATTTCATCAAAAGCCCCCCAATCGTCTACAGCTGGTGACGCTTCCTGCGCGAATACGCCAACACTCAGCGCAAATGCTGCCGCCAGCAGGCTTGTACGAAAGCTGTTACCGGCCATATTATTTCAACCACTGCATAGGCGGCGTGCGCAGACTACGTTCACTGAAGATGTCGTCTTCTAGGCCCAGGTTGTAGTCCATGTTTCGGAATTCCATCAGCGTGTAACCACCAGAAGCCAAATCAGACACTTTCGAGCGGGTCACTGTGGGAAAACTCTCAATCGTTTCTACTTCCACCGCCTCTATCCGGCGATAGTTCTCACCATTCGCTTTGTAGAAGTTGATCAGCATAGGTATTTTCGTAGTTTTATCGATTTCCACCACGTAGTAGCTGAACTCAACGGAATCAGGATTTTTAGGTTCGGCTTTCAGTACGTAACGGCTGTCGGTTTCTTCCTGTAGTGTGAAGTTATCTTCGCTAACAGCACGGCCAGATACGTCTTCGTAGAAAAAGTGTGAACCGACAAATGAGGTGCGTTTATCACCGGCAGAAATTCGCTTCACCAGGTCCAGCGCCGGCAGATATAACCAGCGATCATCGTCCTCACTAACGGCAGCATGTTTCTCTACCCGGAATACGGTATCGCGCACATCGGCCGGACGGGTGAAGAATACTATCATTTTCTGATCGTCATTGTCGGCAACGTCTTTTCTCAGAATAGTGAACTGACGCAGTTGTTTACGGCCCTGCGCGTCCACAATCATCATTCGCGCATCTGAACGGCCATCGTCACCGGCATAATACGATGCCCGTTCTGATGCCTGAATCAGCTCGTTTACATCGAATTCAGCAGACCAGACTGATGCAGATGCCACCAGTAAACCGGTGAATGCCAATGCCATTGCAGATTTCATACTTCTCACAACCATCTTACTCTCCTGCTCCCGGTTAACGGGATTTGAAAACAAAACGATGCAGCAAACTCATTGCTGCAGGCAGCACCAGTAGGGTCACCAGTGCGGAAATTGCCATGATACTGGCCAGAAAAACACCTACGGTGATGTAGGGCACCAGCGGGGCAAACAACAAGGGCGTAAAGCCCAGCGCGATAACCAGAGCGTTGCGGGTAATGGCAGAGGCAGGTTCGCCGAACATGGCTTCAAGTGTTGCGGATACATTGTTAGTTTCTTTGAATATTGCCCGTGCACGTTCGAGGAAATGAATGGCGAAGTCCACTGATAACCCTAAAGTGAGTGCAGAAAGCACGGCGATAGGCATGTCGTAGTCTTTACCGACAATACCAATGAGGCCGTAAATGAAAGCGATGGTAATCGTCAGTGGTAGCATGGCTAGCACGCCGAAAACGAAGGATCGGAACAGCACCATCATCATGACAAAAACCATGATGAACGCACCAAGCAGACTATTGAGCATGCCGGCGACCATGTTCTCCTGCCACACCACATTAAGATAGGCCTTACCTGCCCACTGGTAATCAATTCCTGCAGGGAGCGGATGCTCAGAAACGTATTGCTCAGCCAGCTTCATCGCCGCTGTCATATCCTGATTATCACCACTGGTGAGCTGCAGCCACAGCAGGCTTTCACGGTAATCCGGCGTAACAAAGTGCCATAAATCATTAGGGCGATGTGAGGACTGATACTGCAGCAGGGTTTGTGCAACGGCCTGGGGAGAATCCGGCAGGGCGTAGTCTTTCTCCTCGCCGCCACGGAGTTCACGGTTCACCACTTTAACCACATCAGCCAGCGAGTTAGATTTACCCACCAGACCGGTGGTCGCTAGGTAATTCTGAAGATCTGAAATGTACGCCAGTTGAGCGGGGAACTGGAACGTTTTGCTTGCCGACAAGGTTTTCTCTGTGCGTGCTACCAGTTTGTCCAGATAATCCAAGGCTTCATCCGACTCCACGGTAAACAAGGCGTCGTCGATAGCGATAATTAGCGACTCCAGTGCAGCAGTTGGGGTTTGTTCTGCCACAGATTTAAGCGTATCCCACTGCCAGCCAGATAATTCTTCGGGTACATCCACCCCAATTAATGCCGCTGCCGAAGGCACCGCATTGGTATCGCTAAACACCAGGTAAGCATTATAAGTCCCGGCAAAATTCTCGTTCAGCACTCTGTCAGCCACACGGATTTCGTGGTCAGCTTTAAACCAGCGAACCGGGTTGTCATTAATCTGGATCTGGGTGATTCCCCAAACTGAAACTGCAAATAAAGCACTGAATACGACCAGCCAGCCCCGACGCCAGGACATTGCCAGCTTACCAATACTTCGGGCAATAGCAGCAACACGAGACTGACCATCACCTTCACCGTGCATTGTTTGCTGCAAATTCAGCAATGCCTTATCGCTCATACGGGACACATAGGCGGGCATGAATACCAACGTGACCAGGAAAGCGAACAGAATGCCGAAGCCAACAAACGCGCCGAAGATCTGCACTGGCGGAATAGGCGTCAGCATGAGTGAGAAAAAGCCTACTGATGAAGTAATTGAGGTATATAGCATGGGTGTGAACAGATGAGACACCACCTTGCTGATAACTTCCCCGGCGCTTTCGCCCGGCTTATAGCGGTCTGAAAACTCCGACAGAATGTGCACCGAATCCACCACCGCGATGGGCATCAGGAAAATCGCAATCATCGACGACATGATGTGTACGGTAAAGCCCATACCAATCATGATACCCATGGTGACGATCACCGTCGCCATAGCAACAATCATTGGTGCGATGATTAGCGGCAAATTGCGAAAAAACAGGAAAAGCAGAATAAAGATCATTAGCCCGGCCAGTGGCGCGGAAATGCCCATTTGAATGAACATTTCTACACCAAACTGATCTTCCGCCACCGGCAGACCGGTGATATACCACTGTTGCTGCGACCCCATTTTGCTGATGGCGGCACGGATGTCTTCAGCAATGCGATAACTTTCGTTTTTATCCGCAATAGGCACATAAATCGCTGCCGCTTTGCCGGTTTCCGCCACCAGCGTATCGTACAGCAGCGGCAGGCGGGAGATGCTCTGCTCGATGGCTTTCGCGCCCGCTTCATCAACCGGTGCCTTGTCCATCATCCACTCAAACCGAATGGTCCCTGGCCCGGCCTGAGAAATATTGTCCACCGTGGAAAGCGACATTAAATCCGCATCAATCACACCATCGAGCTCAAGAATGCTATCCGTAAGTTGCTTCACTTCCGACAGAGTTTCAGGCGTATAGACACCGTTAGCATCTTGCTCAGCGACCACGCCCACCACAATGGCATCGTGCATGGCGAACGTCTGCTTAGTCTGGTTATGAAAAATTCTCGCCGGATGGTCAGCCGGAAGCATGTTTTCCGGATCGGTATCGACAGTCAGATTAGGGATCATTGCGCCGGCACCCAGTGTGAGTGCCAGAAGAAGAATGTAGACCCAGCCAGCGCGCTGAGTGGCAAAGCGTAACAACAGTGAAGACATTAGATTCAGCCTGGTTATTCACATCAAGTCTAAGATATTTACCCTCATTATATAAATAAAAACTAATACATCAATGTATTTTGCAAAAAAAACGCAGCATGTTGATCATGCTGCGTTTTTATATAAGAAAAATCTATTTAGTTGTTTAGCTGATTCGCAAACTGGCCAACAGCATCCACTACCGCTCTGGCACCATTTTGAATTTCTTCAATAACCGCGCCGGCCTCTTCAGCATATGACAAACCTGTCTGCGCTTTCTCATCACCCTTGTTTACAAGGTCAACAGCTTCAGCAGCCAGAGATTGGTTGTGTTTCACCACGTTAACAATTTCATCTGTCGCTTCTGAGGTGCGTGAAGCCAACTGACGCACTTCATCGGCAACAACAGCAAATCCACGGCCTTGATCTCCTGCCCGCGCTGCCTCGATAGCCGCGTTCAATGCAAGCAGGTTGGTTTGATCTGCAATAGCGCTGATACTGCCAATAATCGTGGCAATTTGTTGAGATTGTGAGTCGAGGGCGTGAATACCTTCTTTCGCTTTATCCATTTGTTCAGACAGCGAAGACATTTCCTCGAGCACTTTGTTGATGACATCTTTACCCTTTCTCGCCACTGCATCGGTATTGTTAGATGTGTGATAGGCAATGTCTGCCGCGTTCGATACGGCTTGCTCCTGCGCTACCTGCGCAGTAATCTCAGTGGCAAACTTAAATACTTTATACAAGCGCCCATGAGAATCGTGAATGGGGTTATACGTTGCTTCTAGCCAAATCGTATTTCCATGCGAATCCACACGCTTGAAGCGACCTGCGACAAACTCGCCACGGGCTAACTTGGCCCAGAACTGTTTGTAGCCCTCCGAATTTGCTTCTTCGTCGGTACAAAAGATGCGGTGATGCTTGCCTTTGATGTCATTCAGGTCGTATTTCACTGTACGCAAGAACGGCTTGTTGGCGTCGATAACATGTCCGTTTAGGTCAAACTCGATTGTGGCGGTCGATTTGTGTAATGCTTCTACCAAATCTTCATGCTCTTTAGACAACGCAATCGTTCTTGTGAGATCTGTCATGCTCACAGAGTAATGATCTAACCGGCCTTCTATATCAACAACGGGCTGCAAGATGCTGCGCAGCCAAGCTTCTTCGCCATTTCGACGCGTAAATTCAATAGCCCCCTGATAAGTCTGATTAATGTCGAAAGCACTTTTGAGTTTTTTGTAGTGCATTGTCGACTTCGCGATTTCAGGAACAAACTCTAGAAACGGACGGCCCATTACTTCAGATGCGGTATATCCGAGCTCGTTTTGAAAATGTTGGTTAACGAATTCGATTCGGCCAGCATGATCCAGACGTAGATAAATCGTTTCCTCTAAGAAACTTTCACGAACCTGTTTGAGCATGTGAAGCTCTTGACGAAGTGCTTCATTTTCTTTGACGAGGTGACGATTAAACATAGACTGTCTTTCCAACGAGTTATTTATTGATATTGAATTCGATTTCGCAGTTCGAAGCGCACTTGCCTGAACACCAGGATAGTATTTGTATCGGCACTATCATCCGCTTTCTTAACCAGAAACCTAACCAAAATATGTTTCAATTTTAATATCTTGGCGCAATCCCTGACATTGTTTGGCACCCAGGCCAGGTACGACCACGGTTTTCGCTTTTAAAACCGCTCGTCAAATTAAGGTTAGGCGAATTGTCTATGGATGAAGTTACCACCGTGACGAGCAAGATGAAATGCAAAACTTAAGATATAAGTATGTCATTTCAAACCCTTTTAATGGAAGACGATCAAAAATCAAGCTGACGCCGTAGCTACTTTGTATAAGGTTTTCGTTGAAATGAGGCAAACATGGCTAAGAAAGCAATTCTCTATCGTATGGTAACAAATGAGCATATTTGCCCTTTTGGCTTACGCTCAAAAGATTTGCTAGAACGAGAAGGCTTTGAAATTGAAGATCATAAGCTGACCTCGCGAGAAGAAACTGACAAGTTCAAGCAAGATCATGGTGTAAAAACGACGCCTCAAACATTTATCGACGGCAAGCGTGTAGGAGGCTATGACGACCTTCAAGCCTTGTTCAATAAAGGGGACAGCGCACAGTCTGGTACGACTTATACACCTGTACTCGCCATTTTTGCCGTTGGATTACTGTTAGCGCTGGCTATGCAGCATGCGCTAATGGCGAATCTATTTAGCATTCGCACGCTATTGCTCTTTATCGCCTTTTCAATGACCCTATTAGCCGTTCAGAAACTGCGAGATTTATTTAGTTTCACCAACTCTTTCATCACCTACGATTTGCTGGCTATGCGACATCTTCGCTACGCCTATATTTATCCCTTTCTTGAAGCATTTGCGGGTATTGGCATGGTAGCGATGTTGCCCGCAGTAATCATTGCGCCAATCTCGCTTTTTATCGGTACCATCGGTGCGGTTTCCGTTGTTAAAGCGGTTTACATCGATAAGCGGGAACTTAAGTGTGCTTGCGTGGGCGGCGACAGTAATGTGCCGTTGGGTTTTGTATCACTTTCAGAGAATTTGTTTATGATAGGCGGCGCTTTGCTCATGCTGTGGCTTTCTTATTTGTAAAGCGCCCAGGCGCCTTATCTGAGATTCAGATAAGGCGTGAAGGATTATTCAGGTTTGTACATTTCCAGTACGGTAAGCAACTCTTCGGCATCAACTGGCTTCGAAACGTAGTTGGAAAATCCTGCCTTCAGGGCTTTAACCCTATCCGCCGTGTAAGCATAAGCAGTTAGTGCAACCGCATCGAAATTCCGAATATCTTCTCGTTCGCTGCTTCTGATTTTCGCGATGTAACCCAAACCATCAAGTTCCGGCATGCCGATGTCAGAAAGCACCAGATTAAACGCTTCAGGCGTTTCATTAAGTAACTTCCAGGCTACCAGACCATTTTTCGCCAGGGTGACGACCGCACCGTGACTTTCAAGGAACAGGCGAATGAATCTGCGGGCATCTTCTTCGTCTTCTGCAACCAGAATGCGCAGGCCACGAAGACGATCGCTGCTTCCCGCTGCGCCTTCAACAATATTGGATTGTGTTTCTTCTGGGCTTTTCGTAGCAACAGGGGCAATGGGTAAGGTCACATAAAATGTGGTTCCCAACCCTTCTCCATCGCTCATTGCCCAAATGCTACCGCCGTGCATTTCCACAATACTTTTAACAATCGATAACCCAAGGCCTAAGCCCTGTTTGTTGTGCGAAACCTTTCCTTGATAAAAGCGCTCGAAAACATAATTCAATTGCTCTTCCGGGATACCTTTTCCGGTGTCACGCACGAAGAATTTATAATTAGAATGGTCACGGGCTCCACTAATAGTGACAGAGCCACCTTTGGGCGTGAATTTAAGCGCATTGGAGAGCAGGTTGTGTATCACCTGTTTGATACGCACTTTATCCGCCAGAATGGTAGTATGCTCGTCTTTGAACACACTGGTTAGGTGAATGTTCTTCGCCCCGAAACCTGCCTCGAATTGCTTAGTTACGTCTTTAATTGCTTCGCTAATCGGCAACGTGTGTGTACTCAGCTTCATGGTGCCAGAGATAATTCTGGAAAGATCCAGAATGTCGTTAATTAAATCAGCCTGAGTGCTTGCAGCCCGCTTCACTACGTTTAACGCTTCAACCAAACGCTCCTTATTCGACGTATCCATTAATGCTAGATCCGTCCACCCCATAATCGAGTTCAGTGGGGTACGTAATTCGTGGGAAATACTGGCAAGAAACTGATCTTTTGCTTTATCCAGTTCTTCTAATTTTGCCACCTGGCTATCCAGCGAATTTTTCATTCCCAGCGCATAGGGGATAAACAATTGCTCAAAGGCTTCAATGAGTAATTTATCATCGGTAGACCATTCAACAGACTGATCCACCACCGTCTGAAGGTATGTCTCGAATGAATCTCTCGGCGTGAGTGATTTAGGCTTATCGCCATCGGTTTGCACTTTACCCGCCCAGCGTACGGTTTTGTCTACTGGTTCCCGGAACCACATCGTGTAGTAACCGTGGCGACTCGAAACCGGAGAAATAAACAGGCCGCGCACACCGTTTAACTTAAAGTTTGCAATTATGTCGCTGGAGATCCGCGTCAGTGCGGTTACCTTCGATGGCCCAGACTTATCGCTGGAATACTCATGAAACAGGTGAGAAATGGTTTCAAAGCTGGGCGTTTTCCCTACCAGATAGTGGGAATTAGGCGTGACCACCGCAATACCGCATACCCGCATAGTCGAAAGCAACAAGTCCTGCTCGTCTTTTAGTCCTTCCAGCGGATTACCTTTGTTGGTCAAGGCATTGATCGCCTGATTCAAGTTTTGCTGTCGCTTCTGAAGCGATTCCCTTTTGACCTCTACGCTTTTACCATGCAATTGATAAGTGAAAACCTGACACAAGCTTTCGCAAATCAATCGACTACGCTGCTCTACATATTTCGGCTCGCGATTATGACAAGCAATAAGCCCCCACAGACGATTTTCATAAATCAGCGATACTGAGAAAGAAGCGCGAATGCCCATGTTCCGCATGTATTGTAAATGAACGGGCGAAACCCCTCTTACCATAGAAAGTGACATATCAAGGGGCGTTCTTTCGCTATCAGAAAGCGCAGGTAGTAAAGGCACTGGTGTTTCATCGGTATCGTAAACGCAGCGAACCAGGTTCTTTACGTAAAGCGCACGGGCTTGAGAAGGAATGTCTGACGCAGGAAACCGTAAACCTTTAAACGGAACCATGTCGTCGGCGCAATCTTCACCGATGACTTCTCCGCAGTAGTCTTTATCAAACTTGTACACGCACACCCGATCGAATTCGATAAAGCCACGCATGGCAGACGCTATCTTGTCTGCCACTGCTTCCACGGAGTTAAGTTCAAAAAGACTAGGCAGTAAAGGGCGAATATCGGTGTCTGTTGGTGTCCATTTAGACGATACACTGCCGGTGAGCACCGGTGATGGCTCAAGTTCAATAATGAGATAACCACCACTGGCGTAAATAACACTGCTGACTAGTTGGTGCCATTCACCATCGTGGTAAATTTGATTGCGAAACTTCCACTCGTATGAATGACGGCGACCTACCGCTTCCGCCTTAGCATAAAGTTCTGTGAGAATTTCTGTGCTGTTATCGGGCATCTCTACCAGCTCAGACATCAGTGTTTCATTTGGCACGATGGGTGACGAAAAAATATCCGCGATGTTTGCACTCATCACGCGAACCAGCCCGGTGCCAGGCTCGATAGCCAGAAGATAGCCAAAGCTCTGTACAGACTCGATTAAATGAATCGCTTCGTCTTCACAATTTTTGATATTCATGAAAAGCACTTTCCCTGAAATTTAGCGCTCCATTATGCATTTTTTTATAGGTGTGGTCTGGAAAAAAGCAAAAAATATAGACGAAAGTATAGTTATTTAAAATAACTGAGCGCGAGCTCTTTTCCTTAAAAAATAACGTTTAAATTCAAACACATAGACTTTTAAGTCAGATTTTGAAATTGTTAGATTAAAAACCTGTAATGTTTTGGTGTAGATAATTTAATTGGACAAAAATTTAAATACTTTCATTTAAAAATATAAATTTATTTCTAACACTCGCATACTCAATTAGATAAACCGAAATGCATTCCTATATGCAGAAGGCGAAACGGAAAAATTACGAATAAAGGCCCGGCGAAAACCATCGTATGAGGAAAAGCCCACAAACACGGCAATGGCTTTCATTTCCCGCTCTGAACTGACCAACAGATCGCTGGCCACCTGCATGCGAAATTTCTCTACATAGGCAGCTGGATTAAGCCCCGTTTCGTCAATAAAGAAGCGATGACACTGTCGTTCGCTCAGGCAGAGTTGTTCAGCAAGAAGAGAAACCGTGATATCGCGGCCGATATTGTCCCGAATCCAATTAATCACATTGCCCAGGCGATCTTGCCGTGGCGACTGAATATCAAGTAAGTCTGAGTACTGCTTCTGATTACCTGAACGTTTCATATAAACCACAAGATGTTTCGCCACATAATGAGCAACAGCCTTGCCGCAATCGGCTTCAATGAGGCTTAATGTTAAATCGATGCCAGAAGTCACACCGGCAGACGACCAATACTTCCCATCTCTGATATAGAGCTTTGCGCTTTCTACCGTTAGTGTGGGAAACGCGGTTTTCAATTTTTCTGCGAATGCCCAATGTGTGGTGACTTTCGTTCCCGAAGGCAACCCTGTTCGCGCAAGCAAATATGCTCCGGTACAGATAGAAACTACCCGCTCTGAGTGAACCATCAGCTTTCTAAGCTTTTCTAAATCCGATTCTGTAATACTGTCACTGCGACTTCCCGCACCGCCAGGAATAATCAGGGAATGGCACTTGCCAATCTCTTCAATAGACAGCTCGGGTATAATCTGCAGGCCGGCTTCACAAGTAACAGCTTTGGTGCTAAAACCCACGACTTTCAGTTCATAGCTATCGGGCTGACACTGATTCGCTTCAAAAAATGCAGACTGTGGGCCTGATAAATCCAGTAGTTCGACGCCCTCATAGGCAAGAATACAAATCGTTTTAGTCATAATATTTGCTTAACATTTATTCAGGAGATGATTAATCTACTGCACTTCGTTATGTCACATATGACTACAAAACAACCAAAACTGCCATTATTCTCTCAGGCCTTTTCTCAGCTGACATCCGTCAGATATTACCCAGGCCCAACAAATTATTGCAGCAACCTGTAATAAAAGTGATTCGCCTTGGACTAAGCACAATGAACAAGTTAATAAGGAGAGTGACCGTGAATGAATTTTTTACCCGACTTCAGGATGTATCCGCTATAGAGCTTATTGTTATTTGTGCTGCTGTAGCCGTTTTGTGGTTCCTGCCCGCGATTTTAGCGATGATTTTTAATCGTAAACAGGCCAAGCTCATTGCGTTGGCTTGCATTCCCGCGGGTTTTTCAGTGATTGCCTGGACGGCCGTGCTTGTATGGTCGGTTACCGGAAAGGCTGTAGAAAAATACTTACCCGCCAAAATCAAGAAACAGCTAGCCTAAGCGCTCTCGAATTGGAGAGCGGGTTGCGTTATTCCAATGCGCCTGCTCCATGAAGTGTATCGAACCGCGATTTCATCGAGATAAAAATGCAGTGTTAACAGTGTGTATGAAAAAATACACACTGGATGGGAAAATATTTCCATGGTTATTTACCAAAATTATCCAACCTTACTTACAACCACACAAAAAACTATAAAATTCAATAATTTAAATTAAAAAATAACAAACCCACCACTCTGGCACACAACTGGCATTAATAGAATCAGACAAGGAAATCACTTTAGGAAAAGCAGACAGGATGTCAGCAGTACGAAGGATTGTTACCTAATTTGGCAAATCTGAATACTTCACAGAGGAATGTTCAGGTTTTGCAAAAAACACTGATGACGTTGTGACGTTGAAAGTGAACTGTCTTCTTGGCAGTTAATCTCCCCTCTAGGCCTATCCCGGCCTTTCCAAAACCTCTGATTTCTCCCGCCATATGGCGGGAGCTTTTTTTCTAGGGTTTAAAC
Source organism: Alteromonas sp. ABV4_515 (assembly GCF_056160345.1). Lineage (NCBI taxonomy): Bacteria > Pseudomonadati > Pseudomonadota > Gammaproteobacteria > Alteromonadales > Alteromonadaceae > Alteromonas > Alteromonas sp. ABV4_515. The sequence continues at coordinate 571,759 of NZ_JBSWWZ010000001.1, forward strand.
AATCAATTTTACTGCCATAGACGAACATTCTGTTCAATAGGTATACAGTTTACTACGTTGATATGGTCTTCCATGTCGATCAATAAATCATCATGAACTAATGTTTATCTTACAGAACGACAGTTGTTGAATGTCATTGTTTCTGCTTCCATGTGTATTCCTAAAAGTGTTTTGCCGGTGCCGTCAGGTCACCGGCTTTTTTTATGTTCGATTTATACGATTCCCCAGTGTCTGTTTATCCGTAACAATGAGCTGTTCTCAATAATGATTCGTATTTACAATCATTAGTGAATATATAAATGAGAAGAGTATTATGGAAAAAAGACAGCCAAGACAACCCGCCTGTCTAGTGGTAAAAGAAAATCGTGAACTCACCCCTAACATGCGTCGCATCACCTTTTCTGGTGAGGCACTAAAGCAATATCCTGAAATAGAAACCTCGGCGTACGTCAAACTGATGTTTGATTTCGATGGTAATCCATTAACATCGCCCCCCGCATCAATGAAAGATGCGCAGCTTCGTACCTACACCATTCGGGCAATCAACCAAAATGCCGGCGAAATGGATGTAGACATGGCAATTCATGGTGATGGCAAACACAGCGGCCCTGCTTCCTATTGGGCTGCCTCTGCGTTGGAAGGCGATACCATTGTCGTGGGCGGACCGGGCAGTTCAAAAGGTTTAGCCGAGAGTTATGACTGGGTATTATTCGCTGGTGACATGACATCGCTCCCCGCTATCTCTACCTATCTGGAGAAACTCGCGCCAGAAACAGTGGGTTATGCCGTAATTAAAGTAACGACGGCAGACGACATTCAAGCACTGGAAGCGCCCGCAGGTGTATCGATTATCTGGGTAACCGGCAATGATAGCCTGATTGATGAAGTGGCAGCACTGTCGTGGCACCCTGGGAAGCCTGGCATTTGGGTAGCGTGTGAATTTTCAGATATGCGCGGATTGCGTCAACTACTGGTGAAAGAACGCCATGTTGCCCATGAGCAGTTGTATATCAGCAGCTACTGGCGGGAAGGTCGCTCTGAAGATCAGCATAAAGTTGATAAACGTAAAGATGCAGAAGCATTTGAGGCAGGGAATTAACCCCAACCCTACCTTCGCATCGTTCTTTCTTCGTCATCATTGGCCGCATGGATGTGGCCTTTGATGTCCACAAACGGCATGCCCTCCCCGGTGTGCAAATCTTCAAGATAATCCGTAACGTAAATAATGCCTGCCAGATTATGACAAACGGTAAGGGGCACTGCATTTAGATGAAAATTAAAGCGGTTCAGCCATTCAGCAATGCGTCGACTGTCACCATCTGACAACGCAAACAGCAAATGGTACATTCGCACCAGTGCCAGTTGAATTTCTGCTTCGTTGGAGTTTTCTGCAAACCCCACATATAAACTTTGGGTTAGTGCATTTTCCGACACACCCAGTAAATTCGCGGCCTCTGGCGGTGTTAAACCTATCGCTTCATAGGCCATTACATAGGCTTTCATTAAAACGGCTGGTGATGTTCCCGTTGCATGCATAGCGATTGCTCCTGTAATTGGGACCTGTATGCTCCTGTTGTTGCGAGAACCATTCCAGTTATTACAGTTTAGTTAAATTTATCCATTTAACCGCTGAAAATAAGGAAAAAATTACTTAAAACTTCCAGAATATCAATTCTGGCAACAGTGGAAAATGGCTTTTTGCTGCATAAACATCAACTTTAGCAAAAATATGGTTTGTTCAGAGAATAGAGAGTCTCAGGTAGATATAGGGTCGCGAGTTATTTCACGACCCATTTTATTTGAGCAGAAACCGGCATGGCAGGAACACCACACCAGTTTCTTCGTTCAGGCAGCAATCACGCTAGATAGTGCAGAAAAGGAGGGCTGAGCCTGAATATCTAAAGGCAAGTGCAATTCTCTGGCGATATCACTCACACTGATAATACCCCGTATAACGTGCTCCTCACGGTCGATCACCAAACAATGCTGTTGCCCATTATCTTTCAGCGTACAGATAATATCTTCTACGGTAGCGTATGAGAGCTGCTCATAGTCGAACGACTGCAACATAGATTTAGGTTGCATGAAATCTGCGGCTGTCAATTCGCTGCGGGGAATTCCCTGAGCAACTTTCTGCATAATGCGCTGACTGGTCAAATCTGCCAGTGTAACAATACCGCTGAACTGGCCGGCCTTATCCAGCACAATTTTCATTTTCACGTGCGACTGCTTCATAAGCTGCTCGAGGTCAGCCGCCTTGGCGTCGTAATCAATGACCAGCGGCACATGTTGTTTAAAGTCGGTGAAAATGGCCTTTGCTGGCGACTGTAAAGTAAGTCTGTTTTGCACTTCAGGCCAGGCGAGTTTGTCTACAGATTCAGTTTTGTATAAAGGTAAGGTATGCATAGCTAATTCCTTAATTATCGAAAATTTTGGCTGCAACCAATTTGCAACCCACAGTTGATATCAGGAAAAGCGGGGCGGACCTCTGATCTCGTTGCTACTGAAATAATCAGCAATGCCGAGACTAACTATTTCAGTATTAGAAAAAGAAATGAAACGCGGAAGCGGTATGTCGACAGGAGACAATATGCCATCGCCGTTTTCAGACTCGGCTTCTGCATCTGGCTCTTCGGCAACAACGAACAAATCGCCGCTGACAGCTGCAACCAAGGCTTCTGTTTTCGCGCCCGCAGCCGCACCTCTGCCGTCTGACAAAGCAGGCAACAAAGTAAGCAAACATAGAGCAATAACCCAGAAACGCATGTGTTCTCCTTTGAGGCATTTCAATTTTTTGCATGCCTCTTTAATAACATACGACGTTTTTCAGAATTTAAAACTACACTTTAACGCAGTATTCAAATGGCTCGTCGACAGGGAAATATTCTGCCGCAGCTAGAGGTTGGGAAGTATTCCCACCCAAACCGGGAAAAGTTCCCATAAGTTGATACCAAAGTACCACCTATCCTCAGACCATAAGTTAATTTTCTGTAAACGGCACTTGCCATACGATTTACATTATAATAATTGTGGAATAGCACTATGACTCAGAGAACATTCAATAAAAGCCTTTTAGCACTTTCAGTGTGTGCAATGCTTCCAGTAACCGCGGCTCATGCCAACAAAGTGGACTGGGAAGATCAGGAACTTATCGAAGTGGTGGGTCAAACCCCGCTTTCCGGCTACGGTTCTGATAACTCGCAGGTTAATGCATCACTAGGTGCGGACGACCTGAGCCTGTCCAATGCGAGTTCATTGGCTCGCTTGCTCGACAGCGAGTTACTTTCAGTATCGATTAATGATGTGCAAAACAATCCGTTTCAACCCGATGTACAGTATCGCGGTTTTACGGCATCTCCACTCCTTGGTTTACCGCAAGGCTTATCGGTTTACCTGAACGGCACGCGCTTTAACGAACCGTTTGGTGATACCGTAAACTGGGACTTAGTCCCGATGTCAGCGTTTGATAACGTCAGCCTGATCAGCGGCGCTAACCCGCTTTTCGGCCAAAACACCCTTGGCGGTGCGCTGTCTCTGCGAAGCAAAACTGGTTTCTCATTCACCGACAACAAGCTCACCTTACAAGGTGGGAGTTTTGGTGAGAAAGGCGCTACGTTGGAAAGTGGCGGCAATAACGGAGAGTGGGGTTACTATGTAAATGCCAGTCTTTATGAAGAAGACGGCTGGCGCGACTTTTCGCCTACCGAAGTCAAACAGCTTTTTGGTACGCTTTCGCGGAAAACTGACGACTCATCCACGCAGCTGACGCTGGCACTGGCCGACAATGATTTGATTGGTAATGGCGCCATTCCCGTTGATTTAATTCCTTACGAAGGCCGCGATGCCATCTATACCCGTCCAGATCAAACACTGACCAACCTCACTTTTGTGAGTCTGGCGCAAGAGTGGGAACTGAATGACAACCTCCAGCTGGCAGTTAACCTTTATTATCGCGAGAACGAAATAGAAACCTACAACGGTGACGACAGCGATTACGAAGAATGTGATGTCGGCTTTGGTGAAACCCTCTGTGAAGAGGGTGAAGAAGATGACGATGACGACGATGATGATTTCGATGGTGATGATGACGTCATTGTCGATGACGACGACGATGACGACGACGATGATGATGAAGACGGCGATGCAGATGATATTCCAGTGCAGTTTGTGGGCTACTTGCCTAACACGGCGTTAGAAGACATTTCTGATATAGACCCAGACGAGCTGGACGGCACTGCCAATACCTCACTGACTAAAAACCGCAGTTATGGTGCGAGCTTTGAGTTACATGGTAAAGCGCAGCGCATGCATACCCACAACTGGGTATTTGGTGGCGGTATCGACAGAGCGAATATCGACTTCAACAGCGCGACTGAGTTTGCAATTCTGGACAACGACACTGCAGAAGACACCCGCGGCGTGACCGGTGTGGGCGTATTCGATGCGGGTTCAGAGGTTTTCCTTCGAACTGACGTAACGCACTACCACTTGTTATTAAGCGACTCAGTGCAACTGTCTGAGAATTGGCAGGTTTGGGCTTCTGGCCGCTTTAATCGCTCTGAAATAAAAATGATGGATCAAATTGAAACCGGTGAAGGGTCGCTGAACGGCGATCACACATTCAACCGTTTCAACCCTGCCGTTGGGGCACAGTACCAACGTGACGCATTAACGGTTTCAGCAAGTTATAGCCAATCGTCGCGGACACCCAGCCCGGCAGAACTGTCTTGTGCCGATGAAGATGATCCGTGCAAGCTGCCTAACGGTTTCGTGGCCGATCCTCCTCTAGAACAGGTTGTTACCGACACCTTGGAGCTACGCGCTTCCTGGATAAAAGATAACCTTGAACTGGCCGGTGCGGTGTTCCACAGTAACTCCAAAGATGACATCATCTTCCAACAAGCCGGAGACCGTCCGTCTGTGGGTTACTTTGTGAACGTAGATAAGACCCGCCGTCAGGGTGCAGAATTTGCGGCTCGCTATAACTTTGACACCCTTTCTGTTGGTGCCAGTGCCAGCTTCTTAGATGCCACTTTCCAATCTGACTATACCGCTTTTAGCCCGCAAAATCCGCTGGGTGGTAACCGTCAGGTTCAAGCGGGTGACACCATTCCAGGACAGCCAGACATGCAACTTGGACTGGACTTCGATTGGCAGGTAATCGACAACCTGTTGGTAGATATGTCAGTAAACTACACTGGCGGCCAATACTTCCGTGGCGATGAAGCCAACGAGAACCGCCAACTTGGCGGCTACACGGTCGTTGATGTATCAGCGACCTGGCAGCTCACCGAAGCCTTAAAACTTGGCTTGCGTGTCGACAACTTGCTCGACAAAGAGTACGAGACCTTCGGTACCTATGGTGAAGCCGATGAAGTACTGGAAGGGATTTACGATGATATCGAATCCACTGAGTTTGTCGGCGTTGGTGCACCGCGCAGCATCTCTGCATTCGTCAGCCTGGTATTCTGATGTAAGCCCATTGAAGCCGGTCATTCCCTATGACCGGCTTTTTCTTATCACCTCAAAGCACTCTTCGAAACCGACGCTAATCCACATGTTGCCGTTTTCTCCGCTAACACGACCTGCTAAAGTACGGTTTTTGGAATCAATAAAACGCGTTTATGGAAAACCCTTTGTTAAAATCTGCCCTGCTTTCTGTGGCGACAGCGTTGTTTCTTACCGCCTGTGCCAGCACGCCAACGCCCAAGGGCACAGTAAAAATTACAGAAACCACGTCTTACTCTGATATCGATGCGAAAGTGGATGCTTTTAACCGCAAATACGGCCCCGAGAATGTGCTGATTGTGTCCGATATCGACAATACCCTGCTGACCAGTGCGACTGATTTAGGTGGCGACATCTGGTATCAGTGGCAGCGTGGCAAACTGGACATTCAGCCTACAGACCAGCAAAAAGTGTCCTGTCTGTTTGAAGACACCATTGGGTTACTTTATGAACTCAACCCCATGCGATTGACCGATCCACTGGTACCGGAAATGGTCGCAACCTGGCAGATGAACGGTAATACGGTGATAGCGCTCACTTCACGCGATCCCCGCTACCGTGCGGCGACTGAGCGCGAGTTGGAAAGTAACGGTATTGATATGACCAAATCGCCGCTTGCCACCGAAGATGGCGCATTACCCGAATACCGCGAGCAACTAGAGCGTGAACTGACTTACAGCCAGGGCGTGATGATGACAACCGGTATGAATAAAGGCGACATGCTGCACTGGGTTCTGAAGCAGACTAATCGTCACTTCGATGCAGTAGTGTTTATCGATGACTCAGAAAAGAATATCGACAATATGTATGCCGCCTGGAAAGACAGCGGCACCGACATGCAAATCTTCTACTATACCCACGTAGAAGAAGCCCGGATTGCCGCCTTCGGCAGCGTTCTCACCCAGCAGCAAGCCGACAAAATGGCTGCAGACTATGAAACCCTCAACAGTACATTGCTGAGAGTATTTCCGGCACGTCCCACTCAGCATTGTCTAACGGTAAACTGATGACGACGTTATTTATTACCCCCACCCTGCGCATTGATGATAGCGAAATTGATATGAGCGCTATTCGTGCCCAGGGCGCTGGCGGACAGAACGTGAATAAAGTGAGCAGCGCAATTCATCTGCGCTTCGACGTGGCCGCGTCTTCATTGCCTGAGCACATTAAAGCACGTCTGCTGGCTAAAGCTGACACACGGCTCACTGCAGAAGGCGTGTTTGTGCTGAAAGCACAGAATTACCGCACTCAGGAGCAGAACCGTCAGGACGCCATCGACCGACTTTCACAATGGATTGGCGAAGCCACCAAAGTACAGAAAACCCGCCGCCCGACGCGTGTAAGTAAAGGCGTACAGAAACGTCGTGCGGAAGCAAAGAAACAGCAGAGCCAGCGCAAGGATATGCGTAAGAAGGTGGATTACTAGCCTGCTATCAACAGTTCGAAAAGTTAAGAAGACGATTACGGATGGCTTATTGCTGATTACTTATTGCAAATAGTTCATTGCAAATAGCTTTGCGCCGAAGTAACCACATGCTCCCTTAACGCTTTCAGTTGCGGACTTTCTGATTGCCAGTAGTGCCAGTACAGGGGAATATCCATGTACTTGCCAGGAAACAAATCGACCAGTTCACCGGTGTCGATGGCATCCTCAATCTGAAGATCCGGTAACATACCGTACCCCATGCCCGCTAGCATGGCCTGCCGAAAGCCTTCGGACGACGGACACCAATGAATATATTCTGGCTCACCGCCCGCGTATTCACGCATAAAATCGTGTTGTGTTCTATCGTTGTGGTCGAACACCAGACAAGGGGCATGGAATAGGTCAGCAGTTTCTGTGATGCCATGAGCCGACAGAAAGCCAGGACTGGCCACGGCGCGGTAACGAAGCGCACCAAGATAAACGGATTTACCACCATTAACGGTTTCATCGCTGCTGCAAATACACACCATCACCCTGTTTCATTCTTTTCAGGCTTACAGACTGATCCTCCACTAGAAAATCGAAACTGAATTTCTGCTCTGGTAACGTCAACGCCCGAGGTAACCAGGTTGCCAGAGAATCTGCATTCACCGCCATGCGAACGGCAAGAATATTTTGCTCGGCGTCTTCATCGCCCGACTGCATCCCCAACGCAGCCTCAAGCTGAATAACCTGTTGCAGATGAGTGAGCAGTCGGCTTCCGGCAGGTGTAGCCACTGGCGGTTGTGAGCGCACCAACACAGGTTCACCGATTTGCAGCTCCAGTTGGCGAATACGACGGCTCACCGCTGACTGAGTAATAAACAGCTTTTGCGCCGCCCGTTCAAAGCCCCGGTTGGCAATCACGGCTTCTAGCGCCCGGAGTAATTGATAGTCAAACATGATTTTTACGCATGATAGAGTAGGTTTATTCATTAGAATCATAAACCATTAATCTTTATTCTGCGCACTGTTTGAAAACGCATGAACAATGTAAGAGGAAATAGCGTGGAATCGTTGATCACCGGAATTTTGATGGGGCTTAGCCTGATTGTCGCCATTGGTTCGCAGAATATTTGGGTACTGAGTCAAAGCATGGTGAACCCTCATCGCGTAACCATCGCACTCACCTGTATTCTATGCGACGTGTTACTCATCATTACCGGCGTGTTTGCTGCGGTAAAAATTCAGGCTTTTTTGCCCGCACTGTTACCTTTTCTTATGTGGGGCGGCGTAGCGCTGTTACTTTGGCTCGCAGCACAAGCCCTCACTCGGGCATGGAAAGGAAACGGTGGGCTACAAGTGGCGCCACAACAAGCATTGTCTGCACGTAAAACCTGTCTGGTGGCATTGGGGATCAGTTTACTCAACCCTCACGTGTACCTTGATACTGTGGTATTGCTGGGAAATATTGGTAGTTTGCAGCCACAGCCGGAAATTTTTGCAGCGGGCGCGATTGTCGCTTCTATCTTCTGGTTCAGTAGCCTGGTGTGGTTGGCACCGAAACTGAAAGTCTGGTTAAGCTCGCCATTGCGGTGGCGTATTTTTGATGGAACCGTGGCTGTTGTCCTCATTGTTATTGCCATCAAGCTTGCCAGCATAGAGGTTTAACAGCCATTACTTTGTATGACTTAGTGTTTCTTAATTTTTTCCAGATAGCCCATGGCAAACGCAGAAACGACAAACGTGATGTGAATGAACAGATACCACATGATTTTCTCGTTCTCGATGGTCTGGGCATTCATAAAAACTTTTAGCAGATGAATAGATGAAATTGCCACAATGGAAGCGGCGACTTTATTTTTAAGCGACCCCGTATCCAGCGTACCTAACCAACCTAGCTTGTCGCTGCTCTCTTCGAGATCGATTTTAGAAACGAAATTCTCGTAACCTGAAAACATCACCATAACGACCAGGCCGCCCACTAGCGACACATCCACAAGTGTCAGCGCCAGTAGAATCAAATCAACTTCCGGTACTGAGAAAATGATGGGCACTATATGGATCAGTTCCTGAAAGAACTTCACCGTTAACAAGATAAGAAGCAGGCTGAGCCCCAGATAAATAGGTGCCATCAGCCAGCGCGATGCGTAAAGCAACTTTTCGAACAATCTTTCCATTTTCTATTTAAATTCCAAAATAACTATCGACTACTTTCATTAAGCCGCCTGACCATCTCGTCATCCAGCTTGAGCATGCGGGCAAGCTCCTGCAAGTATACGGTTTCCATATGATTTTTTTCATCAATCACTAAGCATGAAGCCAAATAAATTTCTGAAGCCTCAGCAGGTGTCGAAGCCAGTGCCGCCACTTCTGAAGGGTCAAGCGGCTTATTGATTTCTCTTTCCAGAAACTGCTTTTCATCGCTGCCGATGGCTGAATTAGCCAGTGCTTCATGAATATGCTTCATTTCAGTTTCATCAATATGACCGTCGGCTTTCGCCGCGGCAATCATCGCTTTTAATACATTTACCGAATGCTTCGAATCATTCTCGCTGAACGTTTCAGCCGTACCAGACGTCGCTTTTTCTGCCTGATAATTATTGTAAATCTTGTAGGCCAGTGCCCCGATAGCCACGGCGCCACCCGCTTTAAGTAACGTGGAACCTTTGCCTTTTTTCAGCAGTGATTTGAGCAAGCTACTTCCGGCAATACCCAGCCCCATTTTCTTTAGTGAGTCGGAACCCGACGACGACCCGGAACCTAAGCCACCCAGTTTGTCCTTATGCTGTTTCACTACCGACGAGTTAAGCACCTGATTTAAAACGCTGTGTAAATTCATACTTTCAATCTCCATGCGGACCAGACATCGTTTACGGGAATCGCTTTGACACTATTTAAGTACACAAATTCGATTCAGCCTTTTATAAATAAAAAAGAGAGCCAGAACCCCTGACTCTCTAACTCATTACACTGGCTTTTATACGGTGCTAGTGCAGCTTGAGTTTATGACCCACAATATTGCCCACCTTACGACTCATCAATGTCATAGTGCCTTTAAACCAACCATGTACGGCAAACTGGTGCATGTTGTACAGTGAGATATAAACAAGACGTGCCAGTCGCCCTTCAATAAACATACTGGAGTTAGACAAGGCGCCCATCAGGCTGCCGACTGTGCTGTACTTACTCAGATGCACCAGCGACCCATAGTCTTTGTACTCATATTCCTTCAGAGGCCTGTCGCGGAACATGGCAATGATGTTCTCACCGGCAGTGGTGGCCATTTGGTGAGCTGACTGCGCACGAGGCGGCACCCAGTTTCCGTTTTTCTGTTTGAAGCCACAGCAGTCACCGATGGCAAAAATGTGATTATCAATGGTGCTTTGCAGATACTCATTCACCAAAATCTGATTAGCACGGTTAGTTTCAAAAATGCCCATGTCCACCAGGAAATCCGGCGCTTTCACACCTGCTGACCACACCATTAAGTCAGCATCAATTTCCTGACCGTCTTTGGTTTTAAAGCCTTTTTCTGTGGCTTCAGACACCATAGCGCCTTCAAGTACTTCTACACCCAGTTTCAGCAGTGCTTTTTTCGCTGACGCAGCTATTTTTTCAGGTAATGCGGGCAGAATACGAGGGCCAGCTTCGATGATGGACACCTTTAAACGCTTGGCAGACATTTCCGGCATACCGTACGCCCGGGCGAGATTGGCAATATGGTGAAGTTGTGCCGCCAGCTCAGTGCCCGTAGCACCACCGCCAACAATGGCAACGTGAAGCATATCCTGCTCGGTGCAAGATTGATTGATGCGTAGTAACTGATTCAGTAACGCGCGGTGGAAACGCTCAGCGCCGGCCAGGGAGTCGAGTTTATAGCAATATTCGGCCACGCCGGGGGTACCAAAATCGTTGCAAACACTGCCCAGGGCCATCACCAGGTAATCGTAATCGATAGTGCGCTCTGGCAAGATTTCTTTGCCGTCGCGGTCGTTAAGGGGGTCGAGAATTATCTGCTTTTTCTCTTTGTCCAGCTGGCGCATATTACCCAACTGGAACTGGTATTTATGACGCACGGCGTGCATGCGGTAATCCACACCGTCGGAGTTTTTATCAATAACCCCGGCCGCCACTTCGTGAAGTAAAGGTTTCCACACGTGTGTCTGGCTACGATCAACCAGAATAACTTCTGCCTCACCTTTCCGGCCCAGCTTGTGACTCAGATGTGTCACTAATTCGAGACCACCAGCACCACCGCCAACAACGACGATCTTTTTCATGATGTTTCCTCAATACAATTTTTCCAGCTATTGAATGTCTTGAAAACGGTGTCATCCAATAGCTCGAAAAACTGCGAGTGTTGCTTATACAGCGAGAAAGAGTCTGTATTTGAAACACGCGGTAAACCCATCCCTGGGCGCTCTACCGCAGCATCCATGCTGCGGAAGGTTTCAACTACAGACTCTTTCTCGCTATACGCACCACCAACCACATGCTAAAACGTTCGCTGCACGTCTGGCGCGCGGATGAGGTGGGCGTTCAGCAAGGATGTCTTGCGCTTCTGCAAGGGGAAGGCGTTGTTTTTCAGAACACGGCGTAAACCCATCCATGGGGCCTCGGCTGCCGCTTCCCTGCGGCAGACGGTTCTGAGAAATCAACGCCTCACCCATGCGCGCACCAGATTCACATCCGTAACATACAGTTGGAAATTTTATTCCCAACGATAAACGAGACTAACCATGTAGTTTCTCGGACGACCGGGGAAATAGCGGTCGCCACTGAACGAGGTGTAGTCTGCGCGTTCTGCGTATGCTTCATCAAACAGGTTATTAATTCGTCCAGACACCGTCATTTGCGGTGTGATATCCCAGCTGGTTCTCAGGTCCACAATGTCGTGGCCATCGTATTCATGCTGGTTTTCCGGATCGGTGTAATACGAGCCTACGTGATTCCACGCCAGTTCAGCAATAATGTTTTCGGCCGGCGTGTAGCGAAGGCGGGTGTTGGCTACATGTCGTGGCGCGGTATCCATGCCATTGCCGTTAATGTCTATTTCGCCAGAAAGCTGTGAATGGCGGTACGTATGTTTCGCTGCGGTGGCTGCAACTATTAACGCAAACTGTTCGCTCATCTGCCATTCCGCCTCAAGCTCAATGCCCTGGTGACGGCTCTTGCCGTTGGCCACATAGAAATAATCGCTGTCACGATAGATAAAGTGGTCTTTGTCCATCTGATACACAGACAAGTTGTAGCGAAGTACGTCGCCTTTGCTCTTCAGGCCAATTTCGATGTTGTCGGCAACCACCGGTTCAAGATCGGCGACAGATTGGGCGCGTTGCAAACGGTAAAGCTCGGTGGCTTGTGGCGCGCGATAGCCCCGCGAAAGGTTTCCGTACACCAATAAATCGTCTGATAGCGAATACGATGCGCCTAACTTTGGCGAGAAATTACTGAAACTGTCATCGCGACTTTCCGGACGGGTATAGCGGCAGCCCCCCATACCGCAGGTGGTGCCATCTTCCCGTACCCGACCAGCATTCATGTTATTTGTATAGTCGTATTTGGTGTGCTCATATCGCACGCCCGCGCTCCAGTGCCAGTTGTCGATGTCTCCGCTGAGTTCTGCAAAAGGCGCGAGTACGGTGGCGTCTACGCTGTAATCGTAGTGACGACCAGAAGGAATGGTTTCTACCAGAAATGCAGATCCTACGGTTGGCGAGTCCTGATATTGCAACAAATCACCGGAGGTGTATTCGCCATCAACACCGGCCTGCAATGTCATATTGTCAGCCAATTCATGAGACCACAGCGTTTGTATGCCCGCACCACGCTGGCTGTTTTTCTCAATGGGTTGGCCTGGCAGGAAATGCATCAGAAAATCCATATCCTGATCGCGGAAATAAGGGGTCACAATGATTTCATCGCCGTTATCCAGCGTCATTGCTACCTTGCTCCACAGTCGTAGTGAACGGGCATTGCGGTAAGCTTCCGGGTTTTCATTGCCCTGCGCCAGTGCTTTATCTTTGTAGCTGTCGGTACCGCTGATATAACCCGCTGTATCTTGCTCCAGGTTGGTATATGTGAGGCCAGTATTAACAGAAAATTGGTTGCCCTCGTAGCGGTGACGAAGATTCACTTTCTCCTGGTTCAGCCCCTCATCAACACGGTAACCGTTATCACTGGTCACACTGGCATTAATACCTACACCAGTATTCCCAGCGTCGTAGCCAGAGCGCAGCTTGTATCGTGTGTAGCCGTAAGAACCATAATCAAAACCCGCCATACCACCACCCTGCGTGGTATCTGGCGTGATCACGTTCACCACGCCGTGAATGGCGTTAGAACCGTAAAGTGCCGAGCCTGGGCCTTTTAACACTTCAATTCGCTGGGCCATTTCACTGTGGGCTTCAAACAATTCGTTAATGTTACAGAAACCGGCCGATCGCAAAGGAATGCCGTCTTCGGCAGTAAGTAAGCCGCCACAGGCGCCCGCACCCGAAAATACCGGCGAGCGTAATGCTGGAAGGTATTCCTGGCCGTTCCCGCGCTGTAATTGCGCCCCAGCGATATTATCGAACACTTCTTCTATATGTGTTGCCGACAGAAGTGCAATCTCGTCATCGTCTACGCTACTTACCGTGACCGGTTGGGTGAAGCTGTCTGTGCCAGTGCGAGATGCAGTGGTTGTAATGTGTTCAATGCTGTCCGCTTCAGTTTGCGCTGCCGCAGAAGAGACTGCGCCCATAGTCAAAAGGGCACAGTACAGCGAGCTCAGTGGAAATGATTTGTGACGCTTTGCAGTCATAATTCTCTCAAAATGGATTACAGACAGCTTGAACTGTCTCAATAGTAAGTGGAAAAAAACAGTGGGGGAAGCCTGCGCACGGCCTCATTCAGGTTTGTTTTAATGGTACTTTTTAGCGCTACCTGAAGCCACCGCCAATACTACTACTTTGGAAGTACACCTATAGTTTCATTTCATTGACGGACTAAAGGATAAGCGAATCGCCCCTATCGACGAGTTTCCAATTTAGCCCCCGACAACAATACTCGAAACATCAAAAAAAGTTCGCTGGCAACGCATCAGTGAACAATGGGCATGAGTAACCCGGGATCAATGTGAATTGTTGCTCCGCCTATACGAAAACTAAACAAATCAAAGATAGGTGAAACACATGAACAACAAGAACGTAAGCCTCAAGCCTCTTGCCTTAGCCGTATCAGCACTGGTTTGCTCAAGCGCCAATGCAGCCATCACGATTTATGATGACGCAGAAGTTGCCACAGTATCTGTGGACGCGTCTTTCAACACATTTTACGTAAATACCAGCACCGAAAGCGATGCTGCTGGTACATCACGCGACCAGTCTCGCGTTAAGATGGGCTTCCTGCCAAACTGGCTGGGAATGAACTTCAGCAAAGACATCAACGGCCTGAAAGTAGGCGGACGTTCTTCTTTCTGGGTCACCATCAATGACAGCAACAGCACGGTAACTTCAACCGGTATTGATGTACGTCAGTTCTACGCAACACTCGGTTCAGACTGGGGTGAAGTGTTACTGGGTAAAGATTTTACCCTGTTCAACCGTAACAACATTTTCTTAGATGAAATCCTGATGGGCTACGGCAACGTGAATGACACGCTTGGTCTTATCGACGGTCAGGGCGTTTCATTCGGTAACATCGGCAGCGGTTACACCTATCCTATGCCAACCTCTCAAATTCGTTATACCACACCGACTTTTGGTGGCGGTTTCAAAGTAGCAATCGCAGCAATCGATCCATCACCTGTCAATGCGGCTGATGACCGCGAAGAATCTGCACCACGCATCGAAGCGGAAGCCACTTACTCAACTGATTTCGACGGCGGTAATGTAACAGCGTGGGTTGGTTTCCTGAACCAAAGTTCAGAGTCAGACACCATGGGTGATGTTGACTCAACAGGTACTTCTTACGGCGTAAAAGTAGGCTTTGGTGGCTTTGCACTGCATGCATCAGGTTACACCGGTGAAGGTATCGGTATTTTGCTTGGCCCAACAGAAGCAGCACTTGGCTTAGGCCCAGTAACTATGTACGACATGAACATGAATGAATTAGATAGCAGCGGTTATCTGGTTCAAGGTTCATACAAAATGGACGATCACCGTTTTGTGGTGTCTTACGGTGAGAACGAAATTGAAGATTCAGACTACATTGGCCACGAAGCGATGCAGGTTGCTTGGTTCTACAACTACAACAGCCACGTCACTTTTGCTGTTGAATACGCCTCCAGTGAATTCAGCGGCATTCTCGGTGACGAAGAAGCCGACACTATCGCGATTGGCGGCATTGTAAATTTCTAAACTGTTATTTGATTGCCAGAAAAATAACAGTCATTCATTTCCGGTCCGCGGGGCCGGGGTCGGGACAGACGAAAATGCTGTCCACAGACTAAAACTCGCGATCTGGCAACGCTTTTAAAATTGAAAAACCGGAGTAATAAATATGATTTACGCAGCACCTGGACAACAAGACTCGGTTGTAACGTTTAAAGAACAATATGGCAACTACATCGGCGGCGAATGGGTCGCTCCAGTAAAAGGCCAGTACTTCGACAACGTTTCACCGGTTAACAACGAAGTATTCTGTTCCATTCCACGTTCTACCGCCGAAGACGTTGAGCTGGCGCTTGATGCGGCTCACAAGGCAAAAGCGGCCTGGGGCTCGACCTCAGCCACTGAACGCTCTAACCTGCTTCTGAAAATTGCTGATCGCATCGAAGCAAACCTTGAAGCACTGGCTGTGGCAGAAACCTGGGACAACGGTAAAGCCGTTCGTGAAACCCTGAACGCCGACATCCCGCTGGCCGCTGACCATTTCCGCTACTTCGCCGGCTGTATCCGTGCGCAGGAAGGCTCTATCAGCGAAATCGACAAAAACACCATCGCGTATCACTTCCACGAGCCGCTGGGCGTAGTTGGTCAGATTATCCCGTGGAACTTCCCAATCCTGATGGCAGCGTGGAAGCTGGCTCCGGCATTGGCTGCGGGTAACTGTATCGTTCTCAAGCCAGCTGAGCAGACACCTGCGTCTATTCTGGTTCTGACTGAAATTATTGCTGATCTGCTGCCTGCTGGTGTACTGAACATCATCAACGGTTATGGCGCAGAAGCCGGTCAGGCACTGGCAACAAGCAAGCGTATCGCTAAAATCGCTTTCACAGGCTCCACTCCGGTAGGCGCACACATTCTGAAATGCGCTGCAGAGAATATCATTCCTTCGACCGTGGAACTGGGTGGCAAGTCGCCTAACATCTACTTCTCCGACGTGATGAAGCACGAAGATGAGTTCCTCAGCAAGTGTGTGGAAGGTACGGTGCTGGCCTTCTTCAACCAGGGTGAAGTATGTACCTGTCCTTCACGCGCTCTGATCCAGGAAGATATGTACGATGACTTTATCTCTCTGGTAATCGCCCGTACACAGCAAATCAAACGTGGTAACCCGCTGGATACTGATACGCAGGTGGGTGCACAGGCCTCTGCCGAGCAGTATGACAAGATTCTGGGCTACCTGGAAATTGGTAAGAAAGAAGGTGCCGAAGTCCTTATCGGTGGCGGTCCTGCCAACGTTGAAGGCTTCAATAAAGGCTTCTACATCGAACCGACGCTGCTGAAAGGCAACAACAACATGCGTGTATTCCAGGAAGAGATTTTCGGTCCTGTAGTAGGCGTAACAACATTTAAAGACGAAGCGGAAGCACTGGCCATCGCTAACAACACCGAGTTTGGTCTGGGTGCTGGTCTGTGGACCCGTGATACAAACCGTGCATACCGCATGGGTCGCGGCATCGAAGCTGGCCGTGTATGGATGAACTGCTACCACGCCTATCCGGCTCACGCGGCATTCGGTGGTTATAAGAAATCTGGCGTAGGCCGTGAAAACCACAAGATGATGCTGGACCATTATCAGCAGACTAAAAACCTGCTGACCAGCTACGACATCAACCCGCTGGGCTTTTTCTAAAAGCGTTGCCTGAAAAGGCGTAAGTCCGGTACCCGTCATTCTGGCGGGTACCTTTTTCCTCTGCTGGTCTACGCTTAATAAGGTAAGCCATTCTCAAAACCTAGAAGAAAAAAGTACCTTATGACTGTATTGCCGCGCATTCTGTTACTGCTAAGCCTCCTGTTCTCCAGTCTGGCACTGGTAAAAGACGCGTTTGCCAAAGACGTTGTCCGCGTAGGTGTTTTACAGTACGGCACAGTGAACTGGGAAATGCAGGCCATTGAACACCTAGGCTTGCAAAAAAACGATGATATTCAAGTAGAGGCGATACCACTTGCATCTACTCAGGCGCTACTTGTCGCACTTCAGGGCGGAAAAGTAGACGTCATTCTCAACGACTGGCTATGGGTTGCCAGACAAAAAGGCCTTGGCCGCGAATACCGTTTCGCGCCTTACTCGTCTAACGGTGGCCAACTTGTTGTTAGAAACAACGCAAACATTCATTCACTCAGTGACTTAAAAGGCAAAACTATCGGTATCGCCGGCGGGAAAACCAATAAAAACTGGGTGCTATTCAAAACATTTATTCAGCAACAAACCGGATTAATACTGGGCAAAGACATCGTCGTTAAATTCGGTGCGCCCCCCATGCTTAATGCACTGGTAAAACAAGGCGAACTGGACGGTGTACTCAACTTCTGGCACTACGCTGCGCAGCTTAACGCTGAAGATATGCCGACACTGCTGACAATGGAAGACTTACTTCAAGCTTCAGGTATCGAGACAAAATTACCGGTACTAGGCTGGGTATTCAGTGAAAACTGGGCTAATGAGCACCGTAGCGCGATTAATTCATTTCTGGCGCTGTCAGCCGACGCGAAGCAAAAAATGAAAGAACAGGACGAGGTATGGCAATCGCTACCCGCTTTCACTCGCTATCCACAACCTGCGCAGCCTTACCTTATTGCCGGATTCCGTGATGGCGTCTTCACCCACGTGACCGAACAAACCGAACCCGCCATGGCGAAGGTGTTTGCCATGCTTGTAGCCAACCAGGAAGACAATGATGTCACCGGTAGCCTCACAGCCCTGCCAGAAGCCATCCTTTGGCAATGGGAATAGCGTGTCTGGCGAACTAAATGCCAGCACTCAGCGTTGGTACCAGCTTCCGGTATTGAAGCGGCTGGCATCAGTGTGCCTGTTACTGGCTTTCTGGCAAGTGTGCGTGGCCGTGTTTAACCCTGCGCTCTTGCCTGCGCCAACAGACGTATTTGCCCGCTTAGGTAGTGAATTGCAAGGCCCGCTACTGTATCACCTCAGCCAAACGTTACTCCGCGTTGCCATTGCATTTTCTATTGCTATGGTAATCGGCATTGCCATTGGCCTGGTTATGGGTCATAGCAAACGGGTTGATGACTGGGCAGACAGCATTCTTACTCTCATGCTGAATGTACCTGCACTGGTCACCATCATCCTGTGCTTTATCTGGTTCGGTCTGAACGATATCGCCGCTATTCTGGCTGTGGTGTTAAACAAGGCGCCGAATGTGGCGGTGACCCTGCGTGAAGGCGCCCGTGCCGTAGACAACAAACTGATGGAAGTCGCCAAAGTTTACCAGTTGTCTCCACTACGAACCTTCAGCAAGGTGTATTTACCTCAGCTTTATCCGTATGTCATCGCGGCTGCACGAGGCGGCCTTGCCCTAGTATGGAAAATCGTGCTGGTAGTAGAACTTATTGGCTGCAGTAATGGGGTTGGCTTTCAGCTTTCTACCTATTTCCAACTGTTCGATATCACCGCCATTTTAGCCTACACATTGGCCTTTGTTAGCATTGTATACGGCATTGAGGCGTTGGTTTTACGCCCGCTTGAAAAAAGGGTGTCAGGGTGGCGTCAACGATGAGAATTGAAGTCAAACAAAAGGCATTTGAAGCCGCTACCCCACTAATCGCCGATCTGAATTTTTCCGTTGAAGAAGGTGAAATTGTTGCTCTTATTGGCCCGTCTGGCGCAGGAAAAAGTACGCTGCTGAACATTATCGCCGGGCTCGATACTGAATACGACGGTACGATTGCCGAAGTGCCCGAGCGTCCTGTTGGATTAATGTTCCAGGAAGCCCGCCTGATGCCGTGGCTCACTGCGCTGGAAAATGTCACATTGGTTGCCCCCGCCACCCATCCTGATCCACAAAGCGAAGCGAAAAAACTACTCCCACTGGTAGGGCTGGAAAAAGACATCAACAGCTATCCTGCGCGATTGTCTGGCGGCATGGCCAAACGCCTGGCGTTAGCGCGCGCGATGATGTTTAACCCTGGCGTATTACTCATGGATGAACCGTTTTCATCACTGGACGCCCCGGCCGCAGAAAGTTTACGACGATTATTATTGACGCTGAAAGAGGAACAGCCTTTCAGCATTATTTACGTAACCCACGATTTAAAGGAGGCCGTCACCATAGCCGACCGCGTGCTGATATTAGACGCAAAGCCCATGACCATTGTGCACCAGGAAATTATCTCACTGCCCCGCCCGCGATTCCTCCACGATGAGGCGGTCAATGAGGTATGTAAACCACTGTATAACGCCTTCCCGGCACTCCTTTATGGAGACACAGACAGGTGAGTCCGTATGTGAAATTGCACAACATTGTTGTTAAGCATTTGTGAAACAGATATTATTCCTCCATACCTCTGGAGGAAACATGAGTCGTCAACAAGCACAACTGGCTGTCGCCCACGATGTAGTCAGCGGTGTAGCCCGCGCCGGGAGTGAAAATCAAGACCCGGTAAAAGCTGCTGCTGAAATCTATCGGGCACTTGCTCCGTGTGAGCCTACCTGCGTGGTATTTTATTGCTGCACACGATATCCGCTGGAGTTACTCTCCCGTGAATTATCGCGCTACTTCCCTGATATTACCGTTATCGGGTGTACATCTGCGGGTGAAATAACCCCTTTTGGGTACTGTAAACATAGCATTAGTGCGTTTGGTTTAAGCCATCAGTCTTTTGCAGTGGAGTCAGTACTCATTGAGAACCTGACGGCGTTTACTAAGAACGACGCCGATGTTTTGGTTGCCAGCATGATGGATAATCTACGTAAAAAGGCTGTCACGCCCACTCCTATCGACAAGCATTGCTTTGCTATGACATTGCTCGACGGATTATCCATCCGCGAGGAGCAGGTAATTGCCGCTCTGAGTACCAGTTTGCATGAAGTGCCGCTGGTGGGAGGTTCTGCCGGTGATGACCAGCATTTCGTAGACACCCAGGTATTCTATAACGGTAAATTCTACAGCGACGCTGCCGTATTCATGCTGGTGAATACCACCTGTATGTTTGAAGTATTTTCGCAGCATCATCTGGCTCCGCAGCAGGAAAAACTGGTAGTCACTCAGGTTTCACCCAATTTACGTGTGGTGCAAGAGTTCAATGCCGAGCCTGCTGCACTGGAATACTGCCGCATTAATAACCTGAAACTGGAAGATCTCAATCCTCGCACGTTTGCCATGTATCCATTGGCGGTTCAGATTGGTGATCATCTCTACATTCGTAGTATTCAGCAGGTTAATGACGACCTTAGCCTTACCTTCTTCTGCGCAATAGACGCAGGCGTAGTGCTTACACAAATGACCTCACCTGGCTTGCTTTCTCATACCTCAATGATCTTTAATTTATTGGAAGAATCAGTGGGTGAGATCCAACTGCTTATTGGCTTCGATTGCGTGCATCGCCGCGCTGAAGTTGACGAGTATCAGTTGGAAACAGAAATGTCTGCGTTATACCGGGAGCACAATGTCATTGGCTTTAATACCTATGGTGAGCAAATCAATGGGTTACACCTTAATCATACCTTCACTGGTGTTGCTATAGGATATCCCCGTGACGAATTCCAGCCAGAACATACCTACTCATAGCCCCTACCCGGCCGTTGAAACTGAATCCGCTTCCGACGAACTGGAACGGCTTCGTTACGAAAATGAAAAGCTCAATAAAATCAATTCGGTATTAATGCGCCGTGTGGAAATGGGCTGGGGCAACCACAGTGATGCATATCAAAGCTTTGAAGACGCAGCACTGCTGGCCGACAAGGTTAAAGAGCGTACCTACAAGCTTCAGCAAACCCTGCACCGGCTTGAAGAATCAAACCAACAACTCGATCAGGCTCGCCACGAAGCGGAAATTAGCCGGGTATCGTCAGATCAAGACAGACAACGACTCACCGACGCCATCGAGAGTATTTCAGAATCGTTTGTGTTGTTCGACGCCGAACGGAAAATTGTGTTGGTAAACAATCGTTGCCGTGAATTCTGGAACCGTTTCGGCATTAAGTTCGAAATGGGAGTAACAACTTTTCAGCAAATCACCGCCGCTTCGCTGCCGTTAGTCGATCATAGCTGCAAGGTTCAACGTAAAGTCAGTGCGTTTCCTGAATCCATTACCCAGACGATTTTTAAATTGCGCGACGACACCTGGATTCAGATGTCGGAAAGGAAAACCGCTGAAAATGGCCTGGTGGTGGTGTACACCGATATCACCAACATCAAGAAGACCGAAGAACTTCGCTATCAAACCGCCATGGCGGAACAAGCACAGTTGCTGAAATCTACCCTTGAAAACATGACCGAGGGTGTGGCGCTCATTAACGAAAACAATGAGCTGGAAACCTGGAATCAGCAGTTTCTTGAGTTTGCCGGTTTACAGGAAAGTGAGGTGCGCCGAGGCGACAAGTATGATGAACTGCTCGCCAATAGCGAACTACATGCCCTGCCCGCATTACGGTTATCGGAACAACTAAACGACGATGGCTTCTGCGAGACAGAAGTGACCATGCAAAATGGCTGTGTGTTGTTGTTCAAGAGCCACCTGATCCCTTCTGGCGGCATGCTCAATACCTTTACCGATATTACCGAGCGCAGTCATCATCAGCGTGCATTACAGGAAAGCGAGCAGCGCATTCGCTTAATTACCGATGCCATGCCGGCGCTTATTTCCTACGTGAATAAAGATATGTGCTACGAGTTCGTTAACCGCGAATTCGAAAAGTGGTATCACCGTTCCCGTTCAGAGATCATCAGTCAGCACCTACGCCACGTGTTGGGTGAGCAGGCCTTCAATAATCTGTTTATCTACATTGAGCGGGCGATGCTGGGGCAATCGGTGAATTTCGAGGTGGAAAGTACCATGGAAAATGGCAATAGCCGGATCTCCAATAAAACCTACATTCCCCATTTCGATCACGACCGCAACGTGGTGGGCTTTTTTGCCCTTGAACAGGATGTCACCGAACAACGTAGAACAGCCCGGGCCCTTAAGCATGCTTATGATTACATGGAGCAGCGGGTTAATCAGCGTACCAAGAAAATTTCTGAGATTAACGCACAGTTGCGCAAAGAAATTGAAGACCGCCAGTTAGCACAAATCCACTTGCTGGAAGCTAAGCGCGAGGCCGACCACGCCAACGAATCAAAAAGTAAGTTCCTGGCTGCCACCAGTCACGATCTACTTCAACCTATGAACTCCGCACGCTTGTTTGTTAGCGCGCTGGCAGAACAAAAGTTACAACCAGAAGCACTAAAGCTGACAAATTCATTAAGTTATTCATTGGAAAATCTCGAATCGCTAATTTCCGCCCTGGTAGACATTTCTAAGCTGGAAGCGGGCCTTATTGAGCCCGTACTCGACGACTTCGCGGTTGAAGATTTAATGACAAATCTGGAAGCTGAATTCCGTCCTCAAGCAGAAGCGAAAGGGCTCAAATTCCGTTTCCGTAACTCGTCCAGAGTAGTAAATTCCGACGGCTATCTACTGGCCCGCATCCTGCGAAACCTGCTTTCCAATGCCATTCGCTACACCAATGAAGGCACAATTCTGCTGGGTGCGCGACGCAGAGCCCACGGCCTTGAAATTCAGGTCTGCGACACCGGCATCGGTATACCGGAAGATAAGCTCAGCGAAATATTCCAGGAATTCAACCGGGTAGAAGCGAAAAAACGGCGTCACGATCAAGGTTTGGGTTTAGGTCTGGCCATTGTAGATAAACTCGCTACCGTGATGAATCACAAAATCGGCGTAGCATCAGTGGAGAACAAAGGTTCCCGCTTCACGGTAACCCTTCCCTTTGGTACTCAACGCAGTACAGCAGATTTACCCATTAAACCTGCCGTACAAGACCGGTTTAACAGTCACCTGGAAGGTGCAAACCTACTGATCATTGATAACGACGAAGCCATTTGTCGTGGTATGGAAGAGTTACTTACCGGCTGGGGCATTGATGTGACCAGCGTACAAACACTGGAAGACCTGGCGCGGGATAACTGGCTAAAAGACTTACAACCTGATCTCATCGTTGCTGATTACCACCTCGACGATGGAGATACGGGC
Source organism: Alteromonas sp. ABV4_515 (assembly GCF_056160345.1). Classification (NCBI taxonomy): domain Bacteria; kingdom Pseudomonadati; phylum Pseudomonadota; class Gammaproteobacteria; order Alteromonadales; family Alteromonadaceae; genus Alteromonas; species Alteromonas sp. ABV4_515. The sequence continues at coordinate 595,036 of NZ_JBSWWZ010000001.1, forward strand.
TTTGACGCGCTGGAAATTGTAGAGCGAGAGCTGGGCAGCGATGTGCCCGTAATTATGATCACTGCCAACTACACCAACGAGCTTCGTCAGTCCGTGCGGGCCAAAGGCTATTCACTTCTGAACAAGCCGGTTAAGCCTCACAAGATGAAACTGGCGTTGAGCAACCTGATGTCGAAAAAGGCTGGGGAGTGATTTCAGACAACCTGTCTCATCACTTAAGTCCGGCCATGACTGTTTCCAATTTGTAAATGTGTGAATGATAGAATAGTATCACTTGAGTGATACTTTAGTGTTCATACGGAGACACCGTATATGAAAGTAGAATTGGTCACATCGCTTAAGCGGCAGGCGACAAAAATTCTTGCTGATTTACGTGATACAAAAGAACCGGTTTTGATAACAGAACATGGTATTCCTTCGGCTTACCTCGTAGATGTCAGTGACTATGAGTTTATGCAAAATCGTTTGTCTATTCTAGAAGGCATAGCACGGGGAGAACGTGCACTCTCTGATGGCAAGGTTGTTAGTCATTCAGAAGCTAAAAATAGCATGTCCTGAATCAGGACGCATTCCGCCCGAACTTGAGCATTTAAATTATCGCGAAGTAGTAGCAAGTCCTTGCCGGATTTTTTATAAACTGGAAGCAGATAAGGTATTCATCTTATACGTCATGCGGGAAGAGCGGGATTTACGTAAATTCCTGTTAAGCAATAAGTAGCATCAGCTGCGACCAGCCATGACAGCCGGCCACATAATCATTTATTCATCGCATCAAATAATGATTAAAGTCGATGCTGGCCGCACACAGGGCAGCCTGAATGCGGTTGTGCACGTTAAGTTTATTGAGAATAGCAGATACGTGAGCCTTCACCGTGGTTTCGGCAATGTTAAGTTCGTACGCAATCTGTTTATTCGACTTACCCTTCGCAATACATTCAAATACCAGCAGCTGACGACGGGTTAGCGCTGCAATCAGTTTAGGGTCGATTTGCTGAGAATTACTGTCATCTTTTGGCTTGCTGTTACCACCTTTGCGAATAATATCTGGCGGCAAATAAACCTGACCCGAAAGCACTTGCTCTAACGCTGCTACAATCTGCTCACAGCTGGAGGATTTAGTGATAAAGCCTACTGCACCATAGGTAAACGCCTGCAATACCACGTTTTTATCTTCTTCAGCAGAAACGATCACGATGGGAATTTCCGGAAACTGATTTCGGAATCGAACAATACCGTTCAATCCGTCCATGCCAGGCATGTTTAAATCGAGCAAAACCAGATCAATGTCTGGATTTTCTTCTGCGACCTCAATGGCAGCATCGAGATCAGTACAGGTGACAGTTTTCGTGTCAGCGATATTGCGCTCTACGAAATCTGTAATGGCATAACGAAAAAGTGGATGATCGTCTGCAACCAGGATCTCTACCATAATTGTAAACCTTTTGTTAATTCTAAACGAATAGTAGTCAATTCAGCATACCGCTGTCGAGCATTAAGCTGTCTACTTGCTTGGTTTTTTCTTTTGTTGCATACCACGCTTTGGATCGTACCCCCAAATTGCCACGCCGCAGAATAGGACTGTGGTAACTAGAGTGACCCATGTTGCCGTAGGATTCCAGCTTTCATATAAAGCAAATCGTATTAATTCAACGCCATGGGTAAAGGGATTGTACGCTGACACCCAATAAAGCCACTCATTCGATTCTTTAAGTTTCCACAACGGATAAAGCGCTGAGGAAAGAAAGAACATGGGAAAGACGACGAAATTCATCACTCCGGCGAAGTTTTCTAACTGCTTGATAAACGACGACAACAACAAGCCGAGAGCGCCGAGCATTAAGGCGGTTATCAGCAGAGCTGGAGCAGCATATAAGTAGCCCATCAGCGGCACTTCAATACCCAACAGCCAGGCTACCAGGAAAAAAGCATAGGCTTGCAACAACGATATAATCGCCCCAGCCACCAGTTTCGACACCAACAAAAATGGCCTTGGCAATGGGCTGGTAAGCAAAATTTTCATACTTCCCATTTCCCGGTCGTATACCATCGACAAAGAACTTTGCATGCCGTTGAACAGCAGGATAATGCCTGCTAAACCCGGCATGATATATACATCATAGGTGATATACGTGTCGTAGGGCGGAATAATTGCGATGCCCAGCGCAGCCCGGAATCCGGCAGCGAACACCACCAGCCACAATAAGGGTCGTACTAGCGCACTAACCAGTCTGGCTTTTTGATGCCAGAAACGCCACATTTCTCGAATCACAATGCCTTTGAACGCAACCCAATATTTCATGCTGCCTCCCCGGAAGTAGTGAGGTTGCGGTACAGTGATTTCACGTCGCCCACCAGCTCATCATCCAGCGCTTGCTGACAGGGTTTGTCGAGCAGAATTTTGCCCTGATGTAACAGAATAAGGTGGTCTTCAGGCAACACTTCATCTACCAGGTGGGTCGACGACAACACAGTAATGCCCCGTGATTCACATAAGCCACGAATATGCTGATTGATGCTGTCGCGGGTTGGCATATCCAGTCCCACACTGGCTTCATCGAGAAGCAAAATGGCCGGTTCATGCAGCAATGCACGGGCTATTTCCACCCTGCGACGGTGGCCGCCATTTAACGAACGTACAGAATCTTTTTTGCGGTCGGTAAGTTCAAAGCGAGCAAGTTCGCGCTCGATAGCCGCTTTACTCGCTTTTGTCGACATGCCGTGAAGACTGGCGTGGTATTCCAGGTTTTGCTGCACGGTGAGGTCTAAATCCAGCGTGCTTTGCTGAAACACAATGCCCAGTGCTGCCAACGCTTTGCGCGGTGCCTTCAAGGTGCTGTGACCGGCCACATCAATGGCGCCGTCACGGGTTTGAAGCAGCTGGCACAGCAGATTAAACAGCGTACTTTTACCCGCGCCGTTTGGCCCTAGCAAGGCGTAAAACTGCCCCTGCTCTAGTTGCAGATCCACGTTGTCCAGCACCCACTTTTGCTGGTAACGATAACGCAGCGAATCGACTTTCAGGGCCAGACTCACGGCTTCACCGCCACACCCCAAGGGTAGCGACCCACTTTCAGGGTTTTAATCACTTTTAAATCGTCGGTGTCAATTACCGAGACGTCTCCACTCACGCCATTGGTCGTCAGCAGTAATTTTTGATCGTTGGCGAATTCAAGCATCCACACTCTGCGACCGACTAACAGGTAGTCCAGTACTTCGTAGGTTTTTGCATCAACCACAGCAACATGATTAGCAGGACCCAGTGCCACAAACGCATATTTGCCGTTATCGGTGAGTTTTACGCCTACAGGCTGAATCTTGTCTCTGTGCACGCCGGGAATTTTAAAATTAATGGTATGTGTGATGGCTTTGCTGGCCACATCAACAATGGAGACAGTGCCGCCAATCTCAGAAGATGACCATACGGTTTTGCCATCTTTAGTAAATTCCACATGACGGGGGCGCTGATCCACCAAGGTATTATCGACAAGTTCCTGGGTGCTGGCGTCAATCCAATGCAGCATGTTGGTGGTTTCAGAGGTATTGATCACCCATTTCCCGTCTGGACTGGCCGCCATGCCTTCAGGCTCTACGCCCACGTCGATTTGTGCCACCACATCCCGCTTTTCAGTATCGACCACCGTAACAACGGCATCATCTTCGTTAGCGATGTACAGGTGGTGATTGTTAGGATGCAGTGCGAACTGCTCAGGATCTTCACCAGAAGGCAGGTTATGGATAATTTTGTTGGTTGCCACATCCAGTACCTGCACCGCATCAGAATCACTGGCGCAGATGTACAAATATTTGTAGTCGTGACTGAAAATAATGCCCCGGGGGCGCATGCCGACGTCAATGGTTTGCAATACCTCTAGGGCGTCAGTATCAATTAGGGTCAGAGTGTCATCTTTTTCATTCGATACGTAGGCAATATCTGCCATCGCCGGGCTCGCAGCCATCATCATTACAGGCAAAATCCAAGACTTCATTATTTACTCCTGTGCCATTGAGCAGCGCACTTCAGGTTTGTCATACCCCAGCGTATCCAGGTCGGTATTCGGATGCAGGAAACCCTGCTGAGGCGACTGGGAAACCAGAGATTCAGGTTGAACAAGTGGAATGGGTTGTCGAAGCTGACCGTTCCAATTTCGGAAGGTAAGCTTACGCCCTTTGAATGCCGCCAAATCGAACTTATCGCTCATAAGATACTGATAAAGCGTAGCAGAATTCGCTGCTTTGGTGCGAGTGACGGCTTCAGAAACCGCTCGTACGGCTAGCCAAGCGTTGTAGTCGTCTTCATTCATTGGGCGACCATTGGTATCGAAAAAGCGGTTTTGCAATTGGAGCGCCCCCCACTGTTCGATACTGCGATGCCAACTTGCGGCTTTCATTCCATGCGTACCGGCTACAGGGCGAGGCAGGTAAGTGTTGTAAGGAAGATAAAAGCCGAACAGGTTATCTGCATCAGCTACCAGCACCACGTCGTAATCTTCACCCTGTGTCAGTGCAGGCACTTCCTGCTGAGAGGTACGGCGTAGGTCCGTATCGAAGGTCCAGGTTCTGCGACCGGTAATTTCGGTGCCGAAACGCTTTGAACTTCTTACATAAGCGTTAGCCATGGCTTTATCTGCCTCGCTGCTCCCTTCTACGATAAACCATTCACGCCACCGTCTCGCCATTAAAAACTGTCCCAGTGCATCGCCTAGCATGGCGTAGCTCGGAGCTGTGTGTAGCAGCCCAGTCTGACATTGGGTAACCCGCCAACGATCAGACTTATTTGTGGCGTTGATAAATAACCGGTTGCTAGCTTCTGGCAGTGCCAACATTGCCGACATTACCTTGTCTGACACATCAAGGATAACGGGCCCTGGGTTCGTGGCAAGCCAGCTTTTCAACGACTCGATAAGCTCAGCAGAATCCGCCCCCTCAACCACTTGAAGAGCGTAATGCTGCTTTAAGAATTTCCCGGTGGTGTTGCTATCGACAATGCCCAGTTCAGCACCCGCAACGCCGTTATTCTCAGGTGTTTTAAACAACGCTAGCGATGGCGAAGGTTTACTGGAGGTTTGCATAACGTACGCTATATTTACGGTCAGTTCATTGGCGTGAACGGGCGGTAAGCAAAGCATAAGCAATGGCAGGAAAAAGTTTAGGCGCAACCGTTTACAGCAACGCTTCGCTGCACGTAAACATAAGGTCTTGGCAAGTTTCGCTATTATTTTTTTATATAGGGCGGTCATTCCGACCCTCCTTTTCGCGAAGGTGAACTAAATACTAGTTGATGCCCCCGCCATAATGAATGAGCTTAAAGGATGAAAGGTTTACTACCTTAGTACAATTGGAGGAAAAGCGCTTATATCCTAATTTGTAAAAGGTGTCTGGTTGTGTCGCAAATACAACAAAACCAACTGAGGTTGTCCGCCAACTCTAACCAGCATTGACACTATCTGACAACTTTTGGAGATGTACACATGAAAACTTTTTCTACCATCATGCGTAACACGCTTGCAGCAGTGATTGCGCTCTCCTCCGCGCAGGCATTTGCTCACGGCGACGTTACCCCTCAGGCTGTCGATACCAGTGCGTTACCGCAATTAGGTGAAGAGTGGAAAACAACTAATCCATTCACCGGCAATGAAACTGCCATCAAAATTGGTGACTCAGCTTACAACCAGAACTGTGCACGTTGTCACGGTCTGGAAGTTATCTCTGGTGGTATCACGCCTGATTTGCGTAAACTTAATGACGAAAACGAATTTTTCAGCCCGGAAGAAGCTGATGAGTGGTTCCTGATGCGTATCCGTAACGGTGCAGTAATCGACGGTCGCGTTTATATGCCTCCGTTTGAAGGCATTCTGAGCCAAGAAGCGATGTGGGCGATTAAATCTTACATTGAGACTCGCGGTACGCCTGAGTAACGACCATGGCTCGCTTATTACGTTGCTGGATAACGGGCCTGGCGCTGACTGCTTTTATAGCAGCCAGCGCTTTTTCAGTTCAGGCCAAAAGCTACGACGACATCATCGATGCTGGCGTCATCACCATCGCGGTGTACAATAACTTCCCTCCCTATTCCTACCTGGAAAACGATAAACCGACGGGTATCGACATTGACGTGGGCAATGCCATTGCCGAAGGTTTGGGCGTAAAAGCCGAATTCATGTGGATAAATGCCGACGAGAACCTTGAAGACGACCTGCGTCAGGCCGTGTGGAAAGGCCATATCATCACTCGTCAGAAAGCCGATTTAATGTTGCGTGTCCCTTACGACCGCAAGTTTAGCTATGGCATTGATGGCTACGGTTTACCCCGCAATGAAATGGTGGCTATGTTTGGTCCCTATCACCGTGAGAAATGGGCGCTGCTCAAAAACACAGAAAAGACCAACGGCATCGATACGCTAGCGATTTTTCAGTATGAAAAAATTGCGGTAGAAATCGACTCGTTGCCCGACACCTTTCTGGGTTCGACCATTGGCGGCCGTTTGCGCAAGAACATGGTGCATACAACCACCACCTTCGATGGCGTTGATTTGTTCAAGAAGGGTGAAGTTGCTGCTGTCGCGGGCATGCAATCTCAGTTGGAGTGGGCACGACCTGCCTCTGAACAATACACCATCAATGCTACCGGCTTAGCTGCCATGAGCATAAAAGCCTGGGACATCGGCATGGCGGTAAAAACGGACTACCGACAACTTGCCTACGCCATTGAAGGCATTACCGAGCCGATGATCAAAGACGGTCGCATGCAAAGTATCTTTGAAAAGTACGGCGTCACCTACACTATTCCTGGTCTTTATGCCGAATAGCCGGTGACACCCCATTCAACTCTAAGAAGCCCGGTTTTTATACCGGGAACTTTTCCTTACTCACCCTTAAATAGCCAGCATTACAGCCTTGTTTCAGCTCCAATTTCGCGCCACTTTTCACATTCACCGCTTTTATATAAAACACCAAAAAACGTAACACTATCAATGCAAAGCAGCTAAATGACAGCGGTTTGTTACGACTTTTCGAAGCAAATAAGCAGGTAGTACTACTAAGGGATTAAAAATGATAATCCAAGGTTTAATGGTTGTTAAAAAAACATTAGCTAATACTGATGCTGTCGTCATCCGAACATAGTCTATGCTTAGTGACTGTTGCCCAACTCATAACGCGCCGGAAGACGGATTGAACTATAACGCTAGGCAACCTGGAAAAACCTCTCCCAACCTTTAACGAGGTTTTAGAAAGGCGCGCCGGTTGCGCAAAAAGGTGGAATAACCACCTCAAGCACCTGTTGAACTACTGGAGAAACCTGATGAAATGTCGAACAGTTTCACGTCACCTGATTAGCTCTGCTGTCGGTCTGGCTTTGTCTCTTAGCACCGTTGTTGGTGTTCAAGCGGCAGGCGTTACCGATAAAGATATCCTCAACGATGCCAAAACTACCGGCGACGTACTTAGTTATGGTATGGGCCCGCGCGGTCAGCGTTTTAGCCCTCTGGACACGCTGAACACCAAAAACGTTAAGAAAATGCACCCGGTATGGGCATTCTCACTAGGTGGCGAGAAGCAACGTGGTCAGGAATCACAGCCTCTGGTACACGACGGTGTTATGTTCGTAACCGGCTCTTATTCACGTATTTACGCCATTGACGTAAAAACCGGTGATGAGCTGTGGCAATACGAAGCCCGTCTGCCAGACGGCATCATGCCTTGCTGTGACGTAATCAACCGTGGTGCAGCACTGTACGACGACCTGGTTATCTTCGGTACCCTGGACGCGATTCTGGTAGCACTTGACCAAAAGACCGGTAAAGTGAAATGGCGTAAGAAAATGGGTGACTACAAAGCAGGTTACTCATTCACTGCTGCGCCTATGATTGTAAAAGGTAAAGTTGTCACCGGTATTTCTGGTGGTGAATTCGGTATCGTGGGTAAAGTTGAAGCCCGTGATGCGAAAACCGGTGAACTGGTATGGACCCGTCCTACCGTTGAAGGTCACATGGGTTACCTGAACGGCAAAGAAAACGGCATCACTGGTGGTGAAGCGAACAAGACCTGGACTGGCGACCTGTGGAAAACCGGTGGTGCAGCAACATGGCTTGGCGGTACTTACGACCCAGATCAAGATCTGATCTTCATGGGTACGGGTAACCCTGCACCGTGGAACTCTCACTTACGTCCTGGTGACAATCTGTACTCTTCTTCACGTTTGGCTATCGACCCTGATACCGGCGAAATCAAATGGCACTTCCAGACCACGCCACACGATGGCTGGGACTTCGACGGTGTTAACGAGCTCATTGCCTTCGACTACAAGTCAAAAGGTAAAACCGTTAAAGCAGCGGCAACCGCCGACCGTAACGGCTATTTCTATGTACTGAACCGCGAAAACGGCGATTTCATCCGTGGCTTCCCATTCGTAAGCGGTATTACTTGGGCGAGCGGTCTGAACGACGACGGTACACCTATCTATACTGAAAACGGCCGTCCTGGTGACCCTTCTGAAAGCGAGAACGGTGAGAAAGGTAAAACAGTATTCTCAGTACCCTCATTCCTGGGTGGTAAGAACTGGATGCCTATGGCGTACAGCGAAGACACGGGCCTGTTCTATGTACCTTCTAACGAATGGGGTATGGACATCTGGAATGAGCCAGTAAGCTACAAGAAAGGTGCGGCTTACTTAGGCTCTGGTTTCACCATCAAGTCAGTATTCGAAGACCACATTGGTTCACTGAAAGCGGTTGATCCGAAAACCGGTGAAACTGTGTGGGAATACAAGAACGGCGCGCCTCTGTGGGGTGGTGTTCTGGCTACTGCGGGTAACCTGGTATTCACCGGTACTCCAGAAGGCTATCTGATGGGCTTCGATGCGAAGACCGGTGAGATTGTTTATAAGTTCAATACAGGTTCAGGTATCGTCGGCTCTCCGATTACTTGGGAGATGGACGGTGAGCAATATCTGAGTGTTCTGTCTGGTTGGGGTGGCGCCGTTCCTCTTTGGGGTGGTGAAGTTGCCAAACGCGTAAAAGACATCAACCAAGGCGGTACAGTCTGGACCTTCAAGTTGCCTCGCTCGTAACGCGGGCATCGTAGCAGGGTTTTGGTCCCACAACCCTGTTGCGAGTTTTTCTTTGAGGAGCTGGTATGGACCTGACGCCAGCTCTTTTTTTAAGGACCCACCTCATGACAGGATTCATCCATACTGCCTTTTTAAGACTCCTCTTCTTCATTACACTCTGCATTAGCACATGTGCCACGCTGGCCGAAGAAGTCAGTATCGATGATTCCCTTATCCAATCCATTTTTCCTAAAGCCACGCTCATAGGCGAAAAGCAAACCGATGTCCCCGTACAACCGGTTTATCAGTTACAGGAATTACTGGGCTATGTATTTGCCAGTAACGATTTGGTGAATTTACCCGGCTTCTCGGGTACCCGAATCAACCTGCTTATTGGCATAGACACCGCCGGCAATGTGAAAGGCATTCGTATAATCAATCACCATGAGCCCATTTTCCTGCATGGGCTTGGCCCGGAACCCATGCTCAATTTCATTAATCAATATGAAGGCTTGAATGTGGGACAGCGGGTAATTGTAGATTCTGCTGCCAAGAATAATCCGGACGACCCCTCTACAGTGCATGTGGATGGCGTTACCAAAGCCACGGTGTCGGTGATCATCATTAACGACACCATTTTGTTGTCTTCGCTTAAAGTTGCGCGTCAATTATTGTCCGGCTTCGCCAGTTCACCGTTAGCCACGCCAAAAGACACCTTTGAGGAGAAGAACTGGCAGCAGTTGCTTGATGAAGGCTTGGTACGTCAATGGCGCATCAGCCAACAAGATATGGCCGATGGCTTTAACATTGAGCTTGATACATTCCCCAGCGATACTTTTGACCTTTCTTACGACAACTTCGACGTGTATTACGCCTACCTGAACGCCCCGACTATCGGGCGTAACGTGTTGGGTGATAGCGAATATCAACGCCTAATGACAATACTGAAGCCCAATGAGCAGGCTTTTCTGGTGATGTCGGAAGGTTTCTTCAGCTACCTGGAAGACGACTTCAAACCCGGCACGGTAGCCAATCGCATTTCGCTGACGCAGAATGATTTGCCCTTCCCCATGCGGGATTTAAACTTCTACAGTTATGCCGACCAACAATTGGGCGCGGGCATGCCTGAGAGCGACGATGTGCAGGTATTCGTGGTAAACACCCAGTCTGGCTTCAACCCTGGGGATACCATGTCATTGAATCTGAACATTGATATTGCCCGCAACCATCTCATACGCAATCAACTGCACCTGCACGATGATTACAGCCTGCCGGAAACCCTGTTTGATTTTGCCGAAGCCGTGGTGGAAGAAGCCCCGAAAGCGCCTTGGGTGCGAATCTGGGAAAACCGCATCATGGATATTTCCGTTCTGGTGGTGAGCCTGATTCTGGTCACGCTGATTTTCATATTCCAGCATCGCTTGTCGGCTAACGAGAAGCTATTCCGCTGGGTTCGCTGGAGTTTCCTCACCTACACGCTCATATTCATTGGCTGGCTGTGGCAGGGACAGCTTTCCATCGTCAACATTTATCCAATCCTGCAAAGTGTGATCAATGGTTTCGACATCAATATGTATTTGATGGACCCCATTCTGTTCATTCTTTGGAGCTACGTATTCGTTAGCCTGTTTATCGTTGGGCGTGGTATTTTTTGTGGTTGGCTGTGCCCGTTTGGCGCACTGCAGGAAATGGTGGGCTGGGTGGCGAAAAAGCTGCGTATCCGTCAGAAGAAGGTGCCTTTCGACGCTCACAGTAAACTCTGGTGGGTTAAGTACGCCATTCTGATTGGCCTGGTGATCACGTCTTTTGCATCAGTAAGAGTAGCCGAAATCGCCTCAGAAGTGGAACCGTTCAAAACCGCTATCACACTCCAGTTTGTGCGTACCTGGCCGTTTGTTTTGTATGCCGTAGCCTTGCTGGTTGCCGGCCTGTGGATCAATAAATTCTACTGCCGCTATGTCTGTCCGCTGGGCGCCGGCCTGGCCGTTCTGGGTTACTTTCACGCCGGAGAATGGCTTACCCGTCGCAAGGCTTGTGGCAACCCCTGTACCCTGTGTCATCACAAATGCGACATCAAAGCCATCACGCCCAAAGGTGACATCAATTACAACGAGTGCGTGCAGTGTCTGGAATGCATTGTGTACTACAACAACGATGATTTATGCCCGCCGCTTAAAAAAGCTAAGCGAAAAGATAGACAGCGCGATCAACAGGTACATATCGTTAGCCCTCATGCACATTAACCGTCTTCAGCGGCTTCTTTTCACTGTTACCACAGTGCACATGCAGTAAAAACGCGCTATCCAATACTTTTTTACTGTCGGTAAAAATTACAACCCAAACCGTATAAAATTTACACAGAATTTAACTTTCTGTTAAATAAGAATTTCCTTATTTGGCTTATTTTTTGCACAAATCAAGTTCGCATTTAGCCGTTTAATTTGCGGAAAAATTCTTAGAAAGATTTCTAAGCAAGGATAAAGTCAAATCATAGGAAATTTTGTAATGCAAAAGTCAATGTCGCGCCTTTTTAAGGCTTTAAGCATCTCAGCAATTGCTCTGTCAGCGTCATCATACGGGGCCCTCATACCAAGTTCGACTTATTATGGAAATGTCGGAATGTCCACAGATGGATGGGGCGGTTCGAGTAATAGCGGTATTGTTAGTGCTAGTGTAGACGCAGGTTCTACAGTAGTGGCTGCCTATCTTTATACCGCGACTCAAGGTTCAAACTCTACCCCAACCGTGGCACTAGACGGTGTGAATGTTACTTTTGGCCCGGAGGTCACTAATCCAAGTTATCCACATACAGGAATGCATAAAGCAGACGTAACTTCCATTGTGAAGAGTACTATCGATGCTGGTCCTGGTGGTATCTACGATTTCAGTATCGAAGAACTCGTGGGTGGTGCATCAGTTGACGGTAGTGGTCTGGTTATCGTTTACGAAAACTCAAGTTTACCGATTGCTTCTGTTGGCTTGCTGGATGGTTTCTCGGACATTCTCGGCGATACAACATCAATTAACTTCGCAAGCCCTTTAGATCCTACCTCGCCAGGATTCTTTGCAGAGATGGTGCTAGGTATAGGCTTTAGTTGCTGTAATCAGGCATCTGACGTTTCAGTCAATGGTACACTGATTACAGAAAATGCCGGAGGATTTGATGACGGTGAAAACCAGGCAAATGGTTCGCTGATCACCTTCGGCAGCTTCGACGATGCTTATTCACCATTCATGCCTTCTTATGCTGAAGATACAGAGCGTTACGACCTGACAAACTACATTAATGTGGGCGATAGCTCGATTACTGTAGACACCATAAACCCTTCAGTTAACGACAACATTTTCTTTGCTGGATTTTATGTTTCCGGGGAAGCGGGTTTCAATGCCCCACCACCATCTGTAAACGCGCCAGAGCCAGGTACCCTTGCAATGATGGGTTGCCTTTTAGCCGGACTTGCCGGCTTCAGACAAAGGGTAAAGCGAAGCTAATTAAATTGATAGGCTTTGTACTTTACATGCAATGACTCCACTCCGCTTCAGCGGAGTGTTCATTTCACGCAAGTCGCTGTAACAGGGTGTACCTTACTTGTCTTTTCTGTCCAACCAGCTTTTCAACAATGCAAACGTGATGCGTGGCCTATCATTATAGAAACCGTGTGCGCCACCGGGTACCACAGCCAGTTCAGCACCGGGTGTCAGTGCCAGATAGTCCTGCACCGTATCAATCCGGGCTGAGTCATATTGACCAATCATAAACAGGGTTTTCATTGGGTCGATGTCTGCCAGTAAATGGGTGGCATCGTAGCTCTTTAGCACGCCGGTAGATGAAAACTCACTCGGTCCCCACATTTTGTTGTAGATAAGCGGATTAAAGCCGTTGCCGCCTACGTTCTCGTAGTAGACTCTAGCCGCTTCGGTGCCAATGCCCCGGGTGTAATAAGCTGAATAAAGTTTGGTGTAAGCCTTACGACAAACATCGCCTTCTGGTGGCTTTGCTGATTCGCACTGTTTCAGCGTTTTTTGTACGTCTTGCGAGGCGGCTTTTACCAACAGGTTTGCATCCATGATCCAATGTGGCGTCGAAATAAACGTGCCTCCCAAAACCGTAGACACGGTGTGCTGGGGATATTTAGCCGAGTATTCCAGTGCCAGCGCCGAGCCCCAACTATGGCCCACAACATGCCACTCATCTAACCCTAGGTTTTTCCGAATCGTCTCTAGAGAATCAACAAATCGTTCGACCCGCCAGTTGGCCGGATCGTTTGGCTGCTCTGATCTACCACTGTCGAGTTGATCGTACATGATCACCATACGGTCGTTGGCCAGTTCCGTCATGCCGACGAAGCCATTGTGCGTGCCACCCGGACCACCGTGAATAAATATCACCGGTGTTGAGTTTTTATGTTCGAGTCCATTTAAACGCACATAGATCTTGCCGCCTTCCACCGGCACCATCAGCTCTTTTTCTGGTTGGGCCCAGGCAGCCGTTTCTGCCACAGCAGTGAAAGAGGTTACACAAAAAGAGAGAACCGTAACTAACGATAGAGCCACAGCTTTGGCTGAGCAGGGGAGTTTTACGCGCATGAACGAATCCAGTTAAATGTTTTAAGAATTATCAGTGACAGTAGCATGGAGGCTTCAGAGTAGCAGACTATCCGTTACTGGCACAAAGCGGTCAGCCGCGCGCTTCAGGCTGTCGGCAGTCAGCGTCTCAACACCGTACACTTCCACTTCACATTGATGCTTTTTCCGGGCACGCTGAACCAGCAAATCAAAATCACCGTCGCCAGACACCAGTACAAGTATGTCGCAATGTTCCGCTGCTTCTATCATATCTAACGTCAACCCCACGTCCCAATCGCCCTTGGCACTGCCGTCGGCGCGTTGTATAAAGGGTTTCAGCTTCACCTCAAAGCCAATAGCTCTGAGAATATTCTGAAACTGCTTCTGCTTTTCGTCGTTACGATTGATGGCATAAGCATTGGCTGTCACCACTTCCCTATCGTGAGTCACCTCAGCCCAGAAACGGTTGTAGTCAAAATTGCGCTTAAACGCACTGCGGGTGGTGTAATAGACGTTTTGCACGTCTACGAAAATACCGACTTTTTTCACAACAGGCCTTATTAAATTTGTCTAGCGTTAACCATCAGCAAAACCGGGGCAACCAGCATAGCGCATTACTGACTTTAACATTTTACATTCTAACAAGAACGCTCCATTCCGTTGTAAAAGAAAGCCCTGTTCGAATTTCATATAAACATGGGGAAAGAAGTAGCATTTTCTAAGAGTTGGAAGCCATTTTCTCAACCAGATAATCCACAAACACCCTCACTCTGGCCGGCATGTGTCGCCCGCCAATAAACACAGCGTGGATAACTTCTTTGTCTTGTGGATTGAAGTCTTCTAGCAGTGGAACAAGTTGTCCCGATGCGAGCATCTGTTTGATATGAAAGTTGCCGACCCGGGTAATGCCAATATCAGCCATGGTAAGTTCAACCAGCGTTTCACCATTGTTCGACGTCATATTCCCTTCTATGGGCAGAATGTAGTCTTCACCATTTTCACGAAAAGGCCATCCGGGCTCTATGCGCTGGAAGCTAAAATCCAGGCAATTAAAGTGCTTTAAGTCGGCGGGGGTTTCAGGCATGCCTGCCTGTGCTAAGTAGTTCGGCGATGCGACAATGGTTCTGCCGGTTTCTCCTAAGCGCCTGGCGGTCAAATTGCTGTCAGGTAAAGGGCCGAAACGAATTGCGACGTCAATATGGCCATCGGCCACATTGCTGATTTTATCGCTTACCTCGGCTTCTATTTTAATGTTGGGATAACGCTCTAAAAACTCTTTGTACAAGGGAATCATGGTCAAACGACTGTAGGCTGTTGCGGTACTCACTTTAATTAAACCGCTTGGACTGGCGCGATCGGCAATGGCGCGCTCGGTCTCTTCGACATCTTTCAAGATCCGCCGTGCAGCCAGGGCATAAGATTCCCCCTCGCTGGTTAAGTAAAGTTTGCGGGTAGAACGGACAAGCAACCGCACACCTAAACGCTTCTCTATCCGGGTCATCATCCGGCTTACTGCCGATGGTGTTAGACCGAGTTCTCTGGCCGCCCCACTCAAACTGCCAAGTGTCGCCACCGTTAAAAAGGTTTCCATTTCAGCCGTTTTATCAGCTTTAACTTGCTTCATTTGTGAATCCAATGCAAAACAGATTAGCTTTCCACCCCACTACACGGGCATTCTTTATGTCGTTATATTCCCAAGCATCATAAATAAACTTGAGTTCAACATGAAGATTAACTTTCCACTGATGGCGCTGGCCATTGGTGCTTTTGGAATTGGTGTAACGGAATTCTCACCTATGGGAATGCTGCCCGTGATAGCAAATGACTTAGGCGTCTCTATTCCAACGGCAGGTATTCTCATTAGTGCATATGCCTTTGGGGTGCTGGTGGGTGCGCCGGTCATGACTTTACTGTTTGCCAATATGCCGCGCCGTCGCCTGCTGGTGTTGTCTATGGGCATTTTTACTCTGGGTAATTTAATGAGCGCGCTGGCCGACAGTTACAGCGCCTTGATGATTAGCCGCATTATTACCTCGTTCAATCACGGCGTATTTTTTGGTGTTGGTGCTGTGGTTGCAACCCAATTAGTGCCGCCAAACCAACGCGCCGGTGCGGTTGCGGCAATGTTTTCAGGGCTTACTATCGCGACCGTTGGCGGTGTGCCGCTGGCAAGCTTTGTGGGCACAACGCTGGGCTGGCGAAATGCATTTCTAGGTATTGCGGTTATAGGCTTAGTGGCAATGATAGCCTTGCGCTTTAGCTTGCCTCCGTTGGTGAATCAGGAAAAAGCGAACATTCGTAATGAACTAGCCGTGTTAAGCAAAGGCTCTGTGTTGGCAGCGCTCCTGTTAACGGTGGTGGGTGCCAGCTCTATGTTCACGGTATTTACTTACATTGTGCCAATTCTGCAGCAAGAAACTCATGCTTCGACGACTTTTGTCACAGCTATGCTGGTGCTTTACGGCGTGGGGCTTGCAGTGGGTAATGTGCTGGGCGGACGCTATGCCGACCGCACGTTGTACGGCACATTAATCGTATCGTTAATTGCAGTCATTCTGCTGCTGGTGATCTTTACCGTTACCATGTCTTCTTCCGTTGTTGTTGTGCCACTGATTTTCCTTTGGGGCATTGCCAGCTTCGCTGTGGTTCCACCGCTGCAATCATTGGTGGTGCAGGAGGCCAGCGAAGCGCCGAATCTGGCATCGGCCATGAACATTGGTGCGTTCAACCTTGGTAATGCAGTTGGCGCAGCTTTAGGTGGCGGCGTTATAAGTGCAGGTCTTGGATTACCAGCGGTAGCCTTAGCTGGCGCAGGCACCGCCTTACTTGGGCTACTCATGGTGTTAGTTGCCAGCAGAAAGAAAACAAGCTTTGCTTTAAGCACCTAGCCGGAATTAATAATCAAATAACCGGCCAGAAAAAGGATGCACCTGCTTATCGTGCAGGTGCCTTCAAACGGCTGATAGCCCCTTCTCTCCCTCACTGTTTCACTATCCATCTCTCCGGCTACCACATCTTCGGCTAAATTTTCCGCACATCCGTCTCAAAACCGGGACTTTTACATTTCAAGATTATAGCGTGGAAATTGCAACACTATAACATTACTAAAAATAACAAGGTTTGGGGAACACATGTCATCCAGAAGACAGTTTTTGAAATATTCAGCGGCATTTGCCGCATCATCTACCGCTTTATCTTTATCTGCTCAGCAATTTGAAAGTCCGGTTGGTTCAGCTGCAACCGTGGCCAGGGATGAGAACTTTTGGCAAGCCGTACGCAGTCAGTTTGATGTGCAAAACGACATCATCAATCTGGAACAGGGCTACTGGGGCAAAATGGCCAATTCTGTTCAGCAGGCCTTCTTTGACCACACGGAGAAGGTCAATCATGCCATGTCCTGGTACGTGCGTAAGCAGTATAAAGCCGATTTTCTTGCCGCGCGGGAGTCTGTTGCTGACGCTTTGAAGGTTAAAACTCATGAGATCATGCTGACCCGCAATGCCACGGAATCATTCGTGAATTTGATCACGCAATTCAATGATTTTAAGGAAGGCGATGAAATCTTGTGGGCAGATATAGATTACCCTGCCTACCAGGACATGATGGTCTGGTTAAGCGAAAGTAGAAACGTAAAAGGTCACGAGTTATCACTTCCGGCCTCCGGTGCAGATGATGATTACGTTGATGCGTATCGCAAAGCATTTAAGCGCAATCCACGTTTAAAACTGATGCTGCTTACCCATGTGAGCAATCAGCATGGCCTTGTTATGCCGGTTAAGCGTATTGCAGAACTTGCGCGAGAACATGGAATCTATGTTATTTGTGATACCGCTCAGTCCTGGGGTCTACTCGACTTCACGCCGGATGAACTTGGTGTCGACTGGGCAATTTTCAATTTGCATAAATGGATTGGTTCACCGGTGGGTGTAGGCGCTCTGTATATGCGGGAACACACCTTAGCACCTGTAATGCCCTTTCCGGGCGAAGATCCGGGCGACAATGACGTGGCTAACCGCGTACATCTTGCAACGTCTGACTTCGCCAGTTTCTTAAGCGTGCCAGATGCCCTGGCATTTCACCACAAAATTGGCGGCAAAAATAAAGAAGCGCGGTTGCGGTATTTGTGGGAAAGCTGGACGCTACCACTGAGGGAAAACCCTGAAGTTGAAATACTTGGCGCAGCCAGTTCACATAATGCATCTGGCATGGGTGGCTTTCGTTTAAAAGGCAAAACCAGCCCCGAAGAAAATCAGGCATTACAAAAACGCCTGGAAGAAGAATTTGGTATTTTTACCGTTGTCAGAAATGACTTATCCAGCGGCAGTAATATCCGCGTGACGCCGCAAATTTTTACCCCGGTTGCCCACATGCAGAAGCTGGCAGAAGCGATCATCACGATAGCAGGCTGACAACGGGGCGCGCCAGCGCCCCTGTTAGATGCCCTTCACCGTGATTGACGTAACGTCCCGTGATACCGCCACGTCGCTGAGCAGTTCGACAAAGCGCCTCACCAGGTGCGTATGCAAAAGAGCAGTTTCTGGCAACTCACAATGCAACGTGGCATCCCTGAGGCGCTCGTATACTATCTCCCGTCCACCGAGGTCAGCAAACTGACCGGCGTTTCTCATCCGGTAATAATCGTTCGCCAAGGTAATGGCGGGCATTGCGAGCAGTGCTGCATCAGTAACGCGACCGACATTGCCACACACCAGCGTTTCCAGTGCGTCACCAACCGTTTTGCTTTGAATGAAAGTAGCCAGCGGCTGCGGCCATTCACGACCCACATAGCGCTGACGCACCACTTCTTTTAAATGCGCGTCGGTAAAACGCAGATAGTCCGGCGCATCTAGAATGGTTTTATCCCAGTTCATCAGCCCCGCCTGGTTGCGGTATTGCCATTCTTTAGCATACACAGGGAACAAGGTATCGAAACGGGCGACTTGCTGCTGAATGATGGTATCAACCTGAGTACTGCCATCATTGCTTAAGGTAACCACGCTGTAGCCTGGCTGATAGGCAGCCAGTGACGGTACCTGCACATTCACCAGCCCGCCAGTATCTTCGGGCTGTGCAATGTCGTACAGGTGCATGTGTCCGGCCATGTGCAACCGCAATCCTAGATCAGACAGAATCTGCGTTGTCGATGCTGACGGCATACGTTTTAGTTGCATGCCGGTGTCTCCGAACAGCTCAGCCAGCTGCTTTCGTGTGTTGTCGTAGAAGTCCGCCATAGGAAAATGGCTGAACGCAATCAGGCGCTTGTTATGCTCTTCTGCTCGCTTTACTACGCCCGCTATCCAATCAAGGAGTTCAGGTTTATAGTCCACCAGCGCGTTATAACCCGCATTTCCCGAACCATTAAATTCCCGCGACGAAACCATTCCTTTGGGTGTATACACATTGGCGTCGATAGCCAATAGCCAAAGGCCTTCTACCGGTTCAACCAGATAGCTGGCATCTGGCATGAAGATACAAGATTTGCCGCTCTCTTCAGTCGAATTGCTTTCCCTACTTTTACTTTCTGGATCGCACCACCGCCAGCCACGTTTGGCAACATCAGCGGTTCCAAAGGGCGTTTCATACAACACATCCTGCGATGACGGGCTAAAGCCCTGTGATTTCAGGGTTTCCATGATGTCAACATAGCCCCATTCCCGCAGTGCATTGCTGCATTGCCATGCCGATTTATTCAGGCAATCAGGGTGGTCAGGACTCATTACCGCTACTTCTTTGCCGCTTCGATGCAGAAAGTCTTTCTTTCCTCCGGCACGGGAGAAGGGTCGCACAGGGTCGTGGTTGCCAGTAATCGCAAAAAAGCGCATGCCGTATTTATCGGAGTATTCAGCCAGAATGGCAGCCAGCGCCTTCACATTGGCAGGCTGTCCGTCATCAGAAAAATCTCCGGGTAACGCCACCAGCTTTATGCCTTTGGCAGCAATCTCATCCAATGCAGCGCGAAAAACAAAATAGTTTTCATTGAACAGGCGGGTACTGTTGAGTTGTGCCTGCATGCTGCGCATTAACACCGGTGTTTGTGCTCCCTGCGTGCTTTGATCTGATGTTCGCGCATCTGCGATTACGGGCAGTTCAGAGGCTTCCAAATTTTCAGCTGCCGAGAAGAAGTCATGCAAATGAATGTCTGCAAGAAAGGCAATTTGTAACTCCTGCTCTTTCTCCTGATTACCAGGTTCCGGCAATTCAGTTTTCGCCGCTTCGGCACCGCAGCCAGAAAGTATTATTCCGGCAACCATACCAAACACCCATTTTCCCCATAATACCGTTTTCATTTTTCCCATCCTGAATAGCGAATGCCGCCCGTTAAAACATACAAAAAAATAGCGGCCCAACTCACATAGACGTGCACCTTTAAAAAACGGGGACAGAGATTTTTCAATGTCACAAAAACTTCATCTGAAATGTGACAATTTTATGAATATTAATAGGTTAGCGATTTTTTGCTGTCCCCGAAATTTTGCTTTTCGCATCTTCCTCACACATGACCTGTGAGAGAAAACCAATGCGACTTTTAACAACCCTGCTTTTATCCATAGCGGCTACGCAAACAACGTTTGCTGGTGCACTTACGGATTATCAATGGATTGGCTCGCACAACAGCTACAAGCAAGGCTTGCCTGCATCGGTTTATCAGTTTTTGGCCAACAACAATCCCCGAGCTGCTAAACAGGTTAATTACGGCCACGGCGCTCTTGAAGTACAACTGGATTCAGGTTTGCGTCAGTTAGAAATTGACGTGGTGAATGACCCCACAGGCAATCAATATGACAAACCGGAACTGGCTACACGCCTTGGTGAAACCTGGCTAAGTGATGAAGCGCAACGGGAACTGGCACGACCGGGTTTTAAGGTACTGCATATACCTCACGTTGATGTGCAATCTCACTGCACCGATTTTGCCGCTTGCCTGGACAAGTTAAAACGCTGGTCTGAGGCCCATGCTGACCACTTCCCTATTGTGGTACTAATGAATGCCAAAGAGAACCAGCCTTCTTTTATAAAAAGCCCTGCGCCTGCGCCCTTCACTGCAGCCACTTACGACCAACTCAATGAAGTCATCCGCACTGCATTAAAAGAGCGCGTTATCACCCCTGACGATATCCGTGGTGACTTCAGCACTCTGCGTGAGGCCGTGCTTGAACGCGGCTGGCCTGACGCTGACAGCCTGCGCGGCAAATTTATCTTCGTGTTCGATGGCAACGTTGATCAGAACGCGCGCTTCATGGCAAACCATACAGGACTGAAAGGTCGCGTGATGTTTGCCTCGTTACCGGCAAACGATGATGGCGCCGCTTTCATGATCATCAACGACCCGTTTACGCAACACACCGAAATTAAACAGCGTGTGGCAGAGGGGTTTCTGGTTCGCACCCGAGCCGATGCTGACTTCAGTGCCTGCAATGAAGAAAAAGCAGCGCAAAAACTGGCGGCGTTTACCAGTGGCGCGCAAATGATTTCCACCGATTTTTATCCGGGTTCTTCGCAGGCAAAACGTGACGGCCACGTTGTCAGTTTTGCCAATGGCGCCCTGCGCCGGAAGAACCCGGTTTCCCAGTAATTCACATCACTCAACATTAAAAACAGGAACACACTATGACAACCACGTTTAAGAAACACGTTCTGGCGGCTTCCGTCATCAGCGTATTAGGCTCCATTTCTTCTGCTGCTGTGGCACAAGAACAAGCCAGTGCAGACGACATTGAAAAAATTGAAGTGTCAGGCTTTCGTAGCTCACTCATTAAAGCAAAAGATCTGAAAAAAGATGCGCTGGGCACGCAAGATACCATTCTGGCCGAAGACATTGCCGACTTCCCCAGCCTGAACCTGGCAGAATCCCTGCAGCGTGTACCGGGCGTCACCATTACCCGTGAAGCGGGTGAAGGCCGTCAAATTTCATTACGTGGTCTGAATGCAGACTTTACGCAAGTACAGTTAAACGGCATGGAAGCACTGGGCACGTCTTCTTCGCCCATGGACAGTCGTGGTACCACAAACAACTCTCGCTCTTTCGACTTCAACATTTTTGCGTCAGAACTGTTTAACCAAATCGACGTGAAGAAATCGTACTCTGCTGATATGGATGAAGGTGGTATCGGCGGTACGGTAGGTCTGCACACTGCCAAACCTTTTGATTACGATGGCTTCAAGGGTGCTATCAGTGCACAAGCGGGTCAGAACTCAAATACCGAGGACACCAGCCCGCGCATCG
This sequence comes from Alteromonas sp. ABV4_515, assembly GCF_056160345.1. Classification (NCBI taxonomy): domain Bacteria; kingdom Pseudomonadati; phylum Pseudomonadota; class Gammaproteobacteria; order Alteromonadales; family Alteromonadaceae; genus Alteromonas; species Alteromonas sp. ABV4_515. The sequence goes on from NZ_JBSWWZ010000001.1 coordinate 616,871, forward strand.
CGGCTCTGGTTTCGAATACCTGGGACAAGTTCGGCGCACTGTTCTCCATCGCATACAGCAACCGCGATACCAGCGAACAGGGCTATAACACCTATCGCTGGCGTCCTCGTGATGCCCAGGGTTCTGACATTTCTGCGTTATCAGCGGAAGATCAGGACGCGGTAAACAGTGGTGATTTGCGCTTCTCCCGTGGTAGCCGCTACTCTTTGTTTAACAGCGACCAAACCCGGCTGGGTGCAACGGTTGCACTGCAGTATCGTCCTACCAGCGACCTGTCGTTCGGTTTAGATGCGCTGTACGGCAAACTGGATAACAAGCGCTCTGAATTTCACCTGCAAAGCCGTGGTTCCAGCTCAACGGCGTTAGGCTGCACCGGGCCGGACTACGATGACGGCGCGCGCTACTACTGCTCTGAACTGTCCGACATTGAATACAACAGCAACAATGAAGTGGTGTACTCAGAATGGCAAAACACGGCGCTGCATTCAGAAAGTCGTGATCAAACAGCGAAAACAGAAATCACCCAGTTTGTATTCAATGCTGACTGGACGGTGAATTCTGATTTATCGCTATCTGCCCTTGCTGGTCACATGAAGAGCGAATACCAAGACAACAGCGCTAAGGTGTATCTTGAATCCTTCGGCGACATGACACTGGACTTCCGCCCAGACCGATTCTACGGCCAGAACACCTATATCAACGACTACGATCCAACTAACATCGATGAGTTCCGCTATCATGAAATTGACCTACTTGAAAACGAGGTAGAGAACAGTTTCGACGTGGCTAAAATTGATGCCGATTTGTTTCTCAATGATATCAGCAGCGTGAAGTTCGGGTTGTCGTATAAGAAGTTCAAACACATGGACAACTACCTGCAAACCGACAACCTGCTGCGCAGTGAATGGCAGTCGGGTGAAGTGTCTGACATCGTTGACCCTGCCACTGTGTACGTAAATAACGGGCACGAACGTCAGTCGTGGCTGAGTACAGATGTGAACGCCGTGCTTGCCGACTTCAATATCGACCGTAATGGCACCATGAGCCGCACGCCAAACAATGTGGAAGAAGAAACCAAAGCAGCGTATGCGCTTTATGATCTTAACATGCTATTGGGCGATACTGAGCTACGTGCAAACTTTGGTGTGCGTTATTATGAAACAGAAATTGCGTCTACCGGCCTGGTTAACGACACCAACTATGTCACCATTGAAAGTGACTACGATGGCTTCCTGCCAGCGATGAACCTGGCGTGGTATGCCACCGACAATCTGGTATTGCGCGCCAGTGCGGGTAAGAACCTGACTCGCCCAACGCTAAATAACCTGGCCGTTGGCGGTAGCATCAACACCGACCCGCTGGCCGGTTCAAGCGGCTTGTCAATCAGCTCTGGTAACCCGTCACTGCAGCCATTCGAAACCCTGAACATGGAAACCGGCGTTGAATACTACTTTGATGACGTAGGCTACGCAGCGCTGTCTTACTTCCGCAAAGACATCGACAACTTTATCGCCACCACCACCATTCCTACACCTTACGGTGAAACCGGTTATCCTTCAGCCCTGATTGAAGGCGCGGTAGACGAAAACGGTGTGGCGCAGTCTGCCAGCACGCTGTACAACGTGTCACAGCCACAGAACCTGGAAGACAGTGATTTCAGCGGTTGGGAAGTGGCGTTTCAGCGTGATTTCGACTTCCTGCCAGCACCGTTTGATAAGCTAGGCGCGATTGCCAACTACACCTATGCGGATGGCGAATCGGTACACAATGTTCTGGTAGACGGCGAAAACGTGCAGGTATCCCGACCGTTCTATGGATTGTCGAAAAATACCTACAACCTAACAGTTTACTACGAAACAGAAACCTGGGGTGCCCGCGTATCTGCAGCCCATCGTGATGACTACCTGACACAGGTAGAAACTTCCAGTGACGATCAGGATGAAGCGGGTTTCCACGGCACCACTTACTATGACTTCTCGGCGTTCTACAACATTAACGAGAAACTGAAAGTGAGCCTGGAAGGCATTAACCTGAGCGATGAGCGTGAAGAGCAGTACTCTGACTCTGATGACCGCCTGTACAACACCACATTAAGTGGTCGTACTGTGTATCTGGGCGTGACTTATGTGATGTAAGTTCTCACTGAACAACCAAAAGGGCCGGTTTCACGGCCCTTTTTGTTCGAATTGGCTTTGTTTCTATCGTTCCAGCCCTGATATAAGTTCAAATAGCGATTCAAAAACGATACGTTACGCCAACGTAGTAATCCCGTCCGCTTAAGGTGGTGTTGTAAGGGCGGTGAGAGGAATCGGAATACTGAATTTCCCTTTGATTGGTGAGATTTGTAGCTTCCAGTCGTAGCTCCCAGTTATCCGCCACGTACCAGGCAATGACGGCATCAACATACACACTTTCTTCGAAGCCGGTTTCGTCTTCATCCTGCAAAGTCTGGCTATCGACCCTTGCGAGATAATCGTCGCGATAGGTGGCTGAAAGGCGAATACTTAAATCGTAGCTTTCCCAGTAAGCAGTAATGTTCGCCAGCCAGGGAGAAAGAAACGGTAAGCTTTTCACCGACAGCGCTTCGCCGGTATTGGCATTATGGTAAGTGAGATCGCCTTCGGTGTAACTCACATTTCCCACCACACCCAGATGGTATTGGGGCGACCAGGGCCAGGGCGTCTCGAGCTGAACACTGGCCTCTACACCGTAAAGCCAGGTTTGCTGGGCATTCTGTGCCGTCACCAGTGTCACACTGTCGCTCGCAGATAGCGAAAGCAAGTCCTCGTATTCCGGAAACTGACTGATTAGTAAGTTGTCACTTACATAAACAATGTAGTCATCCAGATACTTTGTAAATGCGCTCACTGCAAAGCGGTTCGTGTCGAAAAGATATCGCTCCCAGGCAACATCGATATTGTAAGCGCTGTAGGGTTTCAGGCTGTCGTTGTAGCCATAGAGCGTATTTTCTTCGCTGTCATAGCGTACAGCAGCGGCCAGATCATCTAACTGGGGGCGGCCCAGCGTTTTACTCACACTCAGACGCAATGTGTTGTCTGTGGCCAGTCGATAACGCAGATTCACCGCAGGTAGCCAATGGGTGTGACGCAGTGTGCGGTTGCGGGCGAACTCGCTGTCAGAATCGCTGATACGGGTTTGCTCGCTTTCAATGCGTAAGCCTGCATCCAGCAACCAGTTTCCCCAATCTGTGCTGAATGACGAATACAGCGCCAGGCGCTGCTCGATGATGTCGTCTTGTTCGGTGTTATATTCACTTTCAGCGGCAGCATGGGTGCCCTTCAGTGCACTTACCTCATTGGGCAATCCGAAATAATCAAATATCGCATTGGTGTTGAGTGTCAGCCAGTTAAGCTTAGGATGAGCAGTGAGAGGCGTGCTGTAGCTTTCGGGCACCGTGCTGTCTCGTTGCCCGTTTGCCCAGTCAGCAGAAAGGAGATCCTGGATATCATAAAAATCGGTTTGATTGCGAAAATGAACCAGCTCGATGCCGGTCTTCCAGGTCGTGTTATCCGTCGGCTTGTAGGCTAACGTGTAGCGGGCGTTGAAAAAATCCGTGGCGGCGAAATAGGCTTCGGCGTCCAGTTCCTTCATTTGCCAGAAAGTGGGTTGTGTCAGATCGTCCTGATAGGTGATGTCAGCAAAGCGAGCGTCGTGGCGATAATCCACCGTGATATCGGTTTCCCCTTCCATGTAGGCCTTGTTGCTGCGGGGCATATCGTAACGGGCGTGCTCCCAGCCAATCACACCGCTACCGGTTAGCGCCTGTGCCCAATGATGCTCAACATTCATCACCCACTGATTGTAAATGGTGGCCACTTGTTGATAACGACTTTCCGTTCCCACCTGAGCCTGTTCATAGGCCGCATAAATCAGTTCGTTCTGGTCGTTCACAGCGGCATCAACGATACGGGTTTCCCCTTCAATCACCGGAGTCGAATTAAAGCCTCGGGGATACAAGTGATATTCGTATCGCTCACCAGCCAAACGTCCGTGCAACCAATCCAGGGTAACGTGGGCAAAGTCGGTTTTATATTCAATGGAGGCTCCCACTCCGGCGCGGTCCATGTCACTCTGCCATACCGAGTAGCGATTCCCCCGAGGTATGGTTAACTCGCCATTTTGCCATGCACTGACAAGCGCTGTGGGTAAGGCGGAGATATCCGCCCCATCAGGCGGAATACTGCGCCACCGAAAGGTATTTGCGCCCATTTCCTGATAAGAACGGGTGCCGTAGGCCACAGAGAACAATGCGCCCCAGTGACCACGGGTATTCGACACCATGGCAGATACCCGCTTCGATAATGCGTCGGTAAACTGGTTCTCACCGGTTTGGGCAGACAAGTTCCAGTGTAAACCGGGGTGGTCGAAAGGGTGCGCGGTTTTAAGCGCCACAATGCCTGCCATTCCCCCTGTGGGTAATTCAGCATCGTAGGTTTTCAGCACTTGTATTTCACTGAACAAATCAGTGGCAAACAAATTCAGATCGAAAGAACGGTCCCGCTGCTTCTGAAGTCTGCTATCCATGGGCGAATCGTTGTTTGCCAACACTGTCATGCCGTTCAGGGTAACCAGGGTGAAATCCGGGTTGAGCCCCCGCAGCATGATTTGACGGCCTTCCCCGGCTTCACGGGTAATCGACATGCCGGGAATTCGCTGCATCGATTCAGCCAGGTTGCGGTCTGGATAACTGGCAATATCGTTTGATGCAATCACATCGGAAATCACGTGATTCTCACGCTTACGCTGACGGGAGACATCCAGCGAAGCCCGTAATCCGGTAACTGCCACCTCTTCAATAGGCGCTTGGGGGAGCGATTCATCTGCCGGACTAATCACGATACCCTCGGCGGTGATGCGGTATTGCAATCCCGCGGGATGTAGCAGCGCTTCTAAGGCTTGCGGCAAGGTAAACTGGCCATTCAACGCTGGGGTGCTCATGGCCGTATTAACTGCAGCGTCAGTGACAAAAGACTGACCAAACCGCTCAGAGAGCGCGCGCAAGCTGTCTTTAAGCGGTTGGGATGCAATAAAAACAGGAACAGGAGACGGTGAAGAAACCGCAGCGCTGGCGGGTAAGGCAATGCACAAACCTGTCACCACCGCGATGGCAGTGAACGAGAAGCGAGATAGCGTTAACGGCTTAAACACTTTCACAACCCGCCCTGCTAGTCGGACACCGTTATGACGTAGGCGTCATCCTTTTCTACCAGTGAAAGCCCACCTGAATGCGCCAACAATCGCAGGCTTTTCGCTGCTTCATTAAGATTAAACCGTCCGCTAATGCGTTGGTTACCGTTCCCTACCACGTGCACCGGCTTATTCAGATAGCGGGACAATTGCTCGGTTACGATGCCAACAGGCTGATTATCTGCATCTAGCCAACCACTTCGCCATTCCGGCAACAAACTGTCGTCGATTCGGAATGTACGGTGCCAGTTGCCATCTTCCAGGATCACGCCCTCGCCTTTCACCAGCGTGAGCGACTTGTCAGCAAACACACGAACAACCCCCTCGTACACTCTGATCACGGTTTGATGCGCTAGTTTATCTATATCGAACGCGGTGCCGACGACCTGCACCTTGGTGGTATCGACATTAACTACGAAGGGGCGCTCCGGAGCGTGAGCAATATCGAAATAAGCCTGTCCCTGGGTAAGACTCACTTCACGCAACGCCTGCGTGTGATTCACCTGCAATGATGAATTGCCGCTCAGATAGACCACCGAGCCATCTCGCAACACGGCCGATTCAGGTGAGCCTGCGTGTGTTTCGACAGACAGTGTCTGAGCCTGAGCAACGGCCACTGGCGACTCTGTTTGCACGGTATTGTTGTGTTGTAACCCCAGCCAAATAACCAGTACTGCCGCCACCGCCATACTGGCCGCAATGGCAAACCACGGGCGCGCTGTACGGCGTATTTCGACGACGTCAGGCACAATGGTGGTTGTTTTATCGTGGCGCTGTCGACTGGCTAGCTGTATTGCTGCCGCTGCCACCTCAGGCTGGCCAATCGCCGCTGCAATGCGCGTGAAAGCTTGTTGATGTTCAGGCACAGCAAGCCACAGCGACAATTCAACCTTGCCCTGTTCGTCCAGTTCATCAAAGCGATCAAACCAGTCTGCGGCCTGATCTAAATGATCTGCGTGTGTCATCTGTGCCTCTGTTACTTACATTCAATTATATAGATGGTGATTTTATGCATTCGGGGACAAAAAGAATGATTATTCTGCAGATTCTGTCCAACCCGCTTCTTCCAGTTTGAGCGTCAGCTCTACCATGGCCCGGGTAAGGTGCTTTTTCACCGCTTCCACACTCAAATCCAGCGCGGCGGCGATATCGTCCCGGCTCATACCGTCTACTCGCCGCATAACAAAAACGTCCCGGCGTAACGGCGACATTTGTGCCAATACGGTTTCAATAAAAGCCAGTTTACTCGCGTTGTGATAATGGGTTTCGGGACTGTCGTTGGCGGCTTCCAGTTCTTCATTCTGCCAGTCCACGGCATTCGGCACGGCTTTACGCTGAAAATCATACAGCACCGACTTCGCCACGGTAATCATGTAGGCAAGTGGATTTTCCAGTTCGGCGAAGCGCACACTTTTACTGGTGCGCAGCAGGGTTTCCTGCAGCACGTCTTCGGCTACCACCGGATCATTGGTAAGCCCGCGGATAAACGCTTTTAACGCGCTGCGGGACTGAACGGCTGCCGGGTCGGTAATGCCCTGCCAGTCAGCCGGAGAGTTGCTTTCGTTCAATGTTGCCTTCGCTGCAGAAGATGAGAGATGACAACATTAATGCAGATTTATGACAGTGGGATGATACTCAAACAGCAAACTTCAATCATGAGAGCACAATACGCACTTCGCAGCCATCGGAAGTAAAACGGTGCTGATAGGTCCATTCCAGTTTGGCCGTTACCCTTTTCACTAAATCCAAACCAAGCCCGTAACCTAGCTCGTTGCCTGTGGTTGTGTCATCACACTGATCGGTATTGTCTTCACGATTATTGATGGTCAGCGTTTGGCCGCACTGGCGAATGATAACCGTGCCGCTTTGGGTATGTTGGAATGCGTTACGAATAAGGTTGCCGCACACAATGCGAAGCGCCGTACGCGGGATAGAGCAAACGGCCTCATCCGTAGCGAGTTCCACCTGCACCTGCTTTCCGATTAGCAGGTATTGTAAGTCCTGCACCAGTGTAGACAGCATTTTGCCTGGCTGAATTTCAGAGATAACCAGATCGTCGTGGTCCTGTCGGCTCAGCCACAGCAGAGTTTCGGTGAGGTCGGTCATGGTGTGCGAAGCGTGGTCAATCCGTCGTATGGCATTGCCGCCTTTTGATGGCCCCTTCTCTTCAAGCTTATGTAGCAATTCCACACTGGAACGAATCACCGCAATAGGGGTGCGAAGTTCATGGCTGGCGTGGGAAACAAATTCTCGTTCCCTCACCAATCCTTCCCGCACGTGTTGCAGGCTGGAATGGACAATACCCGCCAACTCGTTGAGCTCCTGGTATTTAAATTCCGGTACAGGTTGCTCCAGAGTTTGCTCGTTAAGCCCCTGCGCCCATAAACGTAATCGTTCTACCGGTTTGGACACACTACGCAACAGGATCATCAGCACGCCCGCAAACAATATCAGTACCACCAGACCTAACAGCATAGACCAGCCCTCGTGGGACAGGATGTACCTCGGCTCATCTTCTAATCGCAACGAACCAAACACCTGCGCCACATATCTGTCGGGATGAATGCCTCTGCGATCAACCACTTTCACCACAAACATTGCGCTCGTAGGGCGGAAAAAAATAAATGATCGCTCCACTTCCTTATACAAGTGAAAAGGGCGAAGCGTGTCGGGGTTAAATTTTGATTTAACGCTTTCGGGCAAATCGTTCCAGTCGGCAGCAATAATATAGCTCAATACTTCCTGTGGCTTACCTGGCTCGACCCTGGTCTGTCTGGCTGCATCCACCATAGTGCCGCGCATAACGCCATCCATACCGGCAAAAAAATTCATCATTGCGAGTACGCTGAAACCAGAAATGACCACGGTTCCCATTACCAGCAAAGCAATGAGAATATAGCGTCTTAAACTCAGGCTGAAGCCACGAACCATATTATTGTGCTCCGGAAACTAATCTAAAACCCACACCGGTAGCGGCTTGTACGTCCAGGCCGCTGTCTTTCCCCAGTGCTTTTCTCAAGTGGTGAATATGTACCTTCAGACTGTTGGAGTCTGGTCGGTTTTCTCCCCACACTGCCTGAGAAAGCATTTCCCTGGATACCGGTGCAGGGTAAGCCCGTACCAGTTGTTCAAGAACAACAAACGCGGTGGGGCTCATCTTTATGGGCTCGCCTGCCAACGTAGCCGTTTTTCCGTTCACGTCTACGCAAAGTTCACCACATCGCAGCTGCTTTACCTGTCCGCTTCGTCGCAACGACAGCGCTTGCAAACGTGCCACCAGCTCAGCCATGGCGAACGGCTTTACCAGATAATCATCGGCGCCTTTAGCAAACCCGGCCAGCTTGTCATCTAGCTGGTCCCGTGCGGTGAGCATGATAACCGGAGTATCATTGCCCTTTTCACGCAGCTTCTCGCAGACCGACAAGCCATCCAGTCGGGGCAAATTGATATCCAGAATGACCACGGCATATTCGTTTTCCTCCAGAAAATTCAGTGCGGCCACGCCGTTACTGGCATGATCACAGTCAAAGTCTTCCAGTGCCAGATAATCAACAATGTTCCCGGCTAAATCGAAATCATCTTCAACCAGCAGTAATGTGGTCATTGCGGTCTCCAAACCGTTTTCCAATGGCATGCTTAAGTGACAGCAGACCACGTTTGGCATCTTCGTTAATCAGCACCAGTGCAGGAATAAGCAACAAGGTGATGACAGTGGCAAACAGAATACCATAACCTAACGATGCCGCCGCAGGGATCAGGAACTGGGCCTGACGTGAGGTTTCACCAAGAATAGGATACAACCCGGCGAAGGTGGTTACCGATGTCAGCAGAACGGCCCGCAAGCGGCTACTGCAAGATTCGACAATAGCGTCTTGCACACCTTGCCCCATGCGGCGCAGTTCATTGAACCGGGAAACCAGTAACAATGAGTCATTCACCACTACCCCGCTGAGGGCGAGAATGCCGTTCAATGAAAGCAAGCTCATCATCAGTCCGTTACTCCAATGACCGAGAATAGCCCCAACGATGCCAAAGGGAATGGCGGTCATGATGATTAGCGGCTGTATGTACGATTTCAATGGAATGGCTAGGAGTGAATAGATCGCAATCAGCGCCAGGATGAACACCGTTTCCATAGAGCTCTGGGTTTCTTCCTGTTGCTCGGCTTCACCGGCAAAGTGAATTTTAAGATCGGCATACTGACGCTCAAGCTTCGCCGCCAAACCTTCGTTCAACTGTTGCACTAGCTCTGTAGACGTGACCGTATCACTAACAACCGACGCAGAGACAGTAAGCGCTCGCAAACCATCAATCCGTGTGATTTGTTTCTGCTGGCTATCTGGGATGATTCTGGCGACCACATCCAGTGGTACCACTGTACCATCGTCCAAACGCACACGGGCGTTAAGAATATCTGCGGGGTTAGAACGATCGGCTTCCGGGTAACGTACCCGCACTTTCACCTCGTTCTTGTCGCGCAGATAACGCTGAACAATTTCACCACCGAATGCCCGCAGTAATTGCTGTGAAAGGCTTTTGGTATCCATACCCAGCGCGCGGCCCTGGGGCGTTAGTTCAAAGCGCAGCATGGCTTCACCGGGTGTGAGTGAACTTTCCACACTGTGAACCCCCTCGATACTGGCGAGCTCTTCACGAAAAGCCGCTTCAGCCGCGTTCAGGGTGTCGTTACTGATACTTTTCAGCTCAACCTGGAAGGCACTTACCATCTCGCGGCGGGATTGAATTTTAAGTTGCTTCACCCCTTCCGGGTTCCCTGCCAGTTCACGCCACTTACTTGCCAGCTCGTCCAGTGTGTAAGGCTTGTCCTCTGAAAGAAACACGGTCAGGCTACCACTTTGGTCACCAGAGGCGGTAACCTGCAGGTTACCAATACCCGAACCTTCAAGACCATGCTTTTCCATCAAAAAAGCGTCGGCCTGATTGAGGGTATTTTCAAGGCGGGTAAGGTTCTTCTCATTCTGACCATAACTGGCATCGCTCTGTAAGGTCATGGTAGCGGATACCGTGTCACCCGGCATGCTGGGGAAAAAGCCGACCCGCACAATACCGTTCATAGGCATGCCAATCACCAGAATAAACAGGGCAATGAACAGCATTACCGAGGCATAGCGATACTGAATCGCTTTTTTCAACGCAGGCTGATACATGCGCTCGTTGAAGAAAGACAGTCCCCGATCGGCACCGCGCTGCACTTTACCCCACAAGTCAGCAATGCCTTTTTTCGGCTTTCTGTGTGTGGGCAAGTGTGCAAGGTGAGCCGGTAGAATGAGCTTAGATTCAACCACCGACAGTAACAGACAAATCGTGACAATCATACCGAACTGAGAATACAGCTTCCCTAATCCGCCTTCCACGTTCGACAACGCAAAGAACGTCGCCACCGTGGTTAACACACCAAATAAGGTAGGCACAGCAACCCGTAAGGTGCCTTTAATCGTGTTGCTCAACGTATCGCCGTATTTCTGCCGGGTGGAGTATACGCTCTCCCCCACCACTACGGCGTCATCCACCACAATCCCCAGGGCCATTATGAAACCAAACGTGGTCATTTCATTAATGGTCATGCCTGCAAAATCGTCGGTCATGAAAAACAGTGTGCCGAAGAAGATAAACGGCAAGCCTGCCGCAACCCAGAACGCCACGCGTAAGTTCAGGAATATTGCCAGTGTTATGAACACCAGAATAATGCCCGACATGGCATTTTTAGTGAGCAGAGAAAGGCGGTCGGTGATCATAGAGCTGCTGTCGTACCAGGTTTCCAGCTCGACACCTTCAGGCAGTAAATCGCGCTCGTGCCAGTCGGCAACGACCTGCTTCGCCTGTTCAACCATGTTGACCACGTCACCGTTTTCGTCCATCACGATCTCGATACCGTAGCCGTTCACGCCGTTATAACGGGCCAGCGAATAGCTATCGTCGGCAAACATATCGGTGACTTTGGCTACATCGCCCACGGTAAGATAGGTGCCGTTGTCATTGGCTACCAGCGGAATACTGGCAAAGTCTTCGGCATAATAGGCTTGTTCAGACGCCTTAAGACGGATGACTTTCTCTTTGTTCCGCAGGCTAGTGGTCAGGGCGGTAGCCGACTCCTGATTAATTGCATCAGCAATGTCGGACATGGTGATCCCATAAGCCTGCAACTTCGCTTCATCAATTTCGATGGACATCATCGGGTCGATAAAATTAGGGGTACTGACTTCGCGAATACCGTCTTTGGCCAGTAATTCTCGTTCCAGGCGCTCGCCCAGTTGTTGCAGGGTGGCGCGGTCGGTATCGCCGTATAACTCAACCCAGATCACATGCTCCTGACGACGCCCTTTCGAAATCACCGCTTTTTCTGCATCTGACGGGAAATTGTAGATACTGTCGACTTTGGTTTTCACATCGGTTAGCAGCGTATCGAGGTCGTAGTCACTTTCCTTCTCAACCTGCACACTGGCGCCGCTGGCAGATGAGGTAGACGTGATCCGCTTAATGCCTGGCACAGATTCGAGCGCATTCTCGATATTAATCGCAATGCCCTCTTCCGCCTGCTCGGCATCACCACTGTCGTAGGTCATGGACACGGTAATAAAACGGGGGTCCATGCTTGGGAATGCCTCTTTGCGGATATCGCTCAACGACGCAATACCCACCACAATCATTGTCAGCATCAGCAGGTTAGCGGCTACCGGGTTACGGGCAAACCAGCCAATGATACCGCCGTTATTATTGTCCATCAGAGGCCTCCGATACCGGCATTACTTTTGTATTCACTAAGTAACTGTTGAGTGGGCGCACGACAATTTTTGCCATATCCATACCTTCCACCGGGGTGATAAAGGCGTGACCGCCTTCCATAAACAGTACTGACGGTGTGAATTTATCCAGCGTGTTATTATCGGTGACGAACCAAACTTCCTGCTTCTGCGAAATCGCCGTAGACGGAATTTGCCACACGTCATCCCACACGCGACCAGTGATTTTCGCCACCACATAAGTGCCGAAATAAAGCGGTGTAGATTGCTCAAGAGGTTTTGCCACACGTACAACAGCGCTACGCTGGCGCGACGTGGTATCAAGATGTTGCTCCACACGCTCAACCACACCCTGCCATTGAGTAAGCCCGTCCATGTCGGTGAGCGTTACCGGCCACTGCTGCTGTTTAAGCGAGCTTGCAGGTGGCAGGTTGTTCCACTGACTGGCAGAAAGCGGCACAGAGATTTCGGCGATATCCGTAGCGTACAAGCCAGCAACATCAGCACCAGACTGAACAAAACTGCCAGGCTGAATACTTCTGCTCACGACCACACTGTTAAACGGAGACGTAATTTCCGTATAAGCCAGGTCGCGCTTGGCCTGCGTCAAGGCTTCACTGGCTTGCTTAACCGCAGCCTCCGCGGCGGCCAGTTGCGGCTCGCGCAGTACCAGCGCGGAAGAAGGTTCGCCATCAAGGCCCGAACGCTGCCATTCAGACAGTGCCTGCTTGCCTTGTAATCGCTCTTCTTCCAGGGCAACTTTTGCCTCTTCCAGCGCGGCACTAGCTGCAGCAGCCGCTTGTTTGTAGTCGGTATCGTCGATGGTTGCCAGGGTGTCGCCTTCACTGAACTGTACGCCGGTTTCAAAATTATCAGCCAATGACTGGATGCGCCCTGCTACTTGTGCAGATAAAGTAAGATTGAACTGTGGGTTCACCTGGCCGTAACCTTCCACATTGGCCTGATGCGAGCGGCTTACCACATTCACCACACCCACCTCAGGTACCGTTGCTTCCTGTGCGCCCATACTTGGACGAGAAGGTGTTGCTGCACGCTCGGGATTTTGTGAACCCGGCTCAGCGTTCGGCTGGGAAGATTCGGGTTTACCGCCAGGGGCAGACGGTGGTCCTGGCGGCTGCGACGAGCCACCTACCACTTGTAACGACAGGAAAATCACCGCTGCCGCAGCAAGGGTGACAATTATAGTTTTACGTTTCTGACTCATGACGATACTCCAAGGCCCAGCGCCAGGCCCAGGTCAATGCGGTTTGATAATTGATTGCGTTGCAGTTGTACCAACTGCGCTTCCAGCGAATAGGTGGTTTGGGTGACCGAGAGGTAATCGAGTATGTCGCTCAAACCCTGACGGTACTGGCTGGTGTAGTTGTCCAGGCTACGTCTGGCGTTCTGATACGCCTGACGGGTGTGCTGTTGCTGGCGCTGGTAGGTGGTTTCCAAATCCAGTGCCGATTGCACTTCCTGTACGGCAGTCAGCAGAGTTTGTTGATAACCCCACCAACTGTTCAGGGTATCCAGTTCTGCCAGTTTGATATTGGCTCGCAGTTCACCACCTTGGAATAGTGGCGCAGTTACACTGCTTAACAGGCTCCATACCGGATCTTTAAACAATGCTAACGCTGGCGTGCCGCCACTGTCACTGAGTGAACCAGAAATACTTAATGAAGGAAGCAGTTGTTTATACGCGACTTTCTCAGAGGACTCATTCGCTTTTATCTGATAATACGCCGCCATTAGGTCCGGCCGGCGGGCCAAATCCTGTTCGGGCATGGTTGCCAGTGGCAATATCACTTCCGGGAACTGACTGGCATCACTAATATCACTTAGCGACATATCGGTTCTGCCCAGCAACACCGCCAGTGAACGCCGTGAATTCGCCAGGTTGTATTCGTATTCTGCAATATTTGCGCGAGAAGTTGCGCTGCTGGTACGGGCGGTGTCTAAATCGCTCAAGGTGCCAAGACCTGCCCGGTAGCGCGCCAGAATCACACTTTCACTGTTTTCCAGCGTAGCGAGGTTTCTTCGCTCAATTTCCAACACTTTTTGCTGTGTTATTACGTCAAGATAAGCCTGCATCACGCTGGCTGCTAATGTCGCTTGCGCCGACTGCAGTGCGGCGGCATTGCTCTGAGAAGTGAATTCAGCTGCACTCACACTGTTTCCAATGCGATTCCACACATCAAGTTCCCAGCTTACATTCAGTGCAGCGCTATACACGTCTTCCCCGTTCTCAGATTTTGAGCCCGACAATGAGGTTGATGCCTGCGGCAGTCGGGATGCGTTTGCCGAGGTTTCCCGCACCCGGGATTGCTTCAAGGTGATCAGCGTTTGTTGCAATCCGGGGTTATGCAGCAAGGCTTCGTCGATTAGATGCTGCACTTGTGCAACCGGCATTAACTCAACAAGACTGGTTGTTCTTTTGGCATTCGACTGCTCGAGGCCCCAGCTTTCACCGGTGTTAAGGCTTTCCAATGCCTGCTCACTGTAATGGGTTTCGGATTGACTGGCGCAGCCGCTTAGAAGGCAACTGATGCCGATTGCCAGCATCGACAGTTTAACGTTCATGACGCATCTCTTATTACTCTGATGATCTCAGAATAACGCGGGGAGGGTTAACGACGGGTTAACGCGCAAATTGAAACGTAAAAAGTGAAACGCTAAAAGCAAAAAAAGTGGAAGGTAGGCGCTCCCACCTTTTCACTATCACAGGCGCAATGGCCTTATGATGTAAAAAAACAGGAGCGACAGATTTTTATGGGCTAATTTATTGCGCTATCAGGTCCAGGGGATGAGTCCGATTACACCATTGATAAACAAATAGATAACCACAACCACCTGTAAAACCAAATAGAAACCAACAAAGCCCCGGAGCCAGCGGGACGTGTCTTTGCCACGATATTTGAACCGCACACCACAGGCATACAGGGTGATAGCAGCAAATACCACAGACATCACGGTGATCCCTATCGACACAAATCCGGGCGCAGAAAGCTGACCAAAAGGGTCGCCTAAACCAACTGCGAGTAACGCCAAGAAAGCCACTGCTGATAGCATAGACAACGACATCCACTTACGAAGCATAATGCCAGCGCGTGCTGTGATTTTGCCTCTGGCCTTGTTGATCAGCCACACCGGCGTGTATACCAGAGAAATCATTAAGCACAGCAACCAAAGCAATAAAACGGCTTTATCGGCAAAAACATCGAACGCGGAGGTTTTCATTAACACCATGTTGCCGTAATGAATGACGTCTCCTGCTTCCGGATCGGTTCCGGCAGTCATTACCACGGCACCTTTGTCGTTCTTCCATAAATTATCACCCACATAAACGGCTTCCCGGTCGAACCCCGGGGTTGCCACGCTGTAAAGAATCGCGCCACTTTCGGTGATATCTATCTTCAAAGGTGAACCAATTCGCTCAAGAAAATATTGTTTCTCAATACGGGGGTTAATAGGGCGATAAAAACCTGATTTTTCCTGCCAATTTGCTGGTACAGGTTGTGATTCTAATTCTGGCAACGGGTAATTTTGGGAAAGAAAATCCGCCAGTTTACGCACCACCTGATAAAAACCTCGCTGATCTTCACTGTTTTGCAATACCACAAATCCGGCGCCGGTTTCGGGCATGTATGCCAGCTCGGAAGACCAGCCAGCTATTGAGCCGTCATGACCACGAAAACGCCAACCGTCGAACGTGGCCGCAAAATTATAAATGCCATAGCCGCCAGAAAACGTACCCACGTTGGTGGTTTCAGACTGTTCCATTCGCTCAACACTTGAGGTGCCTAGCAGCGGTTCACCGCGATTGAGATACACTTGTAGCAAGGTGACCAGGTCTTCAATACTGGCCGATGCGCCGCCTGCAGGGTAAACCAGTATTTGTTGATGAGATACCGCATGGCCGTTGCTGTATCCCGTAACAGAATGCTCATCGTCGGGTTTGTTGTAAGTGGTGTTATTCATGCCCAATGGCTGCCAGATATTGGCTTTGACATAGTCACCAAAGGGCATGCCAGCAGTTTTTTCTACCAGCAGGGCCGCAACAGCTGCAGCACTATTTGAATACGCATGGCGGGTTCCCGGCGGCCATCGTGATACATGGCTGTCTGGGTGGAAATTCAGCGCATCGTCGAGCGGCAGTGCTGGCCGACTATCATGGACAAATTCCATCAGCGACAAATCATCCCACCCCGTTGTACTCTCGAGCAGATGCTTTACTTTGAGGGGGTGACTATCTTCCCAAGGGTTCTCGAACATGAAGTCGGGCAATACATCACGCACATTCGCTTCAGGATCGATGCGGCCTTGCTCAATGAGCTGCATCACCGCAATAGCCACAAACATCTTACTCACAGAAGCGATACGGTACTGAGAAGAAGGTTGCACCGGTTTGCCTGTGGCGTTGTCGGCAATGCCTATCGATTTAATATGCAGTGGCTGATCAGGTTGGATGATGGCGTAAGATATAGAGGGAATATTGCGGGTTTCGAGGAGGGTTGCTATTTCACTATCAAGCTGGCTTAGAGTGTCTGGCGTATCTTCGTTAGCGCTGGCAAGTGGCGTGGAAAGCCAACAAACCAGCGTAAACAAAAGCGCGCCAAAAGGTATTCGATTGCACATAACCATTGTCCTTAATCAATTTTAAATACTTTCCATAGCACCGCGCACTGAATATTGGCTCATAAGCCCGTCGACTCAATCCATCTCTATAACTTGGTCTTTTCCTGAGCGCTTGGCGTTGTACATGCGAGCGTCTGCAATATCAACCAGTTGATCCAGCGTTTCTTGCTCTTCTGAACAAATACCTATACTGCAGGTGAGTTTGAGCCTGTGTTCGGTGAACTCGTGGTTTCTAACCGCCGCAACAAATTTATTAATGTCTTCAATAAACAGGTGATACTGACGCGTTGACATCACGCTAAATTCTTCACCGCCATATCGACCGTAGAGATCATCACCAAAGTAGTCTCCCATCAGGCTGGCAAACTCTTGCAACAGTTGGTCGCCCACCTTATGCCCATAGGTATCATTCACGGATTTAAAGTCGTCAACATCAAGCATGGCCACACTGAGACCCACTTCGCCTTTTGCTTGTCTGAACAGTGCTTCGCCATGTTCAAAAAGGTAGCGGCGGTTATATGTATTGGTTAGGGAATCCAGGCTGGCAGCTTCGCGGATTGTTTCCAGCATTTCCTGAGCTTCGAGGTTTTGTAACACCCGGCAGAAAAACTCTTCGTGATAGAAAGGTTTACTCAGAAAATCATTGGCACCGCTTTTAATAAATTTGGCGGACAACATACTGTTTCCGTTTGCCGATAGGCCAATGAATACGAGATCCTGGAAGGCCCTGTCTTGTCGAACCGCTTTAACCAACTCAAAGCCGTCCATATTGGGCATCATGTAATCTGAAATGACGAGTTTTATGTCAGGGTTCTCGCGCAAGATCTTCAGCGCTTCCACACCATCAAACGCAGACATGACCTGGAAACGGAATTTCCGCAAAAATGCGCATAAGTAGGAATTACTGGTTGTGGAGTCATCCACCACCAGCACTTTGGTAGTGAGATTTTTTCGCAAGCGGTCGATGAGTTTGATTACCTGCATATAGGAATAGCGGGATTCCTTGGTAATGTAATCCAACACACCTTTATCAATGAGTACGTTGCGAAGTGTTTCATCAAAGTTACCGGTGAGCACCGCAGTAGGAACATTGTGAGACAGCATCAGCTCTACAATTTCACCACGTGGTGCGTCTGGCAGATTCAGGTCGACAATGGCCGCGAGGTATTCCTCGTCACTTTCTATCTTCGCCTTTGCTTGCGCATAGTCGGAACACAGCACACTTTGAAAATGAGGATTGTCTTCAACAAGTTTATTCAGAATTTTACGAACAATCTGACTGTCTTCGACAACAAGAATTTTAAACATAGTTACAACCTGAACTTCTGGTCAGACTAGCTTACCTAATAAATTATAATTATGCGCCACCAAAATACCAAAGTTATACGGATGTATAAGGCTTAGCGTGATTTCTCTGCATTTACCAGAGAGTTTAATACCGCAAACAGCACATTTGCACCAACTCGCGACACTTCCTGATCATATAGATGCTCAACGTTTACGCCTTCCTGGCCTCCTGCTAGATCACTAATAGCACGTATTACCACCCAGTCAATATTGTTGATGGTACACACTTGTCCCACCGCAGCCGATTCCATTTCCGTTACTTCGGCATCAAACACTTCTCTGGTCCATTTTCGATATTCCCGATTATCTAAGAATACCGAACCGGTTACCCCGTTGCCGCCCACTGTCAGTTGCGCCTTACGTTCACCTAAGATGCGCTGTTCTGGCATGGTCATCATCGCTTCCCTGGCGGCATCCAGCAGACGTGGTGTTGCAGAAAAATATGCCGTGTCCTGAGGCACTGTCATGCCGTCTTTCACAATGAGCACTTCATCAGGGTGAATAAAGCGGAAGTTTTTATATTTGGGTAAGTGCGGGTCTACACGCCGGCGGGCCTCTTGTTCATCAACAAATTTGGCGTAATACTCTGGCAGAACATAGCTGCCCGGGTTGGCTTTATCAGGATTGGCATAAACACTTTCGTCATGATAGTACCAACGCTCCGGCACAATTACATCGCCCGGTTGCCAGGCAGGGTTCACCGCACCGGCAATCCCCATAAACACAACCTGCTTTACTGGAAAATAATCGATGGCCATTTGCATGGTCAAAGACGCATTAGCGATACTCATGCCGGTAGCAAAAATCAGTATGGGCTCATCGTGATAGCTGCCCATACGATAAGTTACGCCCTTGTATTGCACCACGTCGGTTATTTCTGCCGCCGGGTCGGCTTCAATGCGGCCCAGAATACCTTTCATTTCCGGGCCATAGGCCACAGCAATCGCCGTGAAACCGGCTTGTTCAAACTGTTTAGGTCCAAAACCGATTCCAGCTTCTGCGCTTTCTACGCGGGGAAGTTCAGATTGAAGCGTAGAGGAGCAACCACCAACAAAAAGTAAAACCGTCACTAACAACATGGCGGAGCGGAAAGTAAAACCAGCGCGGAACATGGATGTAAGCCTGAATTGAAGATGATATCTACCTCGCCGTGCTGATACGGCCAGAGCGGCGTTGCCGATGCGTGGTGAGAATCATCAGGAATTAATATTTATGGGTTAAGACTATCACTTTGGGGCGCAAAAGTAGACATATAAGCGCGAGTCGATGCCAGTGAATTAGGGTAAATGTCCGTTACAAATAGAAAAGCCCCGACAGGTTAACTTTCGGGGCTTTAAGCAAGGTGTTTAACCAGGCATTGCGATTACAGAGAAAGTACTTCCATAACCAGTACGAACGCGCCACGACGCTTCTGTGCTGGTGCTTTCGCATTGTCGTCTTCAAACTCTGCTTCCAGCCAGTACATACCCGGCTCGTCAAAGGTCACAGCAATAGCGCCACTGGCGTCGGTAGTCAGTTTCATGGCGTCATCGGTATCACGGTACTTCTCACCGTCTTTAACAATAGTGACGTGGGTGTTTGCTGCTGCTTCACCATCCATCAGGAAGCCCAGGCTGATTTCCTCACCGGTGTACAGGTCGTTTGGATGAGTTTTACCGTCTAACTCAAGACCCTTACCCGACGGTGCAACAGACGCTTCACTTGGCTCACCAGAGGTAACGAAAACATCAATACGGCGCGAAGACTCAACGACCTGCAGGCCATCGGCTTGCTTAGGTACAGCACTGTTAAATTCTGCCAGCGTGCCGGTTTTACCGCGACCAGGCCACATTTGACGCTTGCCGTCGGCATCTTTCCAGAATGCCATCAAAGACTGATTCGCAATCTCAACTTTGTAGGTCCCTTCCTCAGTAAGGTTGATATCGAACACGCTGCGATAATGCAGCTTCTGCGCATTTTGTTTCTCAACGGCTTTGCCAGAAGGGGAAGTAACAGAAATAGCGTCTGTGCCCAGTGCAAAGTGGTCAGGCATAAAGATACCGTTGGCGACAGCG
Source organism: Alteromonas sp. ABV4_515 (assembly GCF_056160345.1). NCBI lineage: Bacteria > Pseudomonadati > Pseudomonadota > Gammaproteobacteria > Alteromonadales > Alteromonadaceae > Alteromonas > Alteromonas sp. ABV4_515. Next base: position 636,879 of record NZ_JBSWWZ010000001.1, read on the forward strand.
GCATCAAACGTAATCCATTCGTTCTCACCAGATACTACAGTGGTAGAAGGCTTGATCCATGCACGGTGTGCCATGGCTGGCGTTGCGATTAAAGACAAGGCAACAACGCCGGTTCCTAATAGAGTTTTTAATTTCATTTTTACCGTTCCAGGGTTAATTCAATTTTTTCAATTTCACTTTCGCCATCAGCAGATTGATGCTGGGCGGACGTTACAGGCAATGTTACTGGTACACTTACAACTTCACGGCCACCAAGCTCACGGGCTGCTTCTACATTCAGCGTATACTCACCAGCAGGGATATCCGCAAACGTGTTACCGAGATCAATACTGTGTTCACCAGGGCGACGTGTTGCACCGCTCACCCCATCAAGAGGCATATCTGCACTACGACCGCTGCGACGCCACCACAAGCGCAAATCCTTCAGCCACTTCTCACCTTTGGCGTTTTCCATTTCCATGTCGTACCACACGGCGATGTCTTTTACGCGTTTGTTCTTGCCATCAGCCAGCCAGACCGCCACGTAAGGCGCGTGATACTCAGCCACTGACATTCTCGGCAACGTGACTTTGAGTTCATCCGCCTGACTAGCACCGGACATCAGAGCTACGGAAGCCACCGCAAGAGAAAAGAGCGCCTTTCTGGCGACCCCCGTTGGCTTCCGAAAAGTAAATTCCATGAACTAACTCCTATAAAAAATATCTGAACCCGTAGTTGGGTTATTAAATTCATGTTACTGAAAACGTCTTAAAAACTCACAATCCCCAGATAAATCGGGCTTATCAGCCGTTTATCCCATTGCCCCACGAATTGAGCGCTATGGGTTCGACTCTTATTTCTAACCACTCTATTCTGGCAAAGTGTGAACTATCAAGAAATGAGAATTATTTTTATTTAGACTAAACTGACTCGTACGATTTCTCAACTCATTTCTGAGATTTCAAAGGAACAACTCGTTATATGAACACCAAGCTTCTCCGTTCGCTGCAGATTTTTGTTGAAGTTGCTGAAACCAGCAACATGAGTGTTGCAGCCAAAAAACTCCACATGACCGTTTCAGCCATTAGTCAGCAGTTAAGAAAACTGGAACATGAAATTGGCCTTAGCCTGTTTAATCGTAATACCCGCCACATCAGCCTGACTGAAGCCGGTCACATCTATTACAAAACCAGTTTAGAGCTGATCGATGTGGCCGAAAAAGCCCAGCAACAAATGGAACAACTTCAGGAGACGCCGTCTGGAAAACTGAAGATAATTGCTCCTGAAGGGTTTGGTGGTGGTTTGTTAAGTGGTCCGTTACAAGCCCTACTCAATGAATTTCCCAAGATAAAAGTATCGTTGGATCTCACCGATGATCACGTGGATGTCATCGCATCTGGTGCCGATTTGGCTATTTCAGTGGAAGAAGTTCACGATGTGAATTTACATTGTCGTCACTTGGCAACCTGGAATCTGATGCTCTGTGTAGCTGGCGATCATCCCCTCGCGAGTCAGTCAGAACTTACTTCTGAGGCATTATCAGAGTACACCTACATGGCTCATCGCGGCCTGCAAGATACCGTTGAAACGTCAGACGCAATTCGAAATCTGGTGCCGGCCGTACCTCGCATGCTTGTTAATTCTGTGCAGGCACTGGTGCGCCTTACACTTGATGGCGTGGGTTACGCCATTCTGCCAGAACCAGAAATTCGCGAGTATATCGCGTCAGGTAAACTAGTGAATGTGATGCCGGAATGGAAAAAAGCGTCTTACAGCGTATATGCCATTGGCCCTAAACACGACGCTACACCTGTAAAAACTCTGGCTGCAGTGCAAATTCTGCAAGAGGCGTTTGCAGAAATTTAACTGCGAAAGATTTTTTGTCATTCAGGCCGATGCAACCGGCCTGAATGAGCGGTAAACGAGTGCGAATTAATAGCTGGCGTGAGACGTAGAAGAAATCGATTTATTCACCAGTTGTGAACTGCGCGTACCTCGCGCCTTGTAACGATACTGCTTACCAGCACCCTTAATATCAGCCGCGTCGTCAGCGCCTAATTTTATTGCTTTACCGCGTTTTTTTTGAATTTTGATAGAATCAAGACACATTGTCGTTACTCCCTGCACAATTTAAATACCTGCCCGACGTAACCATTCAGGTTTGAATGCGCTCTTCAGACCAGCTAAAAAGTTTCTTTCCCCCTTTGACGAAGCATAAAACACACCAAACCCGGTTTATTCTCTAAATACCGTCTTAAAAAGTGCCTTTATTTCAATAACTAATACCAATAAGTTGTGGTAGCCCGACCAGCTAAACTGGATTTTTAACCGTGAATAAAGGATGATTACTGCAATTTCGATTGTAAATTTGGCATAGCAGTCTGAATGCCTTTACCACTTTCTATCCAACACCAAGTCTTAGGGAACCTATATGTATAAATTGGTACTAATCCGTCACGGCGAAAGTCAGTGGAATCTGGAAAACCGTTTTACCGGCTGGAAAGATGTGGATTTGACAGAAACCGGCGTCGCGCAAGCGAAAAACGCAGGTACACTGATGAAAGATGCTGGCTTCGAGTTTGATATCGCTTATACCTCTGTGTTGTTGCGTGCGATTAAAACCCTGAATCTGGCGCTGGAAGAAATGGGTCAGCATTATCTGCCAGTTGAGCGCCACTGGCGCTTGAACGAGCGTCACTACGGTGCGCTAACTGGCCTTGATAAAGCCGAAACTGCTGCGAAGCACGGTGAAGATCAGGTTAAAATTTGGCGTCGTAGCTTCGACGTACCACCTCCGGCGGTTGAAGAAAGCAGTGAACATTTCCCTGGCCATGACCGTCGTTACAGCCATGTTGATCCTAGCATCCTGCCTCGCGCAGAAAGCCTTGCACTGACCATCGATCGCGTACTGCCTTACTGGCACGATGTGATTCGCCCTTCAATTCAGAGCGGCAAGAAAGTGGTTATTGCTGCTCACGGTAACAGCCTGCGTGCCCTGGTTAAGTATCTGGATGGCATGTCTGAAGAAGAAGTGCTGGAACTGAACATTCCTACTGGTGTTCCACTGGTTTACGAACTGGATGCAGATCTGAAGCCGATTTCAAAAGAATACCTGGGCGACCCGGAAGCCATCAAAGCGATGATGGATGCCGTAGCTAAGCAAGGTAAAGCTAAATAAGCTGGCCTTCTTCTAACATACGCCTGACCTATCAGGCGTATGTTAGTTTCCTTCCTTTCTCTTAAGCGTTATTCAGCCTCCGCGCTTTCAGTCGATGAAAAATAGCAATCTCATTTCTGGCTCCATGCTGAAAAACCTCATAATAAAGTTGATACTACTGTTGTTAGTGCTGTTTGCTGCCAGTGAATTGCTTAGCCAGCTTCCAGCTTTGATCGGCTTTGATCAGGCTTGGATTGATGCGCATGCGCGAAACCAGGGTATCAATGGCGTTGTGCTGTTTCTTGCTCTGGCAACGGGCCTTTTATCGGTAGGTATACCCCGTCAGGTCGTGGCATTTTTAGCTGGATATGCGTTTGGATTCACCGAAGGATTTATCTATGCCACATTAGCAGCGACAACAAGTTGCGCATTGTGCTTTACCGTGTCTCGACTGTGGGCCCGTCGCTGGGTAAACAAGCGTTTCCCAGAAAAAATTACCAAGATTAACGACTTCCTTCTGGAGCGGTGCTTTCTCAAAACCATTGTCATCAGGCTGCTGCCCATTGGTAACAATTTACTGACCAATCTTGCTGCTGGCGTAACTGCCGTGAAACCGCAGTCATTTATCCTTGGTTCGGCCATTGGCTATATTCCGCAAATGATAATTTTCTCATTAATGGGCAAAGGGGTAGTTGTTCAATCTGGCTGGAAAATAGCGCTAAGTGTGATGTTAGTAGGTGCTTCGGCGCTACTCAGTGTGTATCTTTACCACTGCTACAAGCAATCACAAAACCGGGATAATACCGCTACCAAAACCCGTCAAGCGCTCTGAGTAGCGCATTCCAGGCAGGTTTAACAGAAGGGTATGTACCATCGGCAGAGCGTCTATTATGTTGCCGATTGGTCAACATGATCACGATGAGCTGGTCGTCTGGCCTAAACATGATTTCACTGCCGGTAAACCCAGAATGCCCGAAGCTTTCTCGCCCTTCACCATTTTCAAATCGCCAGAACCCCAGCGCCTGATTGGTATCGTAAGGCGTTTGCAAAAACTGATGCAGGGTTTCCGGATCGGCCAGCATGGTGTTGCCGTAACCACCGCCATTTAACAATGTCTGGCAGAAAACAGCCAGGTCCTGCACGGTAGAAAACAATCCCGCATGACCCGCCACACCTTCCAGTCCGTACCAGGCGTTACCATCGTTAACCTCGCCATTAAGCACATCATTACGGTAACCAGGGAACGTATTGGAGAACGGTGGATTATCTAGAATCGGATAAGGCTTACCCGACGAGACCATATGCTGTTCATAACTATTACCTAATGACGTCGCGGCGATATTGCTTCGCCATTCTGGAGGCGGCAGATAGCGGGTGTGATTCATGCCTAGTGGACCAAATACGGTGTTTTGCACATAGTCATCAAGACGGGAGCCCGTTGTATGCTCCACAATTTCACCGAGTAACATAAACCCAATATCAGAATAAGCACGCTTTTCTCCCGGCGAATAGCGCAGAGGTAACGCTGCCAGATAAGCATAAACAGAACTTCGACTGCGCTTTTTATGCAGCCAGGTAGGCTGCCACTCCCACAGGCCCGCTCGATGCGTTAAAAGTTGCTGCAATGTGATTTGCGCTTTATCTGTGCCGGACATGCCGGGTAACAATTCGCCCAGGGTATCGGTGAGTGACAAACTTCGTTTACTCACAAGATGCATTATCGCAGCAGTGGTACTCACCACCTTGGTCACCGAGGCTAAATCGAACACAGTGTCAGCGTGCACCTTACGAGGGGCAGTAAACGGGTAAAGCTCGCCGTCTGTTGCCCCTTGATATTGCGCCATGCCTTGCCCTTCAGCAAAGAGGATTTTTCCGCCCCGGGCCACCAGTAAAGCCGCACCAGGGTACAGACTGGTATTGGGGTCTGTGCCTGAATAGCGACTTATGATTTGCCTGAGTTCACGCTTCTGGGGTTCTGTCAGCGCTGCGTCTTCGCCTGCCATCTCAAGCTGCGGATAATCCACCGCCACGGCAACATCACCCTCAGTGAGCGTGAGCGTAAGCGTGTTTTCTCCGGCGTGCACTGCGGATTTGTCATTTAAGATCAGCGGCTCTTTCGATGTAGGGCTAAGTTCGCCTTGGTAGACAATCTGATGGTTAATTTCAATGATGACCTGACTGTACTGCATGGGAAAAATACGCAGCCGGGCGCGTTCACCCGGCGTAGTAAACACACCGGAAACACGTTGTCCCCGATTTTTTGATTGCAATACCAGTTGGCCCGAGAGCCCATCGGCGAGCACGGGTGTCACGCCGATAAGGGTCGCCAGTGTCAATGTGGCGTAGCGACGAAAGCGCCTAATCATTGGCCCATTCAAATCGCGCGGGATGAGGTGCCGCTTCAGTATGAACAGAGTTTGTCAGCGACACAGGTAATCCACCTGATGGGCTAAGCAGGCCGATTAACACCCTTGCCAGGCTGTCCATCGTGCCGCCGGTAAAGCGGGCATCTTCGTCTTCAGACAGGGCATACACATTCGCATTGTAGGTGGCCAGAACCGCACCAGCACGGGTGTCCAATCGCGCTTTGTCGTAAGGCATTCGCAGGTAAACCAGAATGCTGCGCTTGCCGCTGGCCTGAACCTGATCAAACAAACCCGGTAGCATGGCCTGCGCTTCATCAAACCCCATCAGTTGTTGCTGATTCGCCGCCATATCTTCCATACCACCAAGCTCAACCAGGCTTGGTGTTGGTGTCATACTGCCAACCACCACGCTGTCTACTTGTTGCAGCGCTGATTTCAGTGACGCTGCGTTAATTTGCTGCAAACTCATGCACATAATTTGCTGCTTCGGGCGGTACAACGTGATGTGATACTCAAGGGCACTGCACACATTCATTTCCGGCATCAAAACCAGTACTTTGTCGCTTTCCGGGATAACATAATCCTTCGCCATGCCAGACAAAGCAGCCACTGCGGCATCAGCCAGTTTTTGGGCTTCTTGTTTGTTAGCAGACAAATTCGCGGCCAATTGTTCTGGCGAGGGTGCTGGCCACTTGGCTAACCCAAAGCGCTGCTTCGTGGCGCGGATGCGTTCAGCAGAACGGGCAATTTGCTTCGCGTCGAGCTCACCTTTCTGCACTTTTTTCACTAACGCATCAAGCAGCTTATTGAACCGTTTGATGTCTTGTTTGTTATGCATGGGCAATGGCATAACCACCACATCAGTCCCTGCTGCAAAAGAAGCCGCAACCGCATCGGTCTGGTCGAAAAATTTAGCAATACCCGCCATGTTCATAGCGTCTGACACAATAATGCCATCGAAATTAAGTTCGTCGCGTAGAATGCCGGTAAGGATTTTATGGGATAACGTAGCCGGTTTAATTTGCGGATTGCCATCACGGTCTAGCAGGGTGCTGTCGTCGAGCTGTGGATACTGAATGTGCGCTGTCATCACCATGGCGGGATTGGCTTTGGCGATAATTTGTTTAAACGGATATACATCAACGGCATCGATTACCGCTTTGGTATGGTCGACAACCGGTAAGGCCAGATGACTGTCAGTATGCGTGTCGCCGTGACCAGGGAAATGCTTCAACGTTGCTAGCACACCTTCACCTTGCATGGCCCTCACCTGTGCCTCCCCCATCTCTGCAACGAGTTTTGGGTCCTGACCGAAAGATCGCACATTGATCACTGGGTTTTCGAGATTGGCATTCACATCCACATTGGGCGCGAAATTGGTATTAATCCCTAACGATTTAAGTTCCTGCGCTAAGATCTGTCCACTTTCTGATGCGAACCGGGTACCGTGCTTCGCTTCTGTTGCACCAATCGCCATATTGCCCGCAAAATCGGTGGTGAATACTCTCGGCGTGCGGAACACGCGCCCCCCTTCCTGATCGATAGCGATAAATAAGGGCTGTCCAGCTTTGCTACTGAGTGCCGCTTTCTGCATATCACTTGTAAGGGCCGCAATTTGATTGGGATAGCGCAGATTCTCACTGAACAAAATCACACCACCAAGCCCAGTATCTTCAATTAAATCAGCTAACGACTCTGGCAAAACCGTCATAGGCTCACGGCATTTGTCATTGTCGTCGTGACAAAAATAGCGCATGTCGAGCATGAGCTTTTGAGCAATATTCTGCCGAATTTGTGATTTAGAAAATTCAGCACTCATGGCGAGATTCACCTGCATCGGCACGCCCAGTAATACTATCAGAATACGAAATCCGATACGGCGAAAAACCTTGTTTGACAACATCGTTACTCATTACCTTCTTCTTCTACTGGCGAACCGAAGCCGGTCGCACTTTTATCACGGGTAATCTCACCCTGAATCTTTGTTCACGACTATACACATAGTCTGTGCTAGTTTGGACTTACTAACAGCATTCGAGTTCTGTTTCGCAGTGCGTTGTAGTATCTTGCGCCATTCTACTGCTTTTGCAATACGGATTGCTAACCGGCCAGAGAGCATGAACAAATATATAGAACGCCTTTATAACAGTGGTAACAAATCCAGCCGAAAAATTCTCGGTTTGATGAGTGGAACTTCGTTGGATGGTCTGGATATCGCGCTATGCGACATTCAATACCACGGCCAGCAAACGATAGTGCGGGTAGAGCGCTTCACCACGGTTAACTATGATGTTGAATTCCGTCTTGCCATTCAGCAAGTTTTTGCCCGCCGGGATGTGGATTTACAGGAAGTCACCCTATTGAATGGCTGGGTGGCCGACTGTCACGCCGCGCTTATTAATCAAACCCTGAGCAAATGGCAGGTCGAGCCTGAAACCATTGACTGTATTGCCAGTCATGGTCAAACCATATTCCACTGTCCGAAAGAACAACACGGTTTACCAGACTACGGCAACGGCACCTTGCAAATTGGCGACGGTGACCGCCTTGCCACGGCTACCGGCATAATTACCCTTTCAGATTTTCGTCAAAAGCATATTGCTGCGGGGGGGGAAGGTGCGCCGCTGGCAGTGTATGGCGACTACCTGGTGTTTGGCAGCGAAACCGAAAACCGAGTGTTACTAAATATTGGAGGCATCGCTAATTTCACCTGGTTACCCGCTGGTCAGCAAGCCATGGACGTTTTCAGTACCGACATTGGACCGGGTAATACGATTCTCGATGCTTTTGTGTCGAAACACTTTTCTCATTTGCGCTACGACAAAAACGGCGAAATCGCGAAGCGTGGCACGGTTAACGAAGCTCTGCTGAACGAGTTACTACGCTTCGAATTTTTTGATGCGCCCGTGCCTAAAACGACCGGGCCGGAAGTGTTTAACCTTGAGTATTTGCATCAGTCTCGTTTACACAGCCAAACACTGACACTACCCAAAGAGGATGTTGTGGCTACGCTAACGGCATTCACTGCCAAAGCGATTGCCAATGGCATTGTTGATGCCGTTCAAACGAGTATGGATACCACCGTGTATCTAAGTGGCGGAGGCGTGCATAATCCAATGTTAACCTCGGCAATCCAAGCGGACTTACCAGCCAACATTACGTTGAAAAACCTCGCTGAGCTGGGTATCGACCCTGATGCAAAAGAAGCGCTGTTATTCGCCATACTGGCGAATGAAACGCTTGCTGGGGGCCCTTGCTTCAAAGATAACCGCTACGGCATTCCTGAAACCACGATGGGTAAAATTAGTTTGCCTTAACATTCTGTCCTAACATTTAAGTACAAACTGATTACACCAATTTATTAAAATTTGTCATGACTTCATAAAGTCAGATTTATTTTAGTAATAAATTCAATTGGGTAGACAAACTTTATCCTTTTGACTAACTCACAATTCAAACCAATGAAAGTAGTATGGTTATGATAATTAATAATAAAGCGCGAGACTTCTAATGTTTGCCCTGAAAAAAACCTACGAAAATCATATCGCGAAACTTTCTCAAGATGCGAATCAGTACAAAGCATTCTCAGATACCGTAAAACGTCATAACGCGTATGTTATTTTCACGCCTGATGGTATCGTCACTGAAACCAACGATAAGTTTGCTGCTATCTTCGGCTTCTCTGCCAACGAACTTATTGGTCAGCATCACAGCAGCTTGTGTTTCGACGAATATAAGAATTCTCCTGAATACGCTCAAATGTGGCGCGATTTGCACAGCGGGCGCGCCAGCACTGGTCAGTTTCGTCGTCGCCATCGTAGCGGCACTGCTGTTTGGCTGGAAGCATCGTATGACCCTATCGTTGATGACAACGGGGTCATTACCAGTGTACTGAAAATTTGTGCTGATATTACAAAACAGATTGAAACCGCTGAAGCGAATAAAGCCATTTCCGATGCCCTAGACCGGTCCACGGCTGTTATCGAATTTGAGCCAGACGGCACTATTCTGACAGCAAACAATAACTTCTTATCAACTGTAGGCTATACCCTCGACGAAATCCGCGGCAAGCACCACCGTATGTTCTGCTACGACGACTTCTACATCGACAATCCTAATTTCTGGGATAAACTTGCTAACGGTAAGTTCGAGTCTGGGCAATTCAAACGTAAAAATGCTGCCGGTGAAATGCTATGGCTTGAAGCCACATATAACCCGATTTACTCACCAGATGGCCGGGTAATAAAAATCATCAAGTTTGCTGCTGACATTACCAAACGGGTCAACGAGCAAAACAATATAGCCAGAGCGTCTGAGCATGCTGTGGCTATTTCAGAAGAGACCTCGCAGATTGCATTGCGTGGCACCGAGTCACTGGCGAACTCAGTGAACTTCTTTAACGCCACGTTGCAAGAAGTTGACGACGCCAACGAGTTAATCGAGCGACTCACCACGCAATCGGCCAATATCGAACAGATCGTATCTACCATTCGCGGCATTGCTGATCAGACCAACCTACTCGCACTTAACGCAGCGATTGAAGCGGCCCGAGCGGGCGATCAAGGGCGTGGATTTGCGGTTGTTGCTGACGAGGTTCGCCAGTTAGCAAAACGTACCAGCGACTCCACCATCGAGATTGAAAACGTGGTAGGCGAAAACAAAGGTCTTGCTCAACGCGCCAGAGACAAAATGTCTGAAGTGAAAAATGACGTAGATGCCAATGCAGAACAGATCCAGAGCGTACAAGCCGTGATGGATGAGATATATCAAGGTGCGGTTAGCGTGTCAGAAAACGTTGCCCGCATCATGACCCAGTAAGTCCAATCGACTAGGAGCACGGATGCTCCGCCTTTCATGACCATAACTAAAAGCCCCGATAATTCGGTAATGCCGTTCACTTAAGGTGAGCGGCATTTCTTTTTCTAGCGATTGGATACCGATTCTTCGACGCCTTTAAACACCTTGGATAACTTCTTTCACACCTTCCTTCAAGCTTGAACTGTGCAGCATTTCTTTTGATATCTAGTATAATTCTGGGGACATTTATTGAACAGTTGAGTTAACAGTAGATATTACAACTGGACGAAATATAGTGACTGTGATCTTCTACTTTCTTTTGCGGAGAGAGTCATGGGCACAGGCGCATTTGAACAGCTTTTTAGTGAGTTAGAAGATCCTCGTCAATCAGCTAAGGTGGCGCATTTATTCACTGATATTTTATTCCTTGTTGTGTGTTCTTCCATCGCTGGAGCAAGAGGCTGGGAAGACATCGAAGATTTTGGTGATTTACACTTCAACTGGTTCCGCGAGAAAGGGCTGAAAACGATAGGCGTTACGTTAAGCTATCGGCAGCCCAAAAACGGTAAAGCATCATTGGAATACCGGTACTACATTAGCTCAGCCGCTTTGACTAAAGCCCGCTTCGCCAATGCCGTGCGAAGTCATTGGGCAGTAGAAAACAGTCTTCATTGGGTCCTTGATGTCTCGATGAAAGAAGATGAATGCCAGATATATCGTGGCAATGCCGCCGAAATACTATCAGGGGCACGGAAGCTTGCCTTGAACATGCTTCGAGCAAAGACAACCAGAAAAGTGAGAGTGCCACGGAAACAGAAACGTGCGCACGGTAGCACTGATTATTTGGAAAAGGTTTTAGCGGCGGGGTTGGTAGCGCTGAACGATATTTGAACGTTCATGCTCTCGCCCTGATCACGTAAGCTTAGCTGGTTCGGAAATACGCCTTTTAACAAATGAGCCATTAATATCCAACTTTTTCGTCGAACCTTTTCTTGTTCGTATTTAACTGATTAGACAAAGATTTGTTATTTAGTGAGCTAATTTATCCATATTTAAGGTTAATATTTGTTCAATATGGGGTAGGCTTAAGTTAAATCTAACTTTTATTGACTATATAAAGCGAGACAGTATCAGCACTAGTTAGTGGATCAAATTTCGCAGATAGCATCATTCGTTGACTTTGAATGCTATTTAAAGCGCAGCTCAGTAAAGATATTGGATGCGTAGCTATGCCTATTTGAGGCTATACAATACGGACATTGGAAATTCTATATGCACCAAACTAAAGCACTTCCCCTTTCTAAAATGCTTCTTTGCTTCATCGTTCTGAGTTTCTCTTGCAACATTGCTTTATCTGATGAAAATACAGAGGCTAATAAACTTTACGAGAAAGCGCTCGCCAGTCAAGAAATTCTCAGTGAGTTAGTGTCAAAAGAAAGCCTAACAACCAGTAATTTTAGACAAAAACAAAAGCTGGCGAAAAGAGAAAGAGTGATTCTTCACGAGCTTATCAAGGAACATAAAAGTTCAGAATATTTACCCTATGCAGTGCTGCGTTTTCTTACTTTAAATAGAGAAGAAGGAGTACCAATTTACTGGGGAATAAAAAGTGATGTGAAAAATATAATAAATGACAGGAACAATAAGCACCGAAATACTATGCTAGTTCTTATCAAAAAACTTCAAACAAACAAAAGCTCCAGATTCGATGGTGCTTCCTTGCTTTATTCCATGCCCCCCGTAGATATGTTATCAAACGATAATGCGGCGATAATTGCAGAGAATAAAACAACACAAAGACAAATTACGGCGCGTCACGTAAACACTATAGAAGGCAGCAAACCTCTATATAAGCCCTCTGAAAACGAAAGAAACTCACAAGCATTAACACAAGCACCTAATTCCGAGAGTAGAACATTAAGTCAAAACGAGAAGCCCCAAGAAGCAGCAACACCAAAGATGGAAGACCTTAGTGCGAGCGACTTACTTGATTTAGCGAAGAAGACTCAAGATTGGGAGCAGAAAAGATTAATTTATGAGTACTTTCTTAAGCACTTTCCGAATGAACGACGCGCGCCTGATGTAATGTTTGGACTTGCGGCAATATATACGCAGTTAAAGCAGAACGACAAAGCGCTAGAGGTTATAAGACAATTTGAAGGTAAATATCAATCGCACCCATTAATGGCTATGCTTGGGAATTTAAGGCAAAAACTTATAGAAGATGAATTAAAGATTGATGAAAACGTTATTGAAAGCAAAAATTCTATGAAAACTATAGATGACGTAGCGCTTCAAAGAATAAAACTCATACAAAGGCTTAATTCAAACGAGATATCATCGAAAAAGGAGTATGATAAATTAGTATCTGAGATTGGCTATTTTGCTAAAGACATTATTCCTCCTATTTTAACTAAGCTTAGCGATGAATTGATAACAGACCTTAGTGAAAACTCTGCTATAACAAGCGAATTATTTAACGATTGGTATAACAAAAAAGCGTTTGCACTCCGATTTGAAATAAAGATGTGGCAGCAACTTTATGAACTAGCTTTTTCCAAAGCGAAAGATAACTCCGTACGTGATTATTACGGTGGAGAGAAGAACGAGCTTCGAGAAGATCGCTCCCCCTATAAAAGTGTTTATAGGAACTTATCAGATAAAACCTATTTAATTTTTGAAAGAGCATTCGAGTTACCAAGTGCAACATCGCGCAGTCTTTTGGATTCGTTAGACAAAACGCAAAGCACCCCGAGTTCGCCTACAGTCTCGTCACATAATAGCTTTAAATATCGGTTACTTACGCCAAAAGAATATGTATTTTCCGGTATGGGTGCGCAAGCTGGAGCTGCGGCCTCTGGAGTGTTTGCTAAAGCAGTAGATCTTAAGAAGTTAGAAGTATCAATTCAACGTACGAGAAAGTTGTTGTTCGAATGCTTTCCAGATTGTGCAGACTTGGCAAAATTGAAAAGCCAATTTTCCGGTTTATTAATACAAAAAGATTTTCATTTTCTGTCTGTAAGTGGGCGAGATCGTTCACTCATGAATGTTTACAGCAGAGGTATGTCGGCCGCGCTAGAGGGAATATCTAATGAGTCCGGATTTACAATAATCGATGGAGGTGTTGATTATTTTTGCCAAAATGAATTTCTCATTTGGTCATTAGATTATCAAGATGCTTCTCACGAAATTATGGGCGGACAGCTTGACGATTCACTTAAAGCTCTCGCTGACTTTGCATCAGGAAATATCGGCTCGATTAAATCTTTAGGTCACAAACAAGTAGCGCAGAAACTAGCTGTATTCGATAAAACTTTACCTTCCTATAAAAAATATCAATTCTGTAGAGATGTGTCAGAGTTTGATAACGGTAAAATCTTAAAGCAGCTTGGTCGCTTATAACGGTAAACCTGAGTCAGCCCTTGTTATTAGATATGACATTATTTTTAATGAGTGTTATATGCTTTCAAACAAACGCTTTTTTGGAAGAAACTATATGATAGAAGATAGGTCTGCTACGTTTTTAAGGTAATAAAAAAGCGGCACTTAAGCCTAATGCCGTTCACTTAAGGTGCCGGAAGCAAAAGCTGAATCCTCTGAATTGGATCCGCGCTATTCTCGAAGCTACACAGAACAAAACTACCTATCCTCTGCTCAACAACTTTAAAGCAGCCTGTCATTAGGGTCCTGCTGAGCAGTTACCCAGACAAGACTCAATGATTTCAGGCTCTAATATATCGGCTAAACACCGAAACTCGGTAAGTCGATTGATAGATGTGCGGGCGAGTGCTTCGCTGAGTTCCATAAAAAAACCGATGACCTTACGATCATCGGATTTTGATCCTCTTACGCCAAATGTCAATCGCTTAACTGATCGGCATTACCGATAATTCGGGGCTTTTCATATTCAGCACATTACATGTGGATAACAGAGCGGATACTCTTACCTTCGTGCATGAGGTCGAAGGCTTCGTTAATTTCTTCCAGCGGCATCGTGTGCGTGATGAAGTCAGTCAGCGGGAATTTACCTGCCAGATAGTCTTCAACAATGCCAGGCAGCTCAGAACGGCCTTTTACGCCACCGAACGCAGAACCACGCCATACACGACCGGTTACCAGCTGGAACGGACGGGTAGAGATTTCCTGGCCAGCACCAGCTACGCCGATGATAACCGACTCACCCCAGCCTTTGTGGCAGCATTCCAGTGCAGAACGCATTACATTCACGTTACCGATACACTCGAAGGAGAAATCCACGCCGCCGTCAGTCATTTCAACAATCACTTCCTGGATTGGCTTGTCGTAGTCTTTCGGGTTGATACAGTCTGTGGCACCCAGTTTTTTCGCCAGTTCAAACTTAGACTCGTTCAGGTCGATACCGATGATACGGCCCGCGCCTGCCATAGTCGCACCGATGATTGCAGACAGACCAATACCACCCAGACCAAAGATAGCCACAGTGTCGCCTTTCTGAACCTTTGCCGTTTTGGTTACTGCGCCCATACCGGTGGTAACACCACAACCTAACAGACACACTTCTTCAAGCGGTGCTTCCGGGTTTACTTTTGCCAGTGAAATTTCAGGCAGCACAGTGTACTCAGAAAACGTTGAACAGCCCATGTAGTGATAGATTGGCTTACCGTTACAGGTAAAACGGGTAGTGCCGTCAGGCATCAGACCTTTACCCTGAGTTTCACGTACTGCGCTACACAGGTTAGTTTTACCGGACAGACAGAATTTACACTTGCCACACTCTGCGGTGTAAAGCGGAATAACATGATCGCCCACTTTCAGCGACGTAACGCCTTCGCCCACAGACTCAACAATACCACCACCTTCGTGACCCATAATAGCCGGGAATACACCCTCAGGATCTTCACCTGACAGGGTGAAGGCATCAGTATGACATACGCCGGTCGCCATGATTTTTACACGAACTTCGCCCGCTTTAGGTGGAGCAACCTGAACTTCTTCGATGGACAGTGGCGCTTTCGCTTCCCACGCAACTGCCGCTTTACAGGTAATAACATCTGCCATGAGTGTAATCCTTAATTCTATGTATGTTTTTACTATTCTAACCAGTTACAGTTATGAAACAATACAGGCAAATTGAAAATCACTTTTTCATATTTGCAATAATAAAGCTAAACACCGGAGCATGACCATGAACTGGGAAGGTATCACTGAATTTGTCGCCGTGGTTGAACAGCGCAGCTTCACACTGGCAGCGAAAAAGCTGGGGATCTCCACCGCCAAAGTCAGCCGCCAGGTTAACCTTGTTGAAACCCGCCTGTCGTCGAAATTACTTAATCGCACGACCCGGGTTGTCACCCCTACTGACGTGGGTCAGCAGTTCTATCATCAGTGTCGTCATATTCTTGATCAGCTGGAAGATGCCGAGCGTTTTGTTTCCGACCAGCAACTGGCACCTTCAGGAAAACTGATGGTCACTGCGCCGGTTACCTATGGTGAACGCATCATTGCGCCAGTGATTAACGACTTCCTTGCAGAACACCCCCGCATTGAAGTAAGACTGAATCTTACCAACCAAATCCTGGATCTGGTGCAGGATAACTATGACTTAGCTATACGTCTGGGGCATCTGGAAAGCTCATCGCTGATTGCACGGCGTCTGGGTTACCGCACCCTTTATACCTGTGCTTCGCCGGAATACTTCGCAGAAAACGGCATACCGGAAACTGTTGCGGACCTGAACCAGCATCAGTGTATTGCCGGTACTTCGGCGCACTGGCAGTTCAAGGTGTCTGGGCGAGTAACCACCCATCGCATATCTAATCCGCGTATTCGTTGTAACAGCGGTATTGGCATCCGTGATGCCGCGCTTAAGCACCTCGGCATTATTCAGCTGCCGGATTATTACGTGGCGGAAGACATCGAAAACGGCACCCTGAAAACCGTGTTACCTGGCGAGCAGGTTGATGATGACGGGATCTGGGCGGTGTATCCGCAAACCCGCCATGTGTCGACGAAGGTGCGGCTTCTCATAGACTATCTGATAGAACACTTGTACCGCTAATTGCGATACAAGTCCACACTGATACTATACGCAAGCTCAGAATTTAAGCTTAAAGGGCTCAAGCTTTCGGAAGTAAGTAAGCGCTTGCTCACACACTAGCTGCAACTCGTCGTCTAGTTCAGGTAGTGGCTTCATTGGCGAAGCTTTCAGGCCGGTACTTGCCCACACCGCGTTATACCAGTGACTGGCCCAAACACCATCGGCTTCGTTGCCACCAGCAGGCCAATGCAACATACCTTCATCGTAAGGAATGCCAATTGCCTCGCACAGCGCCTGCAAGCCTGCTGCGGGATTCACTAATAGGTCATCGCTGTCGATAACCACCGGCGGCGTGCCGGTTTTGTCTAACTGGCGCTGAAACAGCACCGCCTGCTGACGAATACCAATATCGTCTAGCACCGGCTTCTCGCGCTTTTCATGGTAACTGGCGATAACCCGTGCTGGGTGGCGTAGCAGAAACACATTGATGACGTTATCTGTCCACGCCATCGGAAAATCGGGCATCATATGGTGTGTCATGTGTTTTTGATAGAACACGGACTTTCCATTCGGTGCCTCACCCAGGCATTGCGCAATAACGTCATCGGCGCTTTGGGGCTGCGATGCAAGAATTTCTTCCTGCATCGGATGCACTTCGCCGCTGGCTTTTAGAAATGCCGCGTAGAAAGGTTCATCCACTACCCCACAGTCTTGTCTTGCAGCAAATGCGTACATCATTGCAGTGGAGAGGTTTCTTGGGCCAGACCACATTGCGATACGCATTATTGCGCCTCCTTAATCATCTGGCTCTCTTTAACTAATTGATAGTAGGCTTCTCGAATTTTTTGCGTCACCGGACCTGGATGCTCGGTGCCGATGGCGCGACCATCGATGTGTGACACCGGCGTTTGCGCCCCAAAAGTGCCGGTTAAGAACGCTTCGTCTGCACCAAAGGTTTCTACCAGCGAATAGTTGCGTTCGTGTACGGTTAAGCCAAGACGCTTACACACTTCAATGACCTTCTGACGGGTAATGCCATTCATGCAGTAGTCGCCGGTGGAAGTCCATACTTCCCCCTTGCGCACGATAAAGAAGTTACATGCATTGGTGGTGTTTACAAAACCGTGAACATCCAACATCAAGGCTTCATCAGCACCTGCTTTTTCAGCGGCGATACACGCGAGAATACAGTTCAGCTTAGAATGAGAGTTAAGCTTAGGATCTTGCGTCATCGGCAGCCCGCGTAAATGGGGCACAGTGGCAAGCTTAATTGGACGGGCAATGGCAGGCTTAGAATGTTCGCAGATAATCACCAGCGTAGGGCCATGAACCGACAGCGCCGGATGCTGAAATGGCTTCTTTTTCTTGCCACGAGTGAACATCAGACGGGCATGGACGTCGGTATGCATGTCATTCGCTTTACGGGTGGCTTCCAGCGCGGCTATCACTTCTTCACGGCTCATACCTAAATCCATATCAACCACTTTGGCAGCTTCAAATAAGCGATCCATATGCTCTTCTAGGAATGCCCATTTGCCATCATACAAACGCATGCCTTCCCAGATCCCGTCGCCCAGCATAAAGCCACTATCGTAAACCGAGACCTTAGCCTCGTCACGGTGAACAATGTCACCGTTTACGTAAATCAGAATGTCGTCGTTACGGGCATCTTCTGCCGCGGTATGGGTCGATACATCAGCCATACTCATTGCCATGTTCCTTGTAAAAAATTAGTCTTTATTGAAAAGATCTTTGAGTTTGTCTTTGCCTTTTTCCATCAGCTTTTCTTTCTCTTCATCGATCTTTTCCTGTACTTTTTCTTTGGCTTTATCAGCCAGTACTTTTTTCGCTTCAGCTTTTGCTTGCTTAATAGCGTTGTCCAACATTTGTTGCACAATAGCAGCACCTACCTGGTCTGCTGGAAGTCCGTCAGGCTGGCCTATAGAGCCCGCGTTGAACGTTGGCAACGTAACCTCGTACGCTTTCTTGTCGATTTGCAACTCGCCGGTGTTTAATTGCTCAAAGTTCAGCATCAGTTTGGCATTGCTCACCGTCACTTTATCTACAATCAGCTTAGGGCTTGCACCTGAGCTTTCGCTAGGTTGTTCATTGCCTTGAGGCAGGTTGGCCATCAGGTTATTTTTTAGCGCCAGCAAATTACCCTCACCAGCCGCATTTACTTCATACAGAATTTCCGGTGCGTTGATGGTAATTTCTTGAATGCGATAAGGTTCTTCAGTTGCACCAGCTAAATCCAGTGTTACACCTTCCAGGCTAAACGCATCTTCATCGCTGAACCCATCTGGGTTTTCCACATCAATATCAGTAATGGTCATACGGCCTTCGGTGAAGGACAAATCAACCGCGCTTACTGTTACCGGTGTATCGAGGTATTTACTTCCCTGCGACTCTATTTGCGCTCGAATAAAGTCGTTTGCGCCACTCGCCAAATAAACCACTGCGCCAGCAATAACCACGACTACCAGCAACAAAATAACCAGAACTTTCTTCATAACTTGCTCCCTGAAACGATGAATGAAGTCGTTACGTATTGCGCCTACAGACGTAATGCTTTTTCACACTACTGCTTCTGAACGCCTGCCACCACCGATTTACGGCGTTTGGGTTTTCCACGCGACGACTGCCTGCTATTGTGTACGTCACCCGGGTTAAACAGATGACTTTCCCGGCCCAGACTAATTTGAAGAGTGAAGGAAATCAATGAATAAACTCTCATTGGTGCTCGTATCAGCACCCTTGTTGTTCGCCTGTTCTCAGCCGGCAGAAAACAACAAACCTACGACAGAAAAACCAGCAGTTGCGGCTGGAAAACCAGCCACGATTGTTTCAGGAACCGACTATCATTCACTGTCTAATCCGGATGAAGTGCGCGTTACTCACCTTGAACTCGATCTCACCGCCGATTTCGATAAGCATCAATTGATTGGTTCTGTGACGCTGGACTTCGACCGCATTAAAGACGGTGCTGATACCTTGGTTGTTGATACCCGCGATCTGGATATCAAACAGGTGACTGCAGAAGGTAAGCCGGTTGAATTTAAGCTGGCTGCAGAAGATGAGAACCTGGGTTCCGCGCTATCGATTTCGTTACCCGACGCCGCTTCCTCCGTAACTATTGAATACGCCACCTCTGAAGACGCTTCCGGCGTACAATGGTTAACACCGGCACAAACTCAGGGTAAAGAATATCCTTTCTTATTTACCCAAGCGCAGGCCATTCACGCCCGTAGCTTTATTCCCCTGCAGGATTCTCCACAAGTTCGCGTAACCTACGACGCCCATATTAAAACCCCAGCCGACTTGCTGGCGGTAATGAGTGCGTCGAACGATCCTGACACCGCTCGTGATGGCGACTACAGCTTCAAGATGCCACAACCTATTCCTTCTTACCTTATTGCGCTGGCCATTGGGCATTTAGAATTTAAAGCCATGGGTGAGCGCACCGGCGTGTACGCAGAACCAGAAATTCTCGATGCAGCTGCGGCAGAGTTTGAAGATACTGAAAGCATGCTGGAACTGACCGAGAAAACCTACGGCCCGTACAGCTGGGATCGCTATGATTTATTGATCCTGCCACCTTCATTCCCGTTCGGTGGTATGGAAAACCCTCGTCTTTCATTCATCACGCCAACGGTTATTGCTGGTGATAAGAGCCTGGTTTCATTGATCGCCCACGAGCTGGCGCATAGCTGGTCGGGTAATACGGTAACCAATGCTACCTGGCGGGATTTATGGCTAAACGAAGGTTTCACCACTTATCTGACCTACCGCATTATGGAAATGCTGTACGGTACAGACCGCTTCAATATGGAAGCCGTGCTGGGTTACCAAAGTCTGGAAGCAGATATTGCCGCCTTGCCTGAAAACGATCAAATCCTCGCCATTGACCTGCGTGGTCGCGGTGCAGACGACGTGTTCAGCGATATTCCTTACGAAAAAGGGGCGCTGTTCCTGCGCGAGCTGGAACAGAAAGTGGGACGTGAAAACTTTGACGCGTTCCTTATGAGCTACTTCAAAAAGTTCAGCTTCCAGAGCATTACCACCGATACCTTCCTGACTTACCTGGATGAAACGCTGCTGAAGCAGTATCCGGAAAAATTAAGCAAAGAACGTATCAATGAGTGGGTGTTTGAGCCGGGTCTGCCTGAAGGCGCACCTAAGCCTGAGTCTGATGCCTTCGATAAAGTCGATGCATCTCGCACTGCATGGCTAAACGGTAAAGAGGCGGCCGCAGACATCGATACATCCGCATGGACCACCCATGAGTGGCTGTATTTCCTCAACAACATGCCGTCGTCGTTGTCTGACGAACAGTTGGCTGAACTAGACAGTGCCTTTGGCCTAACCGAAAGCCACAACAACGAAATCGCGCATAGCTGGCTGATGATTGCAGTGCAGAACGAATACAAGCCTGCTTATAACCGTTTACATGATTATCTGGTTTCCATCGGCCGCAATAAGTTGGTGAGACCACTTTATCGTGAATTGGTGAAAACACCGGAAGGTAAAGCATTTGCGAAGCAAGCGTTTGAAGAAGCGAAGCCCGGTTATCACCCGATGACCGTGCGCGCTAATGAAGGTTTCTTCGAAGACTAACCGATACGAAGTTTCAATCCACAATGCAAATAGCAGCCTTTGAGCTGCTATTTTTTTGCCCTCAACGCGGCTTTATTCCATAAAGCTACTACAGCCCACTTGCTTATATGTTAAAAGTTATAGCCAAATGTTTATTTTATGTTAATAATGAAAGTGTTCGTTCTTTGACCAGCAGGAGTGTTGTTTATGAGCAATCACATTTGGGGTTTGATCCATCACCCGGATAAAGAGTGGCGTTCTATTAACGAAGAGCATGAAACAGTAAGTCATCTGTATACACACCATGTGCTCTGGTACGCATTAATTCCCGTCGTCTGTTCGTATATCGGCACTACCCGCGTAGGCTGGACGTTCGGTGGCGAAGAAGTATTTCAGGTTTCACCAACTAGCGGATTAATATTAGGCGCAGCCTTTTACGGATTAATCCTATTAGCAGTCGCTGCAGTGGGGAGCGTTATCCATTGGATGGCACGGCGATACCCAGAGCGCCCATCACGAGCAGAATGCATCGTATTTGCCGGCTATACCGCCACACCACTGTTTTTAAGCGGCGTGTTTGCCATCTATCCGGTGTTCTGGCTATGTGTTGCTGCGGTATGCGCAGGCGTGGTTTACACCGCTTTCTTACTGTATACAGGCACACCGAGCTTTTTAGGCATTAATGACAAAGAAGGATTCATTCTCTCCACCTCTACTCTGTGTATGGGCGTGTTGATCCTCGAAGCCTTACTGATCATTACTGTAGCGCTGTGGAGCATGGGTTCAGAGCACAGCATAATGTGGTATTTCTTTCGGTAATTCGTAATCTAACCGGAAACACACCATCAGGCAGAAGAGATGTACTTCTGCCTTTTTTATTGGGCAAACAGTGATTTCATAAACCCGAAAAATACT
This sequence comes from Alteromonas sp. ABV4_515, assembly GCF_056160345.1. NCBI lineage: Bacteria > Pseudomonadati > Pseudomonadota > Gammaproteobacteria > Alteromonadales > Alteromonadaceae > Alteromonas > Alteromonas sp. ABV4_515. The sequence continues at coordinate 658,705 of NZ_JBSWWZ010000001.1, forward strand.
TCGGTTTTACGGGTGGTGAGGCTGTTTTGCGGTTTTAGAAACCACACCGGCGCACCGTCATCGGCTAACACACCGGGCAAAACCTCCACGAGCTTGCCACTTTCCAGCTCTTCCCTAATCGCAATGAACGACTTGATCCCCAAACCATGACCAGCAAGCACGGCCTGCGTCATGTTGTCAGAGTTAGACACCGTAAACCGGGCATCAGTATGAAAGGTTACCACCTTATTAGCTTCGCGAATTTTTAACTGACGCTGCCAAGGTAGCACTACCCAACGGTGCTGGCGTAATGCTGTTAAGTTTTCAGGCGTGCCGAAGCGTTCAAGGTAGTCGGGGGAAGCGCACAACAAGCGGTGGTTGCTCACTAATTTGCGCCCCAGCAATCCGGAGTCTGGCAGCTTGCCCACCCGAATAGCGACGTCTTGCTTATCTTCGACCACGTTAACGAACTGATCGTTTACCAGGAATTCCAGTTTGAGATCTGGATATTGTTGCTCGAATGTCATTAATGCCGGCAATACAAATTTAGAAAACACCCAAGGCGGCATGGTGACTCGTAATACGCCGCTCACCGATGAGCGTCTAGCACCAATCTGAAATTCTGCGTCCCGTAGTGCCTCAAGAATAGTGTTTACCTGCTGATAGAAAACTTCACCCTCTGCCGACAATTTCAGCTTTCGACTATCACGGAACACCAATACCGTTGATAGCGCTTGCTCTAACTTACTTAAGCGCAAGCTGACAGTGGCAGGGGATACTTTTAGCATTTGCGCAGCGGCGTTAATCCCCCGGTTTTCCACTACCGCAATATAGGTTTCAAGATCGCTTAGGTTGTACATAACATCATTTAAGAAACTTAAACACAGGTTTCAATATCCGCCACTTCATTTAAAAAATCAAAACAAATAAGATCAACTCATCATTTAGAACGTAGGTAATTTATGAATTTTCGAAATCTGTGTTTGACCGCGATAGTCCTTATCGCTACCGGACTGAATAATGTGGAGGCAGAAACCATGCCCGTGAAACCGAAAGTCATTGTGTTTGACGTTAATGAAACCCTACTCGACCTGGAAAATATGCGTGACTCCGTGGGCGAAGCATTAAACGGCCAGGAAGAACTGTTACCGTTATGGTTTTCCACCATGTTGCACTATTCCTTAGTTTCAACCGTTTCGGGCGAATATCAGGATTTCGGTAAAATTGGTGTCGCAGCACTGATGATGGTTGCGCAGAATAACAATATCGATATTACTGAAGAGCAAGCCAAAGAAGCCATTGTTACACCGCTCCTCAGCCTGCCGCCTCATGCCGATGTAAAATCCGGATTAACTGCCCTGAAGAAGCAGGGCTATAAGCTGGTTAGCCTGACAAACTCATCCAATTACGGCGTTAAAACGCAGTTCGAGAACGCGCAGTTAACAGATTTTTTTGAAGCCAGATACAGTATCGAAGATATTCAAATTTATAAGCCCGACCTCCGCGCTTATGAGTGGGCTCTTGCCAAACTCGGCGTGAAACCCGAAGAGGCCCTGATGGTGGCCGCCCACGGTTGGGATGTCGCCGGTGCAAAAGCAGCCGGTATGCAAACCGCATTTGTCGCCAGACCAGGCAAAGCCTTGTATCCATTAGCACAAAAGCCGGATTACATCGTGAAGGATTTGGGTGAACTGGTAAATGCTTTAACAAAATAGGCTTTTTCTACGGTACAAAACCGACGCTCTAATAAGTAGTTAGAGCGTCGTTCGAAAGTATTCACAACACTGTCATTTTTTAAACTCATTCCCGTCACACGAAGCTGAGAAAGTGGATTTTGCAGTACCCTCTTTTCCCATTTTCTCTATTCTAAAAAGGAATGTATCCATGTTGTGGAAGTTACGTGTTGCAGGTGTTGCCGGACTAATACTTACTCTTACGGCCTGTGACGACGATGAAACCATTGAAGTCGAAGTACCCGTAGAAGTCCCCGTCACCGTTAATCCTGAGCATACTATGCTCACCGACCCATTCTTACAATTACCCACCGAATCTACCGTTAACGTTGTCTGGTTCACAAATTTTGAAGGCAGTAGTCATTCCCTGACTTTTGCCGATCAAACTGTGACCGACGTAATGACAACCAAACTTGACCGGATGATGGAAGATGCCAGTTCCGCAGTAACAGGGCAGACTTATGAAGGTATCACCTACCGTGATGTATATCGTCACGAAGCAACGGCAACTGGCCTAACGCAGGGTGAAAGGGTCAATTACTCAGTTTCCAGTACCGATGAGGATGGTTTCGCCTTTACCAGCGAGACGTTCACGCTGGCACCTTCTCCGGCAGCAGACCAACCGCTCATGATCCTGCTTACATCCGATCTTCAGTCGAAGAAAAACGTGGTGGCGAATTATCAGAAAGTGGTAGAGACCGTCGGTATTCCTGACGCCGTCTTTTTTGCGGGTGATTTTGTTAACGTTCCCGACCGTGCATCTGAATGGTTCGATCAGGCGAAAGACAGTGCCCCAGCCTTTTTCCCTGCGCTGCAGGGCCACTATCAGAAATACATGCCCGGCTTTGCATACAATGGCGGGGAAATACTCCAGCACGCGCCGGTTTTCGGCACTATCGGAAATCACGAAGTCATGGGGCGTTATACCCCTGATAGCGAAAGCTACACCCTGAACGGTGGCTTTGGTGATCCTCAACCAGCCTGGTTTGCAGAAGTGGCGTACGAAGAAGTGAAAGCCGAGGTAAATCCTTCTGACGACGAAACAGTAAAAGCGCAGTGGATTGCCGACCATTCACACAACCAGATGAGCTTCCTGGATATCTTCTCCTTCCCAAATGATGGTCCTCGTGGTGAAGAATATTTCGCCGTGTCTTTTGGTGACGTATTCCTGATTTCAATGAACGTTTCTCGTATCTGGCGCTCATGGAGCGTCACGCCGAACAACAAAACCAAGTTCGTCGAAAACGCAGAAAACTATACCGACCCAACACAATGGGGCTTTGGTGAGTTTCTGTTTGAACGCTTCGATGCCGAGTCAGAGCAATATGCCTGGCTTACAGAGGTGATGCAGTCTGAAGCATTCCAAAATGCCAAATATAAAGTGGTTATGGCCCATCAGGGCGTGTTTGGATTGGGTGACAACACGGTTCCTGTATTGTCACAGCCTGTGTTGCAAGTAGTGCAGGATAATGGCTCAGGCGCTGAAACCGTTTCAGAATATACCTTCCCTATTGAGCCTGCTACATGGTCAGAAACCATAGCGCCTCTGCTGGAAACGGCCACTGAAATACGCTATCAGTACCCATTAGACCAAGATGTTTGGTTAAATGATATTGAACCACTGCTGCTGGAAAACGGTGTGGACCTGGTTCATATCGGCCATTCACATTTGTGGAACCGCGCACAGGTTGAAAACCTCCACTACCTGGAGAGTTCTAATGTAGGCAACAGTTACGGCGCTTACTATGATGATGCATCCGGTGCATACGAAGATAACCGCAGACCGGCAACAGCCGACTTTTGGGAAGACGTGTATTCTGCCAACCCACGTTGGTCCGAAACGGATTACCCGCCTAATGGCGATCCACAAGGTCGTGTGATGGCCTTCCCTACCAATTTCAGCCCTATGAGTGCTGAGAATGAAGACTATCCGAACCTGCCATTTGTAGCGAGCAATGTGTTATCCGTGTTCTCTGTGCTTGATACTGGCTCTGGAACAGTGAAAAGCTATGTTTTCGACCCGAGCGACCTAGATTCTGAAGTTATGCTTTTTGATGAGTTTTCCATCGAATAGCACACAGGACAAAAAAGGGATCTAAATAAAAAACCCACCTTTTTAGGTGGGTTTTTGCTTAAGTGTTGAGGAATGTGTGTGTTGTTCGATTAGAAATCGAAACGGGCACCCGCCTGAACCTGAGTGAAGTCTTTACCTGATGCGGTAGTCGGTGCACGGCCTTCGTCGTTATTGAAGGCTTCAACCGCTGTCCACATACGGAAACGCTTGCTGAAGTGGTGAGCGTATTCCACTTTCACAGCTTTAACGTCACCCGATACATCACAGGCATCCAGCGCGTATTTAGCGTGGATTTGGTGAGGACCAGTGCGGTAGCCTGCGTAAATGGCAGAACTGGTACGAGACTCAGTGCGGCACGGATTCAGGGCATTTTTATTCCCTTCAAATTCCGCGTCTCGTAAACGTACAGTACCTGTCAGACTTCCGCCGTAGATATCGTACTGGTCGTCCGCATAGTGATGGAAAGCTGACAACGTAATTTTATCAGTAACCTTCCACCAACCACGGATACCGTAAAGGTTTCCTTTGTTCTCGCCACGATTGTCTTTAGACCAGGCAACCTGAAGCTTTATGGGACCATCATTATACTGACCACCTAACTGATATTGATCGAAGGAATCGCCATCTTGTCCTTCCATCATTACACTCGCACCGAAGGAGAACTTTCCTTCGTTGTAATAGTACTGCAGTAAGTCGTCATCACGAACCGATCCCTGACGGATAGTATCCAGACCGTCGGAGAAATAAGAAGTACGCAGGTACTTGTGGAACACATTGGTTTGCGATCCAAAGTACACTTCACCGAAGTTACCTTTTAGACCAATGAAAGCCAGACGAAGCGTAGGGCCTTTGTTCTGGACGAAATCAACAATATTCTCTTCACGAATACCGTATTCCACCACGCCCACAGCTGTCAGGCCCGGACTGACTTCGCCACTTACTTTCACGCCAATTCGGCTAAGAAAGTCACGACCGTTCGCGCCATCATCTTCTACACCGGCGTCGATATAGTCGGCACCGAGGCGAATAGAGCCGTACACATCAACATTGGGTACGTAGGCATCTGGAATGGCGGCGGCAGTTACATTGGCTGCTGAAAATAAGCCAGCACTCATTAAGGCAAGTTTCAGTGTGCTATTTTTCATAATTAATCTTCTTATTTGCTACGACGGTTGTAGGAATTATTCGTTGCTAGCTTCAGCGGCTTGAATAACGTCTTTACCAACTTGTCTTTCGAATTTTTTCCATACTGGTTTCATCGCAGCTACCCATGCCTGGCGCTGTGCGTCTGTCAGATCGATGATTTCAGTAACGCCTGATTCGGCGATTAACTGACGGTCTTCGTCTGCTTTCTTTTTAGAGATAGCGTTGCCGTAAGCAATGGCATCGTCCATCGCACGTTTAATTTCAGTGCGCAGGTCATCTGGCAGGGTCATCCAGAACTCTGCAGAAGTCACAACCATGTAGTCCAGTACACCGTGGTTAGAAGCAGTAATGAAAGGCTGAACCTCGTAGAACTTCTTCGAGTAAGTGTTTGACCAAGTGTTTTCCTGACCGTCGATAGCGCGGGTTTGCAGCAGGGTAAATACTTCAGAGAACGGCTTTTTCAGTGGAATCGCATCGACTTGTTCAAACTGCGCCTGCAGTACGTCAGAAGTCATGATGCGGAATTTCTTACCGGCGATTTGATCAGGGGTAACGATTTTCTCGTTAGAAGACAGTTGCTTCATACCATTGTGCAGGTAACCTAAACCTACCAGGCCACGCTTTTTCAGTGAACCCAGCAGTTCCTGACCTGTTTCGCTTTGCTGGAAACGGTCTACCGCGTCGATATCTTTAAACAGGAACGGCAGATCGAAAACTTGCAGTTTCTTAGTGAAGCTCTGGAACTTAGACAGTGAAGGTGCAGCCATTTGCACGTCACCTAGAAGCATCGCTTCCAGAACTTTGTTATCGTTGAACAACTGTGAGTTAGGGTAAACGCTGACTTTTACTTTCCCTGGCATACGTTCTTCAACAAGTTCCTTAAATTTTTCAGCCATCAGTCCCTTTGGCGTATTTTCTGCTACAACGTGTGAAAACTTAATTTCAACCGGACGGGCTATACTGGTTACCGGTGTAAGGGCAGCGGCAGTCAGCAAGAGTGAAGCGATCATTTTGTTAAACATTTATCTATTTCCTTTAACGCTCAGAAGGTTTTCGTTATATGTTTTAATTACTGGTTAAAATAAAACTGGCAATTAACCGAAATGAAATGATTCATTTACAACACTCTATAGGCACAGCGTGTGCCAACTTGATTTAAATCAAGTAAAACAGTGAGATATACAAACTATCACCCTTAACCAATCCCTCTATGAGTGGATTGTGAAACATAGATAAACGGGAAATGGGTTGAAACTGACACATCGCGACATTGAAACGCTTTTGGTTGCTAACATTAACAGGCGCAATCTCATCATTATGGGTGTGGTTGTCCTTTCACTGGCCCTCAGCGGATTCTGGTTATATTCCGCCGAACGCCAGCGAGACCTGCTGAACACGCAAACTAACCGTATACAGCGGGAGGTCTATCTTTGGAGTAGCCACTTCCAGGGGTTGCCACAGGTTATTGGCCAGTATCCTATTGTTCGGGAGTTACTCACGGCACCCGATCAGAAAAAACAGGATGCGGCTAACTTCTTTCTTCTGCAGTTAACCGACACGCTGGGCGTGAATTTTGCCTACGTGTTCGATGAAAATGGCACAGTACTGGCGGCGAGCAATTTTTATAACGAATTAAATTTTATTGATGACGACTACAGCTTCCGGCCTTATGTATTAAGCGCCATTAAAGGTGACAACGGGAGCTTCATGGCGGTGGGAATAAAAACCCGCAAACGGGGCTTTTATTTTTCTGCCCCCGTCAGAGAGAACGGCAATATCATCGGTGGTGTGGCACTGAAGGTAAATATCGATTTCCTGTCTACCATACAGGTAGAGAAAACCACCGACTTACTGTTCCTCGACGAGAAAAACATCGTTTTCTATTCTGGGTCTGGGCGCTTTGAAGAAAAAGGGTTATCAACGCTTAGCGATGAAGATATAACGCAGCTTGATTATGAACAGCGATTTAACGATAAACCTATCGAAGTTATCCATAATCAACCGGTTTTAAATACCGGCTTAAGCGAAGGCATGCTGCTGAAGTCAGGTAAAACTCAGGCCTATTTTAGTGGATACAAATTGCCCATTCCGGGGCTGTCCTGGTCGGTGATGAGTATCTCAGACTATAAATACCGCGTGATGTTTGTCGCTCAGATGACCGGCATAACCATGCTGACCTACTTCGCCATCGCGGCTTTCTTAATGGTGTACCGCGGGCGACGACGTCATCATCAGGAAATTGCTGCACTGAATAATTCTCTGGAGATCCGGGTTCAGCAGCTGGCGGCTAACCTTACCCGTAAAAATGAAGAGCTGGAGCTGTCGCTTGATCACTATAAACGCACCCAGACTGAGCTGGAGAACACCCAGTCTGAACTGATTCAAACCGCCAAACTGGCGGTATTAGGTGAAATGGCCGCAGGGATAAACCACGAATTGAACCAGCCGCTACAAGCGCTCATCGCCTATTCTCAGAATGGTAAGAAGTTCATCGAGCGCGATAAAATTGAGCTGGCAGAGAAAAATTTAGAAGAAATTGCCAACATTGCCGCTACGATGGCAGAAACCGTAGCCAAATTTAAGATTTTTTCCCGCCGCGCCAAGCCAGACAGCCGCAAAGCGTTCATTGGCGAAATTCTGGATAACGTATCGGCGATCATCATGCCGCAAATTCAGAAACAACAGATTGATTACCAGATCGATAATCAAGCCACTGACCAGATGATAAACTGCGAGCCCGTAATGATTGGTCAGGTATTGGTTAATCTGATATCGAATGCGGCGCAAGCATTGGAAGAAGCACCTGATGCACGCATTGTCGTTAACATTTCAGACTGTGACGAATGGATGCTGATCACGGTTACTGACAACGGGCCCGGTATGGACAGCGATGTAATGGCAAACCTGTTCGAACCTTTTTTTACCACCAAAGAGAAAGGTCTCGGTTTAGGGTTAACTATATCAAGGCGTATTGTTGAGTCACAAAATGGTACCCTTACTGTAAAAGCGGTAGAGCCAAACGGCACCGCCTTTACCATCACACTTCTCAAAGAGCTGCATGGAGATAATACGTGAGTGCGTTAAAAGTAATGATTGTTGACGATGAAAAGCACGTTCGTGAATCACTTCAACAAACACTTACCCTGGAAGATTTTGATATTGAAGCCTGCGAAAGCGCGCAGGAAGCACTAAAAATTATTGAAGCGAACTGGGAAGGCATTGTCATTACCGACATTAACATGCCGCACATGAATGGCGTAGAGTTACTTGAGCGCATTCAGGCCATCGACAGCGATATTCCGGTGATTGTGCTAACCGGTCACGGCAATGTGTCGCTGGCCGTAGAAGCCATGAGACTGGGCGCTTACGATTTTCTTGAGAAGCCTTTTTCTGTCGACATTCTACTGGAAACGGTTCACCGGGCAGTGGAAAAGCGCACTCTGACCCTGGAAAACCGTAGCCTGCGCCGGGAACTGGAAGCCTCGGAATTACCTGGCCCGCGAATTATTGGCCGTAGTTCCGGCGTGGTAAAAATGCGGGCGTTGCTGGATAAAGTAAAAGACACCCCGGCAGACGTACTCATTAACGGCGAAACCGGCACCGGTAAAGAGTTGGTCGCCCGTTATCTTCACCATCACAGCAAACGTCGTCAGAAGCCTTTCGTGGCGATTAACTGTGGTGCTCTGCCGGAAACGATTATTGAAAGTGAGCTGTTCGGACACGAACCTGGCGCATTCACCGGCGCGAATAAGAAGCGTGTAGGGAAATTTGAGTACGCCAACGGCGGCACCTTGATGCTGGATGAAATCGAGAGCATGCCACTGAACCTGCAAACCAAACTGTTGCGGGTGCTGGAAGAACGTAAAGTCGAGCCGCTAGGTTCGAATAAGCAAATTCCGCTGGATATCCGCATTATTGCGGCCACCAAAGAAGATTTGCGTGAGCTTTCCGATAAAGGTGAGTTCCGTTCTGACTTGTATTATCGTCTGAACGTGATTCAGGTAGATATTCCAGCCCTGCGCAACCGCAAATCTGACATACCCTTGCTGTTCGAACACTTCATGGCCATGGCCGCATACCGTTATGGCGCGGAGATGCCGAGTTTATCGGAAGCCCATGCTCATGCCCTTCAGAATAACGACTGGCCCGGTAACGTGCGTGAACTGCGCAACGTGGCCGACTGCTTTACTCTGTTAGGCGAATCAAGGGCTTTTGGTGAAATGGCGGACAGCAGCGATTTTTCGGGTGGGCATTTAACACTTACCGAACAAATGGACCATTTTGAAGAATCAGTGATCCGAAACTCCCTCAATAGCCATAATGGTGTACTTAAAGATGTTCAAGCCAGTCTCGGCATTGGACGTAAAACCCTGTACGAAAAGATGAAAAAATTCGACATCGATAAAAGCCAGTTTAAGTAACATTTTCCATGCATTGCGCCGGGTCACCGGCTCAACGTATGTACCGACAACCACACATTTGCCTTTTTAAACGTGTGGTTGTCCACCCATTTCAATTGCTCAATTTTCACCCTTTAAAATAAAGTCCATATCTTTCATTGCGTTAACATCATTTAACATTCTGGCATCCTCTTTGCCATAGGAGGTTACGTTTCGTTAATGAGATAACAACATGAGGCAATTTATAAACAAAGCGGAAGATGCACTCATCGGCATCCTGCTTGTACTGACAACATTGTTAGTGTTTATCGAAGTCGTATTGCGATTCGGCTTTGACACAGGTTTACACTGGTCGCAGGAAGTGACTTCCATATTAGTGGGTTGGATGGTTCTGCTAGGTGCCTCATGGGCGCTGCGTGAACGTGCTCACATCGGCGTTGATTTTCTGCTGGAAAAATTCTCTGAGAAAGTTCGTCCTTGGATAGTCGCTATCGGCTGTCTGGCGAGCCTGACTTACTGCGTACTAATTGGCTACGGCGGCTACGTGTACTTAAGCAAGATGAAGTTAATTGGGCTGGAACTCGACGACCTTCCGGTACCAAAGTGGATTGCCTACTCAGTCATGGTCATCGGCTTCGTGTTACTGGGTTACCGTATTCTGGAAATCCTGTTCAACATCATCCGCGGCAAAGAAGACACCTTCCATGTGCATCAAGCTAATGATGTCAGCAAAGCATTCAACGAATCTGAGGAGATGAAGTAATGACTGCCCTCGCCCTGTTTGCCTGTTTATTTATTTTGATGTTCATTGGCGTACCTGTTGCAATTTCGCTGGGTTTGTCGTCACTACTCACTATTTTATTTTTCACTAACGATTCACTGGCCTCTGTGGCCCTGAAGATGTTTGAGTCGGTTTCCGAGCACTACACACTGCTTGCTATTCCGTTCTTCATTTTATCTTCTTCGTTCCTTTCAACCGGTGGTGTAGCCCGTCGTCTTATCGACTTCGCCATCGCTTCTGTTGGTCACGTTCGCGGTGGCCTGGCAATGGCATCGGTTCTGGCTTGTATGCTGTTTGCTGCGGTATCGGGTTCTTCACCAGCAACGGTAGCAGCTATCGGTTCAATCGTACTGGTGGGTATGGCGCGTAGCGGATATCCTCTGGATTTTGCCGCCGGTACTATTTCTACCGCTGGTACGCTGGGTATTCTTATTCCTCCTTCTATCGTAATGCTGGTGTACGCGTCTGCCACTGAAGTATCTGCAGCACGTATGTTCGAAGCCGGTGTTATTCCTGGTCTGTTGATGGGCCTGAGCCTGATGGTGGTTATTTACATCGTAGCGATTAAAAAGAACCTGCCTTCTCAGCCGTTCCCAGGTGTTCGCACGCTAATGAGCACCGGTGCCCGCGCAATGGGTGGATTAATGCTCATCATCCTGGTACTGGGTTCTATCTATGGCGGTGTTGCTAGTCCAACTGAAGCCGCTGCGGTTGCTGCCGTGTACGCTTACCTGGTGTGCGTATGGGTTTACCGTGATGTGGGCCCGCTGAAAGGCGTGAAGTGGCGCAACGAAGGTGAAAACCTGGGCGTAGCCCTGGTGCGCAACATTATCGCTCTGCCGGTTGCCATCGTGAAATCTGCGTTCGATCAGGAAGTGGGCAAGATGATTAAAGAATCTGCCCGTGTAAGTGTGGTTCTGCTGTTCGTAATTGCTAACGCGATGCTGTTCGCTTACGTACTGACCACCGAGCAAATTCCTCACGGTATCGCCTCTACATTGGTTGAATGGGGTCTGCCAGCCTGGGCGTTCCTGATTTTAGTGAACATTCTGCTGCTGGTTGCCGGTAACTTCATGGAGCCAAGTGCGATCATTATGATCATGGCACCAATTCTGTTCCCGATTGCCATGCAACTGGGTATCGACCCAATCCACTTTGGTATCATCATGGTGGTGAACATGGAGCTGGGCATGCTAACACCGCCGGTGGGTCTGAACCTGTTCGTAACGTCAGGTATTACCGGAAAGAGTATGCTGTGGACCATCAAGGCCTGTGCGCCGTGGTTAGGTCTGATGCTTATCTTCCTGGCCATGATCACCTACATTCCGGCCATCTCACTCTTCCTGCCTGAGATGCTGCACTGATAAATCGTTAATGGGGGTCTTTCGACCCCCTTCTCGTCACTCATTCTGTTGGAAATATCATGACTACCAAATCAAACAGTAAAAAAAGACTGTTTACCCATTACGCGGGTTTTAATCTGCTGGAAATCCCGTTGCTGAACAAGGGCACGGCGTTTTCTGAAAAAGAACGTTGGGACTTCAACCTCACCGGCCTTATCCCGCCCCGTTTCGAGTCGATTGAAGAACAGACACGTCGGGCCTACATGCAATACTCCAGTTTCAGCGACCCGATTAACAAGCACATTTACTTGCGTGCTATTCAGGATCGTAACGAAACCTTGTTTTACTCGCTGCTGAACCAGTATTTGGACGAGATGATGCCTATCATCTACACGCCTACCGTGGGCGCAGCCTGTGAGCGTTTCTCTGATATTTACCGCCATAACCGCGGCCTGTTCCTCGCCTATCGCGACAAAGACCGCCTTGACGAAGTACTGCGCAATGCGCCAAAACGAAACGTAAAAGTGATCGTTATCACCGACGGCGAGCGCATTCTTGGTCTTGGCGATCAGGGTATTGGCGGTATGGGCATTCCTATCGGTAAGCTCTCACTGTACACCGCCTGTGGTGGTATCAGCCCGGCTTACACGCTGCCTATCACGCTGGACGTGGGTACCAATAACCAGAAGCTGCTGGACGACCCCTTCTACATGGGTAATCGTCATGAGCGTATCGATCAGGCACCCTATGACGACTTCGTGGATCTGGCGATGAAAGCCATTGCCCGTCGCTGGCCTGACGCATTGATCCAGTTTGAAGATTTTGCACAGCCAAACGCCATGCCACTGCTGAAACGTTACCGTGACACCTATCGCTGTTTCAACGACGACATTCAAGGCACCGCATCTGTGGCGCTGGGCACACTGATTGCTGCCTGTTACAGTAAAGAAGAAATTCTGCAGAACCAGCGCGTGGTGATCACCGGGGCCGGAAGTGCTGGCTGTGGTATTGCAGAACAAATCATCAGCTACATGGTGTCGAACGGCTTAAGCGAAGAAGAAGCTCGGGATCGCCTCTACATGGTAGACCGCTTTGGTCTTGTTACCGAATCCACCCCTGACTTACGTGACTTCCAATTGCCCTTGGCGCGTAAAGAAGCAGGTCTTACCGAGTGGAGCTATAGCGGCGAATACCCAACGCTGCTGGATGTCATTAACTGTGCGAAACCTACCATTTTGATTGGGGTTTCTGGTCAGCCTAACCTGTTCCCTGAGCAAGTTATTCACGCCATGAGCACCGTGAACGAACGCCCTATAATCTTCCCGCTGAGTAACCCGGTTTCTCAGGTAGAAGCGACGCCAGAAAACATCTACGAATGGTCTGAAGGCCGCGCCATTGTTGCCACCGGCAGCCCGTTCGCAGCAGTAGAATATGATGGTGAGAAACGCACAGTAAGCCAGTGTAACAACGCCTACATTTTCCCGGGCATTGGTTTGGGTGTGGTGTCTGCACGCATTAATCGTATCTCTGATGAAATGCTACTTACCGCTGCCGATACGCTGGCAGAATGGTCTAACCGCACCATCAAGGATAAGTCAGCACTGCTGCCGCCATTAACGGAGCTGCAAGCACTGAGTAAAGAAATGGCATTTAATGTGGCGAAAGTCGCACAGATGCAAAACCTGTGTTCGCCGATTTCCGATGATGACTTGCGTGCTGTCATCGAAGCCAACTTCTGGAAACCGGAATACCGGGAGTACCTGCGTACTACGCCTTAGTAAATTCTTCTGCTAGTTTGATGTGTGAGCTATACGTCTCCCCTTCGGCTCACACATCCTTTCATCGCTTTATCGGGCTATTCTTCCCTCTTCGGCATATACGCCAGACATTCCAGTTCAACAAGCGCATTTGCAGGTAAACCATTTGAAGCAAAAGCGCTACGCGCTGGCAAACGATCAGACTCAAAGAATGAAACATAGATTTTGTTGAACGCAGGCCAGTTAGCCATGTCGTCAATCATCACCGTACATTTAAACACATCGGCGCTGGTCAGATTAAATTCAGACAGTGTAGACGACAGGTTCGTCATCAACTGCGTCATCTGAGTACCAAAATCATCAGAAAGGCCGCCTTTCCCCATCCCCAGCAGGCCAGAAATATATAGCGTATTGTTCACCTGAACGGCTTTCGAATAAGGTGCGCCTGTTGATTTTGGAAAGTATACAGGCCCGGACGATGCACTTGCCGCTACAGATGCCACAGATAAACAAAGTGCTGTAATAATAACTTTAAGAGTAGATTTCACGATTTTCCCTGAATTAATAATGCATCATCATTAATCTACAGAAAAAAAATCAGTCCGGCATCATCAAATCTTCATCCCAGTCATAGTCATAAACGTGGATGGACTGCCCCACCAGTTTCCATTCATTGTCGAAACGCTCGAGCAGTCGAATTTCATAGGTATAGGTTTTGTCGCCATCGGCCGCAGTAGATACCTCGTTGTGGCTTACCCACGCAGAATCGCCCACCACACTAAAGCGATAATCTGAATGTTCAAACGTGCCTCCCTGTCCTGCCGCACCCGGGGGCGGCGAAACCATTATCTGCGGAGGAATATCTCTGACGGCACCATTCACTTCCGACACAAGAATTCGGCTATAGGGTTGAATGTTCCAGCACTCGGCATGCGCCTCTAAATCGCCTAGCCGCCAACTCGTCGACTCCTTTTCAAGTAAAGCGATGATTTCTGCTTCATCAGTGGTGTAGCTTCCATAAGCTGATGTGCTTATGGCTAAAAGCCCAGCAATTACAAACTTCATTGTTCGTCTCCCACTTTATTAACAATTAATTAAAAAATAGCGAGAACCCTGGACTTTGTCACTATTAATTCGATTAAAATTCCGTCATCAACCTACAGATATTCCAGTCTATTTTGCCTATTCGCTTCAGGTTTCCCGCGCTGCAGCCGTTAATGATGAAGAAAGCTTAACTACAAATCGGGTAAAAAGCAGACTAACTGAGTATGTGTAAGCATAACCACACAGTGCTGGGTTTGTTTTAGACTGAACGGGTTAAATAGATGTGTTCAGGGAAACTTTTCGAGAGAAGGTAATAAATTCGGCGATGACGAAGCAATCGGGTTTCACGCTTATCGAACTTATTCTGGTGATCATCCTGCTGGGTGTGCTGTCTGTGACAGCCCTGCCAAGATTTGTCGATCTTTCGGGTGAAGCCAATGCTGCCGTATTGAAAACAATGGCAGGCACCCTTCGCTCAACCGCTAACATTGCTCACACCAAAGCCATTATTGCCCGTCGAAATGGCGGCTTTACCAATGGATTTGATTTTGACGGCGTGTACTTCGATAAAGGCTATCCTCTTGGCACATCCTTTGGAGACAGTGACGGCGTGCCTGAAATTCTGGAGCTGGTTGAATATGGCTCCAACGATTTTACCATTGCCGAAAACTTCAACGGCCAGTCAATCAGCGGCGAATTAACCCGGGAAATGTATATCACCACCAGAAATCGCATGGCCAGTGGTGCGGGGCACACGCAAATTGCAGGAAGTGGATGCTACGTGTCTTACGAAACATATGTTGATGCTTACAAAGCGCCTGAAATTATTGTGGATTTGTCGGGTTGCTGATGCAAACAAAAAAGGGCCTGCACGGCCCTCTTCTATAATTTTAAGCTGTTGCTTATCGTTGCGCGCGGCGGCTGTACGCCAGACCGGCTAACATCATTAGCACAACACCAAAGGTAGAAGGCTCAGACACCGTAGTCGCAACTGCTGTTGCAGTCAGCGTATAATCAAACGCACCAAAGCTGAAACCTTCATTTCCACCTACTGCCAACGTATACCAGCCTGCATCCAATAAACCCGCTGCCAGTTCGTTGTCACCAGCGCCAGGCAGTAACGCGTCCGTTCCGGTTACATAGGTTAACGCGGTACCGGCAAAATCGAAGAAGTCACCGCTGTTATCAAAAAGAAAGCCCGGATCCATCATAATCTCGCCGGTATATAAGCTCATTCCCATCGACGTGAAAACGGTTTCCAGCGAGAAGCTCACATCGGTATCTGCAGTAAGCTCGAAGGTGTAAAAATCAATTTCTGCGGTATCGCCGTTTAACCAGCCACTTTCGTCAGAAAAAGAGCCGGTTGCCGTTCCTGGTACGTCAAGAGACAAAATGGCGGCGTTGGCTTGTACAGCTACCAGCAAAGACGCGAGTAATACTAAAACTTTCATGACTATTCCTTAAGTGTAAAAGGGGGCTGACTCTGCCCCCGGATTTTTAATTTGCTAAAAAGCTTATAACGCGCCGTTTTCCCACGGGCCGGTAATGGCAAACGTCACGCCCGGCGACTGGATGTTTACAAACAACCAGCGACCATAAAAACATGCACCACACCATTCACGGCTGGTAAAGCTGCGACGTGCAGAACCATCAAATGACTCACCTACGCTGTCGGTAAAACCAGATGCAACGCCCGGATACACTTCGTCAATTACCGCTAAGTCGCCTTGGTCCAACGCGATACGGTTTTCACAGAAGGTGAAGGTTTCGCCGCCCTGCGTTAAACCCACCAGACGCTTAGGATCAGAACCACCGTCTTCACACATCAGAATGCTACCGCGAGGGCTAACGGCAATGTTGTCTGGACCATCAACTTCGGAGGTGCTGGTAGATTCAAATACCACGGTAAGTAACTGACGGCGGGGGTCGAAGCAGAAAATCTGACCCAGACCTGCGGCACCGCCAGAGGTGGATACAAAATAGATTTTGCCATCGTCATACCAGCAACCTTCACCGCGAAGAATAATCGCAGCGTCGGTTGCCTGGCTGAAACAGCTTTCATTGAAAGCGTCAGGATCAGGAATTTCCTGCCAAGTTACATCGTAAGTAGCGCCTTCAACCAAACCACCACGCAAATCAACCCGAGGTGTGTTGTTCACAACCATGGCGTACAGTGTGCCGCCAGACTTCAGATCGCCCCATGCGCCAGCAGGTTCAAATTTATAAAAAGCGGAGCTACCTGTGTCTTCAGTCATGTAAACGAAGGCTGTGGCAGGGTCTACCGCAACCGCTTCGTGAGTAAAGCGACCCATTTCACGAATAGGTTGACCGTCTGAAATACCGAATCCTGGTACTTCGAAGATGTAGCCGTGAGGAATATCCTGCGCAAACTGATAGGTTTCTTCACAAGATAACCAGGTGCCCCAAGGCGTTGCACCGCCAGCACAGTTACGAATTGTGCCGCCAAGGCTGTTGTAAGACGATAAGAATTGACCGTTTACTACGTCGAAAAGTACGTTTGTGGTGCCGCCGTACTGCGCTGAGTTGTAGATACCACGACCACGTAATGGGTCACATTTGTGGCCTTCGCCTTCGCTCAATTCATGGTTGCGTACCAGACACACAATGTTCTGCTTTGCAGCCACAACAGCCATGCCATCGTGATCAGTGGGTGTAGGGTTGCGGTCAGATTGGATTTGACCTGTCCAACCATAAGAGGTGTATTCGAAGCCTTCAGGCAGAGCCAACAGCTCTAAACCTGTTGCTTTACATGCCTTTGGCGTGAGCGGCCCATACGATGAAGAAAACGGCAGCGTTGCCGCCTTTGCAGATAACGACGCCAGCGCCGTACTTGCTGCGACCACTGAACCACCTTTAACAAAATCACGACGATTGACCGCCGGCTGGATAGCATTCATCCCGGTTGTATCTTTAGACATTTTTTGCACCTGTATAATTTGGTTTTTAATGTTTGGAACCCCGAACCTCTACGGGGACAACTTCCCGGTCTTGCCAGCCAATAAGGTAAGGTGGAAAAATGACACTTCGTCGTCATTTTATTGACGATTAAAAGAACAAATAATGACAGATGATTTACTTGCTTACACAGCGCAACCTTCAGAAAAAAACACCGAATAAAAAATGTGTTAGGGAGTTAGCTACGCAGTTACTGTTTCATTTTCTGCGGCTTTTTTCTCGGTGAGCGACACCAGATAAACTGAGATTTCATAAAGCAGCACGATGGGTGTGCCCAGTGCTATTTGCGATATTAAATCCGGCGGCGTTATAAACGCGGCCACCAGGAAAATCATCACGATGGCATGACGTCGGTAGTGCCGCAGCGTCTGCGCAGTCACAATGCCAGTTTTTGCCAAAATGAGTAGAAATACAGGTAGTTCAAAGCTCAATCCGAATGCCAGAATCAGTTTAATCACCAGTGAAAGGTATTCGCTCACTTTCGCTTCAAGTTCGACTCTGATTGCCTCATTGCCGCCGGCAGTTTCAAAACTCATAAAGAACTGCCACGCCATGGGCATAACCACGTAAAAGGCGAGCGCTGCACCGGCAATAAATAATACAGGTGTCATCAGGAAAAGCGGCATAAAGCTCTTTTTCTCGTGGGCATACATACCAGGCGCAAGAAATCGCCATATCTGAATGAGAATAAGCGGTATGGAGAAAAATAGAGCAGTAAAAAAGGCCAGCTTCAGATAGGTGAAAAAGGCTTCTTGTAGCCCCGTATAGATCATACGGCGTTGGCTGTTTGCACCGAATTGCTCAAGTAGAGGCTGCTGCAAGAAGTGATAAATGTCAGCAGAGAAATAGTAACCCAAACCGAACATCACCATAAAAAACGCCAGACAATAAAGCAGTCGCGTGCGAAGCTCGATGAGGTGGTTGAGTAAGGGAGCCGTAGACTTATTGATCTGTTCGTCATTCATTGCCCGACTCCTTCGCAGCGCGCGCTTCTTCAGCCTGCCTGCGTGCATCGTCAATTCTGCTACGACGCTCTGCATGTTGCTCTGCGGTCATTGAACCCGGCGTGTAATCCGTCGGTAAGTTTCTTATTTCCTCGGGCAGAAAGGCTTTCCAGCTTTCATCACCAGGCTGCGCTTTTCCGTTCACAATGTTCACTTCTTTTGTGAGCTGGTTCATGCTGCCTTGCATGTCAGCATACATCCGCTTGATCTTGGCAGTGAATCGACCGAACAACTGGAACATTTCAGGTAAGTCTTTTGGCCCAATGATAATAAGGGCCAACACAGCCACGAAGAACAGTTCGGTCCAACTCAAATCAAGCATTTTTTTGCTCTACCGAAGCGGGTTGCGTGTTTATTTCATCGATACCGGCTGTGGCTTTTTCCGCATTCTGATTGGTTGCCAGCGTAGCGTTTTCTTCGTCTTTTATGCCCTGCTTGAAGTTGCGAATGCCTGCCGCGACATCGCCCATCAGTGTAGGAATGCGACCCCGACCGAACAGCAAAATAACCACTAGCAATACCAACAGCAGTTGCCACATATTCACGCCCATGCTCTGTCTCCTTAATATTTTTTCGACAGTCATGTTGGGAGCAAAATATGACCGGACCATGACGATTAAGTGAACACTTGATGAGATTTTCACTGTTTATCGAAATCGAATTAGCGCTGTGAGCCGACCACTAAACCCAGACTTGTTTTGCACTTGCCCCCAATTATGTGATGTTATAACATCTTTCGCCGTTCATTCCCTGGCTAAGATAAACTTAATATATGAAAAAGCAGTTTTTACTTTCATTACTCGCCGTATCAACCAGCGTAGCGGCGCAACAAAACACTTCACAGAGCACTTCACAAAAAAACGATGACATCGAGCACGTTGAAGTAAAAAAGCACTACCAGCCCTATCGCGGTAACGTGCCGCTTATCGACACACCACAGGCAATCGACCGCATAAGCGCGGAAACGCTGAATAATGAAGGTATTACCCGATTTCTCGACGCACTTGATTTTAGCCCTACTATCGTTCGACAAAACGCTTCGGGCGGTTTGTTTGATAGTTTTGCCGTGCGCGGTTTTTCTGGTGATGAGAACAACCCTACTGGCTACCTGATCAACGGATTTAATACCCGCGGCTACAGCGGCAATCGCAGCACGGTTAATATTCAAACTATCGAAGTGATGAAAGGTCCTGGCTCTGCGTTATACGGCCAGGGAGAACCCGGCGGCACGATTAACGTGATCACGAAAAAGCCGCAGTTTGAAGAACAAGGTTACGTGCAAGGTACCGTTGGAAACTACAATAAAAAGCAAGTTGAGTTCGATTACACCAATGCCCTTAACAACGACATGGCGTACCGCCTGAACGGTTCCTATGAAGATTCGGACACCTACAGAGACCATGTATTCTTCAAAAATCTGAACATTAATCCGTCTTTCATCTGGAATATCTCTGAAGCCACCAGCATGAGCTATCAGATGGAGATTCTCGACCAGGAAAAACCACTGGATCGAGGCGTTTTTGTATTTAACGGCGACTTTGATGCCGTTGAACCTGAAAGCTTCTATGGCGACATCCGCGACGGCGCCCATGAAGTGAAAGCGTTTGGACACCAGTTAGTACTTAACCATGAACTGAATCCCGATTGGCACCTGCTGAGTGGTGTCGCATTCCGCGACTCTTCGATGAAAGGTCAGTCTTCTGATACCGAGCTGTCTAGCGGTCGTCAGCTGTTGTTTACTGATCCGAATATTTTATCCAGACAACGCCGTACCCGAGATTACGAAGCGCAGGATTTATCTCTGCGATTGGAGCTAAGCGGCGAGTTCAGTACCGGTAGCTTAGTGAACAATGTGCTGTTCGGTCTGGACTATTACAACTACGATATCGACACAGACTATCGCAGATGGCGCACGGCCTGGGGTGCTGGCGATACCACTTACAGCATTGATCCGAACAACCCGGATTACACTATTTTCCGGCCAGAAGTATCTCCCACCACGCTTACGGCTGAAGAGCAGCAAGGTCTTGGTTTTTATGCACAAGACTTAATTGAACTCACCGAAAAAGCTACCTTATTGATAGGCTTCCGTGTAGATAAGTTCGAGCAGGAAATTACTAACTTCCTCGCCGAAACGCCAGAGCCGCAGAAGCAGGATCAGACCGCGTTTACCCCACGTTTTGGCTTTACCTACGAAGTTACCGAAAATCTGAATTTGTATACCAGCTATGCCGAAGGCTTCCGTCCGAATCCAGGTCTGGATTCCGACAGAAATGCCTTTGACCCGGAAGAAACCACGTCGTATGAAGTGGGGGCAAAATGGGAAAATGTCGCCGACATGTTTTCCGGTAGTCTGGCAATCTTCAACGCCGAAAAAACTAACATGCTAACAGCAGAACCGAATACGGGTTTCTCCGCCACCTTGGGTGAAGTTGAAAGTCAGGGCGTCGAGTTCCAGATGACAACCGATTTAACCGCGTCCACTCGTATTGATGTGTCCTACGCGTATACCGACGCAAAAACCGCAAACGAAGTGAACAATCTTGACTGGGGCGTGCCGATCCCAAAAGGTTCCCGACTAATAAACATTGCTAAGCACTCGGGCTTTATCTCGCTGAACCACTATACCGAAGTCATGGCGAAAGACGCCTTCGTTGGTGTAACAGTGCGTTACGTGGGCGACCGCCTTGGACAAACCACCGACCCAGACTACATTCTGCCGTCTTACACGTTGGTGAATTTGTCAGGTTCGGTAAACCTCACCAATCAGCTATCGGTGAAGCTTGATGTGAACAACCTGTTTGATGAGGAATATTTCGAGAATTCTTATCATGCATTATGGACCATGCCAGGCTCGCCAGTTAACTACAGCGTAAGCGTGAAATATCAGTTCTGATGCACTTAAAATAGCATTGAAATTGGGCCGGTGATGTTGCCAACAACGTCACTGGCCTGCATACGCCCTCACCGAAAAACACAATAAATGCAACATAATTGTAACTTTTATCACCACTCCCTTTATTCTCTCCTATTACCGTAACTCACTGATACGATTGCATTTGCAGATTTAAGGTTCGCTTCATTCTGCGCCTAAACGCTTATCCGAACGTTCTGATCCCGGTACGAACTTGTAACCAACTGAATTCTCGTTTTTTATTCACCTGGCAAGACGTTAGTACAACTGACAGGGGCATAAGTCTGAAAGCAGGGAAACTACTCGCCACATCGTGCAACCGAACGTTCGGTTAAACGCCTGAAGGCACTTTTATCGATTGATTTAGTAACAGGCACTCGTTACTATCCCTATGACTTATTAACAATATTATTACAACAGTCATAATCAGAGAGTCATGGATAAAACGCTCTTCAACCTGCATGATTTGGTGCTTCTCCTTATCGCTTTCGAATGTCTGGCGGTAGCGATTTACATTGGATTTAATCGCGCCAAAGGCAGCTTCCCTACCAGTTTGCTAATCGCATTTTTTGTTGTGCACGCCTGTATTGCACTGCATGAACTTGTGCTTTGGGGAAGCTCAGTGAGGTACTGGGTACTTGAATCTTCACCAAACTACTTTTTTACGCTTAACTTTGCATACTGGCTCGATGGCCCTTTGCTGTTTCTTTTTGCATGCGCCATCACACAAAAGAAATTTACGTTGCAGCGATGGCACAGTGCGTTGCTATTACCGGTGCTGATATTTGGAATATTTATCTATCTGCATTTTTACGCTCTGCCCCACGAGACCAAGGTCACACTGATCAGAAATTACAGTTTTGCCGACTTTGATTACGTGTTTGTGGACTTAATCGCCAAAATCGCCCGGGTCGGCTTTAGTCTTTATGCCGTGGCAGTGGTAAGCAGGGCCGATGAGCAAGTAAAAGAGCGATTTAATATTCCAGACTGGCTACCAAAAGTGTTGATGGTACTTGCGGGCATCATGGCTTGGGAAACCATGCTAAGCGGTATCAAGGTATATCACGCTATGTACGGGTTCCCTTACTACGAACTGGTGGAGTTCATTGGGCTGGCATCGTATTACATGCAGTTCGTGTTGTTCAACGCAGTAATTTTTATGGCGGCGTCTCATTTCCTGAGAACACAGCCAATAAAAGTAAAAACCGTAAATAAAGAGCCGGTAAGTGAAGCCGTTATTGAACGCCTTGAAAGCACCATGGAAACGGAGCGGCCCTATCTGAACCAGAACCTCTCTTTTGAGCGGCTGGCAGAGAAGCTGGATATTCCGGTGAAGGAACTTTCAAACGCCATAAACCGGCACTACGAAGTGAATTTTTACGAGTTCATCAACAATTATCGCATCCAGGAAGCCCGCAGGATGCTTGAAGATCCGGCAGAAAATGACAAAAGCATCACCAATATTTTTTACGATGCCGGATTCAACAGCAAGTCGGTGTACAACACGCTGTTTAAGAAAAAATTTAATAAAACGCCGAGTCAGTATCGCAGTGAATGCAAACTCAGGCTGGCCAGGCAAAGTGCATAGCTAAGGAATAAGTGTAACTGAATCACTCCCCTGACACTGTGCAGCAGTTTTAGGGAAGTAAGATGCAGGACACCACCCAAATTACATCGGTTGTTATTGTTGGCGGAGGCAGTGCAGGCTGGCTTACCGCCGCATTGTTGGCCGCACAACACAGCGCCGATATACAAGTTACACTCGTTGAGTCTCCGGATGTCCCCTTACTTGGTGTTGGCGAAGGTACCTGGCCCACGATGCGTGGTACCCTACAAAAAATAGGCATCGACGAGGTCACTTTTCTTCACGCATGTCACGCCTCATTCAAACAGGGAACACACTTTCGCCAGTGGCGGACGGGCAACAGCAACGACGAGTATTACCATCCTTTCAGCCTGCCTTTTAATTACTTTGACACCGATTGCGCAGCATGGTGGCAGCGAGAAGCGAGCCAGTCCAGTTTCGCCCATGCGGTTACCACCCAAAGTACGGTTTGCGATCATTTCCTGGCGCCCAAGCAGGTAGAAACGCCGCCTTTTGCCGGTGTATTGAATTACGGTTATCACCTGGATGCCAGCCAGTTTGCACAACTACTGAAAATTCACGCCATTTCAAAATTGGGTGTCACCCATGTTGTTGATCATGTCGAGCGTATTATTGCTGCGCCAGGCAACGCCATACAGGGACTGACGTTGAAATCTGGCAAACAGATCAAAGGCGATTTATTTGTAGACTGCAGCGGCTTTTCAGCACGATTAATTGGCGAGCATTTTGGAGAGCCGCTTTTATCTTGTAAGGCACAACTGCCTAACGATAGCGCTGTCGCTTTGCAATGCGCCTATACACAAAGCAATACAGACATCCCATCGGTTACTCGCTCTACGGCACAAGCAAACGGCTGGATTTGGGACATTGCGCTAACAAACCGGCGCGGCGTTGGTCATGTTTTTAGTAGCGAATACAGCTCTGAAGATGACGCCATTAATGCGCTGCAAAAATACATTTTAGCGGATAGCGCTTTAGCACCTAAATCAAGGGATGACATTGCGCAACAAGCCCGCCTGTTTCGTTTTCAACCTGGCTATCGCCAACGCCCCTGGATACAAAACTGTATTGCTATTGGTACCGCTTCGGGCTTTCTCGAACCCCTTGAAGCCTCTGCGCTGGTCATGACAGAGTTAGCCGCCTCGCACCTCGCTGAACGTCTTCCCCGATACCATTATCAACTGCCGGCCGCAGCGCGACAATTTAATCGGGAATTCAGTACTAAATGGCCGCGTATAGTCGACTTCCTCAAGCTGCATTATGTGTTAAGCGAACGCAGAGACAGCGAATATTGGCGAAAAGTAACCAACATGAGTGACTGCTCAGAACAGCTGTGTGACTGGCTGACGTTATGGAAAACCCGTTCGCCCAGTGCTGCTGACTTTAGCTTTCGAGAGGAAATATTTCCCGCAGCCAGTTACCTCTATGTGCTTTATGGCATGGGGTTTACAACGGATTTCCAGCATTCTGTCGGCGCCCTTCAACATCACCAACAGCAAACCTTTAAACAACAAGAGCAGCATAAATTGCTTCAACAGTATCTGGCCGGATTGCCAGGCAACCGGGCACTTCTCAGTCAATTAACACAAGTTGCAGTAACTTCAGGTAAACACCATGAACAATAATAAGAAACAGCGCGTTGTTATCGCCGGCGGAGGCACTGCAGGCTGGATGGCAGCAGCAGCCCTTTCTCGCTTATTACATAATCGGGTAGAGGTTACCCTGATAGAAAGCAGTGACATTGGTACAGTTGGTGTGGGCGAAGCCACCATCCCAACGCTAACGTTCTTTCATCGCCTGCTGAAAATTGACGAAA
Source organism: Alteromonas sp. ABV4_515 (assembly GCF_056160345.1). NCBI lineage: Bacteria > Pseudomonadati > Pseudomonadota > Gammaproteobacteria > Alteromonadales > Alteromonadaceae > Alteromonas > Alteromonas sp. ABV4_515. Next base: position 683,278 of record NZ_JBSWWZ010000001.1, read on the forward strand.
AATCCTTTATGGCCGCCACCAATGCCACCTTCAAACTTGGGATCAATTTTGAAAACTGGAAAACCACCAGCGACGCCTACTTGCATGCCTTTGGCGCAACGGGAAAAGATTGCTGGGCAGCCGGATTCCAACATTTCTGGACAAGAGGGAGGCAGCTGGGCCTAAGCGATGACTTCGGCGCATACTGTTTAGAGCGTGTTGCTGCAGAACAGGGAAAATTTGCGCATTTACCTCAAAACGGCCTTAACTACGCCTATCACTTGGATGCCAGTAAATACGCGATGTTCCTGCGCAACCTCGCCGAGCAAGCTGGGATCAGACGATTCGATGCCCGAATAGCACAAGTGGCAACGCGAGAAGACAATGGCTACATCCGTCATCTGCAATTGGATAATGGAGAAAAAATAGAAGGGGACTTATTCATTGATTGCACCGGGTTTCGTGGCTTACTAATCGAAGAAACCCTACACACAGGCTACGAAGAATGGTCGCATTGGTTGCTTTGCGACAGTGCCGTTGCCGTGCAAACAGAAAGTGTTAGCTTACCGTTGCCCTATACCCGCAGTATCGCCCATAAAGATGGCTGGCAATGGCGCATACCACTACAAACACGAGTGGGTAACGGCTTAGTATTTTGTAGTAAGTATCTTTCTGAGCGCGATGCGATCACGCGGCTTACTGACAATATTGATGGCGCACCTCTTAACCCGCCGCGGGTGATTAAGTTCCGGCCAGGCAGACGCATAAAACAATGGAACCGTAATTGCGTATCGTTAGGCCTGGCCAGCGGTTTTATCGAGCCCCTTGAATCGACCAGCATCCACCTTATTCAGCAGGGTATTGTGCGGCTTCTCAGAATGTTTCCCCACGACGAAATCAGGCCAGCCATCGTGGATGAGTTTAACCGTCAAAGTGTGGATGAAATCGAGCATATTCGCGATTTTATTATTCTTCACTATCACGTGACAGCGCGAACTGATTCCGCATTCTGGCGACATTGCCGACACATGGATATACCGGAAACGCTCGCTCAGCGCCTACAAATTTTCCGAGAAAGCGGTCAAATCCACCGAAAAGCCAATGAGCTATTCGATGATTCCTGGCAACAAGTAATGATTGGTCAGGGTTTATTACCCGAGGGCTATCATCCCATTGCAGATATGATGAGTGAACAGGAACTCAAGGAATTTCTTAGTCATATCAAAGGGAACGTTGATCGCACAGTCAACCACCTCCCTCCCCACCATGTGTATTTAAAGACCCGGGCTTAGCAATATTGAAAAAAGAACGTTCTATTCCCTGATCAGAACGTTCGTATTCGCGGATTTTTCACCATTAAAACGACTTATTTTTTGCGCAAGCGTACTCTCCGCCATGCTTTTCAAAAATGTTAATGAAAGGTTTAAAAATTGAGTGCAACACGGGCACAACACATAGGCTTACGCAGGGAGAAAATAATGAAAACTCGCCCCTTTAATAAAAACAGGATTGCCCTTTCGGTATCGCTGATTTTAGGTTCGGCGATGATCACCAGCACACACGCTCAGGAAGCAGACACTGACGATGCCGTTGAGGTTATTGAAGTCAGTGGTATTCGTGGCAGTATGATTCGCGCCATGGATTTGAAACGCTCAGCGGATGGTATCGTCGAAGCCATATCAGCAGAAGATATCGGGAAATTCCCCGACACCAACCTGGCCGAGTCACTGCAAAGGATTACCGGTGTTTCTATAGACCGTTCTGACGGTGAAGGTAGCCGCGTCACCATTCGCGGATTCGGTGCCGACCGCAACCTAGTACTGCTAAACGGCAGACAAATGCCAACCCCAACCCGCTCTTTTGACTTTGCCGATTTGGCATCTGAAGGGGTGAGTACAGTAGAAGTATATAAAACCGGACGCGCTTCTATCGCGACTGGCGGCCTTGGTGGCACAGTAAACATTATCACTCCCCGACCGCTGGCAAACCCAGGCCGGCAGGCAACGTTTGGCTTTAAAGCCGTGAATGACGACTCCACGCAGAAAGGCGACAAGTGGACACCGGAACTTTCCGGTCTATACTCTGAAACCTTCATGGACGATAAATTCGGCATCGCACTAACCGGCAGCTACCAAAAGCGTGACAGCGGCAACAGCAATGCCTCGGTTGCCTCGGGTTGGCGTTCGTTTATATCCGGTCAGGATGAAGGCGGCTGGGGTAATCTTCCCGCAGAAGACCCTGATAATTCGTATCTGAATAAGCCTGCCGATGGCGTGACTTACGCTGTACCTCAGAACCTGGTGTACCAGTTTAATGAAGCGTATCGCACCCGGGTGAATGGCCAGCTTACGTTGGAATATCAGGCTACCGACAAACTGAAAACCCGTTTGGACTACACCTACTCAGAGCGCAGTATCGACCGAGAGCTCACCGATATGTCGACCTGGTTCTCGTTCAACTACAACAATGCGACCATGGTGTGGTCAGATCCCAATGAAGAAGGTATCTCTTATCCCATCCAATATCAGGATACCGATAACTTCAGCGCGGATGCCGCTCGTGGTGCGGGTACTGGCATTAACTCTGGTAGAGGATTCTCCTCCACTAAAAATACCAATAACTCAGTGGGTCTTAATCTTGAGTATCAGGTGAATGATAACCTGATGGTAGAACTGGATTATCACGACGCCTCGGCTAAACATGAACCAAACAGCCCATACGGTAGCTGGGGTTCACTGGCAATGATTTCCAACAACCGTATCCGTACGACGGTGGATTTTTCTCAGGTATTACCTGTGCTCAGCATCGAATATCCTGAAGGCGTTGATGGATTTGAGCCAGAAGACATGATTGGCGCAGGGAGTAACTTCGGAAACAACCACGAGCGCACCGATCTAGAGCAAATTCAGGCCAGTGGTAAGTATTATTTTGACGCCGGCATTATTGAGAGTATTGATTTTGGTATTTCACAAACAGAAACCAATAATCACTCTAAATATGCCAGCGCAACACGCGGCACCTGGAGCGGTGTGGGCGAGCCCGAAGACTGGGAAGACAGCTGGTTCACCCAGCGCTCACTTGGCGATATGTTTGACAATATTCCAGGGCATAGTGACCCCGATTTAGAACCTTACTATATCGATTGGGACTTCGAACAAATTGCCGAGTTTACCGCAGCCAACTTTTACAACGAGAATGATATTGAGTGGCCTTGTGGCCCACGCTTCTGTGGCGGCACCAATTACACCACAGACCGGTATACTGATGAAAAAATGCAGGCCGCTTATGTGCAAGCTAATCTGGTATTCGATATTGGCGACATGCCGGCAGAAATCATCACCGGTGTGCGGTACGAGAAAACCAAAACCCATGCATCAGCATTGGTACCTAGCTACGACGGTATTTCCTGGAGCAGCACCAATGAATTAGTACTGCAGCCCACGGGCGAATCGGTTTTTACCGATGAATACGGTGAATACAGTAATTGGCTACCTAGCATCGACTTTAAAGTTGATCTGACAGACGATTTGGTTGCCCGGGCTTCATTCAGTAAAACCATTTCCCGCCCAAGTTACGGCGATATGCAGGGTGGTAAAACCCTGGGCGGACAAATTACTACCATTCAAGGTAGTGGTTCACGGGGCAACCCCGCCCTATTGCCATTGGAATCCACCAACTACGACTTATCGCTGGAATGGTATTACGACGAAGCCAGCTACGCCGCAGTGGGCTGGTTCAATAAAGACGTAACCAACTTTGTCGGCCGTCGCACCATAACCGAAACGGCGTTTGATCTGCGCAACCCGGCACAAGGGCCAAGGGCTGATGCAGCACGAGCCGCCGGCTTCACTGGCAACGCTGAAATTCGTCAGTACATTCTGGATAACTATCTCGACAGCGATCCGAATGTGTACCTAAACGAGCACGGCGACGTGGTGATTGACGCCAGCCCGGAAGACGACCTGGCTCAGTTCGAAATCAATATTCCCTTTAACCAGCGCGATAACAACGTGAATGGCTGGGAAGTAGCGATTCAGCACATGTTCTGGGACTCTGGATTTGGCGTGAACGTGAACGGCACCATGGTTGACGGCGACCTCTACTACGACAACGCGTCGATGGAGCCGCAATATGCCCTTACCGGCTTGAGCGACTCGGCAAACTTCATCGCTTTTTACGAGAACGATAAGCTGTCTATTCGTGTTGCCTATAACTGGCGAGACAAATTCCTTGCCTGGATTGGGGATGGTTCTGGCGACAACCCAGTTTACACCGAGGCATACGGCCAGTGGGACGTAAACATGAGTTACGACGTTACCGAAAACCTTACCGTTTTTGCGGAAGGCATTAACCTGACCAACGAGTACCAGCGCCAGCACGGCCGACATGAACAAATGCTGATTAACCTCAGACAATCATCGCCGCGCTATAACCTCGGTATGCGTTACACCTTTTAAGCCATAGCAATGAGCCCAGCGCTGCACGAAGAGCATTCCCAACCATCCCGCTCTTCGTGCAGCTTTTTTGCGTTTTAACCTACTGTTTAACGAGGTAATACCATGCCTAACCCCGTAGTACTGAACAACGTTACGCACAAAGATCTAAAAATAAATCCGGTTCATAACAGCCAGAACACCGAGTCGCTGATGATTGCGTTAGCGCTGCCGTTTGAATTTAGAAGCTTGCAGCATGAATACCCGATTGTGTTTTATAAAGACGATAAGCAACAATTTCATGCTGTTGTTTTACTAGGATTAGAGCAAAACGAAAACTTGTATGTAAACCAGTTTGGTTGGGACGCCAGCTATATTCCGCTTATGGTACAGCGTCAGCCGTTTTTAATTGGTCAACACCCAGCCAACGACGATGGAGAGCGCCAAACGGTTTTATTGGTCGACACCGATAGTCCCAAACTTAGTCACACCGAAGGAGAACCGCTGTTCTTAGCCCACGGTGGACACAGTGCTCACTTACAAAAAGTGACAGATATTCTGTCGGCGATCCAAGAAAGAGAACAGGAAACCCGCGCTTTCATGAATACGCTCACCGAATACGAATTACTGGAAAGTTTCTATCTCGACGTGGACATGGGTAACGACAGTAAACACCGCCTCAATGGTTATTACACGATAAACGAAGATAAGTTACGCACGCTAACCGACGCACAAGTGCTGCATTTACACAAAACCGGCATGCTGGCGTTAATTCATTTCGTGTTAGCCAGTCAGGCTAATTTTGCCGAACTTATCGACAAAAAACGGGCCCGACAAAGTGAGTAATCGCCACAATTTACCGCACTGTCAGGAAGTGTCATTGGCCCCGGGCGCGCCACTTCCAGACTGGCTACTTGCCAGCCAGCAGCCGGTGAAACTGAGTAACTATGTCAGTCATTGGCCTGCAGTCACCCTCGCACAACAAAGTGCACAGGCACTCTGCGATCACTTGCTTGAATACTACACCGGCGAGCCATTGGGGTTCTTCTTTGCCGAACCCGAAGTGAAAGGTCGTTTCTTTTACAATCACGATATGAGCGGCTTTAATTTCGAAAAGGTGGCCGCCGGTCTTGATCTCATCCTCACAAAACTCATTGAATCCGCGGACCTCACATCGCCGCCCGCCATGTTCATCGGCGGCACCCATTTGCAACATTATTTGCCGAATTTCAGTACGCTAAATCTACCTGTTCCCATCCCGGCTTCTCAAGTACGCAATGGTTTGTGGGTAGGCAATCAGTCTCGGGTAGCGATTCATCAGGATTTGCCCCTCAACATTGCTTGCTGTGTGGCAGGAGCACGACAGTTTACCCTTTTTCCCCCCTCACAAACTAACAACCTTTATGTCGGTCCGCTGGAGTTTACTCCCTCAGGCCAGCCAGTGAGCCTGGTTGACTTGCACCACATCGACCACCAGCGCTTCCCTGCTTTCAGTGAAGCACTCGCACAAGCACAAATTGCCACGCTGACACCGGGTGACGCGTTATTTATTCCCAGTATGTGGTGGCATGAGGTAGAAGCCACGGCACCGTTCAATATGTTAGTAAATTATTGGTGGCGCACCACACCGGCTTTTGCAGATGCGCCCATTCATGCACTGCAACATGCGTTGCTAAGCATCGCCAGCCTACCAGAACACGAAAAGCGGATTTGGCAGAACATGTTCGCTCACTACATATTCAGCAACGACAGCGAGCGTTTTTCACATATTCCTACCGCAGCCAAAGGCATGCTGGGAGAACTCGATGACAACCAGGCACGGCAACTTCGCAGCCTGCTCATGCAATCCCTTAACCGCTAACCTTTTTCGCCCAAACCACAAAAGGTTCTGCCTATTTTTCATTCGAAAATCGCGTTCTGACCTTAATCAGAACGTTCTGATTGGCCTTTTCGCGCCGATGCGGAATCTTCCTGCGACAGATTTTGGTTAACTGATTGTTGCAAACTTGTTGAATCAAGCGCATCGACAAACCCAATGGAGCTATTCGGAGAGAACCGGTGAAAACAACCCATAAACAGAATAAGTTTACGCTTACCAAACTCGCACAATTGATTGCTATGAGTGGCCTGGCACTCAATTTAGTTGGCTGTGGCGGCCTGGACGAAGCCAGTGATGCTGACAGCAATAATGGTGTAACGGTATACGACTTTGCCCCACCTAAACCCACAACCGGCGCTGAGCAATACAGCCTGTTAAAGCAAGATCGCGAACGCTGGATGAATGCCCAGGGCGAAATCGTTTCTCTTCGTGGGGTGAATCTCGGCAACTGGCTGATGCTGGAAATGTGGATGCTCGACAGTGGCGATAACCCTGTGGGTGAAGGCATTGAAGACCAATGTACCTTTGAGGCAAAACTGGAAGAACGCTTCGGTACCGATGAAAAAGCCCGATTGATGGACGTGTACCGCGACAATTTCATTACTACGCGAGACTGGGACATCATGCAGGAAGCTGGATTCAATCTCATCCGATTGCCTTTCCCTTACCAGCTTATTGAAGACGCCAACAACCCAATGACGCTTCGCGATGACGCATGGCAATACCTGGATTACGCCATCGAAGAAGCGAAATCCCGCAATATGTGGGTAGTACTGGATTTACACGGTGCGGCGGGCGCCCAGGGCTGGGAACATCACAGCGGTTGCGCAGGTAAAAATGAATATTGGGATGGCCCCAATGCAGCAGACAATCAGGCCCGCACCCGCTGGCTATGGCAGCAGATTGCTGAGCGCTACAAAGATGAGCCCGCCATTGCCGGTTACGGCGTACTGAACGAACCCTGGGGCACGGATGCCGAAACGCTGGCGGCAAACGTAACCGAGCTCTATACCGCCATTCGCGAAGTCGATACCAGTCACGTGGTTATTTTACCTGGGCACAACAGCGGCATTGATGCTTACGGCGATCCTGAAGACGCCGGCATGAACAATGTTGCGTTTGAAATGCACTTTTATCCGGGCATTTTCGGCTGGGGTGAAATTGGCTACGACGTGCATCGCGACTGGCTGACTTGCGGACAAAATGGCACTACGGGTGTGTGCGAATGGGACGCCCGCATTCGCGAATTGGATACCCCGTTCCTGATAGGTGAAATGCAACCTTGGGCGGGTTTAGGCGAGCTTGGCGGTCCCATCACCCGTGCCACCTTCGACCGATACAACGAGCTGAGTTGGGCTGGAACCGCTTGGTCTTACAAGGTACTAAGCACTAACGGCGGTCAGGGGAATGGCACCTGGGGCTATGTCACCAACAAAGGAGAGCGTCTGCTGGCAAAAGCCACCACGTGGAGTTGTGATGGTTGGGATTCAACCCTCGCCGAAGCCTGTGAAACCCCAGCGAAAATAGTGAACCCAACAGACACCGATCAAACGTTTTATCTTATTGTGAAATCGGGTGCTTTGGGTGGACAGCATGATGTGCAGTTCGACAACCTGCAACTCACCGCACAATCAAGCGGTGAAAACATCCTCACAAACAGCGCATTCGATACCGATGCAGGCTGGACCGAATGGAGTGGTACGAATACCAGTCCTCAGGATGATAACTTGTCGGTAGAGCTCGGTTTCGCCAATGGTGATGAAAACGTACTGCGCCTTTCTGCAACAGATGGCTTTTCAAACGGCGGTGTTTATCAAGCCGTTGAACTCAAAGGTGGCGAGTCGTATTTACTCAGCGGCACCTTTGCCGATGTGAATTCCTCTGATATGTGGGCAGAAATCTATCTACTTCCTGAACCACCAATAAATGGCGAGGACATCAGCGCCGCAGCGATGGCAAAAATCGATTTAAATAACGATTCCAAAGAAACCATCGAGGCCTATTTTGCAGGCATGTCGACGGTGGAATATGAAATTAATCAAGGCGTGTATGAGGCATTGGTGTCTGATGAGCCGGCTGATATTTTTAACTTTCCCGATGCCCCCGAGGCCCTCACGTTGGAAAAAACTGACGCTGGAATGAGTCTGGTTTGGATGGGGGTGAGCGATGCAACCTACAACGTGTACCGCACTACCTCGTCAGGCAGCAACTATCAATTGCTTGCAGAAGGCCTGGAATCGGAAATGTACCTCGACGATACCACCACGGAAGGCGTGACTTACTACTACATGGTAACCGCCGACAATGGTGAAGAAAGTTACGCCTCCAACGAAGTTGCCACTGAAATCTTTTATGCCGCCATTCCAGGACGCATTGAAGCTGAGCACTTCAGCGGTCAGTCGGGCTTCGAGGTAGAAGATACGCAGGATGAAGGTGGTGGCCAGAACCTGGGCTATACCGATGCGGGCGACACCTTAACCTACAACGTGTCGGTTGCTGAAGCTGGCGAGTACACACTATCGCTGAGAGTAGCCAGTTCAGGCGGCTCTGAAGGCATTGCATTCACAATGAATGGAAACAGCATTGGCAGCATTGCGGTGGCCGATACCGGCGATTGGCAGAACTGGTCCACCATTTCACTCACCGTTACGCTGGAAGCCGGCGATCAGGAACTACAACTTACCGCTCTAGGCGGCGCGTGGAACCTGAACTGGATGGAGTTTACGACAAACTAGCCCTTTAGTTTGGCCCTGTTGCCGGTAAGTCACGCGCGCTTACCGGCTTTTTTTATTTAACCGAGACTTTTTTCACTATGTATCGATTGCTTCTATTCATTGCCGTGGCCGGTTTGTCTGTCAGCTGCGGAAATACATCAACCCACTCAGCGCCTCAAGCCGTGGTTTCCACCGAGTGGCATCCCAATGACAAGCAGTGGTATAGCGAGCCTTGGCCGGAAGAAGCGGTGCCGCACCGACTCGATGATTTGCCTGTTCAGGCAGTCAGTAATGCCGATGCGAAGAGCTTGATAGTGCTTGACCCAGACCAGCAATATCAACGCATTTTGGGCATAGGCGCCTCATTGGAGCACTCCACGGTTTATGCCATCCGCAAAAATAAAAGCCCAGCACAGCAAAAGGCCCTGCTTTCTGCACTTATCGACCCGGTGAATGGCATTGGCCTGAATCTTTTCAGAATAAGCATTGGTACCTCAGATTTCTCCGACGGCACCCATGCACAAACGCCGCCTGACAACCAAAAAGGCTGGTACAGTTTTCAAGATACCGCTGACAGTGCGTTTTCTATTCAGCGCAATATTGAGCTGGGAATTGTAAACACGCTTCAAATGGCTTTGGAAGTTGGTAAGGAAACCCATAATCCGGTGAAACTGGTAGCAAGCCCATGGAGCCCACCGCGTTGGATGCGAGAGCACAATAACATGGTTCAAGGTGGCACATTAAAGCCCGAGTATTACGAAGCTTACGCCCAATATCTGCGTGAGTTTGTTGAAGCTTATGCGGCAGAGGGTATTCCCATTTACGCACTCACGCTACAGAACGAGCGCCAGTTTCAACCACCCGCTTATCCGGGGATGGTGTTGTCATGGCAACAAGAACGGGATTTACTGATTGCGGTGTATCACAATTTCCATAACGTTAATCAGCATCATGGCAGAGAGCTGAATGTGAAATTGTGGACTCTCGACCATAACTTTGACTATTGGCAGCAAGCCGTTGCACAGCTAGACGACTTTCTTGAAAAGGGGCTGTATCACTATATCGACGGCACTGCATTTCATCACTACGCCGGTGACTCTTCGGCCATGGCCAGTGTGCATCAGGCCCATCCGCAAAAAGACGTGATATTCACCGAAGGCAGCGTGTGGGGCGTGGGCAATGCGAACCTGAACAGAGGTTTCCAATCAGTTATTCGTCATTTTCGTCACTGGTCTACTGCCTATATTTCTTGGGTTACCATGCTGCCGCAACAGGTGGATGAAGCCAATCAGGGGCCGTATAACAAATTGGGTGTTGTGGGCCCTACCATGCTCATCCAGGAGAAAGGCAACAGCGCAGGTTGGTACAAAACCCCGGAATACTGGCTTACCGGACAATTTTCAAAATTCATTCGGCGGGGTGCTGTTCGTATCGCCTCCTCACCAGAAACCATTAATCATATGGAAAATGTCGCCTTTCAGAATCCTGACGGCTCAGTGGTGAGTGTGATCACAAATCCCAATGACAGCACGCAAACCGTCTCTTTCTCTCTGCATGACAAACTGTGGCAGATTGACGTTCCGGGCAACAGTATCGCGACGGTTATCTGGTGATTAACCATGACTGAATCCGCACTCGCATTAAATTCCCGGGCACGCTGGCATGTGTTGAAAATAGGCCATGAGAAAACCCGTGTTTTGCTGGTCGATGATGTGTTTGTCGATATCTCTGCTGTTCAGAGCATGGCTTATGAGCTCGCATTCGACAAAGAAGCCAGCACCTATTATCCGGGCGTTCGCGCCCGTTGCCCAGATGCTTTACGAGAAGCCTTAACGACCATGAGCAGTGGTATTATCCGCCAGGCTTACGGACTATCTGGCTATGATGGTTTAGCCGATCAGGGTTCCTGGGTAAGCATCGCCAGCACCCCACCCGACAAGCTGCATCCTCTGCAATGTGTCCCACACTTCGATTCTCAGCGACACACCGACTTCGCCATCATGCTATATGCCAGCGCACAGAGCTTTCAAGGCACCGGGTTTTATCGCCACAATCCAACCGGTTTCGAAAACATTACGCCAGAACGCTGGCCTGCTTTTGAACAATCCCGGCAGGAATACTCTTCCAATGGAAACCCACGCGCACAAGCCTATTTTTATGGAAGTAACGAAGAATATACCCTGATGGGCAAGATAGACTACAAGCCAAACCGACTGGTGATTTATCCGGGCACACTTCTGCATTCTGGATTAATCGACAGTTCACAAACGCTGTCTGACTCTCCTTTTGATGGCAGGCTAACGGTGAATGTATTTGCCGGGGTTTCTTGAGGAGTTGGCTTCATGAAAGATAGCTAGCCGGTGGACGAGCAAGGCGAAATGACCGGCCTAGCTCATCCAGCCTTTGCGAATTCGAGACATCCGATAGCGCCACACACAACCAGCAAACACCACAAATGCGGCATCGATGACCAGTGAGTTTAATACCAGTACATCTGGGTAGTGCACTGCGAAGTGAGTGACCGGCAGTAAGACCAGCAGTGCTGTCAGTATTTGCAGCAAATTCAAATGCGTTTTAACCAGCGCTTTTTGCAGCAGCGAACCCGCCAGTACGGCGGTTAATACAACCCAGAATACGGGCTTTGTGGGCAAGCCAACACCCAGCGAAGCGATACCGGCTACGGCCATCGCAATGGGCGTTCCCCACACAATGCCCATCCACAGCTGATTTAACATGTCTTGTTTTTGTCGTTTCGCCAGCCACAGATTTATGCCCGTTACAGAAATAATCGTGAGTGCAAAGCCCATGAGGCCGAAGAAAATTTTCATTGCCCCGGGGCCAAAGTGACCAAAGTGGATGCGGTAAACAGAGAAAATGGCCTGCTGACCGGCTTTGCCATCAGAATAGCCAACTTTGTTGATGTAATTCCCTTGCGCATCGAAACGATATTGCTCGGCGTAAATCAACTTATCCATATGCTGAGAACTAAGCAGAATGTATTGGTTGTCGCGGGTCGCATTTTCCAGGGTAACAAAAATCGGTTGGGTGTTCGGCGCAATGCGTTCTAGCTCCGATAGCGCCCGGGTGATATTAGCTACTCCCGCCTGCGGTTCTACCTCAATGGGCGAGCCGTAAATATCGGCAAACAAGGCCATCTTGTTGCCATCGTATAAAGTGTCGGCATATAACGACGTCATAAACGACGCTAGCCCGAAGTACACACCCGTTAGTGCAATCATCAAATGAAAAGGCAAACCCCAAACACTCATTCGGTTATGCAAATCCCCTTGAGTTAACTGCTCGTTGTTCCCGGTTCGCAAACGGAAGGCATCTTTAAAGATGCGCCGGTGCGCGACGATGCCGGACAGTATCAACGCGCTTAACATGGCACCCAGCATACTCACAATTATCATGCCCGTATCTTCGGGCAGGTGCAGCGCCACATGTAAATCAACAATGAGATCGGTAATCGGGGTACTGGACGGCTCACTGAGCGTGCCATCTGGGGCTATGTTCCACACTTCATCGTCGGCACTGATACGCGCGCGAGGGAGATCTTGGGTGGGTAGACGCACAACGATATTGCCTTGTGTTGTGCCACCTTGTATAGACAAGAACTGCTCATAGACTTTCTGGATAGTCTCAGGTGAGTAATCCAGGTTGTCGGCTATATGGGGCTGTTCCCAGCGCAACAGCTCCTGGGAAAACACAGAGAGCGCGCCAGACAAGCAAACCCAGTACATAAGCACACTCACCGCCAAGCCAATCCAGGCATGGCTCTTCAGTGCATTTTTATTGGCGTTGGGAGAAATTGAAATTTTCATACTACACATAATAAATCAGCAAATAATTCAACACGCCAATCACACTCAGTGATACAGCCGGTCGCCACCATGCATCGTCGGCGCACAGCCAGTAAACAAACGCCCCCCACAGCAATGGCATGGTGTAAATGCCAAGGGCAATTTGGTCTACCTTATCCATGGGCAAAGCTGTAGTCCACACCACGGTAAGCAGCATGGCACTGATTGCACACAAGAAGATACACGCAGCCGCTTTTGCTAGCCGCAAGGTCATATCACTGTATTTGGGCAACTGCAGACCAGATTCAAAGGGTAAGATTACGCGTTTGATGTCTTTGTCGATACGTTGTCTGGCGAGGAAAATCCAGGTCCAGGCTTGCAGGGAAAGCGCCACTACGGCGTAGCAAGTACCCAGCTCTGGGCCATGTTGGTTGCACCATAGCCATAGGCTCGCGACCATCAATGCTACGGCAAAGAGCTTCATGAATCGCCCAGTTGCGGGCTGATGAGAGCGCCAGGCTGAATAAAACAGTCCGACAGCAAAAGCGCTGCCTGAAAAGGCAGCGAGAGATAACATCATGGAGAGCCTGTTAGAAGCTTACTGAAGCAGATAACTTAACTGTACGCGGCTCACTGAGTACCAGATAATTGGAGCCTGGGTAGCCACCAACCGATGCCCAGTAGTTATTATCAAAAACGTTATCGATGCGTGCACGCAGGGTAATATCGGTTAAGCCAACCAGAAAGCTGTATCGGGCGCCGATGTCGAAGCGGTTTGAAGCATCCACTTCCAGGCTGTTGTCTGCACTGGCGTACTGCTCAGACGTATACGCAGCGCGGGCATCCAGTGTTAAGCCTGGTAATGCCACCACATCCCACTCAACATTCACGTTTACTTGCAAGTCAGGCACACCAATAGCGGTTTTTCCGTCCAGCAGGCCGTCCTGGGTTTTGGTCATTTCAGCATCTAACCAGGTAAATCCGCCAACCACTCGCAGGTTGTCTGACGGCATACCAAAGACACTTAATTCAACACCCTGGTTTTCCTGCTCACCATCGGTAGAAAACACGTTATTTCTTACCACGGATGTTTGCTTCGAGGTACTGAACACGCTGAATGCACCACCAAAGTCAGTGGCATCGTACTTCACACCCACTTCGATTTGTTCTGCACGATACGGGTCGAATACCTCACCGGCGTTATCGATAGGCTCACCACCGCTACTGGCAGGTGCTACTTCGCCTGGTAATAAACCTTCGATGTAGTTGGCATAGTAAGACAATTGCTCAGAAGGCTTGTACACCACGCCAGCCACTGGCGTGAATTGAGATTCGTCATAAGCAGACAGCGATGAACCATCGTTATAGTTGAACGTTTGAGTTTCAATATTCTGGAAACGGCCACCCAGGGTAACCAGTAATTTACCGTCCATCAGTGACAGCATATCGGCAATAGCCACGCTCGACAAATCGGTTTCTTCGGTAACCAGTGGATTATCCAGCTCCCCGCCTATGAAAAAGTCAGCAGCCGGCATTTCTGCAGGTTGTGGATTATAAATATTGCCCGGGAACCCAGCGAAACTAGAGAACGCGTAGGCATTTTCAGATGACAATGAGAAAACAGAAGCCGATGTGATTAGTGTGTGTGCAACCTCACCGGTTTCAAACTCGATGTTCAGGCCCACTTCACCAGAACGAATGCTGTCATTGCGTACGTTATCGAAGCGATATGCACTGCTTTCGCCGCTCACCTGCGCCGTTGGATTAGCAAAAATGTTATCTTCTTCGCCTTCTCTGAAGCCGTAGGCAACCCAACCTGTCATGCTATTGGTAAAGTCGTATTCACCACGTACGGCACCAAACAACTGGCGTTCATTGGTGTAGGTCCATGGTTGTGCGAAATTGGTGTCGCTTTCTGGTGCTTCAGGAATACCGCCAGATGGCGTTACGGCCGGACGCGGCGCATCCACCTGATGATCCTGATAGCCTAAATCCAGCGATACCCGTGCCTTCTCACTTTCGTGGTCGATACCCACAGATGCCACGCTTAAATCGCGATCCTGATTATCTACGCTGGTTTCGCCACCGCGTTGAACCAGGTTTACTCGTACGCCAGTACTGTTATCTTCTTCACCGAAGCGACGGCTTACATCTACCGCACCAACAAAATGGTTTTGAGATTCATAGCCCAGAGTAAAGCGGTTCAGCGGTTCTTCACCGGCTCTTTTCGGCACGATGTTCACCGAGCCACCCAGGCCGCTACCACCCGGTGCTGCGCCGTTCAAAAAGGCACTGGCACCACGGAATACTTCAACCCGCTCTAGTAATTCAGCCGCCACGTACTGACGGGGCAAAATGCCGAATAGTCCGTTGTACGTCATATCGTCGGAATACACCGGCAGGCCGCGCATGACATACAATTCCTGGAAGTTCCCGAAGCCCTTTGCTACCCGCACAACCGGATCGTTCTGCAGTACATCAGCCACACTGCGCGACTGCTGCTCACGAATAATATCGGCGGTAAAGTTAATGCTGTTAAAAGGCGAGTCCATCATATCCAGGTTACCCAGGATACCGGCGCGGCCCCCGCGAGAAACCTGACCACCAGCAAAACTGTCGTTAAGTTTTACCTGTGAACTGCTTACTGTGATGTGTTCGACTTCGTCGTCCTTTTCAACGTCTTCTTGTGTTATCTGCGCCTGAGCAACGTGGCTTGCCATGGCTAAACTCATCATTAGCGCGAGCGTACTTTTACGAGACTTCATTGATACTCCGAGTCGAACCTTTAAAAAAGAATGCAAATGATAGTTATTTTCAGAAATATAAACAATGAATCATTCAAAAGTGAAAGATGAATGGCGGTTATTGCGGGTTTAGTGAAGGGAATAGCCAAACCTTGCGAAAAGTGCAGGCGTACTATGGTTTTGTCTTTGCCAGAAGCATTCCTTCGGCAATCTTCTCGCCGGTCGACTGGTCAAATTGCTCATCCGCATCAGCAAAAGCTAGACTAATTGCATCATCGAGAGTCGCATCAATTTCTTGCATATACGCCATTGCCGTGACAGGGTCCAGGACTGTTTTCTTAGCATGTGACACCCAGTGACGCTTTTGAATATCCGACCAAATATAGTGACTATTTTTAGATAGCACGCGCATTGCCATCCTAAGCTGTCGGCGTCGAAATTGATCTTTCATTGGATGCACCGACATAATGTCGTACAACGGTGTCATCCAGTATCCCGAGTGATCAATGTACACACTAAAGTTCTTGGCATGACCATCAATAGCCATCATCAGCCAATACACATACTGCGCCAGGAAGAAATCATAGGGATCTACATCGCTGTTATTACTAAAACGAAGTAGATTCGATATTTCTTTTGCACCAGGGCCACCTTGGCTTTCGTATTTGGCTTGCCCTCCCTTTCCGATCGCCTGACACATGTCTTCCTGGGAAAGACGATACAATCTGCCATCTTCTCCAAAAGCCCTGTCAAAGCGCTCAACGACGAGTACTTTTTGATCATCAAAGGTTTGGATGTCAGCTTGCGCAACATGAAAGCCCAGATGATGAAGAACCCGTAAACAGAACCATTCATTATCCACACTGTGATTGAAGTTAAGTCCGCTACCGAGATCCGATAAAGGTAATTTGAATATATGTGTAGTCGGTGTTGTACCTATTGGCTTATGCCACTTCCCATCGATATACGTCAGAGCCGTTTTTTCTTGGGCCCCAGCTAGCGATATCCTGAACACATCATCGTTATCCATACCCAGCGTTTTACGCCGCGCCGTTTTTCTCAGGTGTTCGGCGACCTCCTGTTCCGACATCGGTTGCATTTCCATGCGCGTCATACCGTCAACGGGCTCCGCGGTCAGCGACAAGGATCCTATACAGTCCCGCCCAATCTCATTGAGCAAATCCATGGCATCAACAGAATACGCTCCTACTCTATCGACAATCAGCTTTCGTATGTCGGTGTGATCTGGCAGTAGATTTTCAAAATAAAAGCGCACCGCCTCACCGGTATGCCGCTGCATAGTCAGTGGCATCGATAGACTAATAGGATGACTGTCTTTACTATTTAACCACTCAAGATCATAGTTAAACGCATGAGTACCACCTTTGCGCTCAAAGGTACCCACGTGGCGTCCGTTAATGCCGACATGCAAAAGGTTAGTCTTGCGTTTCTTGCTCACTAGCTTTTGTCGCCCGGCTCGGAGCTAACAATTGCAGGTTTCTTGAAGTTTTTTCTGCCAGCTAAAGCTGTACCCTTTCTATCATTAGCCTGTCTTTTGCCTAATGGCCCTGCTGTATTTGCGTCGTTATTTAGTTCCATTTTAATACCCAGTGTAGTCAGCGTTGACATAACCGTACCGAACGCCACGCTCGAAGGATCTTTCTCCAGTTTTGACACAAAGCGCTGGTCTTTACCTATCCTTTGGGCTAACTGGACCTGCGACCACTGCTTTGCCTTGCGTGTTGACGCAATGAAATGTCCAAAATCCATTGGTGTAATCACTTTCATGGCTAGACCTCAGTATTCGCTATAGTGAATAATACAAAATATACTCTATAAGGAATATTTCGCAATATTCTTTTTTTGGAATAATTAGAGATATTCCATATATCACATAGTTTGATTTTAATTAGACGATATTTGCTAGAAACGTGCTGTTGGCAAAATGTGAATTATTGCTCAAGTGAGGAAGACCACTTGTTATCCTCTGTGCAGCTATGCTCTCAAATCAGAGGTCTATTCGAATTTCACAAAGCTGATTTACACTTTCGATAGTGGGAAGTTAGTCGTATTTGAGTTTAAAAAGAGATGTGCATATTAAACAATGTTTCGGACATCGTTTAATATGCACTCATTCAGAGTACTCCGTATCCCTACTCCACCGTCACCGACTTGGCCAGGTTACGAGGTTGATCCACATCGGTACCTTTAATCAGCGCTACGTAATAAGACAGCAACTGCAGTGGCAAGGTGTAAACGATGGGCGCAATAGGCGCTTCGCAGTGCGGCACGTTGATTACCCGCATGGTTTCGTCGCTGGCAAAGTGTGCATCCTTATCAGCGAACACATACATGATACCGCCACGGGCGCGCACTTCTTCCACGTTAGACTTCAGCTTTTCCAGCAGTTCGTTGTTCGGAGCTACTACGATGACTGGCATTTCCTCGTCAATCAGGGCCAGTGGGCCGTGTTTGAGTTCACCCGAAGCGTAGGCTTCAGCGTGAATGTAGGAAATCTCTTTCAGCTTCAGCGCGCCTTCCATGGCAATGGGATACTGGTCGCCACGACCTAAGAACAGTGAGTGGTTCTTGTCGGCAAACTCCTCTGCGAGATCTTCAATGCCTTTGGTAATGGTCAGGGTTTCTTCCAGTTTTGCGGGCAAGCTGTGCAGCGCACTCACAATGCTTTGCTGATCCTGCTCGCTGATACCGCTGTGCTTACCTATCGCCAACGTCAGCATCAGGAAGGCAGTTAACTGGGTGGTGAATGCTTTGGTCGACGCCACACCGATTTCCGCACCGGCGCGGGTCATAAACGACAAATCAGACTCGCGCACCAGTGATGAGCCTGGCACGTTACAGATAGTCAGGCTAGACATATAACCCAGCTCTTTGGCCAAACGCAATGCTGCCAAGGTATCGGCAGTTTCACCAGACTGAGAAATAGTCACAAGCAAGCTGTTCTCGTGTACCACCGATTTACGGTAACGGAACTCCGAGGCAATTTCGATGCTACAAGACACATTGGCGTACTGTTCCAGCCAATAGCGCGCGGTCATACCTGCGTGATAACTGGTACCGCAGGCAATAATTTGCACGTGTTTTACTTTCGAGAATATTTCTTCTGCACCCGGGCCAAAGATATCAGGCAGCAAACCGCTTTCATCCAAACGATGCTGTAACGCGTTGCGAACTACCGTAGGTTGCTCGTGAATTTCTTTTAGCATGTAGTGGCGATAGCCGCCTTTGTCACCAGCGTCATGCTCGATGTTTGATTCGATAACTTCACGCTCAACAGGCTCGCCGTTTACGTCGTAAACACGCACTTCACGACGGGTAATCTCTGCCACATCACCTTCTTCCAGGAAGATGAAACGACGGGTAACCGGTAAAAGTGCCATCTGATCAGACGCAATAAAGTTCTCACCTAAACCTAAACCAATGACCAACGGGCTGCCTGAGCGAGCAACCACGACGCGACCTGGGTCTTCACTGTCCATGATCACCGTACCGTAAGCACCGTGGAACTGCTTCACGCTGTTCTGCACAGCTTGTAGCAGAGTGCCGCCTTTCTGCATTTCTGCATGCACGGTGTGGGCAATGGTTTCAGTGTCGGTGTCGCTGGTGAACGTATAACCTTGCGCGGTGAGCGCTTCACGCAAAGCCAAGTAATTTTCAATAATGCCGTTGTGAACCACCGAGATGCGGTCGCTTGAACAGTGCGGGTGGGCGTTCTTTTCAGTTACGCCACCGTGGGTTGCCCAGCGGGTATGCGCAATACCGGTAGAACCCAGCGCTTCGCCAGATGCTACAGCATCCGCCAGTTCCTGTACCTTGCCGGTACGACGAATACGGGTAAGTTCACCGCTTGGTTGTAACAGCGCGACACCGGCGGAATCGTAACCACGGTATTCAAGGCGCTTCAGACCTTCTAGCAAAATTTCAACTACATTACGCTCTGCAACAGCGCCTACAATTCCACACATCGGTTATTCTCCATTTGCCGGCGCGACCAATACGGTGACGCCCTGCTGTTCAATCTTTTGTTTAATCTGTTCGTCGATGCCGCTGTCGGTTACCAGCACATCAATGTCATCCCACGCCAGTTCAAGGTTTGGCATGCGATAAGTAAATTTTTCGGATTCCGCCAGAATCACCACTTTGCTGGCAACGCCAGCCATAGCTTTGGAAAGCCCAGTAAGTTCATTCAGCGTAGTCGTACCGCGAGCAACGTCCAGTCCAGACGCGCCAATAAAGGCGATATCGAAGCTATAAGCGGAAATCATGTTCTCTGCCATGCGGCCCTGAAAGGCTTGCGAGTGCGCGTCCCAGGTTCCGCCGGTCATGAGTACGGTAGGTTCGTTGTCGGCGATCGTTAATTCATTAGCATTTCTTAAAGAATTGGTCATTACCACCAATTTACTTTGGGTAAGAAACGGAATGAGGGCTGCGGTGGTATTACCGCTATCGAGGATAAGTTTTCTGCTGTCATCAACAAGCTGGGCGGCAAGTTGAGCAATGGCAGATTTCACAGACGGTGAAACCCTCTGCGCATATTGCGATGCTGGCCCGGAGCCAGATAGCTCAGCCGAACCGGACTGCTGAGCCGGACCGAACTGCTGAAGCATGGGCATAGGCGCAGCGCCTCCGTACTGGCGGAGCACTCTTTTTTCCTCGGCCAGCACCGTTAAGTCTTTACGAATAGTGACTTCAGAGGTGCCAAACCGGGCGGCCATTTCATCTACCTGAACCTGGCCAGCTTGATTCACCCATTCAACAATGTCTTCACGACGCTGCTGTGTATTTCTTTTTTGCATTTCGAAACTTTTATCTTACGAAGTGAAAGAACTTAATCAGATAAGGTTTCGAAATGCAAGATAAATTAGTTATTTGCTTTCATATCCAGGTATACAGGCATCACTTTGCCCGTTTCCGCACTTTCGAAAGCCAGCTCGATAAGGCGAATAACCGGTACCACCGATTCAGCATCGGCAGGTAATGCCTCGCCTTCGGTAATGGCGCCGGCGAGTTGCTGGTAAAAGCCGATATAGTCGCCGTTTTGCGTGGGGTGCTTTATCACCTGCTCGCCATCAGCAACTTCACCATAAGCTGATTCAGATTCAGTGGCGAAGGCCGGGTGGTCGAGAGTGAGCCCTTGCTTCAGTTGATCTTCCTGCGGATCTAAGCCGAATTTTCGATAGCTGCCTGCTGTACCCTGAAGGTCGAAGCGCAATGTCGTATTGGCTTGATGGGGCGAGCTTCCCAGCAACACGGTTTTGTCACCGTAGAACAGGGTAATATCGAAACTGTCGTCGCTTTCACCACCCTCACGGGTGATTTGAACATCAGCATGAATTTGTTTTGGTACACCGAACAGCTGCACGGCCTGATCCATCAAATGTGGACCTAAATCCCAAAAGATACCCGCGCCGGGCCCCGCATTTTCTCGCCAGCGGTTTCGCGGATGCGGCCGGAATCGGTCAAACCGGGATTGCAGCCGTTTCACATTACCAATCGTGCCTGTCTCAATTAACGACTTCACGGTTAGGAAGTCGCCATCGAAGCGACGGTTGTGGTAAACACAAAGCTTCTTGTTTTCTCGGGTAGCCAATGAAACCAGTTCGTCGGCTTCGTCACCAGAAAGCGTAAACGGCTTCTCTATCAGCACATTGACACCGTTCATCAATGCCTGTCTTGCCTGCAGGGCGTGCAGGGTATTCGGCGTGGTGATCACCACTAAATCGAAACTGTCTGCTGCCAGTGCTTTGGCCAGCGAGGCATAAACAGGTACATCGTCAACCACGGCTTTTACATCGTCGGGCCGGGACGACACTACGCCAGTAAGTGAAAACCCGGAAAGCTGCTGTAGAAAAGGAAGATGAAAGGTGGTGGCTGAAAAACCAAAGCCCACTAAAAGCGTGCGGATCATAACGGTCTCGTTTGAAAAACTATTTGCGCACATTATCGCATATTGCCCAAAGCCTCAAAGCCTGACGGACCAGTGGCCTCAAATAAGTAAAAAGGGTGACATTGCCATTCAGAATGGTAATAGTGTGAATATAAAGAGAACAAATGATTGATGACCCACGGAGAAGTAGATGTCAGATAACAGAGAAGTCACCTTACGCTTTCTCGCCGAGCCCGGCGATCAGAACTTTGGTGGTAAGGTTCACGGTGGGGCTGTAATGCGCTGGATTGACCTTGCGGCCTACGCGTGTTCAGCGGGCTGGAGCGGTAAGTACTGTATCACCGCTTATGTGGGCGGTATTCGTTTCATGAAACCTATTTTGGTGGGCAGCCTGGTTGAAGTAAAAGCATCGGTCATTTACACCGGCCGCACATCGATGCACTTGTCTATTGATGTGAACGCCCGCGATCCGAAACGGGAAGACGGCCATAAAACGACCCACTGTATTGTGATCATGGTGGCAGTAGATGAAGACGGGAAACCGGCAGAAGTACCGGAATGGAAACCCACCACCGAGCGGGACATTTACCTGCGCGACTATGCGCTGCGCTTAGCGAAGATGCGTACCGAAATTAACGACGAGATGTCGCAGACATTGGCGAAACTCGACGGCGAAGCATAAAAAAAGCGGTGATGCCTTTTCAGACATCACCGCTCAATAAGTAAACACTTACTTCTTAGTTGGGCGCGGCCAGTTGGCGATAACACGCTGTTTTGAGCGGGCAATGGCCAGTGCATTGTCTTCTACCTTAGCAGTGATAATCGACCCCGCTCCCACGGTTGCACCGTTCCCAATGGTAACCGGTGCCACCAACGCAGAGTTGGAACCGATAAAAGCGTTCTCGCCAATTACCGTTTTCGATTTGTTCACACCGTCGTAGTTACAGGTAATGGTGCCGGCACCGATGTTTGCGCCAGCGCCAATTTCGGCATCTCCCAGATACGTAAGATGGTTTGCTTTCGCGCCTTCACCCAGCACGGCTTTTTTCATTTCCACAAAGTTACCGACTTTGGCTTTCGCTTTCATCACCGCCCCCGGACGTAAACGACCAAACGGCCCCACGGTACATGCTTCGCCTACTTCGGCTTCTTCAATAATCGAATTTGCTTCAATAGCGGCGTTATCGGCAATGGTGCAGTTTTTAAGAATGCAGTTCGGACCAATTTTCACGTTGCTGCCTAACGTCACTTTACCTTCGAAGATCACGTTTACATCAACCACGATGTCATTGCCGGTAGTGACTTCACCGCGAATGTCTACGCGGGCAGGATCAGCCAGCGTCACACCATTCATCATGAGTTCGTGAGCCTGGCGAGCTTGGAGGGCACGTTCCAGCGCCGCAAGCTGCGCACGGTTGTTAACGCCTTCCACTTCTTCAACCGCATCGGGCTGCGCAGATTGAATTGATTTTCCTTCGGCAGCCGCCATAGCGATAACGTCGGTTAAATAAAACTCGCCCTGGGCGTTATCGTTGCTCAGGTTACCCAACCAGCGTTTCAGATCGGCACCGGCCATCATCATCATGCCCGTGTTAATTTCCTTGATTTCGCGTTGCAGGTCGGTGGCATCTTTATGCTCGACAATGGCGGTGATGTTGTTGTTCTCACGCACAATGCGGCCCATGCCGGTAGGATCATCCAGTTGCACGGTAAGTAACGCTAAATCACACTCTGCTTTTACTGCAGCCAGCCGCTCCAGTGTGGCCTTCTGAATTAATGGGGCATCGCCCACCAGCACCAGTACATCTTCGTCGTCTTTGATGTGTGGAACAGCTTGCTGCACAGCATGACCTGTACCCAGCTGCTCAGCCTGCAAACACCAGTTTAGGTTGTTACCACTTACCGCCGCCTGCAATTGGTCGCCACCATGACCATAAACAAGATGAACCGCGCTGGCGCTAAGTGCTTCCACTGTATTGATGATCCGCTGAACCATGGGAATACCGCCGATGGGGTGCAATACCTTGGGCAAAGAAGATTTCATTCGCGTGCCTTTACCAGCGGCGAGAACAACTACAGAAAAAGCCATTTATAATCCTTAATTGAAGTGCTGCATACCTACTTAATGGCGCTAGTGTAACCAAGGGATGAGAACAAGTCAGCGACATCGTTATGAAAAATTGAGAGAGAATATTAAATCTAATTGCGTTGGGTAGCAGTTTTGTTGGTGAAAAGGTATACTCTTTTGTCTATTAATTAGGTCAAAATCATTTACAGAAACAGGCAGGGAGAGCAGGTAATCTGTGAACACATTTAGGACACTTCACCGCAGTATTTTACTGTTGTTTGCAGTAGTGGTGATCGCTATCGTTACGCTGGTCCACTTCAGTGTAAATAAAATTGTTGCCGAGCAAAGCCGGGCGCAACAACAGTCACTTTCTCCAGCCATTTCCCTGATCGTCAATCAGTTATTAAAGCCATTGCATGTGTCTGAAGCTCTGGGTCGCTCAACAGAATTAGTGGCGCTAATGGACAGCGAAGAACTCGATGTGCCTGAAATTCAGTCGGCCCTGGCCCGCCTAGAAGATGAATTTGGCATGAAGTTCTTCATTGCCAGTGAAAAAGCCCGCATGCAGTACAATTCAGATGGTACCACCATTCCACTGATCAAAGGCAAAGTAAGCTGGTACTTCAAGTATAAAAAATTACCAGCCGACAGAGTCGCGGATATCGGTAAGTGGGAGGACACCCATTTCTATATCGATATTAAGATTTACAACAAAGACAATGAGTTCCTTGGCTTTTTTGGTATCGCCAAAAGCCTAAAGAGCTTTATCAGTATCTTCGATACCTACAAACAACAGTATGGTTATGATTTCCTTTTCGTCGATGAGCAAGGCGACATCATGCTGTCTTCAGAATCGTCGCTCATGGCCGAATACTCTGATTTTACCAATCTTTCAGAGTTGCCGTGGTTTGCCAGTTTACCGGTAGATGTAAAAGATCAGCGCGCGCTGAATAACCGCCTTGTCACCATTAATCAGCAGGAATACTTAATCGCCGAAGTTAAACTTAACCAGTTCAACTGGACGGTGTACCTGCTAAGCCCGCTGGATAAACGTCAGGCTGATATCTCACAGGCCTTTGTGGTTAGTGTAGTGACCTTACTGGTTGTGGTGTTCTCGCTGTTCCTCATGATTTACCACCTGCTTTACTATTTCCGCAAAGATATGCAGCCTGAAATGGTGGTACGCAAAAGCCAGCGTTTGCCAGATAGACCAGGCATTGAAATGCAGTACAAAGAATTGCTGGAAGCGTACTCCTCTATCAGCGTTGTGATCGCAGGCATCGATAATTTCGCGGTAATCAATGATACCTACGGCCGTAATACTGGCGACGAGGTGCTTGATAAAGTGGCGGGGAATCTCCTTGCCAGCATCCGCACCAAGGACATTATTGGTCGCTGGAGTAGCGAAGAATTCATTATTCTATTGCCAGAAAGCGGCCCCCACGAAGCAATGGATATCGCCGAGAGTTTGCGCGTAGGGTTGGCCACAATGGATACCAGTGATCTGCAATCACAAATTCAAATCACAGGCTCTTTCGGGGTATCGTTCTCTGCATCAAGTAAGTCGTTGAACGAGCTTACCGCGAATGCCGAAGATGCCCTGTATCAAGCAAGACGAGACGGCAGTAACCGGGTGTGTAAACAGCTTATTGGTGTTTGACGTTGTTAGTCAGATAGCGTTGCCGGTGTTTCCACCACACCGGTTGCTTCTACTGAATAGATGAAAAGATTCCCACTTTCAGGGTAAAGGGCAAGCTGCTCATTAGTTAAGTCTCTTGATGCACTAGTAACGGCTATATGCCTTCTGGTCGGCCCCACAAATGCGACAGATGTTGTCAGTGGCGCGGGTGTAGACAATTTTGCAATTAGTTCGCCTTCGGGAGTAAATCTGAATACGCCTTTACCATCCCATCCAGCTATCCAGAGATGATCGTCAGCATCAACGGTAACACCGTCTGGCCAACCAAAGCATTCACCAAATCGTATAAACACTTCAGGAGAGTGATATTCGCCTGCAGCTGAAAGGAAGAGACGGTAAATACACTTTTCGGCCGATGACACGGCGTACATATACTTTCCGCATGTACTGAAAGCAGGACCATTAGAAACCGTAAAATCACGTTGTATGATCCTCGGCTCCTTTGACACCACTAGTTGGTAAATATTCCCTTTCGCTTCCTTCTCTTCATCATCCATTGTGCCGAAGAAGATTCGTCCTGAACGGTCTGCTTTAGCATCATTCAGGCGTACTCGCTCCGCGAAATCTTTATTCACCCAAAGCGTTTTCTGTCTGCAGAAATTGTCGTCAAGAAGGCAAATTTCATTCTCAAAACCGCCTACAAAACCACCATGTTCAAAAGGAATCAGCCAGCAAAGGCGCGAAGATACGCCATAGGTTCTGTGGAATTTAGTATCCCAATCGAGAGTGTGGATGACTCTGCCTTCAATATCATTCCAAATGACTTGCTGCCGATCATCGCTATAAAAAACACTTTCTCCTAGCACACATTGACATTTCACAGTATGTACAAGAGTGAATTGCTCCATGTTCGTATTAGAACCTTGCTGCATAATGAGCACCATTTTGAGAAAGATCGAACGTCATATTAACGCGTAGATTAACCGTGGAAAAGAATAAGTAGCAGCCCCGATAATGCTGCAATAAATAAAATGAGCAGCCTAATAAGCTTTTCATTTAATTGCCGGTTAAAGATAAATGAAATTGCCCAGCCCAGAATAAGCGCGGGTACACATTTAAGGAACAACTGTAAATCGTCATGACCGGCTTTGCCATTCCACCACAACACACTGATGCCGAAGAAGTTAATATAAACAAAGAAGATACTAAGATTCGCTTTGATAGTGTCTGCATCTTTAGATTGATACAAAAGACCCATTGGGGCCCCGCCCGCCGATGTAGTTGTTCCCATAAAGCCCGATGCCATAGCAGCAACGAGATTAGAAATCACTGATACTTTCGGCATGATACCTATAAAGGAAAGCGCTACAGCAAGTAAAATAGATACACCGAACAGCAACTGATATTGATGGCTGTCGATGAACGACAGTACACTACCGGCGATAAGAACACCCGCAGTACCGCCAAGAATTGAAAACCCCGTCATCTTTAAATCTATTTCACCTCGATGTTTTACTGAAAGTAGTGATGTTAATAGCAGAGCGTTGAGAATCATTGGACCAGGAACCAGTTCAGGCATTAGAAAATAGAGTAAGGGCGCAGACAACAGGCCAAGGCCAAATCCGATCACGCTTTGTAAGCAGGAGCCAATAATTAAAATAACGTAAACGAGGACAAACTCAGACAAAGCAGCTAACAACCTTCAACAATTAACGAAATAGATACAATATTTTCACTTTTAATATTATATTACTTTTTATTGTAAATATGAATTTTCGTCAACCTTCTTTTTAAATACTTATATCAGGTCCAGCCAGCGTCTACGGTAAGTGTCTGTGCTGTCATCATTCTGCTTTCGTCTGCGGCCAGAAAAAGCGCAGCATCAGCAATATGTGTAGGGCGAAGAGTGTCGTGCAAACATTGTTCTTTTTTTACTTCTTCAACAATATCCGGATTGGCCCAGTGGCTCATCTGACGTTCAGTCATTACCCAACCAGGGATGAGTGTATTTACTCTAATATTATCGCCACCAAGTGCTCCGGCGAGGCTCCGACTCAATCCCTCAATTGCCGCTTTCGCGGTAGTGTAAGCAGGCATACAGCTTTGTTTCATACGCCAACTTGCTGACCCCATATTGATAATAGAGCCACCGCCACGCACTTTCATCTGCGGGGCTACGCTTTGCGCAGCAAAAAATGATGGACGAAGGTTAACCGCAAAGCGGTCATCCCAATATTCTACTGTCAAATTTTCCACCGAATGTCGAGTATCATCTGCAGCATTATTGATTAACACAGCAATGTTCCCGACATCATCAGCCACATCTGAAAGTATTGATGTAAGGAGCGCAATATTGCGAATATCACACTGATAAAACATCACATCGTAGCGATGCCTGCCTTTTAGCTCAGTTACCAGTGACTCACTTTGCTCAACGGCCATGTCGACAAAGATAACTCGTGCATTCTGTGCTGCAAACTTTCGTACCAGCACCTCTCCAATACCAGTACCACCACCGGTAATGAAGACAATTTTGTCTGACAAACTGGGATATACGGCTTGTAGATCGGACGATTGATTCATTGCCATCCTGGAAGCTTAAACTCGAAAAGATTTAAAGGGCATTTACGCACTTTGAGATTGTGCAATTTCTGATTCAATGAAGGCCATGGCTTCATCAATAAGATAGGCCATCATGTTCTTAGCGCGTTCAGGCTCCCCGGCTAGAATAGCGGCATACACTTTTTCATGCTCCTCAACAATGGTGCTTTTGTTACCCTTTGCTGGCGTTGTGTGTTGAATACTGACATTGAGGGCAGTAATGATGAACTCTCTAAGCTGAAAGAAAAAGCGGTTGCCAGATGCAGACAAGATTGCCGTGTGAAATGCAAGGTCGGCTTCATGCAGACTGCCTTCTTTTTGATCTACGGCTTTTCGCATGTCCAGCAGTGCATCGTTAATTCTGCTTATTGCTTCTTTATCACCATTTCGGGCAGCAAGGGCAGCGGCTTGAGGTTCAATTGCCATTCGCATCTGCAGAAACTCTTTAAGCACATAGAGAGAAGGACTACTATCCAGCAACCAGCGCAGAACGCTGGTATCGTAAAGATTCCAATTAGAAGAAGATTCGACACGAATTCCCTGCCGGGGCCGAGATGAAATAAGTCCTTTGGCAGCGAGCATTTTTACCGCCTCACGCACTGCAGTACGACTAATACCATATTCCTCGCAAAGCTGAGCTTCAGTAGGTAAGCCAGTATTGGTATTGTACGATCCACAGATGATAGCTTTGCCAAGCTCATTCGTTACCCGTTGAGACAAATTAAGGTTTTCAATGCGCGCCATGGTGATTCCTTCGTAGTCAGAAACCCTATAATACTACGATAATATTAGCTAGTCATTGTTACCGGCTCAGACTTCGAAATCGGTCGCTGAAATAGTGCAATTACGTTAGAAATTTCAGATATCAAATTAAATAGCCGTAAACTTAACCTACTTTTTACAAGTTCTTCCCATTCGATTAATTATCATATAATATTTCTATATCTCAAAATTATCCTGTTTAACAGGGAAGTCATATGGATTCAAAATGGTAGAACTTAGCACTCTTGACTGGCTCGTTCTTGCTGGTTTTCTTGTACTGCTTTTGGCCGTCGTTATCTTTTCTATGCGCCAGAAAGAAGAGGATACTGCGGACTATTTCCTCGCTGGTCGTAATGCTAGCTGGCTTGTTATCGGGGCATCAATTTTCGCTTCAAACATTGGTTCAGAACACTTGGTTGGTCTTTCTGGGTCTGGAGCTCAGTCAGGCATGGCACTGGCACACTGGGAACTTCAGTCCTGGATCATAATCCTGCTTGGTTGGATATTTGTTCCCTTCTACTGGAGCAGTAAGGTTTATACCATGCCAGAATTTCTGGAGCGCCGGTTTAATGCCTCCTCCAGAACTTTTCTGTCAGTCATTTCTCTAGTCAGTTATGTACTTACTAAAGTTGCAGTTACTGTTTATGCTGGCGGTATCGCATTCAAAACAATACTTGGCATTGAAAGTATATGGGGCATTGATTTCTTCTGGATATCGGCTCTGGGACTGGTCATCATTACCGGCATTTACACTGTACTGGGCGGCATGAAAGCCATTATGTGGACTTCTGTGCTGCAAACACCCGTTTTAATTATTGGCTCAGTGGTCATTCTGTGGGTTGGCCTTGATAAAGTGGGAGGCTGGGAAGAAGTAGAGCGCCTCAATGCTGAACAAATGCACCTTATTCGGTCCGCTTCGGATCCCGATTTCCCATGGCCAGGTATTATTTTCGGGTCTTTTATTATTGGTTTTTGGTACTGGTGTACTGATCAGTATATTGTGCAACGTGTTCTTTCAGCAAAAGGCATCAAGGAAGCTCGAAGAGGAACGATGTTCGCCGGCTACCTGAAACTATTACCTGTATTTATTTTCCTGGTACCGGGCATGATTGCATATGCCCTAAACGCGAAAGGCATCATTTCCTACGAAAGTGCTGATCAAGCGTTTCCTACGCTGGTTTCTGAATTGCTGCCGGCAGGAGTAAAAGGTATTGTTATCGGCGGCCTGGTGGCTGCCCTGATGAGTTCCCTGGCTTCACTATTTAATTCTTCGGCTACGCTGTTCACAATCGATTTCTATAAAAAGTTCAAGCCAGAATCCAGTGAAAAGCATCTCCTTCGGGTTGGTCGCATCGCTACGATTGTTATTGTATTTCTCGGTATTCTATGGATTCCTGTTATGCGTCTAATTGCAGATGTTCTGTATGAATATTTACAGAGTGTTCAATCACTCATAGCACCAGGTATCGCTGCAGTATTCTTGCTTGGTTTATGTAGCACGAGGGTAACGCCAACAGCTGGTTTTGTCGGCCTTGTATCGGGCTTTGTACTGGGTATGATTCGTCTAGCAATGCTACCTTTCCGAGATAACCTGGCAGGGAGTCCATTTGAATGGATTGTCACTATGAACTGGCTATATTTCTGTATTCTGCTGTTTGTGATAGTTGTGGGGATTATTATTGTAACGAGTATCTTTACAAAGCCAGCAAGTAAAGAAAAATTAGCCGGACTGACTTTCTCTACTCTTGATAAAGGCACTTACCGTGAGGTTATCAACAATATTGATAAGTGGGATTATATTCACACAGCCGGTATTCTTGGTATCACTGCGTTTATTTACATTCGATTCTGGTGATCGTAAACGGATAACATGTAAAACACATATAAAGCCCCGGCATATACCGGGGCTTTTTTTCTCTTCGCCAAATTCATGCCGCTAGTCTGCAATAGACTCGCCAAATATTGGAAAGCCTTTGTCATTCCAACGCAGTACTCGAGCCCTGGCATGCCGATTAGGGTCTGTCAGCGGCGTGCCTCTAAGCGTCTCGTAGTCCCTGCTATGGTAAATCATCAAATCGGTAGTACCGTCTTCAGCTTTTACGAAGCTATTGTGGCCAGGGCCAAAACGTCCAACCTCCGGATTGGTGGTAAACACAGGTTCGGCCATCTTGTGCCAACTGCCAGGACTGAGTAAATCGGCATCGGCATCTGCCCACAATAATCCCATGGCATAACGGTGGTCGGTGGCGCTGGCTGAATAAGTCATAAATACTTTTCCCTGATGCGAAATAACCGATGCGCCCTCGTTCACTTTATATCCCTGCACTTCCCAATCAAGTGAGGGTTCTGATAACAATGTGGCTGGCAGCTTGAGTGTGGTTGGTGAAAGCATTTCTGCAATCCATAATGCTGAGTTGTAAGAGCGCGCTCTGTCTTGTTGTGCCCAAACATAATATCGCTTGTTATTGTGTTCAAATGTGGTGCCATCAAGGGCGAAAGTATCCCAGCCACTTTCTATTTTTCCAGCTTCCAGCCACTCTCCTTTCATTGGGTCGTCATTGGTATTTTTTAGTGCATACATTCGGATGCTAAATGGTTTATCTGCATCACCAGCTGCAAAATAGATGTACCAGTCTCCCTCTATTTTGTGCAACTCTGGTGCCCAAATATTTGCGCTCATTTCTCCTTTTTCCCGCTTTTTCCAGATTACTTCTGGCTTCGCCAGTTTAAGGTCATTGAGCCGGCAAGCCTGCCTCAATTCAATCTCATCAAAATCAGGCGAGGTGCCAATAAAGGTATAACAGCCGGTATCCGGGTGTCTCACTAGCATAGGGTCCGCGCGTTGCAGTACGATAGGATTATCTATTGGTGGCGCAGGTAACTGAATTTCGGATGAGGCATTAATTGAAAAACAGGTAAACATGAAACCTGCAAGTAAAGATGGTTTGCACCCTGACATAGCATTTCCTTAAATTAAGACGATAAGTTGAAAACCAATTATTAATATTGTATTACATATTTAACATGATACCTGATAAACTTCCTATACCAAATTCAGTTATTGGGGAAATGATATGCCAAATGGATTAAAAAAAATCGGCTGGTCTTCAGCAATCCTATTGTTAACAGGTTGCAGTGATGTCAGCGCTAAACAGGTCGAGGTTCACGATCCGGTGATGACAAAAGAAGGTGATACTTTCTATGTATTTAGTACTGGCCCGGGCATCACCTACTACGAGTCTGATGACATGGAAAACTGGAAACTCACCGGACGGGTTTTCCCTGATGAGCCCAGTTGGGCAGCGCGGGTCGCCCCAGGGTTTAACGGCCACTTGTGGGCCCCTGATGTTTACCAGAAAAACGGTAAATTTTACCTTTACTACTCAGTTTCAGCGTTTGGAAAAAATACCTCAGGAATAGGTGTCACCGTCAATGAAACTCTTGATCCCGATGCCGAAAACTACCGCTGGGTTGATCATGGTATTGTGATTGAGTCGGTGCCAAACCGGGATTTCTGGAACGCGATAGATCCTGCGATTGTAGAAGATGATTATGGCACCCCCTGGATGAGTTTCGGTTCCTTTTGGGGCGGCCTGAAGCTGGTAAAACTGGATGATGACATGGTCAGATTGGCAGAGCCTCAGGAGTGGTACACTATTGCCAAACGCCCTGGACGAGATACTAATGACGATTCAGATCCTGGCGAAGGTGCTATTGAAGCCCCCTATATCTTCAAGAAGAATGGTTTTTATTATTTATTCGTATCTTTCGATAAATGCTGCCGCGGCATGGATAGCACGTACAATATTCGCGTTGGTCGCAGTAAACAGGTCGAAGGGCCTTACTTGGACAAAAGTGGCAAGCCGTTAAATGATGGTGGCGGCACGCTTGTATTAGAAGGGAATGAAGACTGGGTTGCACTTGGACACAACGCTGCTTATACCTTTGACGGTAAAGATTATCTTGTATTTCACGCTTATGAAACTGCAGATAACGCTAAACAGAAACTGAGAATTCTGCCCATTCAATGGAATGAAAACTGGCCAGAGGTTGATCCGGAAGATCTTAACATCCGCACTACCACACTCAGCAAAGACTAACAGACTCACCTGCCTGCCGTACTTTTGCAGGCAGGTTATTCTGCCTCAAATTCAATTAGTCGCACATCTACGATCATCACGGCATTAGGACCAATTTTACCGCCATTTCCCTTTTTACCCCATGCCAGTGCGGGAGGGATAACAAACTCATATCGTGCACCTTTTGGTAAAAGCTGAAAGCCTTCTTTTAGCCCTTCTATCGCTTCGGCCAAATGGAAATTTTCGGGTGGCCCCTTCTTGTAGGTATCATCAACTACGCTACCATCAGCGAGCAGAATGCGTTGGTGTACTTTTACAACCTGATTCAGGTCCGGACACGGATTGACGGCATCTTCAATAACACGGTACATCAGTCCCGAACCCGTACTGATAACTCCCTCTCTATGGGCATAGCGCTCAAGAAAAGCGGCAGTCTGATTTCGGTTTTGCCCGGCAGATCCTTTGCTTTGCTTTTTCTGTTTATTTTTAGCCATTGATTAACCACAACACGAAACGAAAAACGCCGCGACTGACAAGCCAGACGCGGCGTATAATATTATAATATTCTATTCAGAAACTAAACGTATCCCGTAGAGCCCACCAGCAACAGAATCAGCATTAGCTACAAACTTCACTCGCAACAATTCGCTACTCTGCAATGAGTCTGGCAGCGGATAATCTACTGTGTAAAACTCACTGTCGGCCCCCTTTACCGGTAGACTAATTTCAGCCAAAACCTTGTCGTTCACGTAAACTGTAAATTCGCGATCCACGTCACCTTTAAAATAGGTTAGCCGCAGCATAGTGGCCTTTTGTTGAGGGTTCTTAAGATCATACCCAAACCAACCAGTGGCATCCCGCCAGTGATGACCATTATTAACACCTGCACGTGTTTTCTCACCACTGAAATTGTGCTCAACTTCCGGCTGTTGCTCGCCCGGGTTAATAGAGTCAACCGTGATTCTGCGTAACGCTTCGGCTTTCGTAGCTTCAGCCTTGGCATTCGCGACAAAGCGTTTAAAACCGTCTTTACTTAACTGCGGCATATACACCTCATAGCGACTATCATGCAGCCGGAAAAACGGAATAAATTTTAGGTTGTCTAATTCAGGCTGATTAGCGATCGCTACATTTTCTCTGGTGATAAAAGCCAGTTTCGTGTCTTCACTACGCTCAAGCCCCGCCAGAAAAGTTTCCGGGTCACCTAACATAACTGGTAACGCTTCTGGCGGGCACACCTGACCTGAAGCTATATGACCCATCCTACTGTCGTCTGCAACAAAACTAAGTTGTTCGTTTGCAAATGCCTGTACCTTGGTCGCCATTACTACTGGCCCGTAGAGTAGAGAGTAATAATCCTGGCTGTCTGGAAGTTGCTCAACGTACGGTGCTGCAGGTAATGAAAAGGTAACTTTATCGCCATCCTGCCATTCGCGCTCTAAAGTGAGAAACTGATTCTGCTCTTTATAATCTGCCACCATGCCGTTAACATTTATCTGCATCTCTGCAGATAACCAGCGTGGCTTGCGAAGATGCAGGGAAAACGTCGCGGCACGACCATCAGTATTCAGTGTAAGAGTCACTGCATTGTCGTCCGGGAAGAGCGTGTCAAGAGAAGCGGTCCAGCCCTTTTCCTGCCAATTTAATCGTGAAGGCACATAAAGATTCACCCATAGCTCGTCCCCCTTATGAGTGTATGCCAACTCACCATATTTACTATGGTTTTCGATACCCGATCCTACACAGCACCACATTGAATCCTGAACAGAAGAATACTTGCGATAGTGACCCGGGCGCATTGGTGTAAAGTACACCAGGCCACCATGATCAGGGTGCTGTGAAGACAGAATATGGTTGTACATAGCGCGCTCATAGAATGCCAGATAGCGTTCTTCACCAGTATGAAGGTACAACATTTTACTTAACTTCATCATATTGTAGGTGTTGCAGGTTTCAGGGCCTTCAACATCTTCAATCATGGGAGTAAAGTCAGACTTATCGTGAAAGTGTTCTCGTACACTGTTGCCACCAATACTGACACTACGCTCTCGAGAAACGGTGGCCCAGAAAAACGCTGCCGCCTGCTCCCAGGCGTCTTTGTCTGCAATTTCTGCAACTTTCAGAAATCCAATTACTTTTGGAATTTGCGTATTCGCGTGCAACCCGGTTAGCTTATCTTCGCGTCTTTCCAAAGGCTTTAATACGGAAAGATGAGAAAACTGTCGCGCCAACTCTAGGTACCGCGGATCATCACTGATTTGCGCCATATCAGCAAACACTTCATTTAACCCACCATGCTCTGAATAAAGCATGTCCTGTATCTGTTCGTCGGTCAGATTTTCGGTAACTTCCAGCATCCATTCACCCAGCGAAAGCAACATCGTTTTCGCCTTTTCGATGCCGGCTACCTGATAGACATCTCGCAGCCCGTGAAATATCTTATCAATGTTGTAAAGCGGCACCCAGCGTTCGTTAAGGCTGAACAAATCGGCTTTAATCTTACCCGCCTTTATCTCCTCCCACATTGCCTTACCGTTTGGGATCCCTCCCAGATATCCGCCAGTCGCGGCTTGCGCCCGAGACAGTTCACTGATCATGTAGTCCAGACGCTGCTTGATTTCTTGAGAGCCAGTAGCCGCCCATGCCAGGCTTAGTGCAGAGAGGTAATGCCCACCGATGTGTCCGTCCAAACCTGAACTCTCCCAATTGCCGTAGTTGTCAGCTTTGGGCTCAAGGCCGGCCTCACGGAGATAAGGCGCTAGTAAGCGGTCGGGATCCATTGCCATCAGATATTTTATGTTGGTCTGCTGGGCGTGAAGAAACGGCCCATCAGTAATCTGCACTTGTGCGATAGCAAAATCCATCTGTTGCTGCCATGACTCATGGCCGACATTGTCCGTTACGGCTTGCTTGGAAGAAGTAAGCTGACCAGAGGAAGTTTGCGTCGAGGAGTCGCATCCTGTAAGAAATGCTACAGAAATGAAGGCGCACACTAATGGGCGCCTGAATACTGAAAATGAATTGGCCATAGTCATCCTTACGGCTGTCCTGGCTTCCCAAACACCGGCATGCCATTCTCGTCCCACTTCACCATTTTCACGAAAGTATGGCGATCGGGATTCCACAATGGGTCTCCCTCAATTTCAGTATACTGGCGGCAATGATAGACCAGTACATCTTCGCCATCTTCTGTTTTTGTAAAGCTGTTATGGCCCGGTCCAAACATAGTCACGGACTCATCAGTCTGGAATACGGGGTCCTGCACTTTCGTCCAGCTCGCCGGATCTAGCAGGTCAGCGTTCTCATTAGCGTAAATGAGACCCATGCAATAATTTTCATCTGTGGCACTGGCTGAATAGGTCACAAAAATCTTACCGTTCTTTTTCAAAACTGCAGGACCTTCGTTCACCCAGAATCCCCGAATTTCCCATTCCAATTCAGGCTTAGTCAACAGAACAGGTTCGCCGGATATTGTTGTTGGTGAAGACATCGGCGCGATGTAGAGATTAGAATTACCTTTAATGCCTGGGCCTTTTTGCGCCCACAAGTAATAGAGCTGATCTTTATGATAAAACGTTGTCGCGTCCAGGCAGAAAGTATCGATACCTGTGTCAATCTGTCCACAAAATGACCACTCTCCTGTTACTGCATTATCGTCCAGGCAGGAAATAGCATACATACGGTGCTGAAACAGATCGTCTTTAATTTCACGACTTGGGGCGGCAGCAAAATAGACATACCATGCGCCATCGTTAAAATGAATTTCAGGAGCCCAGATTAGATCTGAGTAGGGACCAGTCTCCGGCTTTGTCCACACCATACGCGTTTCAGCCTCTGCCAACGCCTCTAAAGTGCGAGCACGGCGCAGCTCAATGCCTTCGTAAGACGGTACCGATGCAACGAAATAATAATAGCCATCAGTATGTTTATAAATAAACGGATCTGCGCGCTGAGGGATCAGCGGTGTATTTGAATTCATCATGACTGGACTCCTCTTGTCATGTTTTGGTTATTGCTAAGGTGCTCTTCGTTATTACTGTGGCTTTCACCAGGCGCTTTATATTCTGCGTCAAGCGTTAATACCAAACGCTGATATTCTGCGTCAGTGATGCGATAGCGATTCATCAGCCAGCCAACGAGAAAATGAAATACTCCGGGAATAATGGTTAGCATCAATGCCAGTCCGGTAAGAGTAAACTCGCTTTGCACTTGCTCAGGAGCATAATCGAACCATGCCAACAACCAGCCGACCATCGCGCCAGCGAAGCCCATACCAGCTTTCTGGCAGAATGAAATACCGCCAAACGAGAGGCCCGCAACTCGCTTGCCTGATTTACTTTGGCCATAATCGACAGCTTCAGCGATTGCTGACCAAAATATAGGGGCATGAAGATCTACAACGAAGGAGATCAGGAAGTAGAAGATAAAAGCAGGCACTACATCACCCTGTCCCACTGTGACGTACATGGCTACACTAAGTAATCCTACTGCCATTTGACTAAAGCGGAACAACTTAACCTTGCAATAGCGTTTAGTAATCCAGGTTGAGGCTATCATCGCCAAAATAGCAGCCACGACACCAGTAGCCATGAAATTAGCTTGCATGTCAGCGCCACCACCAAGGTAATATTTGGCATAAAAAATAGCCACTGAGCCTCGAACTACGTAACCAACAGTACCAAGGACACATACCCCACACAGAATTAACCATTGATCATTCTTCATCAGCAACCTGAACTGTTCCTTAAACGGCTTTTCGTCAACGCTGTGTTCCAGGCGCTCGGTTGTTGTGAAAAAGCAAAATAGAAACATTATCACGGCCAGCACTGCCATTAGCCCCATAGCCACGCGGTAGCCTTCCGCCAGATTCCCTTCCCACATATCAGCACCGGCTAGTTTTGGCACAATAATCGTAACCAAGAAAGCAGCAATTTTAGCGAAGAATAATCGGTAGCCATTGGCAGATAGCTTTTCTTTAGGATCTGCCGTCATCACACCAATAAGCGAGATGTAGGGAATCGTTACCGCAGTAAACATCAGTGTCACAAAAATGTAAGTGGAATAAGCCCATACCAGCTTTGCATTGTAGTCAACATCCGGTGTACTGAATGTCAGAAAGACTGAGATCCCAAAAGGAATGGAAAGAAACAGAAAATACGGTCGGTATCGCCCCCACCGACTGGTGTATTTGTCTGTAATAGTGCCCATAAGTGGGTCGCTAACCGCATCCAGAAAGCGCACTAAGAGAAACATTAACGCCATGTCTGATGGCTTTAAGCCGTAGATATCGGTATAGAAGAAGGTAATGATGAGCATCATGGAGGAAATAACAACATTCACTGCCATGTCGCCTGCACCGAAACCGATTTTCTCGATTTTTGATAATTTCTGGGAAGTCATTAAGCGTTTCCGGATTGCAAATCAAATGTTAATACGACAAATATACTATTATCATACCAATTAAGTTACAACCTTTATTCTGCTTTTATGTAGTGCGGGAATTCTATCAGGGCATTACTATTGAAAACGGGATGATTTACTTAGTAAATCATCCCGCTGTAGAGATTACAATATCATGGATTTAACATTTTAAGTTACAGGGAAATCACATTCTGTAGCGGACACCCACCGCAAACGTTCGGTCGCGAATGTAGGTGTCGCGCGGATAAAGCCTTGCATCATCCGCAGAACCACCGCCAAAATAGTCATTTGCAACATCGTCGGTAAGGTTTGTGCCATCGAAGCTTACTGTTAGTCTCTCGTTAACGTCGTAATTAATGGAAAAATCAAGCGAACTGATAGGGTCATGTACCACTGAACTTCCTGGTTGATCGCCCACCTCATTAAAGCTTCCATACCACTCACTTCGCCAGTTATAAGCCAGACGCATATTGAGACCATCACGCTCATACATCAAGATTGCGTTATATGAGCGGTCAGAAACATTCGGCAATGGCTCCATAACCCCGTCCGCATTTTCGGCTTCATGGTCCATGAACGTAGCATTCAACTGTACGCCGAGACCGTCCAGGATATCCGGAAGGTTTTCAAAAAACTGTGTATAAGCTAATTCAACGCCCTCAAGGGAGCCTGCGCCAGAATTGACAGGTCGAGTTATAGCAAAATCACGGCCATCAACAACTTCTTCATTGGCAACGTATTTCACATATCCATCGATGTCGCGGTAAAAAATTGTCCCGGTAAGAGAACTGGCTTCACCAAAATACCATTCTGCAGCCAGGTCATAGTTTTGAGACTCTACAGCACTTAGTTCAGGGTTACCGCCATTACCATATCCAATTGAGCCGGTTTCCGTAGGCAGGAAGTACGAAGCGCTAGGATTTAGATCTGCGAAGTTAGGTCGTTTAATCGTTTTACCGTAAGCTGCACGCAAATACACTTCGTCGGTCATCTGCAAGCGCATATTTACCGCAGGTAAAACTTCTGTAGCACTCGTATCAACGGTGACAGGCGAAACCACGCCATCTGTGATGCTATTACCGTTTAATTCGGATTCTAGACGAACAACTCGGACGCCGGCCTGCCCATCAAGAATCATGTCATTGAATTCTTGAGTGAAATTAGCTTGCGCGTAAATAGCATAATTTTTTTCGGTATTATCATAATAGCGAGCCGGAAGAAATTCTGGTTCTTCGCGGGAATACCCCATTGCTTCGCGAATGTCTGCACGGTTTTCCATAATATAACTAGCGCTGGGAGTAAGCCATTGAGTATTATTCAAGCTGGTTACGTCACTCATATAACCGGATGGAGAGTAATCCTCCATTCCTGGAAATTCCGTTAGTGAAATATTTCGGCCCGAAATGTTACCGCGCCCTGCCGTATCAGCTTCCTGATTAAATGCCGAGCGTTCGTTGACTCTCAATCCCATATCGACAGAATGAATCCACGAATCTAATCCGATGTTTGCATCAAGCGTCCAATCTATAGCATCTCCTTCCTGGTGACCCCGAGAATCGAAGTAGGTCCATAAGTTATACTGACTTAAATCAGTCATATCGTAAGGTTGACCATTGGCATCCAAAATCTGAACATCTGAAATACCAGCACCATTTTTATCAAAATCATAAATAATAGTGTCTGCAAAGAAGGCCAGATCCAGAATGAATCCACGGCTATTAGCTTCTGTATCGGTATAGGCAAGATCGGATTCAATAGTCACATTATCGAAATACCATTTGCCTCCTAGAGCGAATTGATAGGTATCTGACTCGTTGAAGAAAGACTGATTACTGGTAATTGTGCCTGGTGCATCCGGACGCACTACCGACTGTGCTACATTCGAGCCTTCTTTATACGACTCAACATAACCATTGCCCCAACCTCCCCAACTGGGTAATGGCACCCAAAAATTAAGCTGACTATTCTGCTCATAGTTCACGCCGAATATATCGATATAGTAAGAACTGTTTGCGTTCGGTTCCCATTGGAAAGAAGCATTAAATGAATCCCGGACTCTGTCACCGTAACGGAAATATCCGCCAATTACGTTAGGTGCCATGGCTGGTTCTCCGGCCACATTCAGTGGCGCAGAATTAGAATTATTCACAACTGAGTCTGGCAATATGAAAGGCGCAGTAACGAAATTCACCTGATCCTGAAAATCACGATCCTGATGTGAAACACTCAGCATCGCGCCAAATTTACCACTTCCATTTTCCCAATTATTATTAATTGTGACACTGCCAACGGGATTCCACGAAGCTGCTTCATCACTGTATTCATAGCGTAGATTCCCCGCTGCTGAGAAGCCATCGTCAAAGTCGAAAGGGCGTCTTAGCTGAATATCAATACTGCCTGCGATGCCACCTTCGATATCAGCCGCACTGATAGATTTTTTAACGTCGACAGAATACACCAAGTCTGCTGGAATATCGGCCAGTGAGATCGAGCGGCCCGTGGTAGTAAATATATTGCGTCCACTCATGGTAGTCACTATATCTGGTAACCCACGTATCAGTACCTGATTAACCTCGCCGTTGGTTCTTGCTACCTGTACACCCGTGACTCGCTGCAGTGCAGCCGCCACACTATTATCCGGTAGTTTCCCGATATCCTGAGCCACAATAACGTCTGAAACATTTGTGGCACTCATTTTCATTGTCTGGGCGGAATTAAGACTGGCTTTAACACCGCGGACATCAATAACTTCAATATCGTCGTCACTGTTGTCACTACCATTATCCTGTGCCTGCAAAGGCTGTGCGGTCAGTGCGAATAATACGGCTGAAGCAAGTTGGCCACGCTTAAACATAGAAATTCTCCGGGTATGTCCTGTGCACGATTCACTATATATTCCTGCATAGTGGTCTGGTGCTTTATCAAATGTGTGTTTCGGCGCAGTTTTTATGCCGATGAATGATTTAAAAACAGCCTAGATAGTATTGTATG
Organism: Alteromonas sp. ABV4_515; assembly: GCF_056160345.1. NCBI lineage: Bacteria > Pseudomonadati > Pseudomonadota > Gammaproteobacteria > Alteromonadales > Alteromonadaceae > Alteromonas > Alteromonas sp. ABV4_515. The sequence goes on from NZ_JBSWWZ010000001.1 coordinate 724,299, forward strand.
ATAATAATATAGTCAACATTGCATTAACAATACTTTAGTATAAGCTAAGAAATCAGGAGAAATGAAAATATACATAACTTTCAAGCAGTTAATTGCAATTTGAAACGATATTTTGATTTGTGCTTACAAAGATAGCTCAAAACATATTGCGTCTAGCATCCATTCATTAAGATTATGTAAACGAATACAACGTAGTGTTTGAAGTTTTGTTGATGGGGGTCGTGAAAAAAGAGAAATCAAATCATTATTAAAAAATAAGCGACCCCTAACAGTCGCTTATTTAAATTGTTGCACTTCAATATCAAATCTTGAAGCGTGCTCCTAATGCGAACGTACGACTATATAAGGAGCTGCCAAAATTATGGGTATCAGGATACTGATAGTAACTTTGGTAGATCTCTTCGGTCAGGTTTGTTGCGTCGAATGTCACAGTGAAGTTTTCAGTTACATCGTAGGTCAGCTGAAAGTCCATTGAACGTTCAGGTTTGCGATACACTCCTAAAGGATTAGCAAATAAACGCGCTTCGTAATTATTCAGGAAGTCATCCCGCCATACGTATGACAGCCTCATGCTTAGCTTACTATTGTCGTAAACAAGTACAGCTGAATAAGAACTATCTGATACACCAAAGATTGGTTGGTTGCTGTACCCATTGAGCTCACCGGTTTCACGATCAAAAATGGGAATATCCTGGCTGGAATCAAGCAAAGTATAACTCGCCTGAACACCCAGTCCGTCTAATAAACCTGGTAAATAATCCGGGAAGTATATTGCTCCGAACTCCCAACCATCCAATTTACCATTTGAAGTATTATCCGGCAGGCTAACAATATAGGTGTATGGCTCATCATCTGTTGGTCCCTGATAGTCTTGTGCAACGACAGAATCGTAAACAAAACCTTCGATGTCACGGGTGAAATAAGTCGCATACAGAGAGCTCTCCGGCGCAAAATACCACTCTAATGAAAAGTCGATATTAGTGGACTCGACAGGCTTAAGATTCGGATTACCACCTGTCGCTGTGCCATAACCAATGTCAGTAACATCAGGGAAGTATCTGACGTACGAATTAAGTTGCGACATTTCCGGCCGGCGAATTGTTTCGGTGTACGCAGCACGTAACATGACATCTTCAGCCAGTTCATAACGCAGTACTAAGCTTGGCAAGAGTGTGTTATCACTTCGCTCAGCGAAGCTCTGCGGAGGAAGACTGCTATCTTCAGTAAAGAAGGTCATGTCTGCATCATTCATTTCATAACGGAGACCAAATTGTCCGTCTAAAACGCGCCCAGCAATTTCAGTATTGAAATCTACCTGCCCGTAAAGAGAAATAGTTGTTTCCTCAATATCGAAGTTATAGAAAACTTCAGGGTTTGTCGGCAGTTCGGCTAATTCGCGATACTGTTCACGATTATTGAATGCGTAATAACCATCTGCAGAAACCCATGATGAAGGAAAGTTAGCATTACCGTCAAAGAAGTTACTATTTGTGTACTGCAAATTCTCATCATAATCGGTGAGCAACCCGCCTATTGCAGAACCTACATAATCGTAAGCCCCTTCTTTGGCAGTTCTGCGGTCGATAAAGCTTCCGAAACTGACTTTCGTAAAGATGTCGCTATCAAGGAGGTACTCACCGTCTAGTGTCCAAGTAATCGCATCACCTTCTGACGCCGAAGCGTTATCGTAAGCCTCACCGACAGAGTAAAGAGATGCATCTGCAGGATCTGTTTCCGGGTATTCCAATGATGGGATTCCGCTACCGTCATTAACGTCCATGAAAACGCGAGGCTGCACCGTTGTGCCACGAAGCGCAAAAAACTCTGTCGTATATTCGGATGTTTGATAGTAGACCTCAGACTCGATTTTTAGAAAATCCGTAATCTGCCATTCACCACCTAGAGCGAAAAGGTAAGTATCTGTCTTTGCTTTCGACACGTCGCCAGACGTAAAGTTAAAAGCCTCATTCACATATCTGGATTGGATAATGTTTGTGCCGTCGATAAGCGTGACCGGATCATTCGGATCTACGTTACCCCACCAGTCTACAAATTGGAAAAATAACGAGTTAAAAGATTCCTGTTCATAACCGTTATAAAACGCTTCGAACGTATAGGTGGAATCGCTATTTGGCGCATATTGCAAGGAAAGATTAACGGCTGGACGTTCACGCTTGCCGGTAAAATCGGATGCAAATATCGCATCGCGGCTCAAATAATACTCAGCGTCAGTACCGTTCAGATTAAGTGTTGAACCGGGAGCAAAAGACAGTCCGGCATCCAGTCCGGGAGACCAGCATTCAGGCGAACATTCTGCAGGGTAAATACGTTGAAGAGGACCATATTCTGTGCCGCCTAACATCGTACCTGAAGGTGAAGAGGTTGTGAAAGGTAACATTGCACCAGCCGTGATGCTTTGGTCTCTGAAATTAGTGCGGGTGTATGCAACGTTTAACAACGCACCCAATTCCCCTTTATCACCCACATCCCAACGGTCAGATGCCAACATACTAATTTGTGGATCAGTTTTGTCAGCTTGTTCCTGATGAACAGCACGACCTGCAAATACAAATGTTTTATCGTCAAAATTAAACGGTCTTTGTGTTTCTACATCAATCTGGCCGGCAATACCGCTACCTATTTGCGATGCTGAACGCGTTTTATAAACACTGACATTACGCAACAAAGCTGCCGGAATATCGGCGAGAGCAACCATTCGGCCAGAAGCTGTAAACACGTTGCGGCCATTCACTGTCGTTGTAACATCGTTCAGGCCGCGTATCGTTACAGTATTGACTTCCCCAGCGCCACGGTCGGTAACCTGAACACCCGTTACACGCTGTAATGCTTCAACTACGTTGTTATCCGGAAACTTACCAATATCTTCAGCCACAATAGCATCGACAATTTGAACGTTATTTCTTTTGATATTTATCGCTTTACTTAAACTGGCCCGAACACCTGAAACTTCAATTACTTCAACGTCATCAGATTGGTTACCAGTATCATTTGATGTATTGGACGGTGCTGTCTGCGCAATTGCAGCATTGCATGACAGTGCAAATAAAACAGCACTGGCAAGGTGTGTTCGGTTAAACATTTAGTTAAGTACTCCGGTTGAGATGTCGCTAAAATGGTCCGCGATATCCAAAAAAAAGACACATTACTGAGGCAATCAGCACGTCGGGTAGCAGTTCTGGCAGACCATTTTCCCTGTTAAAGATTTGTTACCCCCTTTTGATACTATTGTATGATATATTTTCTGTCAACAGGATTAATTTAACGAATTATAAACATGCAGCGCTAGACTGCTTAAATTCGATTATCTGGTTTGCATTATGCGTATGCACCAAGAAATTTGGCTTTTTTTCAGTGTAATAGCGATGATCTATCGCAAAGATTCGGGAAATTTTATGCTTGACTTGTTGCTTTATTTCAAAAGATTATCCGCCAATTTACTTCATTTTTACCGGTATTTCGGCAGAACCCCTTCAATTAAATACTACAATAGTACATTCCGTATAAAATGAATGCTTTGCAGGCCTCGTATCCTTACTATGGTATTCAAATGAACTTCCGGAGTACGAAACTATGTTCAAGAAATGTAATAAAATTTCAGATTAAAAAAGCCCGGTTTGACCGGGCTTCAGTAAAACTGTGAAAAAAACTGATATTAAAGTTGATACCTCATTCCCAGTGCATAAGTGCGACTGTAAATCCCACTCGAGAAGTTATAAATATCAGGATATTGATAATATGCCTGAAATACCTCGTCAGTAAGATTGGTAGCATCGAATGTCAGCACCAGGTTATCGTTCACATTGTACGAAAGCTGGAAATCTAAGCTTTGTTCCGGAGCACGATAGCGCGCCAATGGGTTCGCAAAGATAGCCGCTTCGTTATCGTATCGGAAGGCATCCCGCCATACGTAGGACAAACGAGTACTGAATTTTTCCCTTTCGTACGCCAGAACAACACTTAATGATTCGTCAGAGACACCAAACATTTCTACCGTTTCATAGTCAATAGGATCTGGGTTGGTCGGATCTTCTAAGTCGAAAATTGGCAAATCCTGAGACGAATCTAATGTTGTATAGCTAGCCTGAATACCTGCTCCTTGTAGCCATGCAGGCAGATCATCCGGGAAATAGACCAGGCCAAGCTCCATACCCTCTAAGCTGCCGTTCGCTGAATTAGCCGGTTGGGTAAGAATATGCAGCAACTCGCCAATTTCTTCACCATTTTCATCAGTGTCGTCCGGGTAATCGTAATACACCTCAGAGCGGGAATTTACCACAAGGCCGTCGATGTCACGTTTAAACCAGGTAGCATAAATAGCGTTGCCCTCGCCAAAATAGTATTCCAGCGAAATATCCAGGTTTGTTGAGATGACCGGCGCAAGTGCAGGGTTGCCTGATGAAGCCGTTCCCGTACCAACTGAAGTCACACCTTTGGTGTACGTGGTATAAGGGTTAAGTGACCCAAAGTCCGGACGACGCATTGTTTCTGTGTATGAGAAACGAAGCATGTAGTCATCCCAAAAATTATAGCGGGCGAGGAATGTCGGAAGCACTTCGCTACTTTCATTCTCACCGCTGTCCTGCTCAACAATCTGATTAACGGTGTCTACACGAACAAAGCTATAAGGCGTGCTGGCATCGGTATAACGCACCCCGATGGCGCCATCGAGGAAACCGCCAGGAACATCGTATTCATATTTCGCCTGCACATATAAATCGAGTGTAGTTTCGTCGGCTTCAAATGTAGGCCGTAAGATCAGCGATGCGCCACCGGTTAAGTAATCATCTACAGGCTGACCGTTTTCATCGGTAAAACCGTAAAGCTCCCTAAAGTAATCTACGTTATCAACCATGTAGTCAACATTCCCAATCAACCAGCCATCAGGAAACTCTGCCCGGCCATCAAAGAAGTTTTCGGTTCTGTCGAGAAATTCTTCTGGCATATCTGTCATCGGAATATCATATTGATTAACGATCACATTTGCTGCGCGACTTTCGTTACTTAACTCTCGTTTTTCATACAGCAAACCAAAATCTACCTCCATTATTCCAGCGAAATCAGTAAGCCACTCTGCATCCACATACAGCGCATTCGACGTACCTTCATCGCGAGAACCATTGTCCCACGCAGGCCCCATCGAATATAAACGCGGGTCGTAAAGGTCAGATTCATCTATTTCGCCGGTCGCAGGGTTATCATGGAAGGTTAAGCCGGCAATTCCCTCACCGGTGTTGAAGTCGGCAGTCATTGCGTAGTAATCGTGCAACAGTCGAACCGCAAAAAAGTCTGAGGTGAACACGCTCTTTTGCGACACTATTTCTGCAGATAGTGTGAATTCTTCGGTAAGAGACCATTCTCCACCGAAAGCAAACATCAGGGTGTCTGTTTGGCGTTCATCAACGTCCGTACTGTTAAAGTCAGTCTCCCATACACCATAGCGGGGGTCACCATCATAGACAGTGCGCTCTTTCACGATATTTGTACCCTCATAAAAGACAATATCGTCATTGAAATTTACGTTATAAGCAGAATCGGGATAGGCAAAAAACAGACTGTTTCTTACCCGCTCACGATAGCCGTTATAGAACACCTCGAACACATAACTTGAGTAATCGTCAGGCGCCCACTGAAACGACAGATTCAGCGCAGGTCGCTCCCGTTTACCGGATAAATCGGAGGCAAAAATAGCATCTCTGGACAAGATATAATCATTTTCGTAGCCATTGGTATTCAGGGTAGAGCCACTGGCAAACGGCAGCCCGTTTTCTAAGCCCGGATCCCAATAAGCCGAATTGATTCGCTCGTAAGCAGGGAACTCACCACTATTCCCAAACCGGTCTAGTCCCTCTCCTTCAGGACTTGCGGTAAAATACGGAAACACGGCACCAGCGGTAATACCCTGGTCACGCCAGTTTGTGCGTGCATAAGCTACATTAACCAGCGCTCCAAATTTACCGTAATCAGTATCCCAGTTGTTGCTAAGCATCACACTCAGGTTCGGATCAACGGTACCTTCCTGATCAGAGTATATTCCGCGTCCCGCAAAGGCGAACTTACTCCCTTCGAAATTGAAGGGGCGGTTGGTTATTACATCAACCTGACCGGCAATACCGCTAGGCACTTTGTCTGCCGAGCGCGCTTTGTACACATCAACCCGGTGAATCAGCGAAGCCGGTGTATCAGCCATCGTATAAAAGCGGCCTGTGGAGATATACATTTGTCGCCCGTTCACTGTAGTAGTGATATCGGTTAAGCCGCGAATTGACAACGTACCTACTTCACCCCGATCCCGGTTAGTTACCTGTACGCCGGGTACTCGCTGTAATGCCTCTATTACATTGTTGTCAGGAAACTTACCGATATCTTCGGCAACGATTGAATCGACTACTTCAATTTTTTCCCGCTTAATATCTAGGCTTTTTGCCAGTGATCCGCGAATACCGGAGACCTGAATGACTTCTACAGCATCCTCTTCACTATTTTCTGTTTGTTCATTTTGCTGTGCAATAGCAGCAGGGGTGAGCGTCATTAAAGATGCAGCCACGGCTGTGCTTAAAAAAGTGGGTTTAAACATGGTTTTCTCCCGGATTCTCTGTACCCTTTTTTCGGGTCTTATCTTGTTGTCCTTTGACCGAGAGAGCATTCTCCCGGCCTCACCCGTTTCTTAGTTGCTGCCTTCAGTAAACAGCGCCTGTACATCGTCTGCAGACAGCGGGTCGTCGTAGATAACCAACTCATCCATCAAGCCTGAAAAGTTTGCATCCCAGGGGAACAAATTCGTGGCCAGCGAAAAGCCCGAATTAGCTCCGGATGCTGTAAACACGTCAGGGAAATTTTCCAATTCGCTGACCAGTTCACCGTTGATGTATCCGTAAAAGGTGCCTTCGTTGACGACAAAAACGATATGTGTCCAGCTACCTGTCGGTATTTGCGCGTTTAATGTGCCATCGAACCATTGTTCTCCAGACCACACCATGGTGTCACCGGAGCCTGGACCAAACGGTACTAAACTTATCCAGCTGTTCGACGCAGCATAGCCAAAAAACGTAGTCGTAAACTGGTTTAACGAGGCAGGGTTCAACCACATCGATACTGCATAGCTGTAGTCTGAAATAAGACCATCTGGTAACTTGACGCCCGGTCCCTGATCACCTTTGAACTCCGCAGCCAAGCCGACTACACCAGCCTGATAAGTCAGCGACGTATCTGCTGGAACGATAAGGGGCGCGTCTGCAGTTTTAGTCGCTTCTTCGCCGGCAGCAAAGTTGCCTTGCGCGTCTTCGAGGTTCTCCTCGAAACTAAAGCGCGCAATGGCTTCAGGAGGGGTGTTTGAAATGACATTGGCTACGAAAGACTTCGTCACCGACTGACCAGCCAGAGAAATTGTCGCAGTCAGGGTCACTTCTGCATCCGCTTCACCACGGGCCGGACGGGTAACTTTTCCGGTAGCAGGATCGATAACCGCAGTATTACTTGATTCCCAATTCAACGCCGAAGCAAACGGTCCGGTATGTGGCAGTGCAATATCGGTGATAACGAAGTCCAGATTGCCAAGATCCAAATCTGCCTGAGCAATATTCACCAGTGCTTCTGCCGGTAACTGCTCAACATCCAGCGCTGAGATTTCAGCTGCAGACAATGCTTCGTCATAAATTTTCAATTCATCATATTGAGCATTCAGGGGGACATCCCAGAAGTTAAGACCAAGGGAGATGATTGCGCCTTCAGGCCGTACAGTAAAAATATCCCTGACAGACGACGCTGTTCCCACCAGCGTGCCATCATAGAAAATGCTGACGAAGCCCTGCTCTACCGAGAATGCTACGTGATGCCATTCGTTGAGCGGGAAGGCAACGCCTGTGAGTCCGTCAAACCAGCTTACAGCACCTTCATCATCCACGTAGTTAGCCCAGACCATAAGCTCTGCATTCCAGCTAACAGGCAGGAAGCTTATCCAGCGATCGGTTTGATTTGCTGCGAAAAAAGCAGGACTAAAGAACTGCGTTTGTGCGGTATTCAGCCAGAATGAGACGGTGTACTGGTAACTGTCAATGAGGTTCTCTGGTAGTAATATGCCATACGAACCATCGAGGTTAACGGCACGACCCTGAGCACCATCCGAGAAAACAGCACTGGCATTGGTGAACGAATTGACGTCCGTAACAGCTTGGGCATCGTCATAATTCATTAATGAGTCATCAAGGCTGTCCTCGAAGGAGTACCACGCTGTGCGGTTGTACGTCGAACGGGCAATCACTTTGACGTCTTTTGCCACAGACAGTGTTTGTCCGTTGATGTCTACGTTGGCTGTGAGCGTAACGACCTGATCGCCCTCATCCACGTTAGGCCGTGTTACTTCACCTGAAGCAGATATAAATTGCGAGTGGCTGGACTCCCAGGAGATAACAGCTCCCCGAGCTCCGGTGCTTTGCAAAGACAGGTCGTTTTTAACTTCCAGCATAGCATCAGGGTTTGCCGGATTGGCAAATGCAACATCAATGGCGTTACTGATGTCATCAACCACGTCAGCGACAGACTGCTCAGGCAGTTTCGCTGCCAACAGACTCTCGCCAGTACCGCTTAATGCAGTTATGACAACTTCAAAACGGGCATCTTCCACGTTCCACTGCCACTTGGCGACGCCTTCATAAACCGTGTCATCATCGATGGTAAGGCGGACCCGCGACGGTTCGTCACTGTATAGTTTATATGTACCGGTCAGCTGCCCCTGAATACTGCGCCCTTGCGAATTTAAGGTAACGTAAACAGACTCGTGTTCATCGCCATTGCTATCATTGCTTTGCAGGATAAGACGGTAATCACCTGCAACATCCTCTGCATCAGTGACATTCTCTCCGTCAACTGGCGCGTAGCGATGTGGCGAAACGACCAACCAATCGTCGTTGTTAATCCACATCTCATGCACCCGCACGGCATGCGCCTCCGGATTGTCGTAGCGACCTTCCTCATCAGGAAAACGGGTGTGGGTGAACAGCAGATATTTATCCAGCTCCTCATCATATAAAGCTGAATTGTGGCCCGGCGCATTATAACCGTACTGACTAGAAGTCTCACCGAAGGCCGACGACCACAGATGACTACCTAGGAGTTTGTTACCGTAATTGTTAGCAACAGTCGCACCGGTCATATCATTACCTGCCGCATCCAGGTAAGGGCCGTTTGGCGTTCTTGAGCGGGCAACACGGATGTTATAACCGTCACCGGCTGCAAATCCCGCATTTGACCAGAACAAATAATAATAATCGCTGTCGGGGCTGTAGATGACAAATGCACCTTCAATGGCGTTATAGTTGCCGCCCACAAGGTGTTTACCGTAACCTTGCCCGGCTTCCGGCATACCTGTTTGCTCATCCATCGCCAATACAAAAATACCGCCGGAGTAAGAGCCGTATACCATCCACAGATTATTGTCTTTATCATAAAACGCTGCAGGGTCTATTGCATTGGGATGCACAGCCGGATTATAGCTTTCCACGCCGTCTACGGGGTAGGCGGCTAGCTCTGCTTCATCGCGATACCCAGATCTCAGGAAAACGCCTCTATCCACGTAAGGGCCTTCGACAGAGTCGGACGTTGCCAGGCCGAGATACGAGCGGTGCCAGCAAACCTCGTCACGTTCAGGCGTGTCAGGGTTGTCCTGTGCGCAGTGATTATAATAAAACCAAAACTCACCATCTGGGGCTTGTATAACATCAGATGCCCAACTGCCGGTGAAATCATCGGTCCAGGCGATACCTTTCGCAAACTCCGTGGAATAAGTATTAAATAACGGAGATTCATCCACCAAATTATTGGCGCTTAATGACGAAATATATTCCCACGTTTGTAGATCTGTTGTTTTCGCGGCTGCCAGATGCGAACCGAATATGTAGTAAGTACCATCTACCTTTACAACAGACGGGTCGTGTACGCCGATATCCATATATCCACTGCTATCGGCAATTGAAGTCGTGGGATTAGCCAACGTTTGGTTGTCAACTACCGTGATGGTTTCAGGGGGAGTGCTATCTCCCCCTGAACCGCCACACCCTGTGACACAGAGGATGCTGCTCACGATGAGCGCCGATCTAGGTTTCATTCTCGTTTTCCCTCAGGATTTATTATTATGCTCTTTACGATAAAGAGCGTTGTCATACGACGAATGGCAAAGTAAAGTGACCAACATCGCAATAAAGTAATACAATAGTATTTTTAAAATATTTACATCTTCTACATTAATATTACAATACTATTAAACAATTTTTTTACATTAGTTCTAATAATCAGATGTTTTGATTGGCGGCCAGACGTGGGGAAACGTCAAAATATCAACGTAATATCAGAACCTTACTATTTAACCAGTGCCACACCATGTGTTGTTAAAAATTTGGCATGGTGAATTCAGGTCACAACAAGGAATTTACATGAAACGTGTATTGTTATCTTCAGCGGCTTTGCTTTTAAGCGGGCAAGTGTTCGCACAGAATCCGATTATTACCGATGTGTTCACTGCCGATCCGGCAGCCATGGTGCATGATGGTACGGTATATCTCTACACGGGCCACGATGAGGCGCCCAACAACGATGTCTTCTTCGAAATGCACGATTGGCTAGCCTATTCTTCCACCGATATGGTGAACTGGAAGTCACATGGTCCCATTATGAAAGCCACTGATTTCAGCTGGGCGAAAGGCGATGCCTGGGCGTCACATATGATTGAAAAGGATGGCAAATTTTACTTTTTCACCACCGTCCGTCACAAAGACGACAAACCCGGTTTTGCTATTGGGGTAGCGGTATCAGACTCTCCGACAGGCCCCTTTAAGGACGCCATCGGTCATGCCCTTGTCACAGATGATATGACCAAACAGACGCCGAATGACTGGGATGATATCGACCCTGCAATTTATGTTGAAGAAAATGGCGACACCTACATGTTCTTCGGCAATCTGGTACCGAAATACGTCAAGTTATCAGACAACTTGCTGGAACTGGATGGTGAGATAAAAGTCATTGATGTCCCAAATTATACAGAAGCTTCCTGGGTTCATAAAAAAGGCGATAACTACTACTTTTCCTACGCTTGCGAGTTTCCGGAAAAGATTTGCTATGCGATGAGTAAAAGTATTCACGGTCCGTGGGAGTATAAGGGCATTTTGAATGAAGTCGCGGGCAATACCGAAACAAATCACCAGTCTATTATTGAATTTAAGGGCCAGGATTATTTCATTTATCACACCGGTGCTTTGCCTCCGAAAGGCGATAAGCCAAGTGGCGGACGGTTCCGCCGCTCAGTTGCAGTGGATCCTCTTCACTACAATAAAGATGGCTCGCTGCAACGGGTCATTATGACAACAGAAGGCGTTACTCGATCAACCAAGGAAGATTAATATGCAACGTAAACTACTGAAAATTTCACTATTAACTGCGTCGATATTGGCGGGTAACGCATCGGCTGCCAACCATGAAGTAACAATCAGCGCGAACCTTCAAGACCGTGGTGCTGTCATTAATAAAGATATTTACGGCCAGTTTGCCGAGCATCTCGGGCACGGAATTTACGAAGGGTTGTGGGTCGGTGAAGACTCGGAAATCCCAAACACAAAAGGGTTCCGGAATGATGTTGTCGGGGCCCTGAAAGACATCAAAGTACCGCTGATCCGCTGGCCAGGAGGCTGTTTCGCCGATGAATACCATTGGCGCGAAGGGATTGGCCCCAAAGATGAACGCCCGGTAAAAGTTAACACGCACTGGGGTGGCGTTGAAGAAACCAATGCTGTGGGTACTCACGAATTCTTCGATTTAGCTGAACTCATTGGTGCAGATGTCTACATTAACGGGAATCTGGGTAGTGGTACCGTGCAGGAAATGGCGGAATGGGTTGAATACATGACGTCTGATAAAAACTCTACCCTGGCCAATGAGCGACGCGCTAACGGACGCGAAGAACCCTGGGACATTAAATACTTCGGCATTGGCAATGAATCATGGGGTTGTGGTGGTCACATGGACCCTGATTACTATGTAAACCTGTATCGTCAGTACGCCACGTTTATCAAAACCCCTAAGGGCAAGAGGCCTCTCCTGGTGGGTAGCGGTGGTGACACAGATAATACGGAATGGACAGACGTTCTGAGTGCAAACATCGACCGTAATATGGATGGTATCAGTTACCACTTCTACACCCTTCCCACCAGTGACTGGCAGAAAAAAGGGCATGCTACCGAGTTCGATAACGCCATGTGGTTTAAAACCATGGAGCGCACTTATCGGATGGAAACTTACCTGAAGAATAATATCGACATCATGGATAAGAATGATCCTGACGGTAAGCTGGGCTTTTATGTGGATGAATGGGGTACGTGGTACGACGCTGAAGAAGGGCGGGAGCCCGGTTTCCTGTATCAGCAAAATACGCTTCGTGATGCTGTGGTAACCGCAGTAAACTTGAATCTATTCCACGAATACGCCAGACGTGTTCATATGACGAATATCGCGCAGATGGTAAACGTATTACAAGCGATGATCTTAACGGATGGCGCGAAGATGGTGAAAACACCCACCTATCATGTTTATGGCATGTATACGGTGTTTCAGGACGCCACATCCATTCCTTTCAATCTGGATACATCGCGCTATTCAATGAACGGGGAAGATTTACCGGCTGTAACAGGTTCACTGGCAATGGGCACGGATGGCCATGTGTATTTAGCTTTGGTTAATATGGACCCGACGGAAGATGCCGACATTGATCTGAACCTTGATGGTAAGGTAAATAAAACCTTGTCCGGCAGTATTCTCACCGCTGATATCATTACCGCAAAAAACACTTTCGACGATCAACATAACTTAGAGCCTGAGCCATTCAAAGCAAGGGCTGATAAGTTGGTGCTTCCGGCGAAATCAGTGGTGGTACTGACGTTAAACTGATTAAACAGCATAACCAAATAAAAACGGGCTGGTGTGTATTCACCAGCCCGTTTTTTGCTCTTTTACGGCCATAAAAAAGAGAAGGTACCGCCCTACAATCGGATACCCTCTCTTCAACGAAAAACCTGCGACAATACGTTTAAGGCTCTATTGCGGCTCACGCAAATGAAACACTTGGCACTTTGTGCCTAAATCAGGTTGCTGGGCTATATTGGTCCCCTCGGCTAACCCGCAGTCACTTACGCCCATAGCTTGTTTGGTATATCGGTTAAATAACATCACACCACCGCCATCTGCAGGGCTAATACGCCACTGTGCAGTGGGCTCGCCACAACTCACCATGGACAAATTCGCGCCGGGCACGACGGCATTGTCATCTGTACCGATGCACAGCGCATCGTTTCCTGCCGTTTTTAAACTAACGTAGCCGGTATCTGTGGGCACAAACTGCCAGTATTGCGCAGGTGTCTTATCGAAGCCCCGCTGCTCCACATTCGCACCATCCGACAGTGCATCATTGTGAACAGACAACGCTTTACCGCTTTGCTCACTCAGGATCACTACATCACCAGTTGGCCGGAGCTGCCATTGTGAACAGGCACTGTCTTCGTTTTGTTGAAGTACCGCCTGATTTTCTGAAGCAGAACATCCAGCCACCGCAAGAGGCTTACCAGAGTAACGGTTCGTCAATGTTACATTGCCATCGATACCGCTCTCTACTTTAAACTCCTGACAGAAGTTATTCCGCCACGCAGCCGATTGCACACGGGCATTCTCACTGGTACTGCAGTTCGCCACTTCAAGGAATTTACTGTCTTCACGGTTGGCTAGGCGCACAAATCCATCTGCAGTGGCATCTAAAATCCACTGTCCGTTAGTTGCTGCACACTGACGCTGCACCGCACGGTTATCTTGCGGATCGGAAGAAATATCCAGACACAAATCGCTCGTTGCATTAACTAACTGATAGCGCTGTCCCTGTACTCTTGTTACTAACGGCCCGTTTTCTCCAGAAGGAGGAGGCACAACGACTCCCGGGGTCAACGGTTCACCGAAATCCGGTAATCCGTCCTGTTGCCACTCAAATTTTTGCGCCCGCAAAGAGCGGGTTGCTGAGCAACCATGCTCCACGGAATCATTACCGTGATAAACCAGCCAGTCTTCCCCGCCATCCGGAGAGGTGAAAAAGCCATTGTGGCCGGGACCGAATACCTTGTCTGTGCGCACAAATACCGGATCATCAAATTTCTTCCATGCTGCGGCATCCATCGGATCATCACCAACCAGCTCAAGCATACCCAGTTTGTAATCCGGGGTATTACAGAAGCTGGCAGAGTAAGTCATAAATGTACGACCATCGTGCTGCAGAATTTCAGCGCCTTCAGTTACCTTGCGTCCGCTGATTTCCCAGTCCAGTTCAGGCCGGGTAAGCACGGTGTGAGGCTGGTCAGCCTTGAGCGTCCACGGGTTTTCCATTTCAGCAATGATGTTCATTTGCTGATCACCGCGCCATTGCGAATAAATCACATACAATTTCCCTTTGTATTCAAGGTAATTGCCGTCGATATTCCACACATCGGGCATCAGCGCGCCTTTATACTGGTATGGTCCCATCGGATCATCGCCGGCGCTTTCCAGCACGTTCAAATGCTGAAAGTCCAGCGTACCGTCTCTGCCTGCCGTGTACATCATGTACCAGCGATAGCCGTCTGGTCCTTTGAGACGGTGGAACTCAAAAGCCCAAAAGTTACAGCAGCGATCAGACTCGGTAGCCGACCACACATTCACCGGCTTTGCATCGGCAAGACCAGCAAGTGTCGGTGACTTGCGCATCACTAATTCAGACGTCCAGGTTGTAGTAGTAAGGTAGTAATTACCATCCCAGTATTCCAACCACGGATCCGCGCCATTAGGGAAAAGTGGATTTGTGAACGTACCACTTTTTCGAATATCACTTTTATCTGCAGTTTCACCGGTCGGCGTAGCCGGCGTCGATGAGCATGCAGTCAAACCAAAAGCCACCAGCAATGACGCCGCAAGCGTTTTTAACTTCATAGATTTCATTGAATCATTCATTCCCTTCTACTTCGTACCAAACTCATAAACAATGCGTGTGGAGTATACTTCACCCGGGTTGAGTACAGTGCTGGCAAAATCAGGTTGATTCGGTGAATCAGGGTTGTGCTGAGGCTCAAGGCAGAAGCCGGAACGCAGTGTATGGCTCATGCCTTCCTGCTGAGTGCTGCCATCAAGGAAGTTGCCTGAGTAAAACTGTACAGCGGGCTCAACGGTGTACACGGTAAGAGTACGACCGGTTTTAGGCTCATAGACATTTGCTGCCTCTATTAAATCATCGCTGGGCGCGTCTTTAATCACGAAATTATGATCGAAGCCCTGACCAAGAGACAGCTGTTTATCTTTAGCGTCAATGTCTTTTCCAATCGCTTTAGGCTGTGTGAAATCAAACGGAGTTCCCTTTACAGATACGACTTCACCGGTAGGGATTAGGCCGCCATCAACCGGCGTGTATCTGTCGCCGTTAATTTGCAGTTTATGATCAAGAATGTCGCCTTTACCCTGCAGATTAAAATAAGAATGCTGAGTAAAGTTCGTAATAGTTGGCTTATCAGTGGTTGCAGTGAATGCCATATCCAGCGTATTGCTGTTGGTCAGTGTGTATGTCACCTGCGTGTCTAGTTTTCCCGGGTAACCCTGGTCCCCATCAGGACTTGTGAGCGTTAGCACAACCCCGGCACTATTTTCAGTGACAAAGGGAGCCATCTGCCACACCTTCTTATCGAAACCCTGTACGCCGCCATGAAGATGATTATCACCATCGTTGGTTGCTAATTGGTATTCTGTGCCGTTCAGAGTGAACTTACCTTCTGCAATACGGTTACCATACCGGCCGATAATGGCACCAAAGTAATAACCAGCGGACAAATAGTCTTCCAGTTTGTCGAACCCCAGCACGATATTGCCTAATTGACCTTTCTTATCTGGTGTAAGTAAACGGGTGATGGTGCCGCCGTAGCTTATAACATCGACCTCCACGCCGTTGCTGTTTTTTAACGTAACCCTATAGACCGGCGTGCTGTCTGGCATCGCCCCGTAATAACTTGAACTAGCAGAAGGTTGATTATTCACGTTTTTGACTTCCTGTGCCTGTGAAGGGCTTAGTACCAGGCTGGTCATGAACAACACGGCCATTTTCACGCTGGTTTTAAAACTGCCCTGAGAAAAAGAAGAAATGGTTTTATATTGATATTCGGATACAGACATGAAATACAGTTCCCTAACTAATTTTATACTTTTATATTACAAATAGCATAAGTAAAGCAAGGGGTGATTCCGATTTCGTTTAAAAAAATGTTAAATTTGGACTCTACCGTCTTTTACCAAGATACAATCCATTCCCGCACGCTGCGCGGCTTCAAAACCAATCTCGGTGTCTTCAAAAACAACACATTTTTCAGGTGCAACGTCCATTAGCTCAGCCACTTTCAAAAATGTTTCAGGATGCGGCTTCCCATGTGTCACATCTGTCGCCGTTACCAGTGCATCTAATTTATCTAATAAACCATGATGTTCCAGCAAATGAAGCGCGTGATTTCTCTCTGAGCCAGTTCCGATACCGATCTTCAAGTCAGGGCGGTAGTGATGAAAAATATCAACGGTTTCAGCAATGATTTCTGGCATTAAATCCATGGATTCCCAAACTTTACGCTTGTGCAATGCAACCATATCCGGACTATGTGCTAGTCCGTATTTATCATTCAGGATCTCTACAGTTTTACGCGTGGGTACACCGCCTAGTCCGTACATATATTTTAAATCGAACGGAATACCAAACTCTTCACAGGTCATTCGCCACGCCTCCATATGTGCCCCCATGGAATCGATAAGCGTGCCATCCATATCAAACACTATGCCCTCGTAAGCGCTTAAATTTACCATTTTAGATCCTCAATTATTTCACAGACAGATTCGGATGCCGGAAAAAGAAACTGACGCACATGGCGTCAGTTTCAAAAAGTAAAGCAACTTTACTGCTGCTATATTGCAGTACAAAGTAGAGCAGAAGTCCCTTCAGTTAGATTCCTTGCTTAAGCATATAGTATGCTGCATTTGAACGTAACTCAGACTTGAACGAACGAATCGTCGTATCACTGTCGATGACGACAGTTTCTACGCCAGCCATTTCTGCATAATCGATAATCATATCTGTAGTAACCGCCTGGCTGTATGCAGTGTGGTGCGCACCTCCTGCATGAATCCACGCCGCAGCTGCAACTGACAGATTCGGCTTAGGCTCCCACAGCGCTGAAGCAACTGGCAAATGAGGCGTTTCTGCAGGCTGCTTAACCGTATCAACTTCATTGATCAGAATACGGAACCTGTTACCCATATCAATTGGTGATACATTAATCGCCGGGCCCTGTTTGGCTTCAAACAATAAGCGACCAACATCACATTTAACACCAATAGTATGACGGTGAACTTCCAGGCGAGGCTTGGCTGAAGCTATTGATGGGCAAACCTCTAACATGTGAGCACCTAGCGCCTGATCTTTTGCACCAAAATTATAGGTGTAGTCTTCCATGAACGAACAACCACCTTCACGACCCTGCCCCATTACTTTCATGATGCGAACCATCGCTGAGGTTTTCCAGTCGCCTTCGCCACCATAGCCATAGCCTTTGGCCATCAGGCGTTGAGTTGCCAAACCCGGTAACCCAGTTAGCCCTGATAAGTTTTCGAAGCAGTTAGTAAATGCTTTGTAGTTGCCACCATCAAGAAAACGCTGCATACCTAATTCAAGACGAGCCTCGTTTTTCAGCATGTCAACGTTATAAGTGTCTTTCCACGTTGCATCTGAAATCACGTATTCCTGATGATATAGATCTAACTGTGTTGCAATATCAGCATCGGTAACGGCGTTTACTACATCAGATAACTCACCTAACCCGTGAGCATGCACTTCATAACCAAATTGGATTTGTGCTGCAACTTTGTCGCCTTCAGTTACCGCCACCTGGCGCATGTTGTCACCAAAGCGTGCAACTTTCAGGCTTTGACTTTCAGCCCAACCTAGCGCAGCGCGACACCAATCATCAATCTGGTCCTGCACTTCCGGACGCTGCCAGTGTCCAACTACAACTTTTCGGTCTTTTCGCATGCGTGTGCCAATAAACCCAAATTCCCGGTCACCGTGTGCACTTTGGTGCGTGTTCATGTAGTTCATATTAATGTCGTCCCACGGCAGGGCGGCATTAAACTGGGTATGTAAGTGTAGCCAGGGTTTTCTTAATTCACTTAATCCGGCTATCCACATTTTTGCTGGAGAAAACGTGTGCATCCATAATACTAAACCGACACAGTCAGCATTCGCATTGGCTTGTTGACACACCGCATGGATTTCTTCCGGTGATTTTACGGTAGGTTTGAAAACCATATTTACTGGCAGCTTGCCGCACTCATTTAAACCGGCAACAATGGCTTGGCTGTTTGCTGCAACGTTTTCTAATACTTTTGGCCCATACAGGTGTTGAGAACCTGTGACAAACCAAACTTCTTTCGTTATCGTCGTCATATTTAAATCCTCTCTATCGTCACGGTACTAATTAGCTTTGGCCGTAATAGGCATTTTTACCGTGTTTGCGTAAATAGTGTTTATCCATCACAGCGCGCTTTAACGGTGCAGCATTCTGATCGAGCGTACGCGTTAAATAGGCCATTCTGGCAATTTCTTCTAATAACGCCGCATGATACACAGACTGTGCGGCGCTCTTTCCCCACGTAAAAGGCGCATGGCCAGCTACAATTACCATTGGCGCTTCGGCAGGATTTCTGTCTTTGTAAGCATCGGTGATCTGCACACCGGTCTCTTCCTCATAATCTCCATTCACCTGCTCGTCGGTAAGCTCTCGGGTACAGGTAATATCGCCATATACGTAATCGGCATGGGTAGTACCTAAACAGGGAATGCTCTGCTTTGCCTGTGCCCATGCTGTGGCATAGGTACTGTGGGTATGGGTAACACCACCTATGCTTTCAAAAGCGCGGTACAAGTGCGTATGGGTTTTTGTATCAGATGAAGGCCGCATTGAGCCTTCAACAATATTGTTCTCCAGGTCCACGACAACAATATCTTCCGGCTTCATATCTTCATAAGCCACACCACTAGGCTTGATGGCTACAACGCCTTTGTCTCTGTCAACCTGAGACACGTTGCCGAAGGTATATATCACAAGGTTTCGGCGTTGAAGCTCCATATTCGCCTCAAAAACCTCGCGTTTAAGTTCCTTGTAACTCATATTTTTCCTCCGTCTACATGTGCACCTAAAGTCTGGTACTTACTGTAAAGTTCGTCGTAAATCTCAGAACGTTCCGGGTTAGGCAGATACTGTTTACATACCGGCGATGCCATCACTTTCTGTGCGGCTTCTACAGTCTGATATTCACCCGCTGCCACAGCGGCCATAATGGCAGCACCGAGTGCGCAACTCTGCTCGCTTTCGAGTACGTCGATAGGACAGTTCCAAATGTCTGCGCAGGTTTGCATAACATAATCAGATTTCTTTGAGATACCGCCAATTACTACAACCGATTCGATTGGCACCCCTTCTTCACGGAACCGTTCGGTAATCGCTCTGGCGCCGAATGCTGTCGCTTCCACCAATGCTTTAAATAATTGCGGCGCGCCGGTTCCCATTTTGATTCCGGCAATGGCCATAGAAACACCTTGATCAGCATCTGGCGTACGCCTGCCGTTAACCCAGTCGAGCGCAGTTATATCTGTCGATTTTACCGACAATGCTGCTGCCGCTTCGGAGAGGCGGATCAGAGCGCTGTCTTCAATTTTTTGAACCAGCTCAAGTTGCCCTCTCTCAGTCAGTTCCGAAACAAGCTGGCGAGTTGGCCATAACACAACGTTTTTAAACCAGGCATAAAGATCGCCAAATGCAGACTGACCAGCCTCGAGACCAATCATGTCTGGGATGACTGAGCCATCCACCTGACCGCAAATACCTCTGACACAGGTATCACCAAGGTGCGCTTTAGATGTCACAGTGATATCACAGGTAGACGTTCCCATTACTTTTGTAAGAACACCTTGGCGGACATTTGCTGCAACAGCCCCCATGTGGCAATCAAAAGCACCAAATCCGACCGCAATACCCGCTGGCAAACCTAACTTTTCGGCCCACTCTGAAACTAAGCTTCCGGCCACTTTATCGCTTGACTGGGTAGCGGGATTGATGTGATTCACTAAGCCATCTAGCAACGGATCGATGCTGGTGAAAAAATCGTTCGGAGGGAAACCATTCCACGCTTCATTCCACATCATTTTGTGCCCGGATGCGCAGCGGCCGAGTACCAGCTGGTCAGGATGTGTAGTGCCACACATCAGCGCAGTCATCCAATCACAATGCTCAACCCACGCATAGGTAGCGGCTTTCACCGCTGCATCTTTGCGGAAAATATGCAGTGCTTTGGCCCAATACCACTCTGAAGAATAAATGCCCCCCATGTGAGAGAGGTAGTTGATAGCATTTTCAGTAGCAGCCTGGGTAATCTCACGAGCCTCTTGAATTGCCGTATGATCTTTCCATAGCACAAACATAGCATTCGGGTTTTCACTGAACTCTTCTGTCAGCGCTAAGGGGACGCCGTGTTTATTCACTGCCACTGGCGTAGAGCCAGTCGTGTCAAAGCTCATGCCAATTACTTTATCTGCTGTTCCAGCAGGTACGAGTTCCCATAAGCCGCGTACAACGGCAACAAGGCTATCTATATAATCTTGTGGATGCTGACGATATTGATCCTCGGACGGTTCGCAGAATCGCCCTTCAGCCCAACGCGGATAGTTTATTAAATGACTGGCCAATTCGGCACCGGTTTTTACATCAACGAGCAATGCACGAACCGAGTCTGAGCCGTAATCCAATCCCAACGTGTAACGAGACATAAATACCTTTCAACTATTTGTTAACATCGATAGTCATTTCATTTATTTGTATGATAATATCAACAATGTCAGGTTGTAAAGGTAATATAAAAATAATATTAACACCGTTACTTTGCGTCATTCGGGCCGGAATGACCAAAAAGCATACAAACTTGTGTTTCAGTAGCTTCTCGCCTCTGAAATTTAGCGTGCAATTATCATTTAATATGTTTATGGGATAAGTATGACCAGCCAGTTAGAACAACTTAAATCAATGACCACTGTAGTAGCCGACACCGGCGATTTTGAGGCGATTAAGAAATATCAGCCGCAGGATGCCACAACTAACCCCTCTCTATTGCTCAAGGCGATGCAAATAGAAAAATATCGACCTTTGGGTATAGAAGCTGTTCAGTGGGCACAAAAACAGTCAGGAGCCGGAGACGTTGGTCGAGTAGCTGCCGATAAGCTGGCAGTTTTAATTGGCGCAAAATTGATGGACGAAGTACCCGGGCTGGTATCAACTGAGGTAGATGCAAGGTTGTCCTTCGATACTATGGAGACGGTCAATAAGGCAGAGAAATTAATAGCCTTATATAAAGAACAAGGGATTGATACTTCAAGAGTGCTTATCAAAATTGCAGCCACCTGGGAAGGTATACAAGCTGCGCGTATCCTGGAAGAACAGGGAATTCACTGTAATCTTACTTTAGTATTTTCCTTTGCTCAGGCCAGAGCGTGTGCTGAAGCAGGCGCTTATCTGATATCGCCTTTCGTTGGACGCATCCTGGACTGGTACAAAGCCAGTCAGCCTGAAGCTGATTTTAGTGGCGACAACGATCCTGGTGTGAAGTCTGTCAGCGCCATTTACGACTATTTTAAAAAGCATGACTTCGACACAATCGTTATGGGAGCCAGCTTCCGCAACATTGGTGAAATTATCGGCCTTGCGGGTTGCGATCGTCTTACCATCAGCCCGGGGCTACTAGATGAACTGGCTAATACTGATGCCCCTCTGTCACGCCGGCTGGTACCTGCTGAAAATACGCAACCAAAGGAAAAGGTTCTTACTGAACAGACCTTCCGTTGGCAAATGAACGAAGACAAAATGGCCAGCGATAAACTAGGAGAAGGCATTCGTCAGTTCGCCATTGACCAGGAAAAGCTCGAATCATTATTGAACGCACTGGCCAATTAATCTAGTCCCAAAACCCTGCTCTCGGGCAGGTCCCAACCTTTGGCCCTTTTCCTTGGGCCTTTTTTTTCTTTAATAACAAAAAAAGCGCCCTTCGGATATCCTCGGGACGCTTTATCGGACAGAACTGTTTAGCTATTTTTTTACTTGCTATTTCAGCAAAGCCTTTGCTTTCTCACTGATATTTTCAGCGGTAAAGCCAAAATGCTCAAGCAGAATGCCACCCGGTGCAGACTCTCCGAAAGTCGTCATTCCTACTACCCCGCCGTTATGGCCAACGTACTTGTACCAATAATCTGCATGAGCCGCTTCCACTGCTAATTTAGGTACAGCTACAGGCAGAACAAGTTCTTTGTAGGCCCTATCTTGCGCATCAAAGTAAGTGGTTGATGGCATAGATACCACACGCGTAGCAATGCCTTCGGCTTCTAGCAAATTCGCCGCTTCCATTGTAACGCCGACTTCAGACCCGGTAGCAATAAGGATAAGCTGCGGCTCCGCTGCTTCTTTTAGCACGTAACCGCCTCTAGCTATATCTTTTACTTGAGTCTCATTCCGCTCCATGCATTTTGTACCCTGACGGGTAAACACCAATGCTGACGGCCCTTCTTTCCTTAAAGCCTGTCGCCAGGCTTCGGCGGTTTCAGTCGCATCACAAGGGCGCCAGGTAGACAGATTTGGCGTCATGCGTAAGTTGGCCAGTTGCTCTACAGGTTGGTGTGTCGGGCCGTCTTCGCCCTGTCCGATAGAGTCGTGAGTGTACACAAAGATGTCTTTTGCATTCATGAGTGAGGCCATACGCACTGCATTACGCGCATATTCCATAAACATTAAGAATGTGGCGCCATATGGTACAAACCCACCGTGAAGGGCAATGCCGTTCATAATGGCGCTCATACCAAATTCACGAACACCATAATAAATGTAATTACCAGCATCATCATCCTGCAAGCCTTTTGCTTCAGGCCATAGTGTCAGGTTAGAACCCGCCAGATCTGCTGATCCCCCTAGCAGTTCGGGTAACTGACTGGCGTAAAAACCAATCGCGTTTTGCGAAGCTTTGCGGGTAGCGATACCTTCTGAAGCTTCCTGGCATTGCTTTACAAACTCATCAGCGCGTCTATCAAAATTGTCTGGTAATCTCTTTTCGATTACCCGTCGCTTAAACTCTTTACCATCTTCAGGGAATGCCTCGCAGTATTTATCAAACAGGGATTGCCATTGCGACTCTTTACCGGCCCCTGCTTCCTTCGCATCCCATTCCTGATAGACAGATGCAGGGATTTCAAAGGGAGCATGGTCCCATTTTAGGAATTTGCGCATCTGAGCAATTTCATCGTCACCTAGTGGAGCGCCGTGGCAATCATGACTACCGGATTTATTAGGCGAGCCAAAGCCGATTACGGTTTTACAGCAAATAAGCGTAGGCTTACTGGTTTCTTTCTGAGCCTGTTCAATAGCACCTGCAATTGCATTACTGTCGTGACCATCAACGTTAGCGATAACCTGCCAACCATATGCTTCAAAGCGCTTTGCTGTATCGTCAGTAAACCAACCTTCCACATGGCCATCGATGGAAATGCCATTATCATCATAAAAGGCAATCAGCTTGCCTAATCCAAGAGTTCCCGCCAATGAGCAGCTTTCGTGAGAGATGCCTTCCATCAAACACCCATCGCCTAAGAAGCAGTAAGTATAATGATCGACAAGGTTATATTCAGTTTTATTAAATTGTGCAGCCAGGGTTTTCTCGGCAATAGCCATACCCACAGCATTGGCAATTCCAGCCCCCAGAGGACCCGTTGTCGTCTCTACGCCCGGCGTATATCCATATTCAGGATGCCCTGGCGTCTTGGAATGCAACTGACGGAATTGCTTCAGCTCATCCATAGGTAAATCGTAACCACTTAAATGTAGCAATGCGTATTGCAGCATTGAACCATGGCCATTCGATAATACAAACCGGTCACGGTTTGCCCATTCCGGATTAGCGGGATTGTGGTTATAGAACTGTTGCCAAAGAACAGTAGCAATTTCAGCCATTCCCATAGGTGCGCCAGGATGGCCTGATTTAGCTTTCTGAACAGCATCAACTGCCAGAGCACGAATTGCATTTGCAGAAGGTGTACCGTTAAAGGTCATATTTATCTTCACTTTGTTACTATTATATTATAATTAATATGACAAAATTAACGATTGAATACAACCTTAAAAACCTTCAACAAAAGTTTAAAACAAGAAAGAGAGGTCGCTTTATCACTTATAGGATAATCAGCGCGCCGCCTTCTGTATTCAGATCTAACTCCAACATATAAAGTGGAGGGATTTTCACCTCTTTTTGAGCAGCAGAATTGTTTGGCA
Organism: Alteromonas sp. ABV4_515; assembly: GCF_056160345.1. NCBI lineage: Bacteria > Pseudomonadati > Pseudomonadota > Gammaproteobacteria > Alteromonadales > Alteromonadaceae > Alteromonas > Alteromonas sp. ABV4_515. The sequence goes on from NZ_JBSWWZ010000001.1 coordinate 748,757, forward strand.
AATCATAAATCACCCTCCCACTTTACCTTGCAACATTAGAAGTGAAATACTTAGTTTTTCGACACTGATTCGCCGTTCACTGCGGCTACGTCACACGTATTTATATAATTGCGCCGTGAAATCCCATCGGCATATAGGTATCTAATTTTGCCCAGGCAACGGGGCCGTCGCTTACGTGTTGAGCATCGAATACCATGCAATAGGTCGCTCCTTCTACGAAATTTAGTGCGGTATTTACCAGATACCCTTCCCCTTGTTTACTGCCAACAGGAATAAACAGCGGCTCCTCTGTGAGGAAGTCATTACCGAGCACATGCAAATCCAGTGCGCCGGTGTTTGTATTCAGACTGGCAATACTATTGTAATCGCCTCTTCCGACGGTGTTTGAAGCATACACGCCAAATTGATGTGAAGTGAATTCGCCGGTAAACCGGCTGTCAAACTGAACAAACTCCATAATATGCGCGGTATTTTCAAGGCGGACTGTTCTTGCGGCTAAATCAATATGAATTTGAGCGGCAGTACTTCTGTCATGATTCCCGCCATCAACGCTAAAAACTTGCTCAACCCCTTGCAACATTACATCTGCATTATTGTACCAGCAGGCATTCACCACCAGCGATTGTCCTTGCTGCCAGGCATTACCAAAATGAAAGATAAATCCGGCATGGAAAGGCAGTTGCAGCGTAGGTTCAAGGGTATTTTTATCAACAATAAGTAGTTGTCCCGGCTTATCACCCTGCCATTGCATGCCGTCGATAAGGGTTTCTCCATGAACTTTATTGATTGGCGGAAAATAAAAAATCAAATAATTGTCTGTTACCGCAAAATCATGCACGTAGCTGGCCGGTGCGGACACCACTTTATAGTTCAACATTTTACCCTGAGGACTCATCTGATACACCATCATTCCCTGGTGCCCAAAGAACGATAGATCACCGAAATTCCATAAATTGCCAAATCTGTCTGCATGTGGATGAGCAGAGAACGGTACTCCGTCCAGCTCACTTTTCAGCGATACCTGCCCTTGTGTTTCTAGCGATATCGGGTCGAGTTTATAAGGCATAGCCGCTTCCCACAACGCCCACAGCTCTCCGTCAACAGGCAACAATGCAATGTTCGCTGTATTAACAGTTTCAGCATTTTTTGAAGGTCTGGCATTCTCTATCAGTGAGCCCGCACCGTTATAAAGAAAGCGCCCTGCGCGACTTTCGGCTTCGAATTTTCTAGTACGTACAAACCGGCCAGAATGAGAAACCGTTTTATGTCCAAAAGCATAGCGGTGTACAAACCCGTCACCGTCGAACCAATGAGTGTAACGTTGTTCACCTAATACCGCACGGGCCGGGCCATTGCGGTAAAACTGTTTACCTACCAGCGCATCAGGTAACTTCCCCTGCCACTGAAATTCTCGCGATGGAATATCAGTAGTCAGCCCTTCCCAGCCCCGAAGTACCGGATTGTCTTTTAACTTTCGTTTAAATTCTTCATAGAAAGATTCCGGCTCTGCAGCAAGGACATTGAATCCAGAGCTATAAGCCATAGTTCCGCAAGCTGCCAGCCCTAACCCTTTGAGAAAATCGCGACGTTCCATGTGATTACTCCATATTAATTGAAATAGCGACGTGATCTTCTGTCACAGGGAAGCGAATAGCCCCGAAGGTAGGTGGCCCCATTAACCGGGGATTGGTGCTGAAACCATAAGGTTCGGTGGGTATACCTAACATATTAGTGTTTAGCTGATGATTGCCATCGAGATCCTGAAAGACCATCACGCTATATTCGCCGGCAGGCACATCAGCAAGAATAACCTTTTGATCCTTTTTATAAACACTGACAATCTGACTCTGCATCGCTCGTTTTTTACTGAACGCAGCTTCCGAATTGTAGACGGCAACATATAACTCTCCGCTCAAGTTGTTCATATCAGTGAAAGTGATTTCTATATTTGCAGCCTGCGCGCCAATACAGTACAAAGTAGTTAATGCTGTGATTAGACGGGTTTTCATAAGTAAGCTCCTTTGGTGATGTCGACTCACTTTAGGTAACTATGCTTTCGATAGCAGGTGCCAAAAGTCATATCATGGAGAAGCATGACTTCTGGCACCTGTAGCCCTCAGCCAGCTTACGATACCGTTCGATAAAGGATCTTTCGGATGACAGCGCAATAATGCAATCTACAGAACGTAACAACATTTTGCTCTTGGCTGGCGTACTCGGCTGGTTAGCGGTTATGCTGATCACCCGAATAAATGCCGCATTTACCGGAGCGGTATTCTTCTATTATTCAGGCTTTGCGATGTTCATTGGCGGGTTTCTGTTTGTGAACCTGAGCGAAAAAGTCGATAATCGAAGGCAGCTTGCTTTTGTTGCCCTCATTGTTCAGCTCGTCGGATTTTTTTTAGTATTTGGTTGTGCGCAGTCCAGCGACGCGCTTATTCTGCTGGTAATATTCGCCGGACAGCTCCCCTTTTTCGCCAACCGCCGTCAAGCTATTGCTTTACTGCTTGCCATTAACGGCGTCGCGCTTCTTATTTATTTGCTGGCCTGGGACAAAAGCCCAACTCCATCGGTAATAGCCATAGCACTTAACCTGGCGTTTCAAAGCTTTTCACTGGCAGTGGCCGATATCGCCGTGCGTGAAAGCAAAGCACGTTTGGCCCTCGAGCAGGCTAATGCCGAACTGGTTTCTACCCGCTCTCTGCTGGAACAAACCTCGCGGCAATCTGAGCGACTTAAACTCAGCCGCGACCTGCACGATATTTGCGGTCATCAGCTCACTGCATTGCTACTTAATCTGGAGTTTTTAAGCAAAACTGTCCCTGGTGATCAGCAAGATAGTGTGAGTGAAACAAAAGCTATTGCTAAAGACTTACTGGAACAAATTCGTTGCGTAGTAAAAGCCAATAAGCAAAGCGCTCAGCTGGATTTAAATACCGCTATCGAATCTTTGTTTAACCACCTTCCACATGTGCAGGCTAACTTTAAAGAACGATTGGCAGCCCCCCTCCAGTCGAGCCACCACGCCGAAGTGCTGCTGCGGATATGTCAGGAAGCGGTGAGTAATGCACTGCGCCATGGCAGTCAGAAGCACATTACCATTGCGCTGCAGCAGACCTCAGCGCAACTTCGTCTGACAATCAGTAATCCATACCTTGCAAAACATTCGACTCTGCCGGGCTCCGGGTTAGCGAATATGCGAGAGCGGGCAGCGCAACTGAACGGTGACGTAGCGGTGTCTAATGACAATCAATGTTGGACCGTAACAGTTCAGCTACCCTACAAGGAAAGTCACTATGATTAAGGTCGCCATTGCTGATGATCAGCTTATGGTTCGCCAGGGCATTGCTAGCTTATTGTCGCTAAGAACGGATATTCAGGTTGTCTGGCAGGCTGATAACGGCGAAGACGCGCTGGTAAAGCTGGCTGAGCATCCCGTGGATATACTGCTCACTGATATACGCATGCCGGTGAAAAATGGTATTGAAACTGTGCACGCCTTGCGCAATAACGGAAATGACACCCGGGTCATTGTGCTGACCACGTTTGATGACCCAGACTTATTCACTCAAGCTATGGCTGCCGGTGCAAACGGCTTTCTGCTTAAAGATGTCGATACCGGTAAACTGCATGATGCTATTGATACGGTTTACCACGGGGGTATGCTGGCTGAGCCCGTGTTGCTGAATCAGCTGAGTGCAGAGCACCTTTCTACCTTTGCAGACCCGACCATCGAACCGCTTAGTGAGCGGGAATTGCATATTCTCAAGCTTATCGCCGGCGGCTATTCCAATAAAGAAATTGCCGACACGGTGTTTCTAGCCGAAGGCACTGTGAAAAATCATGTTTCTAATATTCTGGCGAAATTGCACACACGAGACCGCACCCGTGCAGTACTGAAAGCGCTTAGTGCGCGTTTAATTTAGATCAAAAGGATACATCTGTCCTATGGAACTCACCCGGCACCCATTCTTCCATCTTACAGAGCAGGAACAGAATAAATTTGTCATGCGCGCGGTGCTTTTTGCTCTCGCTGTTCTGGTAGCAACCGGTTTTATCCTCTACCTGCTAGGTCTACTGCCGTTTCTTCTTCTCGTTTTCGCAATGGGAACCTCGGTACTTGCGCCATTTGTAGATATGCCAAGCGCTATCAGAGAAGGCAAGCTGCGCTACCTGTCCCCCTTCTTGATTGCTGAAAAAGAGCGAAAAGGGGTCATAGTGCTGCATGCTGCCACTCTGTTTGATTATTACTTTATGTTTGATAAAGCCATGTCGGTGGCGGACCGCAAACGCGGCGTGCAGCAGGGTATGCTAGAAGGCTTATTACAACTTATCAGTGAATACGAACATCAGGATAAGGAGGACATTGAAAGCTTAAGAATACGAACTACCAGCTATATTATTAACCCCCGCACGGCGGCAAAGCTGGGTATGCAGTTACAGCCTACCGATGGCCTTCAGCTGATGATCCTGTACTACAATTATTTTAATCTCACTGCAAGTTACTCCATGCTTCATAAGCAAATAACATTTCCGTCTGTGAAATCGGTACAGACCTTCGAAGGCAGCATAACTGATTTGATAAAACATAAACCGTTTTTGCTGGCCTTACAGAAACGGCTTAAAGGTTAATTCTGCAACGCTGATATTGGCTTTCGTAACCGCGCCAGTACTCCGGTAGTGAGCGCCACACCGGCAAGAATAAGTACGCCGCCAGTCATGGTTTGTAGTGACAGGGTTTCGCTCAGGAAGAGAATCCCCCACACAATTCCGAATAATGGCACCAGATAACCCACGGTAATTGCTTTTGCCGGCCCCACACTGGCTATCAGTTGAAAATACAAAATATAAGCAATACCGGTTCCGCCGACGGCCAGTGCAATGGCGTTCAGCCAGGCAATGCCTGATGGCATGGTTGCGGGTAACGTGGCCAAAGAGAAAGGCAATAGCGCGATGGAAGCAAATATCTGGCTGCCCGTGGCCACCACCAGTGGACGCACGCCAGCAAGCCATTTCTTCATAGCGCAAGCAGCAATGCCATAGCAGGTAGTAGCCGTGCAAGCGGTAAGAATAGGCACAATACTCACTTCGCCCTCGCCGACTTTATGGGCACTAAGAACGACCACGCCTAGAAAGCCTACGAATAAGCCGAATACGGACGAGGCTTTCAGTTTGTCGCCCAACCACAATAGTGCCACTAAAGCGCCGAACATGGGTGCAGTAGCATTAAGAATAGCATTGATACCTGCTTCCAAATACAAGCTGCTGTAATTGAATAAAACGAAGGGCACGGCCGTATTAACAATGCCGATAAAAGCAATTTTCCACCAATGCAAACGAATGTCACGCCAGCCGCCGAGGGCGAACATAAATGGCAGCATTACCAGCGTCGCCAGCACGGTTCTCACTTCCACCAGCGCAAACACACCGAACTCTGGTGCAGCCACCCGCATGAAAATAAACGAACCGCCCCAGATCGCGCCTAATATCAGCAACGACAGTACATCTTTTCCATTCATGTTTTACAGCGCTCCTTCAAGCTCTAATAATGTTGCTTTTCGATGCAACCCACCTGCATAACCGGTGAGCTTGCCATTGGCGCCAATCACGCGGTGGCAGGGTATCACAATCGCTATGGGATTTTTGCCATTTGCGAGCCCGACTGCGCGCACGCCCTTTGGGTTATCAATGGCTTCAGCAATATCGCGATAGCTACATGTCGCGCCATACGGAATGTTACACAGCGCGTTCCATACACGTTGCTGAAATGCAGTACCCGCAGGCGCCAGTGGCAGGTCAAAGGAGGTGAGTTCACCAGCAAAGTAGGCTCTGAGTTGCTCGCAGGCTTTTGTGGTGAAAGCAGACGGTACACTGGCCGATGCTTCTCTTTCAACGAATCGAATTGCGGTAATACCTTGATCACGGGCTTGCACCTCGACGATGCCGCACGGGCTTTGGATAAATTCTTTAAACATCATTGGTTTCCACTTTCGGTTTGCTGGCCAACTGCCAAAGCTGGAGGGTAAGGTAACTTCGCCAGGGTGCGGCCTGCTCGGGTGTAAGACTACGCGTAGCCATCATATTTCGCACCACTAAATCCCCGCCCAGGAAGCGATCAGGTTGGCTATAACCCCTTAACATCAGGTAGTCCACCGTCCAGGGGCCAATGCCTTTTAGTGCTAGCAGACCAGTCTCGGCTTCGGCTGTCCCAAACTGCAGCGCATCCGTTTCTGCCCCATCAACAAAATATTGTGCTAGCGCCCTAAGCGCAAGCTTTCTGCTCTGCGGCATTTTGAGAAACGTAAGCTCACTGTCTGCCACGGCCTTAGGTGTTGGAAAGGCACGACCGACGTCGGTTTGCACGCCCAACTCCTGAGCAAGCATAGTGACATGTTTAATGGCGGCTTTCACCGATACTTGCTGCCCTAACACGGCGCGGCACCCCGCCTCAAAAGCAGACCAAACGCCGGGTAATCGCAATCCCGGTAACTGCTCGTCTTCTTGCACGCCCGCATCGGCAAGCGCATGAGCAACCAAAGTGGGGTCGGTATTTAAATCCAGTACCCGTGCCAGATTATTCAGCACCGAACGAACACCCTGCAAATAGTCTGTAGTTACAGTTACCCGAAATCCAGCACGTTCCGGCAGATGCTCGGCAATTAAGTGACCGGTGCCGAATTCATCATGATAAACCCGCGAATAAGCATTGTCTGACAGGGTTTCTACACCGGGAATGGCTCTCACTGCCAGAAAATCGCGAACAAAAGCCCAGTTATAAGGTTTGCGGTAATGTATGAGTATGCTGACTTCTGACGTCGAATTATTTCTGGTTGCTGCCGTTTTACGCAGCTGAGAAGGGGTTAAAGACCAGGTGTTCCTCATTGCCGACTGCAGTCTTCTGGCCGATCCGAACCCCGCCGCATCAGCCACTTGCTCCACGGACAAATTAGACTGCTGCAGAAGCTGCTTGGCAAACAGCAACTGATGATACTTCTGCCATTGAGAAGGTGAACACCCTGTATGCTGCTCAAGCAACTTATGTAAATAGCGGGTACTGATCCCCAGACGGCTGGCAATATCCGCCACAGACTTAGGCGGTATATCGGCCAGCAGTTGAGTGGCACGGGTAACGGTTGTAGCTACACCGTTCCAGGCAGGAGATCGCGGCGCACTGTCGGGGCGACAACGTAAACAAGGTCGAAAACCGGCATGCATGGCCTGTGCAGCCAAATGGTAATAATCGACATTATCTTCTTTAGGTAATTTTGCCGGACAGATTGGCCTACAGAAGATACCGGTAGATTTCACTGCGACAAAAAATTGCCCGTCGAAGCGCTTATCCCGTGATAAGCGGGCTTGCCGAAAGCGTTCTAACAATTCGGCCTGATGTATAGCAACTGCCATAAAGTACACAATTCGTTGGTGAGTTAGCAGGCAGTGTAAAACAAATTTTTGTGGCGTAAGCGACGAATTCGGCACTGACAATAAAATTATCCGTGCCGCCGTGCAATTGAGACTTATCGATAGAGCATTTGCGAACGCATAGGCGCGAGTTTATTCAGAAGCCGGTTTTGTAAAGGATGCGGAACATTGGCTTTATCCATGGCATTTATAAGCAGATCAACGGTGAGGTTGAAGTCTTTTTCACTGATATTCATTCCGCCATGAACCTGCTCCATAGTGTCACCGGTGTACTGACACCCTCCGCCACTCACCATGCAAATTTGCTCTTCAAATTTAGCGATAAAGCGGTCGATGTCGCTGCCTTCAAAGTAAGCGAGGATAACGGGTTCTTGCTCAACTTCTGTAACGAAATTATTCACAATTTCTGTCACCTTTGCTTCGCCGCCCAGCTCACTGTAAAGGGTTTGAGGCTGGCTGGCACAACCGGCGAGTAAAACAATTGCAAGCACAGATGAAAGCAACTTCACCATAATTGGCCTCCTAGAGATAAGTAGATGCCGTTCTGATCCGGCGCACCGGCGATACTTCCTAATTCGGCCCATGCCAGCGTAACGTTAAATGATTTAGAAGGAATATAGGTAACAAATACATCCCACCAATCTTCCTCTCCTAACCCGAGGTTGTCAGGCTTTTGCCGGTATTCAGCCCCAACTGCTACATTGCGGTTAAGTAACACCCCTACCGAACCTTCTAGCATGACTTCGTAATCGTCGTCGCTGGTTTGCCCGAATCCCAATAACCCCATTTGGTTGGCATTGGTCATACGTGCTGTGAGATTCCATACCAAGTTGTATCCTGCTACCGCGCCAAGATGCACTTTGGTGGCAGAAACATAATAATCGGTACCCGAGGTGTCGGCGCTGCCTAACGCGTTGGCAATGGCTTCATCCTGGAGGTCTTTAAACTGCACGCCGGCACTGATTTGCGGCATGGCGGAATACACAACATCACCCCACAATCTCACTTTTGCGCCATAGATGTTCTGAGAAATGTCACCACCCAATGTTGTGAGATCGAAAGTTTGTCGGGCTACCGATACCTCAACACGGTCGTAGACCGACACGCTGGCACCAGCCACTTGCAGGCGGTAATCATCTAAATTTACGCGAGTAAGAAAAGCATTCACCGACACTTCGCTGTCGCTGTCGTAGCCGGACAAGGTGGCCCAAGGCACAATACCGCCACCGCCGGCCCCCTCAAGCTGATTAAGGCCCGCCGTACCGATTAACTTACCGGAGCCTGCGCTCACGGGTAGCGCTGCAGTAAACGCTATCACCAATAAAACACGTTGAAACAGTGTCATTTTGTCTCCGTTTTTTGTAACCCAAATGCGGTTGAGGCGAGCCATTCGCTTAAAGCCTGCGCACTCAGTGGCCGGCTTATAAAGTATCCTTGCGCAATATCACAACCGCCTTCTTTTAAAATGTTCAGCGATAGCTCATCTTCCACACCTTCGGCCACTACACTCAGTTTGAACACCGAAGCCAAATTCAGCACAGTCCGCACGATTTGCTGATCACTTTCATCGGAAGCCAGCTTGAGCACAAAGCTCTTGTCGATCTTTATGGTTTGCACCGGCAGCATTTTTAAATACGCTAGCGATGAATACCCGGTACCAAAGTCATCAATGGCAAAGTGGAAACCCATTGCCTGATATTGATTAAGATTGCTGATCGCCACCGCCGTATCTTCAACCAAGTCACTTTCGGTAATTTCCAGCTCAACATCGGCGGGAGTTAGCCCTTTACGGGTAATTTTTTCGGCGAGGCTCTGCATCATTTCCGGGCGCTGAATATCCCGGGTAGACAAGTTAATCGCCATAGAAAAAACATAGCCCTGATTGCGAAAATCGGCAAGGTCATCAAGGGTACGATCGAGTACCCAGGCAGTTACTCGCTCAATTAAGCCCGCTTGTTCAGCAATACCGATAAATTCATCGGGCGGCACGAATCCCAGGCTGGCACTGTTCCAGCGGATAAGCGCTTCAACACTACAAACGTTATTGGTCTGTAGGTTTATTTTGGGTTGATACACCATAGACAATTCACTTTGATTGTCTGTCAGTACTTTTTTCAATTCTGTAATGATGGTTAATCTGCGCAGGTACTTGGTTTCCATCTCTTCTCTGAACGCAATCAGCCAGTGATCGTGCTGTTTACTCTCATCAGAAAGAATATTGATTTTTCTGAACACCTCTTCTGTGGTGTCGCCGTCTGAAGGACAGTTCAGATGCGCAAAAAACACCCTCATTGGAATAATGAGATCGTTGAATTCGATAGGCAATTCTAATTGCCGACGGAATGCGTCTATATCGCTTTCCTTGAGCGGAGAATCGGGGACAAAGAGGAAATCGCCCCCCGCCAAACGCGCGGCCATGCCCGGCCATGACAAGGTACGCTGCGCCATGGTTTTTATGCAATAGTCGCCCGTTGTATAACCGTACAAATCGTTGATGGTACGGATCCCCATAATATTGATGCCGAGTATTTGCAGCGTTTCGCCCGCATCGAGTCGATCGTTCAGCTTTTCCTCAACATAATGCCGGTTATACAATCCAGACAACATATCATGTTGCGCCTGAAACAGGATGTGGTCTTCCCGTGAACGAATACGGGCCTGCATGGTGTTAAAGGCTCGCGCCAGTTCGCCAATCTCAGTGACTCTGTCATCCGGCTCGACAGGTTGCTGATAGTGTCCATCGGCAATTTCGTTGACTACCGACACGAGCTGCTTAACCGGTCTGCTTACCCGTTTCGCCAACACCATTGAAATGGCTAACGACAAAACGATGATGCCCAGTGCAATGACAATCACCACCGTCTGCAAATCCAGTACACTTAGATACTGCTGGCTGACATCCAATGCAATTCTGATTTTAATCGGTATATGATCGATACCCGTTAATTGCAGCTCTCTCACTTCATACAGGCTCTCGTTCTGAGCCATGATCCGAAGCCAGCTAATTTCCTGCTCGCTGTGCTTGAGCAATTCCGCCGCCACATCGTGAGGCAGACTACTGTTAAGTACCTGGTTGTCTTCAGATGTAATGATGACCTCGGCCTGAACAACCTCGCCTAGCAGAGTGAGAAAACTGTCGTCCAGGGCAAAAGCCGCACCAAGGTAACCAATCACTCTCGGGGCCGAAACAGGCGCAACAACCGCATGATAAAGCGTGTTGTTCATGAACACATAATCGCGGGTAATTTCATCGGGGCGAATACCGCGGTAGCCTTCAGCAAAAGACTGCTCATCTTCGCCCAGCACGTCATCGGGAAATGCAGTAATGGTATCGCCTTGCAGGTTCAACATGATGAGGAGGTCAAAATCCTGCCTGGCATTCATGGTTTGCAGGGCACTGTTGATGGTTGGCGCATCATAGCTGGCGAATGCGGCTTTAAATTCGTAAGCCGAAGACAACACTTTTGTCGACGCGTAAAGCCCTTTCGTGCGCTCCTCAACGATGTGCTGTAATACGTTGGTGTCGATGGCCAGTTCATGTTCAAGATTTTGCTGCACAAGATCGTCGGTGGCATTCCACACAGACAGCAGGATCAAACCCGCAGTAATAATGGTACTGCCAAGGAGTATACGAAACAGGCTATGCCGTAGCGACAACGACTTCATTATTCGCTTCCGAATTTCTTACTACCAAAAGTGCGCGATTTCTTCTCGTGCTCCACAGGGATGGCGGCATTGAGTGTTAAGGTGAGCGTTTCAGACGTTTTGCTGATATCAAGCGCCACGGTTTCGCGTTTGCTTTGCACGATATCCAACTCAGGGTGCCACAACGTAACAGATTCCGCATCGCCCGGAATATCTACCGTGCCATTCTCGCCTGTAATAAACGCGCGGGCATTTTCAAATACGTAAATATACCCAATCATCTGGTCGTGAATATTACAGCCCAGTGCAACGATACCGGATTTGTCGAACACCACAGGTGCAACGGTGGAGCCGCTGTACAGCTTTATTTCAAAGGGTTTGGTGGGAGAAAAACTATAAACATGATGACGAATGTTATCGCTGTTTGGGAAACTGACAGGGGTACCTACTGGAACAGAGAGTACTTTCGGTTCGAAACGGCGTTCCACCTGATCCATGATTGCAAGTTCAGGTGCTGGCGTGGTCGATGCCGCCACGCTCACCACAACATATTGCAATGGTTTGCCGGATTGATCATTAATGGTCAGGCTTTTCCCATGAGCGCCTAGCCCAAAGCTCAAAAGCACTACCGCGAATAAAAGATTGCACATTCTGAACTGCATAAGATCAACACTGGTCTTTTTTACTAGAAGCATATCTATAACATAATCTACCTCGTCGACCTGCGCAAACTACATCAGGCCTTTTAGTCAAAGTTGATATAATCGTTGTCGATACGCATAATACAGCGCACATAATAATGCAGATCCAAGGAAAGGAACTGCGATATAAAACGGCGGAGTTTTACTTGTTTACAAGCCTGTTGAAAACAACAACCCATGCATGCCTGGCGCTATATTTAATGCTGGCCTGCATAACAAAAAGTCTGGCGGCAGAAGCGTGGCTGGAAGATTACGCTCGCTATGTGAAGCGGGAAGCGATTAAGTACAACGTACCTGGCTACGCGTTTGTGTATTATCAGCAGGGTGAAACACCGAAAGTGTACGTGTTCGGGCGCACTCACAAGGGTGGCGAATACATTGATGGCGACACCGTTTTCCGTCTTGCCTCGGTGTCTAAATCTTTTACCTCGCTGCTTATGGCCAAGCTGGTTCAGCAGGAAAAAATGCGCTGGGATATGCCCATTAGCGAACTGATACCGCAAATCCCCTTCACCGGTAAAGGCATGGACAAGCTGCAACTGAAACATATTGTAAGCCAGTCCAGTGGCTTCATGCCGAATGCCTACGATAACCTTATTGAAGCCGACTATTCGTTAGAAAGGGTACTCCAACAACTCGCCGTACTGGAACCGTTGTGTGCCCCGGGCGACTGCTACACCTATCAAAATGCCATGTTTGGCGCCATTGCTTATTATCTTGGTCTGCAGAATACTTCCTACCATCGCCAGCTTGATGAACAGGTTTTCACGCCACTGGGAATGACAACTGCCAGTGCCGGTAAAGCGGCGTTGATGGCATCTGACAGTTGGGCTCGCCCGCATATAGCCATTGCCAGAGACAAATGGCGTGAAGGCATGGTAGAAAGTAATTATTACCGCTTCTCCCCCGCGGCTGGCGTAAATGCCAGTATTAAGGACATGACCATTTACCTGCAGGCCATGTTGGGCGAATTCCCTACCGTCGTGCCACCGGAACTCATTGAAGACATCACCACTCCGGTGGTGAAAACCTCCCGCGAAGTTTATCGTCGCGGCTGGCGTCAGCACCTGAATAGCGCTTATTACGGTAAGGGTTGGCGTATTTATGACTTCGACGGCAAAACACTGAACTATCACAGTGGCTGGGTGAAGGGCTACCGGGCGGATGTGGCATTTTCCCCCGATTATAAAGCGGGCTACGTGATGCTAATGAACGCTGAATCCAACATGATCAACTCCACCACCGCCGAATTCTGGGAGCGCTATTTCAAGCAGGCTGATGAGAAACGTGCGGCGGAAGCGAAAACGGCGACGGTAGCCCCGTAAAACAATACATTTTTATCCGAACTTCAGAAACTAAAAAGGCAGTCATGTTTCCACGACTGCCTTTTTCATGAGCGCTTAATGGACGCGACTAAACACCGTTAAGAGCGGGTTTTCATGTAGGTATAACCACTTAAACAGTTCTCATAAAAGTCGGTCCATTTCACCGCTTCACGAGGGTTCAGGTTGCCGCTTGAGATCTGACGGTCAATCATGCGTTTTACATCAGACGCCATGGCGCGAGGATTGTATTGCATGATTTCAAGTACATCCTGCACTGATGAGCCTTTCACCACTTCCTCAATGTAGAAGTCTTGTGGATCGTCGTCGTAGCTGTAAATGTGTACTTCGTTCAAACGGCCGAACAGGTTATGCATATCACCCATTACGTCCTGATACGCGCCGGTAAGGAACAAGCCTACATAGTAGGGTTCGTCTTTCTTCAGCTTGTGCATTGGCAGGATATCAGTGATTTCACGGCCTACCGTGAACTGATCGATTTTACCGTCGCTGTCGCAGGTGATGTCTACCAGGGAACAATTTACATCTGGCTTTTCGTTCATGCGGGTAACCGGCACAACCGGCAGCAACTGATCGATGGCCCAGGTATCTGCAGCAGACTGGAAAACGGAGAAGTTAGCCAGGTACTGAGAAGACAAGCTGTAATCCAGGCTCTGAATTTCTTCTGGCACATAATCGGCTGTGGAGTAGTAGTCACGCAGACGAATCATAATACGCCAGTACAGGGTTTCAATTTTACCCAGTTCATCCAGAGACAAAACACGCAGTTTAAATGCATCCATGGCCTGCTCTTTCCACTGCGATGCGTCGTTGAATACTTCCTGCATGTTGGTTTGCGTGTCGAAGGTTTCGCACAGCTCACGGATATTGCGTACAAATACATGCTCGCCATCCACCGGTGTGGTATCAACTTCGGCCATATCAGAGCGGATTTCACCCACAATTTCAGTGATCACGCAGCTATGATGCGCAGTAATTGCGCGGCCGCTCTCACTTACCAAATTAGGATGTGGCACACCTTCCAGATCGCACACTTCTTTCATGCCGTAAACCACGTCAGCCACGTATTCCTGCATGTTGTAGTTACGTGACGATTCGTTGGTAGAGGCACTGCCGTCGTAATCGATACCCAAACCACCACCAACGTCAACATAATCCAGCGGGAAGCCAAGCTTATGCAGTTCTGCATATATACGCGCGCCTTCGGTCATGGCTTCTTTCACTGAGCGAATATCGGTAAGCTGGCTACCAATATGAAAATGCAGCAGTTTAAAGCAGTGTTCCATGCCCTCTTCGCGCAAATAACGTGCGGCTTTGAGAATTTCTGCAACGGTCAGACCAAATTTGGCCCGCTCGCCACCAGAACTTTCCCATTTACCCCGGCCTTTTACGGTCATTTTCGAGCGCATGCCGATGATTGGCTCAATGCCCAATTCTTTTGAGGTTTTAACCAGCAGAGTCAGTTCAGAATACTTTTCGATAACCACGACAATACGGCGACCCAGTTTACGGCCCAGCAGTGCCAGCTTCATAAACTCTTCGTCTTTATAGCCATTCAGAACGGTTAACGACTCTTCATTGGTATTCAGTGCCAGTACGGTGATCAACTCGGCTTTCGAGCCTGCTTCCAAGCCGTAGTTAAACGGTTCGCCAGCATCAACGATTTCCTCAACCACTTCACGCATCTGGTTTACCTTCACCGGATACACACCGTGATACTGGCCGTTATAGTCAGCTTCAGCGATGGTGTCGCGGAAAATGGTATTCAAAAATGCAACTTGCGAGCGCAATACATCGTGAAATCGCACAACAACAGGGAACTGAACGCCCTCGTCACGAATTTCATCAAGTACTGCTTTAAAATCGATTCGAATACTTGGATCGGCGGGAACCGGTGTAACGTGTACGTTACCGTTTTCGCCAATGGTAAAATAGCCGCCGCCCCAACGTGAGACGCCGTACAATTTTTCCGCTTCTTCGATGCTCCACTCAGCCAATTCTATTCACCTTACAAAAGTAAACGCCCTGTCGGGATTGCAGACAAGGCGAGTTGTGGATGTTACGTCATTTGATGGGCGCCATTATAATGCTCTGAAATGTCAGTGCTATGAAAATCGTCGTTTTTCGCATTAATTTTATGGCACAAAAACGCATTTATATTCATAACAAGCACTGTACCTTCGAGTCTGCAATCATGCAGAAAATACAGCGCACCAAATGGTAACCATACTCCGATAGACGGCAATCGCAAATGTGAGTCATTTTGTATAAATTGCTTTCCCTGATACCGGTAAAAACTCTTTTCCGATCTCATTCGTAAGCTATTGTTATAAAACGCTCGAAAACAATAATGAGAATTTCAAAAATAAGGATGCCGCCATGGGTGCAGTCCACAAAGCCATCATTACTCTCGATCAGGGCACCACTTCAACACGCGCTATTGTGTTTGATAGCGTATTTGCGCCGGTATTTACCGCGCAGGAAGAATATCCTCAGCATTATCCGCGACCAGGATGGGTTGAACACGATCCTGAAGATATCTGGCAAACCACTGTAACCACGCTAAAACAGGCCATGGCTTACTGCCATGAAAATACGATTGAAATAGCAGGTATTGGTTTAGTCAATCAACGGGAAACCACACTGGTTTGGGAGCGTGAAACCGGTAAAACGCTCTATCCTGCTATCGTGTGGCAAGACAGACGAACCGCCCACCAATGTCATAAACTAAAGCATAAGGAAGAATGGCTCCATCAGCGTACCGGACTACGCTGTGACCCTTATTTTTCTGCCACCAAAATTTGCTGGATATTAGATAACGTACCACACGCCCGGGAACGTGCCGAAGCCGGAGAACTGGCTTTTGGTACTATCGACAGCTTCTTAATTTGGCGTTTAACCGGTGGTAAACAACACCTGACTGATACTACCAATGCCAGTCGTACCAACCTGTTCAACATCAATGATATGAACTGGGATGACGACCTTCTCGCAATGTTTGATGTGCCAGCCTCACTGCTTCCTGAGGTTAAAAACTGCGCTGACGATTTTGGCAAGCTCGATGCTGCCGAATTTGGTGAATCCATTCCTATTTGCGGCGTTGCCGGCGATCAGCAAGCAGCTTTGATTGGTCAGGGTTGTTATAAAATGGGCGAAGCGAAAACCACCTTCGGTACGGGTTGTTTCGCTTTGGTGAATTCAGGCTCAGAGCCCGCATTTTCAGAACAGAACCTGCTGACAACAGTGGCTTATACCTTAAACGGTAAAACATGCTATGCCATGGAAGGGTCTATTTTCGTTGCCGGCGCCGCTATTCAGTGGTTACGAGACAGCCTGGGCATTCTGCCTTGCGCTGCCGACTCAGAAAAGCTCGCCCGTCAGGTAGAAGAAGATCATCAGGTAGTAGTGGTACCGGCATTTACCGGACTCGGTGCGCCCTATTGGGAATCGTTGGCGCGGGGAGCCATTTTTGGGCTGACACGAGGTTCAACCGCCGCCCATGTGGTAAGGGCAACCCTGGAATCAGTGAGCTACCAAACTCAGGATTTGCTGAACGCCATGCGGTGCGATGGTATCGACACAACCACCATGAATGTCGATGGCGGCATGGTACAGAATAGTTGGTTCTGCCAGTTTCTTGCTAACACCTTGGACATTACCGTGAATCGACCCAAAGTGATGGAAACCACCGCGCTTGGCGCGGCTTACCTGGCAGGTTTACACGCGGGATTAAAAGACAACATTGAAGATTTTGCTGCGTTAAACCCTCAAGATTCCACCTTCGAGCCCGAAGTAGACGATATTTTAAAGAAAAAGCGTCAACACCGTTGGCAAGCGGCAGTAAAAGCCACACTGATCATGGCCGAGGCTGAAGCGAATCTGGAATGTGATTAAACGAAGCGTGCCCCATTTAATCCCGACCAGAGCACAGTTAACCCGAGAGGTATTGAGAACCCGATATGATTTAAGTAGGCTTCGGGTATTGAATAACAACGACTTTCTGGCTCATGTTTAAATCCTTACTTTTTGGTAGCGCACTGTTCACTGCCACCAGCGCCTTTTGCGCGACGTCCGTTTCATCAATTGGCGAAGCGCTCGATTTGCAACAGTATCGCGAGGATGTGAAAACACTTGCCAGCGACGAATTTGAAGGCCGCTCGCCGTTGTCCGAAGGCGAAGAAAAGACCATTGAATACCTGGTAAAACAGTTTAAAGATATCGGCTTAGCGCCAGCATTCGGCGATAGCTACATCCAGCCTGTCCCTCTAGCTAAAATCACCGCAGACCAGAATATGTCGTTAAAATTCGGTGATGTAACACTAACCAACGCCAGCGAGTTCACTGCACGTACGCAGCGCATCAGCGACAACATTACCGTTGATGATGATGTCGTGTTTGTCGGTTACGGCGTTACTGCACCTGAATATAACTGGCACGACTACGAAGGTGTAGATGTAAAAGGCAAAACGGTGATCATGCTAGTGAACGATCCCGGCTTTGTCTCTCAAGACCCTGACTTTTTCGACGGCAACGCCATGACATACTATGGCCGCTGGACCTATAAATATGAAGAAGCGGCCCGCCAAGGCGCGAACGCGGTGTTTATCGTTCATGAGACCATGCCTGCAGGCTACGGCTGGGGCGTGATTCAAAACTCCAATACCAACACCAAATACACGCTTATCGACGACAACGAAAACCAGTCACAAATTGGTGTGATGGGATGGATGACATTACGGGCTGCAGAGAAAGTCTTTAAAGCGGCGGGGATGGACTACCGTGAAATGAAAGCTAAGGCATCTAAGCCCGGCTTTAAAGCGGTCGACATGAAATTGCATGCTTCACTGAAGATGCATAACACCATTGAGAAAAAGCAGTCGCGCAACGTAGTCGGTATTATTCCTGGTGCAAAATCGCCGGATGAGTGGGTCGCGCTGCATGCCCATTGGGACCACATCGGCAAAGCCATCGAAAACGGCAAGGAAGTCGTTATGAACGGCGCTGTGGATAACGCCTCCGGCGTGGCCGGCGTACTTGGTCTTGCCCGGGTGATGAAAACGCTGAGTGAGAAAAAGCCGTTTGACCGCACCTTGATGTTCGGCGCATTCACCGCCGAGGAAACCGGCTTGATTGGTGCAGAGCATTTTGCCCAAAACCCGCCAGTGCCAGCGTCGGACATTGTGGCGTTTTTAAACATCGACGGTATGAACGTGAATCAGTCTGTGGATTACATTCTGCAGTACGGCAATGGCTTGTCGGAACTGGAAGACTATGTAGCGAAAGCAGCGAAAGCCCAGGGCCGTTACGTTAAACCCGATCCTCGCCCGCAAAATGGTCTGTTCTTCCGCTCTGATCACTTTGCCGCGGCCAAACAGGGTATTCCTTCTTATCTGTTTATGAGCTTAGGCGATACTGACCCTACCTTTATTGCCAAGCGCTATCACAAAGCTGCCGACGATTATTTACCGAGTTGGGACTTAGGTGGCGTGAAGCAGGATTTGGATTTGATGGGCCAGATAATGGCAGAGTTGGCCAATAATGGTGACTGGCCGAAGTGGACTGCAGATTCTGACTTTAAAGCAGCCAGAAAAGCCTCTGGCCGCTGATTATTTCAGACTGACAAAACACACAAAGCCCGGCAGGTTGTTAATCTGCCGGGCTTTTTTATTCTTTTAACTCGAAAACCGATTCAATAGGTGCATTGAATTGGCGAGCAATTTTCGTACTGGTAAGCTGAGTTAGACTTTAGGCAAAGAAAAGCAAAGATATGCAAAGAATATTGCAATCTAAATAAAAACCACTCTCATTTGCATTGCGTTACTTATTAGCTACTGTTAATATCCCCGCGATTTTCACACTAAACTACAACACAAGCCTCACTTATTCGGAACGTTAAAACCATGAAGTCGAAGCCATTTTCACAACGAACACTCATTGCCTCTTCAATTGCCAGTGCCCTTTTCACCTTTTCAGTCAGCGCTCAGGAATCCCCTGTTGTTCCGGATAGTGATGACATCGAACGCCTTGTGGTTACGGCAACCGGTTTTGAGCAAAAGCTTACCGAAGCTCCTGCCAGTATCTCTGTGATTACCCAGGATGATCTGCAATCTCGTCAGTTCATTACCCTGCTTGACGCGGTTCAGTTCCAGGAAGGTATCGATATTGGTACAACCCGCGATAAAACCGGCCAGGGTTCAGTGAGTATGCGTGGTTTAACCGGTGAGTACACGTTGCTTCTTATCGATGGTGTACGTATGAATAACCACGGTGATATTTATCCGAATAACTTTGGCGGTAACGCATTTGGTCACGTTCCTCCAATGGAAGCTATCGAACGTATCGAAGTTATTCGTGGTCCGGCATCTACGCTTTACGGTGCAGATGCATTGGGCGGCGTAATCAACGTTATTACCAAAAAGCGCTCTGAAGAATGGGGTGGCTCCATCAACTTTGGCCGTAGCATTCAAACCGACGATCAGTTTGGCGATGACATCACCACGGACTTTTTCGCGCAGGGCCCACTAATCAAAGACCTCCTTTCATTAGGTGTTCGCGGCAGCATGTATGAGCGTCAGGCATCGAACCCTGAATTCGCTCCTGATATTGACCCTAACGGCGATGTGCATATTCGTCAGCTTGGCTTCGGTAGTGGCGGCAAAACGGTAGACAGCGACAGTGCACAATATGGTTTTACACTGTTCTACACGCCTTTTGAAAACCAGAGCTTCAAGTTTGATTACGACAACTCAAATCAAACTTACGACAATACACCTTCATACAATCTCGACACCGGTGAAATAACCTATCCGCTGGGTACAAGAGATAACATCGATTCTATCTGGGCTGACAGACGTGGTGTGGTAAACCCACGCGCTGGTTACGCTGACGATCAGGAATTTAATCGTGAGTGGTGGTCGATTACACATCAGGGTCAGTTCGATGGTTTCTCAAGTATGATTGCCCTGTCTCACGTTGATACCAGCAACGATGGCCGAACTCTGCCGTTAAGCGTTACCGAACGTTTATTGCTTCAGGAAATGTACGACGGAACTGGCGCTTACGAAGGTTTAAGCGAAGAAGAGCGTAAAGGCATTGCAGAAGACACTTTCCTGCCACGACCTAAGCGTCCACTAGAAAGCAGCCAGTATACGTTGGACGTACGTATTGATATTCCGGTAACGGACGTAATGGGCGACCACAACATCGTTCTGGGCGGTCAGAGAATTGATGGTGAACTGCGCGATGGCGTTTTCGGTCTGGAAAGTTCTCAGGCGGGCCTGATTCAGGAACAGAAAATGTGGTCACTGTTTGCTGAAGATAACTGGAGCCCTAACGATTACCTGACGCTTACAGCCGGTGCTCGTTACGACAAGCACGACGTATTCGGCACTCAGGTTTCTCCACGTTTATATGCCGTTTATACCTTCAACGACAACTGGACCGTGAAAGGTGGTGTGAGCACAGGTTATAAAACACCTAACACGACTGACCTTTACGACGGTATCACCGGTTTTGGTGGTCAGGGGACTTCACCGTTTGCCGGTAACCCGGATCTCCAGCCAGAAACCAGTGTGAACAGCGAAATTGCAGCGTACTGGACAGGTGATGCGGGTCACAACTTTAACATCACTTACTTCAACACCCGCTTTGATGACAAAATCGCGCGCGGTGATACAGTTTATAGCTGTGAAGTGACTGGCGGCGTTCGTCCTTGCGTTAACCTGGGTGAGTACGACCAACTGGGTTACGAAACTTACAGCCAAAAAATCAATATCGACAAAGTAGATTTGCAAGGTATTGAAGTGGCAGGTCGTTATCAATTCAGCACAGACTGGTTTGTAACAGCCAACTACACCTGGACTGACAGCGAACAGAAGAGTGGTCCGGAAGAAGGTCAGCCGCTGACCAATACCGCAGAGCACATGGCTAACATCACTGTAAACTGGGATGTTACTGATGCGCTGGGCGTGTATCTGCAAAGCCAGTTGCGTTCAGACCGTTACCGCGGTTGGGACAGCGTACTTAACAAGCCGCTGTACTACAAAAACTACCAGTTACTGACGCTGGGTGCCCGTTACACATTCAACGAATACGTAACTGTAAACGCCCGTATTAACAACCTGCTGGATGAAGACTTTACGTCTTACACCACCGAGTATACCGATCTGAACGGCGACGGCACTTACGAGTACGTTACTGGCCGTGGTGCGGTAAGTGAAGTGGTATTCCAAGACGACTACAACATCAAAGACCGTGCACGTAACCTGTGGGTTGGCGTAAACGTTAAGTTCTAAGTTCTAGCTAGCGTTTTACGTTCTGACTACGAAAGACGCGAAATAAAAGGGGGCAACCACTGGGCTGCCCCCTTTTTTGTTTATGCTAATAGCAATTATTTTTAGCTAATGCGCATTACGCTAATTTGTTGCCGTTGATAACAAAGTCTTCACTGGCGTAGCGGACTTTTTGAGGCGTTGCCTCATCGTCTTCACGGTAACCTACTGCACAAATTACGGTTGCCGTAAGGCCCTTTTCGGTAAGTCCCAGAATTTCATCAAAGCCCGCCGGATTAAAACCGGTCATCGGGCAGGAATCTACGCCTTGAAGCGACGCTTCACCAATCAGCAGCCCCAAAGAAATAAAGGCCTGATGCTTGGCGCTTTCTGCCAGTGCCTCGGCAGGCTGGCTGCTTACCCAACCTTTAATATAATCAGCATAACCATTCAGGCTACCCGGTTCGTTGTCTGTTTGTTCATAGGTTCGCGCAAAATAGGCATCAACGGTGCCTTCAGTGATCGATGTTTCCGCTGCGAATACAAACAGGTGCGAACAAGTAGGCAGTTGCTTTTGATTAAATGCTGCGCCAGCCAGTTTGCCAAGCAGTTCGCGATCGGTAATCACGATCAGGCGATACGGCTGCAAACCAAACGCAGAGGGCGCCAAACGGGCAGCCTCGGTGATGGATTTTATTTTCTCTTCATCAACCTTCTTGTCAGAAAATTGTTTTATAGCGTAACGGTTTGATAATGCAGACTGTAAACTCATGGCGAACTCCGGTGAAAGGTAAAACACTACTTTAACCGGTTACCCCTAATATGGAATTAACTTAGGTTAAAAACACAGAAATTTGTTCTGAATTGCGGCAAAACCTAAATTTTTTCTGAGATTAACTCAGGTTAATTTCTCAAGGTTTTAGGTGGGCTACAGTGGTCTCAACTTATTACTCCAGAGACTTACTATGCTTAACGCTTATCTCACACAACTAAACCTGTGCGCTCCACATGAGCCGTCGCTCTCGTTCCTGTGTTCGTTAACCCGGCGCCACATTGCGACTCATACTTTTAATAATTTAGGCGTGTTACTGCGCGAGCCTATGTCGCTGGAGTTAGACGCGATATTTCACAAAATTGTGATACGACAGGCTGGCGGATTTTGCTTCGAGCACAATAAGTTGCTAATGCATTGTTTGAATCAACTGGGTTATGAAACCCGCCTGATGATGGCCCGTGTACTTAACAACAATGTTCGCGATGTGCCACGCACGCACCGCATTACTTTAGTAAGACTAAACGGTGATATCTATCTGGTGGACTGTGGCTTCGGCGCATCAGTGCCGCTTGGTCCATTGCAAGTCAATACGAACTGCATTCAGCACGTAGGCGGCAAGCATTATCAGATTCTGCCAGTAAACGAAAACGAATACGATGTCGTGGAAATCCGCGACAACGCCCCTTTCATCCTCTACCGGTTTGACTCTGCCACTTATTCTGATGCAGACTGCACGGCCTCACATCATTACTCCATCTCTCACCCGGATGCGGTATTTGTCAGAAATCTAGTGGTTAGCCTAAATCGCGAAAATCAAAGCCTTTATTTAGTAAATCAAACACTTACTAAGTTCGCTGACGATGAGACGCAACGCTCAACCATTAAGTCTGCTAATCAACTTGAATCGGTACTTAACGGCGAGTTCCGATTGTCAGTTGACAGCGCTATTTGCAACCTGTTGTTCGAGCGATATGTGTCCCCGCATATCTGCTGCGAGCAATCAAAAAAAGGTGCACAGTGATGAAAAATGTCAGCAGGTTAATGCATTCGCCAGCAAGTAAAACAACGAACTTGCATGCCTATTTTTCGGCACTCAGCTGGTCGCTATTGATGGCATCCTCGTTTATTGTTTCCGCCTGGATAACTGACTACGCCTCGCCCTTAGCTGTTACCTTCCTGCGATTTCTTTTTGCGTTAATAGTGATGACACCGGTTTATTTTTGGCAAAGACGACGCTCTGCTAAACCGCTGTTCACAGGCATTAAAGCCGGCCTCAAAATGCTGCTGGTAAGTGCTGGGCTCGTTGGCTTCTTCGTGTGTTTATTTACTGCTCTTGCTACAACGTCGGCGTTAAATACGTCTGTACTGTATACATTAGTGCCACTTATTGGCGCTGCACTTGGCTCTCTTCTGGGCGTTCAGACCGCCAGTAAACAGTGGCAGGGCTTTATACTTGGTAGCTTGGGAGCAATCACAGTACTGATGCTACGCAGTGACGCATCACTTCAGTGGCACATTGGCGATGTGATTTACCTGCTCGGTTGTTTCCTGCTTGCTTTCCATGTTGTTGCTGTTCAACGTTGGTGCCGAGAATACACACCTTTTGGCGGAGCTTATCGCATCATGCTGTTCGGCACAGTCTTGTTATTGCCACTGGTTTTATCATTCGGCGATCTGGCTGCCGTTCAATGGCAATCCGGTAAATTTCAAGGCATGCTGATTTATCTTACGTTGGGCACTACCCTTGCTACATTCGTGCTGCAACAACGAGTAATTATTACCGGTGGCGCCGGCATGTTGTTGGGAGTGAGTTACATAATCCCGGTTTGGGTTGCGTGTTATGGTGTACTTTCAGGCAGCATTTTGACCATTGTGTCACCCGGTTTTATAACAGGCGTTGTGATGATTCTCTTAGCGCAATGGCTTATCAGCAATTCCAACAGAAAGCAGGTTAACCTTCATGGATAAAACGTATCTACAAAAGCAATTCGAAGCTTTCTTCAACAATTATCAGCCGGGTATAGATTGGACACAACTCTCGCTAAAGCCTGAAGTCCATGTGCTTAGAAAGGGCGAGCGGTTATTCCAGCAAGGCGAACCATCTGTACGCCTGTATTTTCTGAATTCCGGCTTGGTCCGCTATTACAGTGTGTCAGAAGAAGGTAAAGAATATACCCAATCTTTGGCAAAGGCACCGCGGGTTGTTGGTTCAACCCGCGCCATGACCACAGGTTCCCCCGTGCAATTCACCATCGAAGCGTTACAAGATGCAATTGCGATCTCTTTTCACTGGCCAACATTTATCCACACAATGCAAACAGATCTGGCTTTTATGCAGGCATACGCAAAATTTCTTACTGACATATTTATTTATAAAGAAGAAAAAGAGAGCATGATGGTAAGGCAGTCTGCCACGCTGCGCTATTTAGGCTTTTGTGCCGATTACCCTGAGCTCAAAGAGACGCTCACTAAGCAACAAATCGCCTCGTATCTTGGCATCACGCCCGTAGCCCTAAGTCGTATTCGTGCCAGGCTTACGCACCAATCTTCTACCACAATCATTAACGAGAAGTAGCCCGCCACATAGGAGTGTAAACCTACTTTAAACACCGTAAATTACCTGTAAAAGCCGCGAAATTAGCGAACATCCCCCTTTACCGTGACTCGAAATAACAGTTCTTTCTTGTTTCCGCTCACAGGTAAAGTATTCCATGAAGCCGTACAAATTCTTTTCCGTAACCAGTTTGTCTCACTCAGGTTCAACCGCCTTTTCTATCGCTCTGGCGAGTCATCCAGATCTAATTTCACTGGGTGAAGTGTTTCAGGTTTTGCGCCATGCTCCTGAATACTGGCTTCACGATGCCAATCATGCTTGCAGTTGTGGAAAACCCACTGCGCAATGCGGATTCTGGGGCCCGGCGCTGGAACACATTCGCGCTAACGTGCCAATACCAGCAAAGGGCGAGGAAAAGTACCGTCATGTGCCTCTCGCCTATAAAGAACTGTTGCGGTATTTCCACAAGGTTTATGGTGATGAAAAACGGATGGTGGATACCTCGAAGGGTATTCGCCATTTAAACCTGATTGCCAGTGACCCGTTACTTTCACCGACGATTTGCTTTCTGGTCCGTGACGTTCGCTCTTATGCTAGCTCTCAAACAAGACTGGCGCGTTCAGAGCAGCGCAGTGGGCTGAAAAAAGTCAAAGGTCACTATTGGTTTCAGATGCTGAAGTGGTATCAGGGCAATAGAAAAAGAGAAAAGTTGCTGAATAGAAGCGAATTGAACGTGGTAAAAATTGGCTACGAACAATTCTGCTTTAATGTTGAAAATGTTTTGGGACAGGTTTATCACTCCGCAGGACTTCCGTTGCTTTCCAGTACAGGCAACCTTGGACGAGCCGAGCATCACATTTTGTTTGGCAACCCCATGCGACTCTCCGCAAAGAAATCCTCAGAAATTGCGTATGACGCGCGATGGCTGAAAGAAAATGATTACCTGCTACCCGCCTGCCTGATGCCATTTGTGATGAAATACAATCAGCAAGCCGTATATCAGACATCCGCAGCCCCACCTTTCACTGGGCACCCTGTACAACGCGAGCAACTGCTTTAATCTGAATGGTATGTATTAGGGATAAGCGGTAGATTAAACGTGCAGAGCGAAGGGGTGCTTTCATTCGGAACCGTCTGCCGCAGGGATGCGGCAGGCAGAAGAGTGCGCCCCGACAGCGGTTAAGTCTCTTCCGTTTCCAAACCGTCTGCCGCAGGGAAGCGGCAGCCGAGCCCACATGGATGTGTTCACGGCGTGTTCCGAATGAAAGTGCCTCCTCGCTCGAAAAGCGTTTAGTCGTCGCCGAATTCGCGGATTATGGTGTTGATGGTGTCTTTTGCGTCACCTAATACCATGCGCGTGTTGTCTTTGAAGAACAGCGGGTTGTCGACGCCGGCAAAGCCTGCGTTGGCTGAGCGCTTAAGTACAAACACCGTTTTTGCGCGATACGCTTCGATAACTGGCATGCCGTAAATTGGGCTGCCTTTCATCTCTTTTGCCGCAGGGTTTACTACATCGTTCGCACCAATCACGATGGCTACGTCGTAGTTTTCCATGCGCGGATTCACATCGTCCATTTCGCAAAGCTGATCGTAAGGTACATCGGCTTCAGCCAGCAGTACGTTCATATGACCCGGCATACGGCCCGCAACCGGGTGAATGGCGTACTCCACCGTACAGCCGTTTTCTTCCAGTAGCGTTTGTAGTTCGCGCACAGCGTGTTGCGCTTGTGCTACCGCCATGCCATAACCCGGAATAACCAGTACCGCCTGCGCCGCTTCTAGCACATAGAACGCATCTTGCGCCGCCATGATTTTCACTTCGCCTTCGATTTTCTCTGCCGCTTCAACCGGTTTCGCGAAACCAGACAACAGTACATTCATCAGCGAGCGGTTCATCGCCTTACACATGATGTTAGTCAGGATAAGACCAGACGCACCCACCAGCAGGCCGGTTACGATAAGAATCGTATTGCCAACTGCCAGGCCTGCAGCTGATGCCGCCACACCCGAGTAGCTGTTCAGCAGCGCGATGACCACCGGCATGTCTGCACCACCAATCGAGATAGTCGCCAGAATACCGAAGCTCAGGGCTAGCGCGATGGTGGCGTAAAGCCATACAGGATTCGTTGGGTCGGTCACAAACAGGTAACCCACTACAAAGAAACCAACCAGGTGCAGAACGCTTAGCTCGCGCAAGCCAGTGAAGATCACCGCTTTGGCGTTCATTCGGCCAGACAGTTTTCCCCAGGCAATCACAGAGCCAGAGAAAGTTACGCCACCAATTAACAGCGTCAGAATAACCGTAATCAACACAAAAGACGTGGCACCACTAAAGCCGACCGTCGACAGCTGACTTACCGTCGCCCAGCCCAGTAACAGTGAAGCTAAACCACCGTAGCCGTTAAACAGCGAAACCATTTCTGGCATTTGTGTCATTTCGACAGATTTTGCTTTCCAGGCACCGTAGGCGCCGCCAATGGCAAAGCCCAATAAAATCCAGTGATAGGAAATAATCTGATGGTCGAGCAGCGTCACTACCACAGCCACCAGCATACCCGCCGCAGACACCATGTTCCCTTTACGGGCCGTCAGCGGATGGCTTAAAAGTTTCAGACCAAGAATGAACAGACCCGCCGCCAGTACGTACGCCAGATTGATTATCAATGCTACAGATTCCATTTTCCCGGCCCCTTACTTCTTATCTTTCTTTTTAAACATACCCAGCATCCGGTCGGTAACCAGATAACCACCCACAACGTTGATGCTGGCAAGCGCTACCGCTGCCGTGCCCAAAATCGTTGTCAGTATGTCGTTTTCCATACCCGATGCAGCCAACGCGCCGACCAGGGTGATCCCGGAAATGGCGTTTGAGCCCGACATCAGCGGAGTATGCAGTGTGGCAGGTACTTTGCGGATCAGTTCGAAACCCAGGAAAGCAGCCAGCAATACGATAAAAATCAGATAGATATTTTCCATGATTAGGCTCCCTGATACGCGTTTTTAAGCATGTCGTTGGTAATTTCGCCATCGTGCGTAATTACACACCCAGCAAGAATTTCATCTTCCAGATCGAGCTTGAATGCCTTCGATTCATCATCGAAAAATTCATCGATCAGGTTGTACAGGTTGTTGGCGTACATATCGGTAGCGTCTTTCGCGACAGACTGACTCCAGTTACCGGTACCAATTACCGTGACCCCATTTACGGTGACCACTTTGCCAGGTTCAGAGCCTTCCACGTTACCACCAGACGTTGCAGCCATATCGACCACCACAGAACCCGGACGCATCAGCGCCAGCGTGTCTTTGCTAATAAGCTGCGGAGGACGACGACCAAACAATTGCGCGGTAGTGATCACGATGTCTGAGTCGGCAATCGCATCACGTTGCGCGTCCTGCTGCTTCTGCTTCTGCTCGACGGTGAGTTCTTTAGCGTAGCCGTCTTTGGTCTGGCCGGTTTCACCCAAATCGATTTTCAGGAATTTACCGCCCAGCGATTCAACCTGTTCAGCGACGACTGGACGGGTATCGTAAGCCAGTACGTTGGCGCCTAGACGTTTCGCCGTCGCAATCGCCTGCAGACCCGCAACGCCGGCACCAATGATGTAAACTTTCGCCGGTTTAATGGTACCCGACGGTGTCATCATCATTGGCAGAATGCTAGGCAGATGTGTAGTTGCCTGCATCACCATAACGTAGCCAGCAAGGCTCGCTTGCGAACTTAACGCATCCATTTTCTGGGCGCGGGAAGAACGCGGGATCATTTCCACCGACAAGGTGGTCAGTTTGCGGGCAGCTAAAGACTCCACCAGCGATTGCTGGAAAAAGGGGTCAATGTGTCCTACCACAATGGCATTGGCTTTCAGTTTTGAGTAAACCGCTTCTTCGGGCTGGTTTACGCACAACAATAAATCGGTCTCTTTCAGTGCGTCGTCTGCATTTTCCACCAGGCTGGCACCAACCTCAGTAAAATCGGCATCGGCGTAACCTGATAGAACACCAGCATTTTTTTGCACGACAACGGTAACACCGCGGTTCACCATGCGTTTCACACTAGAGGGTGATACCGCACAGCGTTTTTCGGTATGACCGAGCTTCTCGAGTCCTTCATTCAATATTAAAACTTTCATGTGTTCTCCTCAGGCAAGGGATACTTGAGACGCTTAATCCGACCACATCCTTGTCGGCATTAATAATTTATATTTTTTATTGTTAACCAAATCTAATATTTATTGCCACCGGTGGCAATAAGCACATTTATATCAAAAAGGAATATATAAGCCGGCAGTTATCCCACTATGTGCAGGAGAATTAACCAGTATATTTACCAATGCTAAACACAGTAGCGAAGTGAAAATGCCCGTTTAAAGAACCTAAATTCATGTGTTACAACAAGTTAGACTAACTTCAATGTTGACTTGCGCTAACCAATTGAAAGCTAAGGATTGGAGGTTGTATAGAAAATAAGTGATATGATTGCTTCCATATCACTCATTCATGGTATTGATAAAGTGTTTAAAATATAAACCTTTTGGCAAACCGGTGATGTCGCCCAAAGCGCCAAATAGGTCATTTTTTGACCAGATGTTAAAGAGTATGCCTAGCCTACCAAGCGGGATTGACTGCAAAAAAGTTGCATTTCCTGATTTAACAGCGGCGAATTTATGATGTTTATTCCAAAATTCGCGGTGATGCAGTAGTAAATTTGCGCTCAATAAGCGGTGAGCTTAAAGGGTAATTTTAGCTTCGATATAATGTCTTGATCAGGTGGTAACCAAATTTTGTTTTTACCGGCCCATGCACTTTCAGCACTTCTTTCTTAAACACCACGTCATCGAACTGTTTAACCATCTGCCCTCGGCGAAATTCACCTAAATCACCACCACGTTTGCCCGACGGACAGGTTGAGTGCTTCTTTGCCAACGTGGCAAAGTCTTTACCTTTCTTGAGCTGTTCTAGAATAGACAGAGCTTCTTTTTCAGTTTTTACCAGAATATGAAGGGCGGATGCAGTTGCCATGGCGGTACTCGTATTGATGCGGTTAAGTTAAGCGGATTATAGCGAAGCACAAACGAAAAAGGCATTTCTGCAGGCAATGCCTTATCATTACATTGTGTAATAGAATAATTAAAAAACAATGAATGCACGCTGGTACTGGAGAACGTCATGATGCGGGAGAAGAATGAATATGTCTGAACTATTGAGCAGGCGCGTCGTTGCAATACTATTAATGCTCATATCACATTCCGCTTCAGCTGAATCCTTTTCTGTGGGTATTGTTCCGCAACACTCGCCGAAAAAGCTCGCAGAGGCCTGGCAACCACTACTCAGCTATATCGAGTCTGAAACCGGACACACTTTACACTTTGAAACCGCGAAAGATATTCCTACATTTGAAAAAGCACTGTCGCAAGGCAAATATGACATTGCTTACATGAACCCCTATCACTTTGTCGTTTTTCAGAAAAACCCAGGCTACCGCGCGCTGGCTCGTCAGAAAGATCAAACCATTCAGGGCATCATCGTTGTGCCGCGTGACAGTCCTTTTTCAGAATTATCTGATCTTGAAGGTGCCAAAATCGCCTTTCCTGCCCCCGCCGCTTTTGCTGCCAGTATTATTCCCCGTGCTACCATGCATAAAGATGGCATTAGCTTTACACCCGTTTATGTACAATCCCACGACTCTGTTTATCTGAATGTAACAAGGGGATTTTTTAAGGCCGGAGGCGGAATATACCGGTCTCTGCAAGCCACAGAAAACGTCGTGAAAGAGAACCTGAAAGTGCTCTGGTCAAGCCCGGCTTATACGCCACATGCCATAGCGACGCATCCACGACTGTCAGAGAAAGTTCGCGAGCAACTTCTGAATGTTCTCACAACCATGACTCCCGGCGGAAAAGGCAGTGGCGCGCTGGACAGTCTAAAAGTGAAAGGATTCTCGGAAGCATTTTCTGCCGACTGGGATGACATCCGGGCGCTGAATATAGACTTACTGCACCAAGAGAAGCCGTAGTTCACATGCGAATATCATTAAAACTAAAAACAATACTGGGCGTCGCGTTCATAGAAGCAACATTGCTCGCACTGCTGCTGACAACAACGTTCAACCTGCTGACCAACCTGGTTAACGATGCAGTGGTTAAACGTGCAAATACAACGGCTAATTTGTTCTATTCCACGACCAAGAACGCATTTTTGTCATTTGATCTGGCCGGTATTGAGGCTGATGTCAATGAGTTGCTTACCGATTCAGACATTCATTACGTCAAAATAACAGATATCTCCGGCAGAGTTTTCGCGTCAGGTGGTAACGAACAATCGCTAAATTCGGACTTTCAGGCCGATACATCTGTCAGCTTGGCCAGTGATGGAATTTACGATATCCGCCGCACGATTCTAGTTGATGATACGTTGTATGGTTATATTGACCTTGGAATTAATATTGCGGCAGTAAAAGCATCGCTGAGCGATATTCAGCAGTGGGCTTATACCATTGCAGCCATTGAGATGGTCCTTGTTGCGCTATTTTCCTATTTTCTCGGTAGCTATTTGACTAAGCAGATCCATATTCTTCAACAGGGTGCTCGCAGGCTCATTCAGGCTTCTAAAGAAAACAAATATGAAGATATTAAGGTAAATGTGCGTACCAACGACGAGCTCGAAGAGTTAGCAACGGTCTTCAATCATCTAACCTCGCATCTTGAAGAAGAGCATATCCGCAGAGCCGAAGCAGAAAATGCCTTACAGGCTCTAAATCAGTCTCTGGAATACAGAGTCCTCGAGCGTACCACTGAATTAAACCGAAAAAATGAAGAACTGTCGCAGTCGAACAAATCGCTGAAAGAAACACAGCAGCAATTACTTCAGGCGGAAAAGATGTCATCAGTCGGTCAGCTTGCTGCCGGTGTCGCCCACGAAATCAATAATCCTGTGGGCTTTGTCAGTAGTAATCTGGACACACTGAAAGAGTATTTAGCCAGCTTTGAAATACTCTACAAAGATCTGATGGAAGTCACACAAGCAAAAACCAATGAGGTCGCGCTGGAAAAGATAGCTGTATTAAAGAATTCTCAGGCCTTCCAGTCAATGGACTTTATTAGTAACGACGTTTCTCATCTTATTAAAGAATCTGAACACGGTTTGCAAAGAGTAGAAGAAATTGTCAGCAGCCTTAAACAATTTTCCAGAATCGACACAGATAAGAAGCAGCTTTTTGATTTGAATAACTGCGTGAAAACCACATTAGCGCTGGTGAACAACAAGCTTAAATATGTCTGTGATGTAGACATTAACTATGAAGAATTGCCTCGCGTTATGATGAACGTGGGTAAAATTTCTCAGGTTATTACTAACCTGCTGATTAACGGCGCTCAGGCGATTGAAGAAACAGGACGGCGGGGCAAGCTGAAAGTACGCACCAGAGCAAACAGCAACGGAACTGTAGAACTCATCGTTAGTGACAATGGCTGCGGAATCTCTGACGAGAACCTGCAAAAGATATTTAATCCTTTCTTCACCACCAAAGACGAGGATACAGGTACTGGCCTGGGACTTTCCATCTCATATGACATAGCGACAGAGCACGAAGGGATGCTCAGCGTAGAAAGTGAACTTTATACCGGTACCGAATTTACGCTGACCTTACCTGTTTACGGTGCAGCATAAATACGGAGCGCCCCGACAGTGTTCGCGGAATAACCGATGCAACATTCTCACTGCCAGGAAGATCTGAACTCAGGTGAAAGTAAATAAGAGCATTCACCTGAGCGTCATCATCAATTAGTGAATCAGATACATCCCTGCCGACGTGCCAAGCATAACTTCTATATCGCCGGATTCTGAGCCACGGGCACGCAATGCACCTTTTTCTGCTCTGCCGTTCAATTTCGGACCAGACCACACAATATTGCCATTAGTTGCAATGCTACGCAGAACAGAATGAGAGCTGTACCAACTGCTATCATCACCGGTTACTACCAGTACGTTAGTTGGGGTAACCGGGTCCACAATCATATCGATGATCTCAAACGGGAAGCGGTATTCCCCCACCAGTTCCACACCACTGTCAGAAAATGTCAGCATGCTCATTTCCTTATCGTTACCACCGGAACAAACAAACTGACGGCTGTTTTCACCGCCGGTAAACAGCACCTGCGGACATTCAATTTCATATGAGTTGCCGGCAATAAATGCATTACTACCCAGCGTCAGCAACTGTACCTGCTGATAACCGCTTGTCACAACCAGATTCAATACATCATCAATAAATACCGCATCAAAATCACTAATCCTCTGGGGGTTCGTATACGATGCCACCAGCAACTGATTCTGAATGTCGATAACCTTGATCGCTGACCCGTCCTGATAGACCGCATCCTCATATCCGTCGCCGTTCACGTCTATGGCCATTATCTTGCCGATAGTGCTGTCATTGTCACCACCATCGACAGAGTACTGAACAGACATATCGCTTAACTGCACCGCACCGAATGCGCCGTCATACAAGGCAGTCAGCGGCAGGAAGATATCCCCTGCGCCATCGTTATTGTAATCCGTCGTTACCGCCTGAGTACTGTTGTCCCAGTTAGAAGACAGCTCTTCACCCACGGTTATGGTGCCATCGCCGGTCATCGTTGCGATAACAGAGCCGTCATAACCACTTTCGGTACTGGGCACAAAGAATACAGCACGCTCATCACCGGAAGTGATTTCAGACCAGCCCGCGGCATAAAAATGGTCAAGCTGAACTCCGGTTGTATTTTCTTTTACCGTTGCACCATCGGCAGTGTAGTCTGCCGTGAGCAGACGGTCTGCACCTGAACTACTGGTGCCTGAGCCCCATAAAATTTCCGCACTACCGTCGTTGTCGATATCACCCATGGTAAGCGATGACGAGCCGTGATCCTGCAGCCCAACTTGCCATACTGTATCCAGTTGATTTCTGCCGTTCAGAGAGTACGCGGTTACATTGCCCCACTGGCAATCGCTTACCACAATTTCATCTGTCGCATCATTGTAGAGATTGTAAGCATGCATATCACAGGTATCTTCAAGCGACAATGACGCCAGCTGAGATTTATCAGCAGCGGAATACACGTAAAGCGCATCCCAGGCACCGGCACCAATGATCTCATCGATACCATTGCCGTTGAGATCGCCGGCAGTGACAAATGAACTACCAAATCCGGAGCCGAAGAACCACTCATTCGTACCAGTGGTCAGGTCGTACACCAGACCAGTGTTCATAATCAGCTCTACGTTACTGTCGGCATCCACGTTACCGACAGCGATTGTCTGAAAGCTGTTAGTGCTGAAGCTGAGTGTTGTAACCAACTCACTTCCCAACTCACTCACAAAAATGGTCGTTTCACTGGCGTCGTAATCCGCATTCTTAACAGAATAAATCAGTTCATTCACACCGTCGTTGTCGGTATCAGCCAGTAACGCTTCACTGAAATAGTCGTCGGTTTCAAGTAAAACCCGTGCATCTTTGGTTAAATCATCAATCAACCAGAAGGTCTTTTCTGTGATAACTATAATTTCAGGCGTGCCATCTCCGTCGATATCTGCAGGCAATACTTGCCGGATATTCTGTTCATCAGACAGCGCATAGGGATATGCCCACTTCTGTTGATATTTACCATCAACCAGCGCCAGTAAAAATACCCGTGAGCCATTGTCAGTCCCCAATAACTCATTGCTACCGTCGCCATCAAAATCGGCCACCCACTGAGAACTATTCCGATGAGGCACTTCCACGCCAGTACGGAACAACGGCAGCGCCTCATCGGCATTCGCCGTCATTTCAAAGTATTCCTCAATGGTGTTATTTGGGTTCTGACTGTTGCTCACACCGAAGGAATACACCATCTGACTAAAAAGCTGATTGTCCGGTACAACCCAGGTCACCGTGCCGTCAGAAGCTAACGTTGCCCCCTCAGGCGCACTCGCCAATGCCGCCAGGTTTTCATTGCCCGGTACATCTGCGTCTGTTAGTGATAATGAGAAAGTAATGGTATCGCCAGCACGGACGTTTTCCGGCACATTACTAACCGTAACAACCGCAGGAGTATCTTCCACATAGATGCTGATGGGATAGGATTCCACGGTATTGATTGAGTCAGACACCACCATGGACACTTCAAGCCACTGATCAACCGTCACTGAGTATGCGGGCAGGGTGTTACCGTGAACGCCTTCAAGCAATTTGCCGTTTAGATACCAGTTGTAACTGACAGTCAGATCTTCGTCTGGGGTATCGAGGTCATAATAATTACCAGGCAGCACAACAATTTCCTGTGCCACGGACAGCCCCTCATAATCTTGTAGATAAGGAGACTCAACATAGGGTGTCAGTGAAATTTCGGCGAGGTTATATAATTCCGTATCAGTCACCGGCGATGTGATGAAGCCGTATAGACTATCAAAGTACTTACCGGCATCCATTTCGCCGTCATTGTCGAGATCCTGGGTGTACATCACCATACCCTGCAAGAACTTCAACTGTGCTTCACCGTTATTGAAAATCACGGTACTACCGTAAAAATACGGCATATCTAGCTCATCAGTGTCCAGCGCTACATCCACATAGCCTTCAGAACCCACACTAACGCGGCCATCAATCCGGAATTCAGGTGACTCCCAGTCATCACTGGTGGTCATGCTGGTATCAATAAGGTAGCTTTCAGCGCCTATTGAAGCACTCACATATTGCTCACTAACCGACGTCGTCACGCCGGTTTGTATGGAATATGAATCACTAAAGCTGATAAGGCCTGACAGAGACACCGGGACGTCGTCTTGCCAGTTAAGATTGGAAAAATACAGGGTATATTCTATTTTGCTGTCGGTAACGACATCAATAGAAACCGCCGCCACACCAGACAACGCGAAACTATTGTAATAAGACTCACAATCACTGAAATCCATAGACAACTTACCGGTACCGTTGTCATCAAACTTTCCGGTATATTTCACCGTGCCGCTTTCATCACACTGAAGGGTGCTGTTAATTGAACCGTCGCTGCCGAGTTCATTTTCAATATCGTGTTCACCGATATCAGGCACAGTGAGAATGTTGTCGTCAAACAATACGCTATAAACATGCTGGGCCAGGGCAATATCTATCTCTGCCTTGCCGGATTCTCCACTATAACGGGTATTGGCCTGCGTTTTTGCAGCGGTAGTTAGTTGAGATTTGGAATGAGATTGCGCGTCAGAAATGATCTGCAGAGGTGTTTTTGACGGCGTTTGTACGCCGCCGGAAGCACTGTCAGAGCCACCGCCGCCACCGCACGCAGATACAGCCAGCGCCAACGCAGAAAGAGAAAAGACACGTACAACGTTATTCATGTTTTCATCCTTGAACTTTAGATACCACAACTACAAAGTTCGGCTAATTTAGCGACTTTTTCACTTCTGGTCGAGTTAAATGTAAAGATTTTGTCAAGGGTGATTTATTAGGGAAATTGCATGACTCAGCAGACGATTTCGGGGATAAATAAGGTGATCTTAGGCTAGGTAAATGCAGCTAATTATTAAGATTGGGATTGCTGTTCAAGGAATGCCACAACGTCTTCATTTTTTACACGAAGATAAATGTCTTCTACCTGGATAGTAAAATCTATCGATTCGAAGTGGATTTCTTCACCTAAAAAATAGTGGGTGGAGCGCCAGTCATCGCTTCTTCTGTAAACGGTAACATCTGCTACGTCCTGTTCAATCAGCACGTACTCTTTAAGTGTAGGAATATTGACGTACTCAAGTAACTTTTGCTTCTCATCCATTTTACGAGTAGAACGGGAAATCACTTCCACAAGGATTACCGGCGTTGATGTAAAATATGGCTCTGACTCATCAAAATTACAATCGACCAACACATCTGGATAATAAAAGTTATCACGAACGCGCACTTTCATATCTGAACTAAATGGCTCGCAGGGAGTCGCTTTTAAGTGATTTCTTAACTCACTATAAAAATTTCCCGCTATTCTCTCATGGTTGGCGCTGGCTCCAGCCATCGCATAAATCTGACCATCAATAAGCTCCCGTTTAACAGATGCTTCAAGCTCTTCCTGTAGGTATTCGTCGGGTGTCAACACATTGTGTTTTCGGGCAACTGGCATTGCGCACTCCTGAATAGCAACCGAATATGAATCCATGATTCTGACATTACTTAAATATCAAACATGGCACTTACCCTCACATAGTAACCAAAAATGTTTTGGATGTACCAACCTTCTTTCTTGATCTTCATAACTTCAACCATCTTCACCAGTGGGTTGAGTACGCTGTGAATGCAGGTATAAAGCTCTAGCATTTGTAAGTGACTTTTCTAGCTGTAATTATAAAAGTAAAAGCGTAACTGCTTTTATTGATTTGTAAGTATTATATTCGTATTGTAAGTGCTTTGTTGAAACGAATGTTTCTCTGCGGAAGGAGCTATCTAAGCTTTACGAGCAGGGTATTGAGCAATACACCAAATAAGTAAAGGCTCTTATGAACCCGCTGGGATACACCTACCTAAATCAATACTATAGTCTGCTTCTTCCAAAACTAGACGTAGACGTGTACCAGGATCCTAAAGCAGATGCTGAAAAACTCATCGCTTATGGTGCGTCTAAGCGCAAAATCATCCCGGGGACTCGTAAGCCAGCTGACTCACCCTTTGAGCACATGATTGCTGCAATCAAGTATCAAGGGATCAGGCTTCACTACTTTGCAGCGATCTTCAAAAAATAGATATAGATGCACTAACCTCATTTATCGCAGAAAAACCAAACTCTAAATATAACCGCGTGATCTGGTTTCTCTATGAATGGTTAACAGGTAATCAGCTAACAGATATTCCAAATCATACTTTGGATAAAATCGTTTCAATCCTGATTAATTGTGGTGGTAAAGTTTCTAAAGCCAAGCAAAAGTTTGTCTCTGAGCATATTAAGACAGATGTACTTGAAACAGTTGAGGAGACTTCTTCAGCGCTGATTCAGAAGATGAAGGACAAGTTGAATGTGGATGTACAGCAGCTAATGAGAAAGAAGTAGCCAAGCGCTCATAGTACAAAAAGGAATTTACAGGTATATATAAAGAAAAGGCCCGAAAAGCAATGCTTTACGGGCCTTTTAAACAGTATGAGCTCTTATGAAACGCTCAGGTGACGTTTACATCATTCCACCCATGCCGCCCATTCCGCCCATGCCACCCATATCAGGTGCAGCAGCTTCTTCTTTAGGCAGTTCAGCAACCATCGCTTCTGTAGTGATCATCAGAGAGGCGATAGACGCTGCGAATTGCAGAGCTGAACGCGTCACTTTAGTTGGGTCAAGGATACCCATTTCCAGCATGTCGCCGTAAGTGTCGTTACCTGCGTTGTAACCGTAGTTACCTTCGCTGTTCTTAATCGCGTTAACAACAACAGACGCTTCTGCACCTGAGTTGATAGAGATTTGACGCAGAGGCGCTTCCATCGCGCGCAGAGCCAGCTTGATACCGTGAGTCTGGTCTTCGTTGTCGCCAGTCAGTTCTGCCAGTTTTGCAGCAGCACGAACCAGAGCAACACCACCACCAGGTACTACGCCTTCTTGTACCGCAGCGCGGGTAGCGTGCAGCGCATCTTCAACGCGGTCTTTCTTCTCTTTCATTTCAACTTCAGTAGCAGCACCTACTTTGATTACTGCAACACCGCCAGACAGCTTAGCCAGACGTTCCTGCAGCTTCTCTTTGTCGTACTCAGAAGTAGAATCTTCGATTTGACCACGGATTTGTGCGCAACGACCTTCGATAGCCGCTTCGTCACCCGCACCGTCAACAACGGTTGTGTTGTCTTTGTTGATAACAACGCGCTTCGCAGTACCTAAGTCTTCCAGCTGAACTTTTTCCAGCTCCAGACCAATCTCTTCAGAGATAACCGTACCGCCAGTCAGGATAGCGATATCCTGCAGCATAGCTTTACGACGGTCGCCGAAACCAGGTGCTTTAACAGCAGCTACTTTCACGATACCGCGCATGTTGTTTACTACCAGTGTCGCCAGCGCTTCGCCTTCCAGATCTTCAGCGATAATCAGCAGAGGCTTGCCTGCTTTTGCAACGCCTTCCAGCGTAGGCAGCAGTTCACGGATGTTAGATACTTTTTTGTCAACCAGCAGGATGAACGGGTTGTCTAATTCAACAGTACCGTTTTCCTGGTTGTTGATGAAGTAAGGAGACAGGTAACCACGGTCGAACTGCATACCTTCAACCACGTCCAACTCGTTTTGCAGAGCCTGACCTTCTTCAACAGTGATAACGCCTTCTTTGCCTACTTTTTCCATCGCTTCAGCGATGATTTCGCCTACTTCCAGGTCAGAGTTTGCAGAGATAGTACCAACCTGTGCGATAGACTTGCTGTCGGCGCAATCTGTAGACAGCGCTTTCAGTTCTTCAACGGCTGCAACAACGGCTTTGTCGATACCGCGCTTCAGATCCATCGGGTTCATACCCGCTGCAACTGATTTCAGACCTTCAGTTACGATTGCCTGCGCCAGAACGGTTGCAGTAGTAGTACCGTCACCGGCTTCGTCGTTGGCTTTTGACGCAACTTCTTTAACCATCTGTGCGCCCATGTTCTCGAACTTATCTTCCAGCTCGATTTCTTTGGCTACAGATACACCATCTTTAGTGATGGTAGGTGCACCGAATGATTTATCCAGTACTACGTTACGGCCCTTAGGACCTAAGGTTACCTTTACTGCGTTTGCAAGAATGTTAACGCCTTTCAGCATCTTCGTGCGGGCGTCATCACCAAAACGTACTTCTTTAGCTGCCATGTTTAAATTCCTCTAAATACGGTTAAAACGTTAA
Source organism: Alteromonas sp. ABV4_515 (assembly GCF_056160345.1). Taxonomy (NCBI): domain Bacteria; kingdom Pseudomonadati; phylum Pseudomonadota; class Gammaproteobacteria; order Alteromonadales; family Alteromonadaceae; genus Alteromonas; species Alteromonas sp. ABV4_515. The sequence goes on from NZ_JBSWWZ010000001.1 coordinate 788,308, forward strand.
ACGTCTATTACTCAACGATTGCCAGAATGTCGCTTTCGCTAACGATAAGCACTTCTTCACCTTCCAGCTTTTCGGCTTTTACGCCGTAACCGTCGTTGAAAATAACGGTGTCGCCAACTTTAACGTCAAGAGCTTTCACTTCGCCGTTCTCAAGAATACGGCCGTTACCCACAGCGATAACTTCAGCGCGGGTTGATTTTTCTGCAGCAGAACCGGTAAGTACGATGCCGCCAGCAGATTTAGTTTCTTGCTCAGCGCGCTTAAGGATTACGCGGTCGTGTAAAGGACGAATTGCCATTTTCAAGTCTCCTGAAAATTCCAACTATCTAAATGTTAGTTAACTAGGACGCACGGTCTCGTGTACGCCATTTACTTAAGAAAGAAGCCGGTAAACCCAGCTTCAAATCGTGTTCTGCGTGGATAAATGGGGTAGTCACCATACAAGTTCAAGGGGATTAGGTGAAAAAAATGCAAAAATTTTTCAATTTTTGGTGGTTGGTAACTAACCATTTGATTCTGAAAGGGAGGATTACGCGCCGCTAAAGCGCGTAACCTGTTAATTGACTATTTATTCAGGCGGGGGTTGCTGTCGCTGTCAGACTTGTCGGTGTACTGCCCTTCAAATACGTCACCATGTTCCTGACGTGGGCCATCGTGGAACTGCTGGCCAAACGGATCGGCGCCACCCGCGAAGGGACCTTGCTGATTAAAACCGGAAGACGTCACTACGCGCATCTTCATATGCTTTTTCACCGATGCACCGATAAGGTGGCGGGTGACAGGCAGCACCAACAGAATACCCAAGATATCGGTGATGAAACCCGGCGTGACCATAAGCACACCGGCCACAGCCAGCATGATACCGTCGACCATTTCTTGTCCGGGCATTTCGCCCTGCTGCATTTTCATCTGCGCTTTTTGCAGCGTATGCAAGCCTTCTCGTTTTACAAAATAAGCACCGATAAAGGCAGTAATAAGTACGATCGCAATCGTGTTCCATCCGCCGATAATGCCACCCACTTTCACTAGCAGGGCTATTTCAATGATGGGCATTATGGCAAATAGCAAAAATAATATTCGCAAGAGTTAACCTCGTTGGCTTAAGTTCATAAAGCCAGTGCTTTCGCTTATTGCTAAGCCGAACACTGACATGCGTGAATTAGTAAAATGGGGGTTTGCCCCCTAAATACAAGTTTGTATTGATATGAGTACGACAGAATTCGCGACAGAGGGTTCGTGATTTTATTAAAAATCTGAAAGAATACGAAACCGACTGCGGTCAGATATAAGGTTACTGTTACCCTAACCTGAATGCGTTTTTCGAAGGATATACTGAATATGAAGTCTGTATCGACACTGCTGTTAACCTGTTTGCTCACCTTGTTTTGCTTTCAGGCTACTGCCCAAATCCCCCAGTTCAATCAGGGCGGAAACTTTATGCAGCAGGAGGAGCCGGAATTCCTGGCGGTGGAAGATGCCTTTGAATTCAGCTATGAACAGCAGGGCGACAAGCTGGTCATTCACTTCGACATAGCCCCGGATTACTACTTATATAAGTATCAGTTCAAACTGGTTGGCAAAGATGTCACCTTAGGTGAGCCCATATTCCCACCCGGAAAAGAAAAAGAAGACGAATTCTTTGGTAAAACCGAAGTGTATTATGTGGATGTTTCTTTTACTGTTCCTGTAGAGCAGGCCGTACAGGATGGCGTGGTGAAAGTCCGTTATCAAGGCTGTGCCGATGCAGGGCTTTGCTATCCGCCTACCGTGAAAGTGATTTATCTGAATGCTGTCGGTGATACAGCACCTTCTTCAAATGCTAGCGCGCCTGATAGCGCTTCCGATGAAGTCGCCTCTGAGCAATTTGGTTTGGCTGAGCGACTGGCCGATAAAGAAAATCTCGCGGTAACCCTGCTGCTGTTCCTGGCACTCGGTATTGGCCTGGCATTTACGCCCTGCGTTTTCCCCATGTATCCCATTCTGTCTGGCATTGTACTTGGACAGGGTAAAGGCATGAGCTTAAGCCGTGCTTTCACGCTCAGCTTTATTTACGTGCAGGGTATGGCGATTACCTACTCCATTCTGGGTCTGGTGGTCGCATCGGCTGGCGTGCAGTTTCAGGCAGCGCTGCAGCACCCGGCCATACTAGGGGTGTTTATCGTTCTGTTTATCGCCCTGGCCATGGCCATGTTCGGCGTGTATGAAATTCAATTGCCTTCGTCCTGGCAGAGCAAACTCAACGATGTCAGTAACAATCAGAAACGGGGCAACTTCGTTGGTGTGTTCGTTATGGGCGTATTATCTGGCTTGGTCGCTTCTCCGTGCACCACCGCGCCACTCACCGGCATTCTGCTATTTATAGCTCAGACCGGCGACATGACTTTGGGCTTTATTTCCCTCTATGTGCTGAGTTTAGGCATGGGTATTCCACTCATTCTGTTTGGTATGACCGGCGGCAAACTGCTGCCTAAAGCGGGAAACTGGATGAATGTGGTGAAGGTGAGCTTTGGTTTCATGATGCTGGCCGTCGCCCTCATCTTTGTTGAGCGCCTGTGGAGCAACGATTACATCAACCTGCTCTGGGCTGCTGTAGGTTTAGCCACATTCTCCTATTACAGCGTGATGAACCAGAACACTGCCGCTACCTTTATGAAAGGTGTGCGAACATTGCTTATAGCATTGGGGCTGTTTGGTAGTGCCATGGTGGGCTATGTCACATTATTCGGTTCTCCGACGGCTACTTACAGCGGTCAGGCGCAGACTTCCGCAGACAGCCATCCAGAATTTATGGTGGTCAAAAACATCGGTGATTTTGAAGCGAAGCTAGCTGCCGCCAATGCCGATGGCAAAACCGTGATGGTGGATTTATACGCCGATTGGTGTGTTGCCTGTAAAGAGTTTGAGAAGTATACCTTCCCGGATCCTGCGGTTATCGATGCGCTTTCAAATACTGTGTGGATGCAAATCGATTTAACCGACAACACCCCGACAAATCTGGCCTTCCAGAAGGAATTCGATGTGCTGGGCCTACCCACGATTTTGTTTTTCGATACTCAGGGTGAAGAGTTGAAAAAGGCGAGAGTAACAGGCTTTATGAAAGCCAATGCCTTTGCTAATCATGTGAACGCTGCGCTGAAAAACTAGTTGAAGCCCGTCCGGAAGCGTCAAACACAGACGCTTCCGGCAATATTGGGTTTTATAAATAAAGCAAAATCCCCGCCAGAAAACTTGCGCCTATTTCCCCTGATTAGACCAGTATTTTGCTGCGAAAACTCTCCTATCATCTATAATCATCGCCAATTTGGTGGATTTTAACTGAACCCAGTTTAAATTTCGTGCAAGCAGACTTATTTTCTGTTGAAATGCGTTGCAAGCAGTCACTTATAAGCAAGATAGCAGCAGTTTTATGGAAATTTTGTTACTTAATGGCCCTAACCTGAATATGTTGGGCAAGCGTGAACCGGAAACGTACGGTTACCAGACGCTACAGGACATTGTCGATAATCTGGCCGAAAAAGCCAGTGCGGCAGGCGCCACGCTGCACCATTTTCAGTCTAATGCTGAATTTGAACTGATCAACCGCATCCATGACGCCATGGGTAATATCGACGCGATTATTATTAATCCGGCGGCTTTCACCCATACCAGCGTTGCATTACGGGATGCACTGCTAAGTGTAAACATTCCTTTCATTGAAGTGCACCTGTCAAATGTGCATGCAAGGGAACCTTTCCGCCACCATTCATATCTATCTGACGTTGCTGCCGGTGTCATCCTTGGCTTAGGAGCCATAGGTTATGAGCTCGCATTGACGGCTGCTCTGAACTTACAAAACTAAATTAGAACGAGAAATGACAATGGATATCAGAAAAATTAAAAAACTCATCGAACTGGTTGAAGAATCCGGTATTGCCGAACTGGAAATCACCGAGGGCGAAGAGTCTGTTCGAATCCACCGTGGTCCTACTGGTGTTGCCGCACCAATGACTTATAACTATGCAGCGCCTGCTCCAGCACCCGCTGCTGCTCCGGCTCCTGCTGCCGCTCCAGCTGCTGAAGCAGCACCTGCTGTTGAAGCGGGCCCTACTGGCCATCAGGTAAAGTCACCAATGGTTGGTACGTTCTACCGTGCATCTTCTCCAACGGCAAAAGCGTTCGCGGAAGTAGGCCAGTCAGTTAACGTTGGCGACACACTGTGTATCATCGAAGCAATGAAAATGATGAACCAGATCGAAGCTGACAAAGCCGGTGTCATCAAAGCTATTCTGGTAGATAACCAAGAGCCTGTAGAGTTCGATCAGCCACTGTTCATCATCGAATAATCGGGCGGTATCTATGTTAGATAAAGTACTTATTGCTAACCGCGGCGAAATTGCCCTGCGGATTTTGCGTGCCTGTAAAGAGCTAGGCATCAAAACCGTGGCGGTACATTCCACTGCGGACAGAAACTTAAAACACGTATTGCTGGCAGATGAATCAATCTGTATTGGTGGTGCGTCTGCAACTGAAAGTTACCTCAACATTCCGCGCATCATTGCAGCGGCAGAGGTAACCAACTCTATCGCAATCCACCCTGGTTACGGTTTCCTGGCGGAAAACGCAGCGTTTGCTGAAGCGGTCGAGAAAAGCGGTTTTATCTTTGTTGGTCCAAAAGCAGACACCATCAATCTGATGGGTGACAAAGTTTCTGCTATCAACGCCATGAAGAAAGCTGGTGTACCTTGTGTACCAGGTTCTGATGGCCCACTGACTGACGACGAAGAACGCAACAGAGCCATCGCTAAACGTATTGGTTATCCAATTATCGTTAAAGCCGCCGGTGGTGGTGGTGGTCGTGGTATGCGTGTTGTACGTAGCGAAAGCGAACTGATTCAATCTATCGCAACCACACAAGCTGAAGCCGGTGCGGCGTTTGGTAACCCAGTGGTTTACATGGAAAAATTCCTTGAAAACCCACGTCACGTTGAAATTCAGGTACTGTCTGACGGCCAAGGCAACGCGATTCACTTAGGTGAGCGTGACTGTTCGATGCAGCGTCGCCACCAGAAAGTGGTTGAGGAAGCGCCAGCGCCAGGAATCTCTGAGCAGATGCGTAACAAGATTGGCGAGCGCTGCTGTAAAGCTTGTGTTGAAATCGGTTATCGCGGCGCAGGTACGTTCGAGTTCCTGTACGAAAATGGCGAGTTCTACTTCATTGAAATGAACACCCGTATTCAGGTTGAGCACCCGGTTTCAGAAATGATCACCGGCGTAGACTTAATTAAAGAGCAGCTGCGCATTGCTGGCGGTCAACCGCTATCTGTCGATCAGTCTCAGGTACAGGTTCGCGGTCACGCTATCGAATGTCGTATCAACGCTGAAGATCCGGAAACCTTTATTCCAAGCCCGGGCCTGATCAGCACTTTCCACTCTCCGGGTGGTCTGGGTGTACGCTGGGAATCGCATATCTACAGCGGCTACACTGTACCGCCGTACTATGATTCGATGATTGGTAAACTGATCACTTACGGTGAAAGCCGTGATGAAGCCATCGCCCGTATGCGCCACGCGCTGGACGAGCTGGTTATTGAAGGGATCAAAACTAACATCCCGCTGCAGCGCCGTATTATGGCTGACGAGAACTTCTGTGCTGGTGGAACGAACATCCACTACCTCGAGAAGAAACTCGGCATGGCATAAGCCTGCTATCTTTTTAAAAACACCCGCTTCTGCGGGTGTTTTTGTTTGCGCTTAAAAATTGGCGTTATCAAAGTTATGCACGGAATTATTGCTGACGACGATATTCAGCTGATTTAATATAGCCCCTAAAATAATCATAACAATGAATAGGCCTGCTTTTGGAAACGCTTATTACCCCCTTGTCTGAACTGATTAAAATTGCTGTCGCTCCGGTATTCTTACTCGCCGGTATCGCCGGTTTTCTCAATGTGATGTCTGGACGTTTAGGCCGGATTTCAGACCGGGTACGGGTTGCAGAAAGAAATATCCAAACCTTCGCCGACGCAGAGCGAATACAGCGCAACAAGCGCGAAATTCTTGTGCTATGGCGACGTATCAAGGTAATAAACTGGGCTATCGGTTTATGTGTCTCTTCTGGCCTGCTGGTTTGTACCGTCATCATGTCATTGTTCGCAGGAGAATTATGGCGTTTGAATCTGAACGTCATGGTGATCACGCTATTTATGTTAGCGATGGCATTTCTTGTTAGCGCTTTATTGGTGTTTCTGATTGAAATCCGGCTCGCCACCAAGACCATCGACATATTCCGCTCAGTGCGCTCGCTGGACTAGATCGCTGCACGTTCCCATCAATAGCACCCGCATTAGCGGGTGTTTTTCGATTAAGAGACGCTTAACATCACACCCGCCCCGAAGATCGGTTCAGCTACCGAAACCCAGTTGTATCCTGCTCACTACTTTCACAGTATAAATTTTATGAACAGGAGAACTTACATGCGAAAAATTTTTCTTTTAAGTCTGATGTTACTCACTGGCGGTTGCTCGAGTCAGGATTGGCGCAGCGCATCCCGCGAGCCTGCTGGTATTGCCTTTGCCCCTGCTGAGTTCAATGATGCGGTGATTGAAGTTTATGCGGCGGATGCGTACAGCTGGCGCGGCTGGTTTGCGGTACATACCTGGATAGCTGTTAAAGACGAAGGCGCACCTGAATATACCGTGTATGAAGTGGTTGGCTGGCGGGTGCGAAGTGGCTCACCGGCGCTGAGATCGTTTACCACCAAAACACCTGATCGGTACTGGTACGGCGCTAAGCCAGAGAAGGTATTGTCAGTCACCGGTAAAAAAGCCAGTGAGTTACTGCCGGAAGTAGAAGCCGCCATCGCCCGCTATCCTTATGCCAATGAATACACACTGTTTCCTGGCCCCAACAGCAATACTTTTCCTGCTTGGGTAGGTTTACAAGTTCCTGAATTGGAACTGGATATGCCGTTCAATGCTATTGGTTCAGGCTACGCAGATTGAGCAACTTTTACTCTGATATCGGTTATTGTGATCATTCGTAAAAAGCGATTTCAACAATCACTTTTTCTACATTTTCAGACCAAGTGGTCAGGTATATTATTAACGCATTCAAGAAGTAGCCAAGCTACTTTGCATCTCTCCCGATGACCTTGAATCTTTCAAAGCTGCACTCTGTGGCTTGTGTGTTTCCTACATTGGAGTCCTCCTCCATTACGTTCCTTTCAGGCCAGCCGGATGCTGGCCTCTTTTTTATCTTTTGAATTCCATTTTTTTGTATCGAAGATGCGTTCGTCAATGTGCTTTACCAGAAGCGCTTAAATATCCGAAAGAAAAAAGCCCGCCGGAGGGGGCGGGCAAAGCAAGAACGCGTAAGCACTTTCAACAGTGCGTACTTTTTACGGTAGAAGAATAAGAGGCAGTTCAACTTCTAACATTAAGGTTTTTTTAGTCAACCTGCTGCGACATCACTAACAATTCTGCTGCAGCTCTGGCATCCGAAAGCGCGCGGTGATGTTGCTCCATTTTCACTTCGAAATGTTTAGTGAGGTTTGCCAACGAATAAGACGGTAACCCAGGAAACGCCTTTCGCGACTCTCTCACTGTACACAGTTTCGGTCGTCGGAACGGGCGCTCAAGACGGGCAAATTCCTGCTTGATAAAGCCATAATCAAAATTCACATTATGGGCCACAAACACGCAGTCCTGAGTAAATTCGTCAATGGCATCGGCAACCTCGGCAAATACAGGCGCATCCACCACCATGTTATTACTGATGCCGGTGAGCCGGGTAATATTGGAGGGAATGTGGCGCTGCGGATTAATCAGGCTTTGCCATTCGTCCACCACTTCACCATTCACTATTTTCACGATGCCAACTTCGGTTATGCGATGATACTGACTGTGTCCACCGGTGGTTTCAATATCCACCACCGCGTAAGGTTGCTGCGGATCGCGATACCAGCTGACCTGCGTGATCTGCACTTCAAAGCCAGCCTGCTGCAGTTTTTGGATACTTACCAGCTGATTGCGCCGCAGTTGATCACCAGGCGCTTTAATCTCTTCGAACCGCAATAAGCCGTTTTCCAGCACCATAATGTCGGGGAAGCCATCGCGTAAGCTGTTAAAGTCTTCGGCCATCATTTTAATCACCTGAAGCACTTGCTCAATAGGTGCATGTGCAAGCAACCCTTTGATGGGATCGAGCACCTTCGTGCCCCACAAAAATAAGCTATTGGCTTTGCCATAATGGGCTGCCGCCATGGCTGCAATATGTTTCATCAGGGCCGCAGTATTGTCTACTTTGGCTAGCAGCGCATCGATGTCAGTGTGAAAGGTGGCGTAAAAAGCATTGTTTTTCAGGCTTTGCGGGCGACGATCGAACTCGGTAACCGGCGCATCCTTTTCAAACAAAATAGGCCAGAAGGTGAGCGCAAATAAGCTCCTCCACAGCCGGTTTTCCGTGCGCCACGCCTCAATATTATGGCGTTTGTACCAAGCTATCACGCCTTGCTCTACGGCCTGGTTTTGGCTCTCATCCAATTGTAGCGTGCGGGAAGCGTTGCGTAGCATGTCGGTAACCACGCTGGTGCGCTTTTTATGGTATTTGCGCTGATAGAAATCTTCTGCAAAGGCGAGCAGGGTATCGGAGGCAGGAGAGTCGATGATGGCTTCCAGCTGTGCTTTAACCTCCTCTTTTCGGCCCTCTTTGTAGGCTTCACGTAGCCATTTTTCTTTTGCAGCATCCCCCGGCGCTTTTTCCAGAAATTGCAGCGCAGCATGGCGGTCAATGCTCAATAGCTTCGACCCCAATTTGGTGTGATAGCGTTCGGCATAAACCTGGGAAATGGTGGAAAATGTTTCGGGCTGCGGCTTTGCGCCCAGTGCTAACAGCTCATTATTGTTAAGAAAGTCGAATTCATCGGCACCGCTGGCATAATGAAAGGCCGCCAGCGCATCTTCCGGTATATCAAATCGCGCCTGGTCAGACACCGCCTGCTGTCGGGTTCGCATAATGCCCAAATCGCGCATGGAAAACTGGTTCAGCCGCCCTTTGTTGTTGCCAAAATACAAAAATAGCAGGTAGCGCATGGCACTATCAAAACGACAGAACAGTAAATGCTCCACCGACAATGACGACGGCCAACCCTGTGTTTCAACGACATCAAACAGTAAGGTCATCAGCTCTGCTTTTTTTGCCGACACTACGAATCCGGAAACGCCCAGATCCCGCAGACACTGCAGCACATCGGCTTTGGTCAGCATACCGGCCATTTCCCACACTGGGGCTTCAGATAACGGGCCAAACCAGCCGCTGGTAATTAACGCATCGAGTTGCACCTGTGGCTGGTTTATTTCTTCGTAATAGAAGTGTTCGCGATTGATGATGGCGTATTTACGGTTTGCAGCACGGGCAATGATGCACTGTTGTGGCTCTGGTAACGCCTCAAAATCTGCAATAAACCGGCGACTTTTTTCATCCAGCAAAGCCGCGCTGGCTCCAGAGAAGAAAGCCAGAAATTCACTAAAATGATCGAGGTAGTATTTTTCAGGTAACGTCTTGCGCATCTTTAACACCAATACTGTACACCTAACCAAGTGTATATTTATACAGAAGTGACGATCAAGCCGATTTTCATTAAATCCGTAAGCTAAGGTTTTTCGTAACCACTTAACATCATACAAAGATACGAGAGTACATGATGAGTCTTGCCACACCGATGACGTTTCACTGCCCTTACTGCATGGAACCGAACGAAGTAGAGATTGATGAACTGAATGATATTGATGTTATGCAGGTGCTAGATTGTCAGGTATGCTGCCAACCCATTGAGATGACAGTAACAGGCGAGAGCGGCAACCTGTCCGTTCAGGTTGAACAGGAAAATGCCTGAGTAGGATGAGTACAATGCAGCATTATACGTTTGACGATTTGGAGCAGGCCGACAAAGCCTTTCGTACTAACTTTGTGAACTGCTTGTCGGGTTACAAAAGTGCCAATCTGGTTGGCACTACCGATGGTAAAACGCACAACCTGGCGATTGTCAGCTCAGCCTTTCACGTGGGCGCCCATCCTCCTCTAATGGGCATTTTGTTCCGCCCAGATTCAGTATCCCGTCATAGTTTGGAAAATCTGACTGAAGCCGGTGAATATACGCTGAATGCCGTATCAGCAGACTGGACAGACAAAGCGCACCAAACCGCTGCGCGATACGACAAAGCCATGAGTGAATTTGACGCTGTAGGCCTCACGCCCGAGTTTATCGAACCGTTCCCGGCTCCTTTCGTGCAGGAAAGCCCCCTGAAAATTGGCTTGTCGGTGGAAGAGGTTACCCATCTACACTGCAATAAAACGATTCTGGTCGTTGGCCGGGTTCAGCACGTCATGGTTCACCCAGAGGCGGTTGGAGCAGATGGGCAAATTGCGCTGGATGCGCTAGGCCTTGCCTGCGTGAGCGGACTGGATACTTATCACCAGCCACAAAAAATCGCCCGTTATGCTTACGCTAAACCCGACCGGCCACTTACGCGAATTGATTAGGCTATTCGGCTTCACCGGGTCATCGATGTTGGCGTGAAGAACATTTAATCTGCCGCAAATTTACTATGGAACCGATTGGCAGATGCTAAGATCTAACGTATAACAATGGCAACAAAGCCTGCGTTATGCAGTTTTTTTATTTTTCATCGTGTAAGCTTGTTGTGAAGCAAAGCTTATCGGAGTTCACTATGAGTAATGCAGACAGGCGTAAATTTTTAAAAATGTCTGGCGGCGCATTGATAGGGTTAACCTTCAGTGGCGTTGCACTGAGAGCGAATGCACAGGAAAAAGTGTCGCCGTCCGATGCGGATGCGAAAGCCCTCGAATACGCAGAAACGTCGCCGGTAGAAGGCAGCACCTGCAGCAATTGCATGTACATCGATGGCGCTGAAGGCGATGCGTACCGCCCTTGCAAAGCCTTTGCTGGCCGTTTGGTTAACAGCAATGGCTACTGCAAAATTTGGGTGAAGCTACCAGGCTGATAGCTTTGTGGTAACCTCTTTTAGTATGTCGGCCTCAGCGGGCAATTGCCCGCTGTAGTAAACCGCCTGGCATCAGCCACATCCAACACACGCGCACAAAACCGGGGAGATAGGTGTAAAACAGTGACACCATTACCGCGGCAACATGCATTAGTCCGCACCACACCACCAGCCCGATTTCCATTTCCCATCCCGCAATGGCAGGCCAGGTAGCAACAAGTAGAAAACTACTACCCAGCATCTGGAAAATGATTTTACCGTAGGCAATATCATCAAGATCCTTGCCAGTAACGGCATTAAAGTGCTTTGTATTCGCCATGGAAAAATGCATAAACCCTATGCAGCAAAGCACTAAACACAATAGGGTCATCATGCTGGTTGCTCCGTTTTGGTTCTTCCGCGAGGACGCACTGGTTTCATATTGTCGGCGTCGGGCTTACGATTCGGCGCAGCCGATCTTCGCTTTGGTTTACCACCGTTTTTCAGTTTTACTACGGCATACCAGCACAAAATACCAATAAGAATACAGGCAATATCAAACACCATTCTCAACGCGTCGGGCACACCAACAGGTGACGTAACCACATCCAGAACCGGCAGCAATGAGAACAGTGCCGCTGCTGCGGCCGTTTGCCATAGCCAACCCATCCGATCTCTTCGCAATAAACCGGCAATAACACAAGCTAACCAGGCTATAAAAAAGACCCGCACTTCCCAATCACTTCGCATCGCCATATCGGCAGGGATCAACCTGTTCGACCAGAAGTAAGCGCCGGTGGCAACCATCAAACCCGCAATTGCACCAATATTGGTGCCTCTAACCAACTCAAACCCTTTCAGGCCCATTTGTTTCTTAGCCCGTTTCTCGACCCACAAAATTGAGCCAGTGCCCACCATAAGCGTGCCGAGAATACCGGCAAAGAAAAGCAACCAGCGGGTGACTGAGTCGGCGAACCGTGCTTGATGCAACATGTCCATGTAGTTGTAAACGGCCTGCGTGGTATTCGGCGCGGTGCTTGCCAGGTCTTCGCTAATCAAAGCGCCTGAAGCATTATAAACCAGACCGCTGTTTCCGCCTCGCCCTGCCGACAACTCAACACGGTTCGCACCAGATACGGTAAACGTTGTGTTCTCGGTACCCGGGTTTTTAATGGTAATACGGTCTACCGGTACGCCCCAATGCGCAGACGCTTTTGCCATGATAGGGGCTAATAGTGCGGAATGATTAATATGCGGGGCGATAGGCTCGGCGTTAACAACCTCGGCCGGTCTGCCGCCACGCTCCTGCGGCCCGCTGCCTCCTGGGGGTCCACCGTGGCCGCCACCATTACCATTCCAGGGAAGCAAAGTGCCGCCGAGGAGCAGTAGCCCTGAGAAGGTAATCATTAAATGGAAAGGCAAGGCTAATACCGAGGCCAGCACGTGCCCGTCTATCCATGACAGCAGTTTTTTCTTCGGCCGGAACATGAAAAAGTCAGCGAATATTTTGCGGTGCATAATGACCCCACTGACAATACCAATGAGCATCATCATGCTGACGATACCAACCAGCGTTTCTCCTAGCCAACGGGGCATAGCATAAAGCTCGAAGTGAAAGCGATAAAGAAAGTTGCCGCCTGCAGTGTCACGGGGTGCGAGGTCTTCGCCGGTAGACGCATCTAACTGAGAACGTTGGGCAAAGAGCTGCTCCCGACCACGCTCATTACCGTAGCGCCAACTCACGCTCACGGTTTCTGAGCGTTCCGTGGGTAAAGAGATACTCCACTCTTTAGCGTCTGGTGCCTTGTTCAGCAAATATTGATAGCCGACCTCTGCACTGTTTTCAGACGGTGTCGACACGTGAAGTTCTGGCTGCATCCAATGGGTTATTTCTGCCCGGAAAAATGCCAGTGTGCCGGTAAAGAAAATAGCAAACAGGATCCAACCTGCAGTAATGCTACTCCAGGTGTGTAACCAGGTCATTGACTGACGAAGAGAACCTTTCATTCAGAAATTCCTTTTATGAAAATACGCCAGACCAAACGAGTGCCCAGGCCACAGCATTGGTTGCAAGCCCTGTAACAAGCACCTTTTGAAGGTCGTTTATCGCGAAAATCCAAATGATGTAAACCGTATAAACGAGGAAAAACACCATTCTTATAAAAGCCACTTCTTGCCTGTCTGACATTTCATTCATGGCGGCAAACAACAAACTGATCGCCGTAGACGCGGCGTAACCGCCTGCCACCGCAATCACTACCCGTAGGGTGATTGCTGTGGCTGGTGAAGCATTCCATGTATTCATAAGTGTTTTCATCTACGAAGCATTCTTCACAATGTTTTCAAGCGACTGAATATTGCTTAGTAAGTCATTTCGCCCCGGATTCGATTTGTAGACCTGCCTTAGCAGACCTAACGCATCGTTATATTGCTTCTGATTAATCGCAACCTGTGCCCGACCTAGCATTGCCCGCTCTTTATAAGCTGGTAGTGCTTCTGCTCGCAGGTAATACATTTTGGCGTTTTCATCTTTATTCTGCTTTCGCAGCAAGGCGGCCAATGTCATTAGCGCATCGCCATTCGCCGGAGAGGACTTAATCGCCGACAGCAGATAGTCCTGAGCTTTGCTAGTCTGGTTATTGGATATCGCCAGATTTGCTTTCATCACATTTAGCGATGCCACATTTTCGCTGCTTAGACGTTTGCTGTTTTTATCCAGTGTGGTCACTAATCCCGACAGGTTTTTCCAATCCTGACTTGCGGCCAACCAGTTGGCGATATCCAGCATGGTTTGCGCACCATCATTGTTACTTGCCAACAGTGTTGCAGCGTTATCAGAAAGGAGATCAACAGCACGGTTAGGACTACCAGACTTAACGTGTAGTTTTGCCAGTGTGGTAAGGTTATCCGGACGTTTTTCGCCAAGGGTCAACGCTGTTTCAAGACTACTGATGGCGGTTAAGTCATCCTGCCCCTTCATGGCAATCTGGCTACGTTGCAGCCACAAACGGGGGCTGTCTGGCTTTTCGTTCAGCATTTCGCTAACCAGTGCCGATGCTTGTGGAAGGGCATCGCTGGCGATTAGTGCGAACAATAGTCCTTGTGCCCACTGACCATTCGCTGGCTCCAGCATCATTGCATTCTGATAGGCGCCGATGGCGCTGCGTGGCTTTTCAAGTTGCAGGTTCAGGTAACCCAACTGTCCATACACCTGACTGTCGGTAACCCCCAACTCTATGGCTTTTACCACGTGGTCCCGGGCTTTGGGGTAATTCTCTTCCAGCATGTAAATCATGCTCAAGCCGCGGTGGGACGTCGCTGACGCCGCATCTTCTGTCAGCGCCAGTTCGAAGTGTTTCTTCGCATCACTGTTACGTTTCACGCTTAAGAAAACCTGCCCCATCATTTCATGCAGGGTTGCGCTCACGTTTTCATGTTCCTGCTGGTAGGTGTCGTAAGCCTGAATCACGCCTTTGTAATCCTGCTTTTGTAACAGCGGCTGAACATCATTGAAGAACTTACCTTCATCGCGATTCACCCGGCTGCTATGATGAGCACCTTTGCTCTGGCGATAGCTAAACGACCAGTCTGGTTCGTCTAGCGTGACCTGCACATCAGCCTGCGCCTGCGAGAAACTGCCAATCAATAAAGCGCTGCAGATCGCTCGTTTAAAAAAGAGGGTTGTGTTCATTATGCTTCAATCTCCACAGGCCAGATAAACCGAGCCCTTACTGCTTCATCGGCCTTATGCGGGGCGGTAAACTTACTGCCTTTAACAAATCGCTGAATTTCTCGGTTTAATTCGTGATGGGGGTTGTCGACAATACTGATGAGGGTCACGTCGCCTTTTTCATCAATCATCACATCCAGCTTCACCACTACACGCTCTACGCCCCGTCGCTTAAGCTGCTTTGGAAAACGAATTTTCACCGGCGTTAACAGTGTTGGGCGGCCATCAAGCTCACTTAAACCGTAGGCATCCCAATCAACCTCGGGCGCACTCCAGTCTGGTTGCGCCATTGCCACGTCAGGACGTTCCGGCTTATCGATTTCGATTTCAGGATCAACCTTAATATCTGCCATCGACACCGGTGCACCGGCCCCTTCAACCTGCATGTTCACATCGGCTTGTTCGGTAACCTGCTGACTCTGAGGCGGTGGAGGGGGCGGCGGTTGAGCAATGGCAATATCCATTTTGCGTATCTCAAGCTCAGGCCCACTGACGTCGTTTAAGTAGTACCCCAAGGTGAGCACACCCAGCGATACTGCCATCACGCCGCCACTCAATAAAAATGCTGAAAGTTGATTTTTCATGACTCCCTCACAGTTTGGCGGTGGCGATATTCACATCCACGGCACCGGCCATTTTCGCGGCATCAATCACTTCGACCAGCAGGTCGGTAGATACCGTTTTGTCCACTTGCAACACAACCGGACGTTCATCCTGAACCAACAATTGCTCCACCGTACCCCGCACGCCAGCAACGCCAATATTGGTGCTGTCGTACATCACTTCGCCGTTACTGGTAATTGCGATGAGAATAGACATCTGATCAAGCTTCTGCGCTGATATGGCCTGTGGCTTGTCCACTTCGACCCCGGTTTCTTTCACAAACACCGTCGAAACAATGAAGAAAATCAGCAGAATAAACACCACATCCAACAGCGGTGACATATCAATGGATTGCATTGGCTGGGCTTCCAGCTTGCGTTTTAAACGACTAGCCATGATTCACCTCGCCTTCCTCAATATCCTGCAAATGTCCTTTCACATAAGACAGACACAACCATCCGGGGATCGCCATGACCAATCCCAGCTGAGTAGTGAATAAAGCATCGGCAATACCCGCCGACACGATTTGACTGTCTGCACCATCGGTCATCATGCCGGTGAAGCTGCCTTGCAGGCCCATGATCGTGCCCAGTAGTCCCATCAGCGGCAGTGCCCCCACCAGCACCGACGGTGTCATAAGCGGGTTGCTATCTTTCTTCTGCACGTCCTTGTCGAAGCGGGTGAGATACAGCATCCAGATTTGCTGAAACGCAAACCAACCCACTGCCACCATTGCCCAGCACAACGGATTACCCGTGAACAGTTCCATCATCAGCCGGCTCCTGCGGGATGGGCTGATCCCATCAGTTCGCCATTATCATCCTGCTTATTAGCAGGTAAATCGTGGGTATCTTCGCCTTCATCGCCGCTTAAGATAAGGGCGAAGTTTTCCAGTTCGTTGTAATACTGACGCGCCTTGCGGCTAAGCAGCGCATTCATGATTAATGCAGGAATGGCCACAATCAGACCCAGCTCTGTGGTAACCAGTGCTTTAGCGATACCGCCGGAAATGACTTCCGGGTCGCTGGAACCAAACGATGTCATCATGCGGAAGGTTTCAATCATACCGCTTACCGTACCAAGCAAACCTAACAGTGGTGCAACGGCCGCGGTTACTGCCACGGCATTGATCCATTTATCTAAAGTTTGTCTGTCTTGCTGAAGTTGCACAAACAGTTGATCGTCCCGTTCACGGAACGTGGTTGCCTGCTCAGCAATGGACAACAGATTTGCCTGCATGCCTTTGAACTGGGCGCGTGCTGCGCCACCGGTTTGCAGGAGTTTGTCGAGCATAGCCTGAGAGCGTACCGGAATAACTTTAGGCAGACGCACCAGTTGTACTACTTTGAATAAGCCAATAACCGTAGCAATAAGTGCAAATAGTAAAATTGGCACAACCCAGATCCCGCCTTTTACCACATGTTCAATTACGCCTTCATTGGCAGATTCACGGGTAAGTGCCCGCCCCAGAGTCGGGTCGAGTACCACGGTACTGGCTTCGTCGAGCATGCTAGACGCCAGTCCAGACGGCAACATCCCTTTGGTTTGCAAACGGCCAGAAACCGATTCCGCCAAACCCACGGTGCCGTTATTTTTAAACCAGGTTACCGGTCCAACGGCCAGCGAAGGCACATCAGCCAGTTCACCGTTTGCCATCACCAGGGTACGGTTAGTCCATTCTGGTAAGGTGGCGGTTTTAACCGCGGCATCCGACACTGCTGCCATCTTATCGGCCGTGTTCATGGCGTTAACGTCGGTAAAGCTCAACCCCTGCTGCTGCAAGAAACGGTTGAGCAGGTTTTGTTGATACGTTTGCTGTTCTTTCCATTCGCCAAGGCGCTCTTCCAGTTTTTGCAAGCTAAGCGTTTTTTCATCGGCGAGGCGACGGGCCACTGCAGTTTTGTCACGCAGCGACATCACGTCTTTTTCCAATTGACTCAACGTAGACGAAAGAGAAACGCGCTCCTTCACGATGCGATTCTCCGCATTACTCAGGCTACGCTTCGCGCTTTCAATCTTATTCAGCATATCTTGTTGCTGTCCGTTAGCTCCGA
This sequence comes from Alteromonas sp. ABV4_515, assembly GCF_056160345.1. NCBI lineage: Bacteria > Pseudomonadati > Pseudomonadota > Gammaproteobacteria > Alteromonadales > Alteromonadaceae > Alteromonas > Alteromonas sp. ABV4_515. The sequence continues at coordinate 805,674 of NZ_JBSWWZ010000001.1, forward strand.
AAGACAGGGCTACCAACAAGCTCAGGCAGAGTAATAAATGCTTCTTCATGTTAGCGACCTCCGCCTGTGGTACCTGCGCCGCCAAACGGGAGCGGCAGGGAAATAAATTCGGGTTGCTGGCGACGTTCGAACACGGCTACCGCTCTGGCAATGGCTTGACCATCAGCATCGCCGCCGAAGTGCCATGCCCACTTACCGTTTTCCGGATAACCAGAGCCTGCAATGCTGCCATCGTTATTCGCAAACCATGCGAGTTGTGAGCCAAGATAGAGCTGCTTGACGACGACCTCTTTACCGTCTGGTGTTGTTAACACGTCTTCGTTTACGGTGAGTTTGCTGTCGAACTGTTCCAGTCTGGACAACTTAGCCAGCGCAACCTGTAAAATCTGTGAAGGGTTGTCAGAACTGTCGCCTTCTAAAGCGGCATCTTCTTTGTCCCAGTTAAAACGTAAAGGGGGAGGCAGATTTTCGTACAAGCTATTCACCCGTCCAACCAGCGCATTCAGTGCACCAGTCACGTCTGCTTGCTGACTTTCCAGCGCATTTTGTTCCGCCAGGAGTTCGTTTCTGCGCGCATCAACATCATCTTGCGAGTCATTACTCGTCGCCAATATTTTCTGCAATTGCGCTTTTTCAGCTTTCAATAAATCGATACGCTGACGAACAATCGGTTCCTGCTCTTGCCAGTCCATCACCAATTTCCGTTCCTGACTCTCGATTTGTAACCATTCTCGCGTCAGGTTATCGAGCTCATCAGTCACGGCAGCCTGAGTACTTCCTGCCAGCATGAGTGATGCCAGCATCATGGTGAGCTTATGCTTTTTCAGCATTGTCAGGCCTCCCTTTTCCGTTGTCATAAATCTCCGTCCCAAAAGGCAAAAACCGGCAACACGGAAGCGTGTTGCCGGTGGGTTCTATCAGAAATGATAAGTTGCCGATACCAGGAAGTTGCGGCCTGGTTCGTTGTAGGTGTTAGCACCTGCGTTGGTCTGCGTGCCTTCACGCAGAATGGTCTTATCAAACAGATTTTTTACCGTGAAGGTAAAATCAATGTTTTTGTAGCTGTAAACACTGTTTAAGTTCACGATGGTATAAGCCTCGCGAGGCTCAGGGTTCTCTATAACGGCACCACTGGTGGTGCTGGCCGTTGGGCTTTCCGTTTCGCCATAATGTTGTGCACTGGCAACCAGTTCCCAGTCTTCCGATACCGACCAGGCAATCTGGGTGTTAATGGTGTAATCAGGCACAATAGAAAGCGGTTGTCCGGTTTCCTTGTCTTCAGATTCCAGCATGACAGTGGCGTTGGTAGACCACTCAATGTCATCGGTGATCGGAATTAGTAAGCTACCTTCCAGACCTTCGATAACCGCTTCCGGGGTGTTGTACCACTGGAAAATTTGCACGTAAGTGTCGGCGTTACCGCCATCTAGTACATAAATTGGCGCCGTATTACCGGTTACGATTTTATTTTTATAATCGTTGTGGAAATAGGTTAAACCTGCGCTGATCCCGTTGTCAGTACCGACATAGTTAACACCGATTTCTTTGTTAACCGACGTTTCATGTTCCAGATCCGGGTTACCTAGAATCGAACAACCACTACCCTGACTTGGGTAATCAACCGGACAGCCGTTACCACGCGTGGTGTACACATAGTTCGGGTTGGTCTGATACAGGTTAGGCGCTTTGAAGGCTCGGCTGATGCCCGCCTGGAACGACACTTCCGACGTTGACTGCCAGCTCATGTTCAAGCTAGGCGAAACATTGCTGCCCGCTTCACTGTGATGGTCAAAACGAACCCCTGGGGTTAGCATCACATCTTCGGTCAGCATGATGTTGTCTTCAACGTACACGCCGTATAGCTCTGCACTTGAATGCGGGTCGCGATCTTCAGTGGCGATATCTGTGCCATCAATCACTACACCGTCAGCCACGTTGATGCCTGCTTGCAAAGAAGAAGGATCGTTCATTCTTTCACCGCGGAATTCTGCACCTACCGTCATGGTTTGTGACTTGCCAAACAATTCCAGCGGAATATTCCACTCCGATTTGGCGGTCAGGTTACGCAGCATGATAGTAACTGTTTCACCGGTTTCAGTGTTAAAGCGGCCTTCCGTGCCACCGGCCAGGCCTTCGCTCAGGCGGGTGTTGTCTGTTTCTTCAAACTGGATATAGGAGAATGAGTCACCGAAATTAAAATCCCCACGGTGTGTACCAGAAATGGTTTTTCTTCTCATCACATTGGTTTCCTGACCAATGTATAGCTGACTTTGTGCGTTATCTACGCCCTGGAAGGCATTATCACCGGCATATTCGTTGCCCTGACGGCTATAGGCGGCTTCCAGTTCCCAGGTATTAATGTCGTCCTGGTCGAAGCGCAGCAAGGTACGAAAGTCGATATTCTCGACACCTTCAGCGCCTGCAGCAGTGTTACTGCCTTCAACAGTAGCGTCACGGTTCAATTCAGGAGAATCGCCTTCCTGTTTGTTGTAGTTCAGAATAGTACGGTGAGAAAAACGTTCTGACAGTGGGCCACTTAAAATCACATCGGCGCGTTTGTTGCCGCCTTCCAGTGAGTTTTCTGGGATCTCAGCTTGCACCGTCACACTACCACCGGCCACATCAGGCTTTTTGGTAATGATGTTAATTACACCACCAGATGCACCAGAACCATATCGGGCAGCAGCGGGACCACGAATTACTTCGATGCTTTCAATCGCTTCGGGTGGTACCCAGTTACTGTCACCACGGGTATTACGCTCGCCAGAGCGGCCCATTTTCACCGCATTACGTGAAAGCACAGGCTTGCCGTCGATCAGAATAAGGGTGTTTTCCGGGCCCATACCACGGATATCAATTTGACGGTTGTTGCCGTACTGACCCGTACTGGAGTTACCTGTCAGGTTAATACCAGGCATGGTTTTGATAAGCTCCGACACATCGTTTGACACCGGACGGCGCTTGAAATCTTCTTCAGTAATAACAGAAACACCCTGAGCCTGTTTCAGCTCTTCAGAGGCCGCTTGGACAACCGTTGTGTCCAGAGTTTCTATATCGTCAGTTTGTGCCAACACATTGGCAGATAATCCGGGGAAAAGTGCAGTGAGTAAAATGATCTTACCTAAATCAGGCATTTTATGTTCCTTGAAACGCTGAGTTACTCAATTGAGTGATGAAACGGTACGAAGTAATAGAAGAGGATATGGCCACACCTTTCTTAGTCTTTAGTATTAAACCACATATAATGATGAGAATCATTATCATTTACATTAATTTTTACTAAAGTTTCTGTAAAGATAATTTGAACAATAATTGGTCAGACAAGAGGGGGAAACGGTTTAGAAGATATGCGCGTAGGAGGCGGCAAGGACAGTGCGCAGATGCTCGCGGGTGAGTTCAGTATATTCGCCGCTCTCGTGCAGTGCCTGTAATCCTTCGTTAAATGCCCGACGAAGTTCAGGATCAGGGATAGCCGCCCGATAGGGACTACTCTCGAAAAGAAAGTGATAATCAACCTCCTTTTGCTGATCTTCTGGCAAGGTGCTACGGATATGCTCAAAAATCCGATAGTCCATTACAATCGCATCGACGCTCCCTAATAACAGCATACTCACCTGACGAGACTGATCGGCCACTTCGAGATACCCTGAGTGGTTAGCAACAACATCGGAAAATGCCTTCCCCAATGCCTGGGACGCCGTTTGAAAACCAATGACAGTCATGTCTTTAAGGGCATCCAGAGAGCCAACGATTTCCTTTCGGTCACGCCGGGTTATCACCACATTCTGGTACACCACATAGACATCAGAAAGCCACTCCTTGGGAAGCGCCTGACGTTCATTCATAGACAAGGCAATATCTACCTCTTGCTCGCCAATCAACCTGACAGAGCGCCCCATGGGAACGTAATGCAACCGGGCGTCGCGACCTGAAAGGGCAAGCACCGCTTTTACCAACTCAATTTCAAAGCCGGTATCGCCTTCAGAGATGATATAAGGTGGTTTATCCCAACCGGACACCACATCTACAGGTTTAGCAAACACAGTATAAGATGTGGTTACAACAGTCAGAAGCACCACGAACCTGACCAGATATCGCATACTTACATTCTATAAATAACCTTTTACAACCATAGCAGGTGCCAACAAACATGCTAGTCGCTCAACGTAACTTCTTAGATTGCCGGTTAATTTAGTTTGGATGCCGATAAATCAGTCTGCGGCGGTGCGCAATTCGCACGGAGTTTGCTAAAATGCGCCCTTTACGCTAGCCACATTATCGCTGCTAGCTTTTTAGTTACTGATTAATAAAGAGTTCCCATGTCCTGGATACAACTACGAATCAATTCTGACTCTGAACACGCAGAGCAGATTGGCAACATGCTGAGCGCCAATGGCGCACAGGCCGTTACCTTTATTGATGCCAAGGACACACCTATGTATGAGCCTAAGCCAGGGGAAACCATGCTGTGGCCGGATACGCAGGTAGTGGGGCTGTTTAACGCCGCCGACGATATGAAAGCCGTTATCAAGCGCCTGGAAAAATCACGGATTTTAGGTAAAGGTTTTAAACACAAGCTCGACCAGCTGGAAGACAAGGACTGGGAACGTGAGTGGATGGATAACTTCCACCCGATGCAATTTGGTAAACGTTTATGGATATGTCCGAGTTGGCGCGATGTGCCTGATCCAGACGCGGTAAATGTGATGCTCGATCCGGGTCTGGCTTTCGGTACCGGTACCCACCCCACCACCGCATTATGTTTGCGCTGGTTAGATGCCTTAGATCTGGAAGGCAAAACGGTGGTAGATTTCGGCTGTGGCTCTGGCATTCTGGCGCTGGCAGCGCTGAAACTGGGCGCGAAGGAAGTGATTGGTATTGATATCGACCCACAGGCCTTACAAGCATCCATGGAAAATGCTCGTCGCAATGGCGTGGAAGATCGCTTAAGCGTGTACCTGCCAGAAGATCAACCTACTCTCGAAGCCGATGTGGTAGTGGCCAATATTCTCAGCGGCCCCCTTATCGAGCTTCAATCTGTGATTACTGGTTACTGCAAAAACGGCGGAAAACTGGTGCTTTCAGGCATTCTTGAAGAACAAATTGAAAAAATTGAAGCTGCCTATCAAAGCCACTTCACCTTAGAGCAAAGCGCTGTTGAGGGTGACTGGGCGCGGGTAAGCGGAACAAGAACTCACTGAAAATATTCATAAAACTTTCAAATCACCGTAAAAAAACCTTAGCCTTTTCGGCGTTTACGCAAAGGTAACGTGTAGTGTTACACGCAAATGTAGCCAGAACTGTCAATAGTCAGGCTACAAATTTTGTGTGATTTTTAGCCTTTTCAAGGCTTGCGAAAACACGTAAACTTAGCGCCCCGTTTTGGCCTGGTGTATAAATTCTGCGCAACAGTTGGCTGTAAAGTATGCGAATCGGACCTCACACACTCCAGAACAATTTGATGCTCGCGCCTATGGCTGGCGTGACTGACAGGCCCTTTCGGCAAATGTGCCGAAGAATGGGGGCAGGGTTAGTTGTATCTGAAATGTTGTCCAGCAACCCGAAGGTCTGGAAGACCGCCAAATCCATGCATCGCATGGACCATAGCGGTGAAGACGGGATTCGCTCGGTACAAATTGCCGGCGCAGATCCTGAGCTGATGGCGCAGGCAGCACAATTTAATGTTGAGAACGGTGCGCAAATCATCGATATCAACATGGGTTGTCCGGCCAAAAAGGTCAATAAAAAATTAGCGGGTTCAGCACTGCTGCAGTATCCCGACCTGGTGGAGCGTATCGTCCGGGCCGTGGTGGATGCAGTGAATGTACCGGTTACCCTGAAGATCAGAACAGGGTGGGACACAGACAATCGCAACGGGGCAGACATTGCCCGTATTGCGGAACAAAACGGCATACAGTCACTAGCAGTTCACGGTAGAACGCGAGCCTGTATGTATCGGGGAAATGCCGAGTACGACACCATTCGTACCATAAAACAGGCAGTGTCGATTCCGGTTATTGCAAACGGCGACATTACTTCTCCGGAAAAAGCACGATTCGTGCTCGACTATACCGGTGCTGACGGTGTAATGATTGGACGCGGGGCGCAAGGTAATCCATGGATTTTTAAGCAAATCCTACATTACCTTGAAACAGGTGAAAACTTACCGCCGCCACCATTGTCAGAGCAACAAGCGGTATTGCACGAACACGTTGTAAATGTACACGCCTTCTACGGTGATGTGATGGGCACACGAATTGCCCGGAAACACGTAGGGTGGTATCTCGCGGAGCACGACAAGGATAATCAGTTTCGCCGAACGTTCAATGGCCTCGAAGAAGCGCACGCGCAACTCGATGCCCTTGAAGATTATTTTCAATCGCTGCACAAGAGAGATAAGCGACAGATCTCTCCTGCAGCATAGTGATGACTAACTAATAGAGCAAGAAAGTATTATGTTCGATCAAAATGTGACTTCTCCTTTTACTACAACAGTAACTACTCCTTCACAAACTCAGGCTCAAAAGCCTCTGCGTGACTCAGTTAAGCAAGCAGTTAATAAATATCTGAAGCAACTGGACAACGCCAACATCGATAACCTGTACGAACTTGTTCTGGCTGAAGTTGAAGCGCCATTACTGGAAGAAGTAATGACCTACACTCGCGGTAACCAGACTCGCGCCGCCATCATGATGGGCATCAACCGTGGCACACTGCGCAAAAAGCTGAAGCAGTACGGCATGAACTAAGATTAAAGGGCTTAGCCCGACTTTAAGAGCACCAAACGGTGCTCTTTTTTGTTCCACTCGAAACTTACGCAAAGAGCTCAACACCACTATGCAAACACCTAAACCTATCAAGCGCGCCCTGTTAAGTGTTTCTGACAAAACCGGCATCGTTGAATTTGCCACGTCACTTAACGAAAAAGGCGTTGAACTGCTATCTACCGGCGGTACGGCAAAATTACTGGCAGAAGCTGGTTTGCCGGTTAAAGAGGTTTCAGAACACACCGGTCATCCTGAAATCATGGACGGTCGTGTTAAAACTCTGCACCCTAAAATTCACGGCGGAATTTTAGGACGTCGTGGTCAGGACGAGGGTGTTATGGCTGAGAACAACATCGCGCCAATCGATCTTGTTGTAGTGAATCTTTATCCGTTCGCTGCTACTGTCGCAAAAGACGATTGCACACTGGAAGACGCCATCGAAAATATTGATATCGGTGGACCGACTATGGTTCGCGCGGCAGCGAAAAACCACAAAGATGTGACCATCGTGGTAAAAGCCGCTGATTACGGTCGCGTACTTGCTGAAATGGAAGAAAACGCAGGTTCACTGACTTACAAAACCCGTTTCGATCTGGCGATCAAAGCCTTTGAGCACACTGCAGAATACGACGGCATGATTGCTAACTACTTCGGTACGCGCATTAATACTGTTGCCTGTGAAACGGGCTGCTGTGAAGCTGAAGAATTCCCGCGTACTTACAACGTTCAGATGACCAAGAAACAAGATCTGCGTTACGGCGAGAACAGCCACCAGTCTGCGGCATTCTATGTTGAGAACGACATACAGGAAGCCTCCGTTGCCACGGCAGAACAGCTGCAAGGTAAAGAACTGTCTTTCAACAACATCGCTGATACCGACGCAGCACTGGAATGTGTGAAAGAATTTGACGTACCTGCATGTGTTATTGTTAAGCACGCAAACCCTTGTGGTGTAGCGCTGGGTGAGAACATCCTTGAAGCCTACGACCGCGCTTTCAAAACCGACCCCACATCTGCTTTTGGCGGTATCATCGCGTTTAACCGTGAACTGGATGCCGACACAGCGAAAGCCATTGTTGACCGTCAGTTTGTTGAAGTGATCATTGCCCCTACTGTTAGTGAAGAAGCAAAAAACATCGTTGCTGAGAAGAAGAACGTACGCTTGCTGGCATGTGGTGACTGGCAGGGTCAACTGACTGAAGGATTCGACTTCAAACGTGTTAACGGCGGCCTGCTGATTCAGGAACGCGACTTCGGCATGGTTGAAATGGACGACCTGAAAGTGGTTTCCAAAGTGCAACCAACAGAAGAGCAATTGCGTGACCTGATGTTCTGCTGGAAAGTGGCTAAGTACGTGAAGTCTAACGCTATTGTTTATGCAAAAAACAGCATGACCATCGGTGTGGGCGCAGGCCAAATGAGCCGCGTTTACTCTGCTAAGATTGCAGGTATTAAAGCGGCTGACGAGAACCTGGAAGTAGCGGGTTCTGTGATGGCATCTGATGCGTTCTTCCCGTTCCGCGACGGTATTGATGCAGCCGCGGCTGCCGGTATCAAAGCGGTAATCCAGCCGGGTGGCTCTATGCGTGATGACGAAGTTATCGCAGCGGCCGACGAACATGGCATTGCCATGGTGTTCACCGGCATGCGTCACTTCCGCCATTAATTTTTGGTTGTTGACGGTAAAGGTTGTGGTTTTCACCACAACCTTTTGCGTTTTTTCAGCAGGTTAATATAACCTAGGGGCAGTTTGTCGTAAGACAATACTGGTTTTGCTTTGCTGTCAGCCGGTGAATAACTCATGTTATTAGCCGAGAGCAAGGTTAGCTGAGTCTGAACTTGCGCCTTAAAGCGCGGGTATAACTCAAGAAATGCGATGCACCGTTTCAACAATCAAGGATAAATTATGAAAACTACGATGCGTGTTGTTGCCGCCTCCCTGCTCGCTGTTTCAGCGTCACTGGCTCCTGTGGTTGCCAGCGCTGATGCACTGACCGACGCTGTGAAAAGCGAAAGCCGTTCTGCTGCCAATAAGGCACGGGATGAGTATCGTCACCCTCAGCAAACCCTGCGTTTCTTTGGCATTGAGCCGGATATGACCGTGGTAGAGATTTGGCCCGGCGGAGGTTGGTATGCCGATATTCTCGCCCCTATGCTGAAAGATGATGGCGACTATGTTGCTGCCCACTTCTTTATGTTTGATGGCGCGCCGCGTTACTACGAGCCGTCGTTGAAAGGCTTCGAAGAAAAGACGCAAGAAGGCGGTATCTATGAAGGTGCTACCATCACTGCATTCCACCCGTCTAAGAGCCCTGACATCGCCCCTGATGGCAGTGCTGATGCGGTGCTGACATTCCGTAATGTGCACAACTGGTACATGGGTGGTGGTAAAGACGGTGTAACCGCTTCGTTTAAGTCTTTCTACAAAGCACTCAAGCCGGGCGGCGTACTGGGTGTTGTAGACCACGCATTACCTGAATCTGCTGCTGACGACGCCATGAAAAGCAGCGGATACATGAAAAAATCCTTTGTCATCGATGCTGCCGAAGCCGCCGGTTTTAAACTGGTTGCCGAAAGTGCAGTAAATGCTAACCCGCTGGACGATGCTGATCATCCCAACGGAGTCTGGACGCTTCCGCCGTCTATGCGCCTTGGCGAAACTGATCAGGAAAAATATCTGTCTATCGGCGAAAGTAACCGAATGACGCTAAAATTTGTTAAACCTGAATAAGAGATAACGGAACGCTTTGATGAACGTACTAGTTATTGGCAGCGGTGGCCGTGAACACGCATTAGCGTGGAAAGCCGCACAATCTGAGTCTGTTACCCACGTTTATGTTGCGCCTGGCAATGCCGGTACAGCCACTGAACCTAAACTGACAAACGTCAACATTGGTGTAACCGACATCGAAGGCCTGCTGGCTTTTGCAAAAGACACCGCCATCGACCTTACCATTGTTGGCCCTGAAGCGCCGCTGGTTGAGGGTGTGGTAGATGCGTTCCAAGCTGCGGGACAGACCATCTTTGGTCCGACTCAAGCCGCTGCGCAACTGGAAGGTTCCAAAGCGTTCACTAAGGATTTCCTCGCTCGTCATAAAATCCCAACGGGAGAGTACGAGAACTTCACCGAAATCGAGCCTGCCCTTGCCTACGTTCGCGAGAAAGGTGCACCGATTGTGGTGAAAGCTGACGGCCTGGCCGCCGGTAAAGGCGTGATTGTTGCCATGACACTGGAAGAAGCCGAAGACGCTATCCGTGACATGCTGGCAGGCAACGCCTTTGGTGACGCCGGTAGCCGCGTGGTTATTGAAGAATTCCTCGACGGCGAAGAAGCCTCTTTCATCGTGATGGTTGACGGTAAAAACGTGGTACCTTTTGCCACCAGCCAAGACCATAAGCGCGCCGGTAACGGTGACTCTGGCCCTAACACGGGCGGCATGGGTGCGTATTCACCTGCGCCTGTAGTGACTCAGGAAATACACGACCGCGTAATGGCTGAAGTGATCCTGCCTACCGTTGAAGGTATGGCAAGTGAAGGTAACCCTTATTTAGGCTTCCTGTATGCCGGTCTGATGATCATGGCAGACGGTACGCCTAAAGTTATCGAATACAACTGCCGTTTCGGCGACCCTGAAACCCAGCCTATCATGATGCGTTTGCAGTCTGATCTGGTGGAAATGTGTCAGTTAGCCTGTAACGGCGAGCTGGAAGGTAAGACTATCGACTTTGATGACCGCGCAGCGGTTGGCGTAGTGCTGGCAGCCGGCGGTTATCCGGGTAGCTACGATAAAGGCGACGTGATCAGTGGTCTGGATAACGCGGCTAAGCTAGACGGCAAAGTATTCCATGCTGGTACTGCTTTGAAAGATGGCGAAGTCGTGACTGCCGGTGGCCGTGTTCTGTGTGCAACCGCGCTGGGTAACAGCGTGACTGAAGCGCAGCAGAAAGCCTATGAGCTTCTGAATGCCATTAGCTGGAAAGATGTGTACTTCCGTACCGATATCGCTTATCGCGCTATTGCTCGTGAGGCACAAGGCTGACTCAGTCTTAAATGAGCATAATGAGAAGGGTGTCTGCGGACACCCTTTTTTATTCCCCGCGCCAAAATCGTTAAGTATTTCTGCAAAGAAGAACTAGAAAAACAGCACTAAAGAACGAGTGAAGCGCCTGATTTACCTCATTAAGCTAAGTAACGTGTTTAATTTTGCTGCAAAATGAGGCTGGTTCAAATGGCAAAATTTATTGAACAGATAGAAAAAATACTGCTTATTCTCATCATGCTGGCTACCTTAGTGGCGGTGGGAGATGAAATCCTGCACATGATTGAGTATCGAAAGGTCGAGCTTTCCGATCTGCTGCTACTGTTCATTTATGCCGAGGTGATTGGCATGCTGGCTGCGTACTACAACAGTAGCCGTATTCCCGTTACTCTGCCCCTCATTATTGCCATGACCGCACTCAGCCGCATGATCATTTTGCAAAGTAAGGAGCTGGACAAAATCGTTTTGCTTTACGAATCCAGTAGTATTCTACTGCTTAGTATTGCTGCGGTGATCATGAGCCTGAAAGACAAAATCAGTCTTGAGAAGTTACGCAACCGCCATCTTGGTAAACCAGAATAATTCGCTTCAGGCCGCTGTCATAGCGGCCTGCCTCTATAAACGCGCTGAATAATTAACAACTTTGGGGTTGATTTGGCGCTATAATCGTCCTTGATTCTTATTTGCTGCCAGCTTATAACAGTATTCCAACATAACAATTCGTCGATTATGTCAGCCAAACATCCAATTATTGCCATCACGGGTTCGTCCGGTGCCGGTACTACAACTACGACTAATGCTATCAGGCATATTTTCCGCAATCTGAATGTGAATGCGGCCGTTGTTGGTGGAGACAGTTTCCATCGCTTTACCCGTCCTGAAATGGAAGTGGAGATCAGAAAAGCCCAGGAACAGGGGCGTCATATCAGCTACTTTGGTCCCAGAGCCAATGACTTTGAATTACTGGAAACCCTGTTTAAAGAATATGGCCAAACTGGTGGCGGTCAGTTCCGTCAGTATCTGCACACCTTCGACGAAGCCGTACCGTTTAATCAGATGCCCGGTACCTTCACGCCTTGGCAGGCATTACCGGAAAATACCGACTTATTATTTTATGAAGGCCTTCATGGCGGTGTTAAAACCGAAGAGAATAACGTGGCCCGTCACGTCGATCTGCTGGTAGGCATGGTGCCCATTGTAAACTTAGAGTGGATTCAGAAAATTGTGCGCGACACCACTGATCGCGGCCACTCCCGTGAGGCAGTGATGAGCAGCATCGTTCGCGGTCTCGACGATTACTTCCAATACATAACGCCGCAGTTCTCCCGTACCCACGTTAATTTCCAGCGTGTACCGACAGTAGATACCTCCAACCCGTTCAGCGCACGAGAAATTCCTACCCAGGACGAGAGCTTCGTTGTGGTGCGTTTTCGTCGTGAAATGAAAAACGTGAATTTTCCCTATTTACTGCAGATGATAGACGGTGCCTTCATGTCACGGATTAATACCCTCGTGGTGCCGGGTGGAAAAATGGGTCTGGCAATGGAATTAATCCTTACGCCACTCATTGAAGACATCCTCGATGAGAAGCGTCGCGCGGGCAGTCAAATGGACTGGGTGACCGATCAATAACCGGTTCTTAAGCCGCTACTAAAAAGACTTTTTCACGGTTCTAACTATCACCGTGATAGATAGTGACTATAACGCATTTTCCGCCGTGTACAGCGCAGCGGCCGTTCTGTCGCATGCACAGAAAACGTATAATTTAGTCCTTACATATTGAGGAATAAATTATGCTGGATTATGTGCTCATCGGCATCGCGATACTTGCGCTGATAGGCGTCGTCTTCGAAGAAGTCATTCACGTTAACAAAGCCAAAACCACCCTGTTCTTAGGCACCTTTGCCTGGATTATTCTGTTCATCAACGCTAACCGCGGCCCCGGGCTGGAAGAAGTTAACGAGCATCTAGCAGAAAACATCAGTGAAATTTCCACCTTGTGGTTGTTCCTGGTAGCAGCAATGACGTTTGTTGCCTACCTCAACCGCAAAGGCATGATTGAGAATATGCTCAATGTCATCATGCCGTCGAAAATCACCTTACGAAAACTCATTTTTTTTACTGCCATATTCAGCTTCTGCTTCTCATCGCTGGCCGATAACATAACCGCCACACTGGTATCCATCGCCATGGTACTGTCGCTAGGATTACCCTTTAACCAAACCATGCGGTTCGCGGTGCTGGTCGTGTTCGCGGTGAACTCAGGCGGTGTGTCACTTATCACCGGTGACGTGACCACGCTGATGATATTCCTCGATGGCAAAGTTACCATTACCCAATTGCTACTACTGATCATTCCGTCGCTATCAGCGGTGCTGCTGTTGGCCACCATGCTTAGTGTGGGTATGAAAGGCGAAGTGAAAATTAAGAAAACACGTCATGAAATGCGCAGAGTCGATTACGTGATTGCCGGTATATTCCTTACCACTATCGTCACAACCTTGGTGGCAAACGTGCTGTTCGCTATACCCCCTATGCTGTGCTTCCTGTCGGGTATGGCGGTAATGTTTCTGGTGGCGACCTTCATGGGTGAAGAGCGCTACAACGATCCTATCCTCGACTATATCCGCCTTATCGAGTTCGACACCTTGCTGTTTTTCTTAGGCGTATTGTTGCTGGTCGGCATGCTTGACCATATTCATGCACTGGGTGCACTGCTTGAGGTTTACAATGTGCTGCCTTCTACCGGTGCTAACTACGTAATGGGCGTGCTGTCTGCGATGATTGATAACGTCCCGCTCACGGCTGCACTGCTTAAAGCCGATATTCATATGTCTACCCCGGAATGGATGGCGTTTACCTACGCTGTTGGTGTGGGCGGTTCGCTGCTTATTATCGGTTCGTCTGCCGGTATCGTCACCATGAGCAAGGTAAAAGGCCTGACTTTCGCTAAGTATGGGAAGTATGCATTATTGTTACTGATTGCCTATACCTTCGGCTTCGCCATGGTACTCGGAATGGGTGAGTTAATGCTGTAATCACAGCACCAACTGAAACTATTTGTAACACTCCTCGGGCATTTGCATCATCTCAAACGCTTTTGTCCGAGGTTTGTTCTGGTTATAGTGAGGGTAAATAAGGACTCCTGCGCTTTTTTTGCGTAAGGTCTGATAACAATCCTCCGGCGCCGTTTCGCACACCGAAAAGTGGTAAACGATGAGCTAGCCGAAAAAACCAGGAAAGACAGTCATGGGTCAGGAAACATCCAAAATTCTTGTTGTTGATGATGATATGCGTCTACGCAGCCTGCTTGAACGCTATTTGGTTGAACAAGGCTTTCAGGTGCGTAGTGCCGCCAATGCAGAACAAATGGATCGTTTACTGGAACGCGAAAACTTTCACCTGATGGTGCTCGACTTAATGCTGCCCGGTGAAGATGGCTTGTCTATTTGTCGACGTATGCGACAGGCTGACAACGATATGCCCATTATTATGCTCACCGCCAAAGGCGATGAAGTCGACCGCATTATCGGTTTAGAAATGGGTGCCGATGATTACCTGCCCAAACCGTTTAACCCCCGTGAATTGCTGGCCCGTGCAAAAGCGGTACTGCGCCGCAAAACCACCGAAGCGCCGGGCGCTCCCTCTAAAGATGAACAAATCATTGAGTTTGGTGAATACAGCCTGAATCTGGCTACCCGGGAAATGACCGCAGCCGGTAAACCTCTGTCGCTCACCAGCGGTGAATTTGCCGTGCTAAAATCTCTGGTGACCCATCCCCGTGAACCGCTATCACGGGACAAGCTGATGAACCTGGCTCGCGGTCGCGATTACAGTGCATTGGAACGTAGCATCGACGTACAGGTTTCTCGTTTGCGCCGGATGCTAGAGAAAGATCCTGCCAGCCCCCGCTATATTCAAACCGTATGGGGCTTGGGATACGTTTTCGTGCCCGACGGTGGTGCGCACGCATAACCTGGCCTTTCGAATATGCGTATTCTCCCTAAAAGCGCTTTTGGGCAGACTGTTCTGCTCATTGGGGTGCTGCTGCTGATTAACCAGGTCGTGTCTTACCTGTCGGTGACATACTACTTCGTGCGTCCTACTACTCAGCAAATCAGTAGCCTGCTGGCCACACAGGTACAAAGTATTCAGTCGCAAAATCTGATCACCGCCCCCTTAGAGCAGCGACGGGAGTATGCGAAACAAACCAAAGTATCCATCATCACCACCGAGCAAGCGCTGCAGGAAGGGCTACAACAAGCTACCCATTATAACTTCATGTCTTCTCAGGTTTCTGCACAAATTGGTGTCAAAGCCGATGTCCGTATTAGTTCTGCGGAAACGGCTGTGGGCTCGGAGCCTTACCGGGTATGGATATCACTGAGCACACATCCCAACATCTGGGTGAGCATTCCACTGGTTGGCGGCAACAGTTCCAAATTATCACCACCGCCGACTATGTATTTGATGGTGATTGGTATTTTGAGTGTGACTGGCGGTTGGTGGTTTGTACGCCACCTGAACCGCCCGCTTCAGGCACTGCAACAAGCAGCATTAAAAGTGGGTAAAGGTCAGTACCCGCCGCCGCTTAAGGAACAGGGTAGCAGTGAAATGCGAGAGGTTACTCGGGCCTTTAACCGCATGAATCAGGGCATTAAACAACTAGAGGATGAACGGACGCTAATGACGGCGGGGATATCCCACGACCTGCGTACGCCACTCACCCGCATTCGCTTGGCATCAGAAATGTTACCGGAAGAAAGCGACTGGATTCGAGACGGTATCAATGACGATATCGAAGACATGAATGCTATCATCGACCAGTTTATTGAATACGCCCGTAATGATCGCAGCGAAGCCTGGGAAAACATTAACCTCAACGCGCTGATAAAAGATCTGGTTAAAGCGCATGAGCGTTACGACACGCATGATGTCACCCTTAAGTTAACAAGTCTGCCTGACGCCCCGGCGCGGAAAGTTGCCCTTAAACGGGTGCTGGATAATCTCATTGAGAATGCGTTTCGTTATGGCAGCGAAAAAGTCTCTATTTCGACTTTCTTTGATGCCAAAGCACAACGGGTTTATTGCCGCATTCGCGACCACGGGCCGGGCATTCCTGAAGACGCACTGGATGACGTATTCATGCCATTCAAACAAGGCGATATTGCCCGCGGCTCGTTGGGTTCAGGATTGGGCCTGGCGATCACACGCAAAATTATCAACATGCACTTCGGCGGCATCACCCTGCGCAACCACCCCGAAGGCGGCCTCGTCGCCGAGTTCTGGCTTCCGCGCAATCGCTGAATTGAGCACCGCCTGCTGTCGTCGGGACGATGTTCATCCCAAAAACACGGCGTAGACCCATCCATGGGGCCTCGACTGCCGCATCCCTGCGGCAGACGGTTTTTGGGATGAACATCTTACCCTCCTGCGCAGGCTACTAACTCTTTTCTGGCATTGAGAAGTGGCAGGCTTAGAAGAAAATACTAGCCACAAACCTTGCTGCAGCTTATCTATAGCAGACGGCTTCTGATACCCATATCTCCCTCACCTACAAGACCTTGTTCTGCTTCTAAGACTGACTTTCACAAAGATCGCGAATATCGCCCTTCCGAAAGCAGGCGGTACCAACCCGGCCTATGCCCGCGCTTTTATCTGACGGCTGTAGAACCAGGTCATGGTCCATAGCCATATTCCAGCAATAGGTATAATCCAGAAAGCAGTTTGCAGGCCGCTGATATTGGCCCAGAAGCCAGTGGTGAAAGAGGCAATCTGTACACCGAGTGCGTTGCCGATCATAGAGATGCCCGACAATACCGGGCCTTTGCCTGCATCTACGTTCATTGCCGCAGAGAGTACCAGCGGGAATAAACCGCCGAGGCCAAATCCGAGAAGGAAGTTGAATGCGCCAATGGCGAAAGTGCCTTCAGCCAGTTTGATACCCAGGGCACCGGCTAACATCAGAGTAACCAATATGGTCATCAAGTGGTTAACGGAGAAATAACGCAGGAACCAGGCAAAAACTAATCGGCTCAGGGTCATGCCCGCAGTAAAACAAGCCAGCAGATTTCTCGCCTGTTCGCCATCATAGCCACCATCTTTCGCATAGCTAACAAACCAGTTGGCGTTGCCGAACTCTACTGCGCCATAACCAAAACTGACCAGGCACAGCAACATAAATACCGGCTGTTTCAGCATTTCGATATATTTCAGTGAGGTTTTTGGCGCTTTAGGCTGTCCGGCAGTGAGCTTCTTATTGCGGCTGGCGATCATAAAGATATAGGCCGATAGGCACAGCAACATAAACGTGAGCAGTTGCAACGGCTTTTGCCATTCATGCCATACCCAGTACACCAGCGTGACATAGAACGAGGCGGCGAAAGTGCCCAAACTGAACATGAAATCCATAATGCCCATCATGGCAAAACGCTTTTCCACATAGAGCTGCGCAATCAATGTGTGACCAATAGTAATTACCGCCGAGCTCACCACACCGACAACAAATACCATAAACAGCAAGCCCTGCCAGGTGGTCATTAATGACATGATGAAAATCAGGATGGCGTCTACAGCGCACAGCCAGGCAAGCAAATAGAGAAAATCGAATTTGGTGACGTACTTGCCGCCGAAAATAGCCCCTAGCATCATCCCGAGGGAGAACAACAAAAAAAGGGCACCACTGACGGTTTCAGACATCGCCAAATCTGTCGCCATTTCCGGTAGCAATACGCCCCACAGAATGAACAGCATGCCAAACAGGAAAAAGCCACTGAAAATGACGGTGGTGACCGGGCGGCGATCCATAAATACTCCGGAGATTAAACGTCAGTATCGGCGTTCACGGTAACAAACCGTGGAATATTGAACGCAATCGCAACAACACCGAATACAAACAGCAACATCGGATACCAACAGTACATGGAAACCGACAATGGCGATAGTCCGCCCACTGCCGCAATCGTCAGGATTTGTGCCCCGTAGGGTACCAGCCCTTGAAACGCACAAGAGAATACATCAAGAATACTGGCGGTACGACGAGGGTCGACACCGTATTGTTCATTGAGGTCTTTTGCTATTGGGCCGGCGGCAACGATGGAAATAGTGTTATTCGCCGTAGAGAGATCCAGCAAGCTGACCAGTGCGGCGATGCTGTATTCTGCGCCCTGACGACTCTGAACCCGACGAGTCAGCGTGTTAATAAGCCAGGCAATGCCGCCATAAGCATGCATCAGCGCCACGATGCCACCAATGGTTACCGCAATCAGCGACAGGTTTTGCATCCAGCCAATGCCGGTCTGAATACTCTGCCACATCGCCATCGGTGCGAAACTTCCCACCAAGAGTCCAATGATCGCCGCAGAACCGATACCGATGGCCAACACCAGTACCACATTGAGTCCAATCAGCGCACAAATGATAATCAGCATATAGGGCAGCATGCGCACCACATCGTAGTCGCCTTGTTGCAACGTACTGGTATCGGCAACGGGTACAAACATCAATAAAATGAAGGTGATGATCGATGCCGGCAATGTGATCAGTAAGTTCGCTTTGAATTTATCAGTGAGCTTTACGCCCTGGCTACGCGTTGCAGCAATCGTGGTGTCAGAGACAAACGACAAGTTGTCACCAAACATAGCGCCGCCCACCACGACACCGGCGAGCAGTGCAGGAGAAACGCCAAGCCCTTCACTCAAACCAAGACCGATAGGCGCAAGTGCGGTAATCGTGCCGGTGGATGTGCCCATAGAAAACGAGATGAAACAACAAATCAGGAACAATCCCGGCAGGATCATAGGGGTAGGAATAACGCTGAGCGCCATATTTACCGTAGCATCGCGCGCACCAATATCGATTGTCAGCGAGTAAAATGCGCCCGCGAGCAGAAAAATGATAACCAGCAGAATGATATTCTTGTTACCCGCCCCCTCACAAAACCGCCCGATCCTGTCATTCAATGATAGCCGCTCACCTTTTGGATTAAGAATGAGTGCATAACCGGCAGCGAGAAACAGCGCCACCAACACAGGCATAGCAGTAATATCGTCGGTGATAAGGCCAGCGCAAAGCACAACGGCAACGAAAAACAGAATAGGGGTTAAGCCCAGAAACTGGGGAGCGGGTGGTTGTCGCACGGGACCTCGGTAAGTGGCGTTAAGTTAATCGGAAACCGTGCGATTTTAGCGCAATTCTCCTACCGGGGTGAACAAGACAAACCAGTAAAAACCGTCGCTTGCCCCGAAAAGTCGACGATTTTGGGCAGAACAGTCCATAAAAAAGCATTTTCTTTGGAAAAAAGCGGTGAGATTAACGAAAAAAGCCCGCGAACAGGTCACGGGCAATAACGTCGACTAACGTCGGATAGAAAGCAATCTAGAAGCCTGGTCCGGCCTTAACAATGGCTTCACTCACATCATATTTTTTGAAATTAGCCTGGAAGTCGTTCACCAGATTTTCTACATAGGTCTGGTAAGCCGTCTGATCGGCCCAGGTTTCAGAGGGTACTAACAGCTTGCTGTCCACACCGGGCACAGCAAGCGGCACGTCCAGGTTAAGGCCATCGATATGTCTGGTTTCGACATTAGCCAGTTCGCCAGACACAATGGCGTCGATCACGGCGCGGGTTGTAGGAATATCAAAACGCTTACCGGTTCCGTAAGGGCCACCGGTCCAGCCGGTATTTACCAGGTACACTTTCGCACCAAAGCTTTTTACTCGCTTAATAAGCAGCTCAGCATACACGCCTGCAGGACGCGGGAAGAATGGCGCGCCGAAGCAAGTGGAGAAAGTAGACTCGATATCAGCCGTTGAACCTATTTCTGTAGAACCTACTTTCGCGGTATAGCCACTCAGGAAATGATACGCCGCCGCTTCTTCGCTAAGTACAGAGACAGGGGGGAGCACACCACTGACATCACAGGTGAGGAAAACCACTGAACGGGGCTCACCGCCCATGTTCTCGGCAACGCGCTTCTCAACATGTTCCAGCGGATAGGCTGCGCGGGAATTTTGGGTCAGGCTGACATCGGTATAATCTGGTGTGCGATTGTCATCTAATACCACGTTTTCCAGAATGGTACCGAAGCGGATTGCATCCCAGATAACAGGTTCATTTTTCTGCGACAGGTCGATACATTTTGCGTAACAACCACCTTCGATATTGAAGACGCTACCCGGCGCCCAGCCGTGTTCGTCATCGCCAATTAGGAAGCGTTTAGGGTCAGCAGACAATGTGGTTTTGCCTGTGCCAGACAATCCGAAGAACAAGGTAACATCACCTTCTTTACCCACGTTGGCAGAGCAATGCATAGGTAACACTTCTTTCGCCGGCAGCAAAAAGTTCTGTACGCTAAACATGGCTTTTTTCATTTCCCCGGCATAACGCATACCGGCTAAGAGTACTTTTTTCTCAGCAAAGTTGATGATTACGGTACCATCGCTGTTGGTACCGTCGCGCCCAGGTTCGCAGGTGAAGCCGGGGACATTCAGAATTTGCCAGGCTTCTTTTCCTTGCGGGTTCCAGGTTTCGGGTTGAATAAACATATTGCGGGCAAAAACGTGCTGCCAGGCGGTCTGCGTTCTCACAATAACGGGCAAGGCGTGCTCAGGGTCAGCGCCCACTTGAAGGTGAGAAAGAAAGTACTCCTGGGAACTGATATATGACTCAACCCGAGCCCACAGTGCATCAAACTTATCCGCATCGAATGGCTTGTTGACCTTGCCCCAATCAATATCAGCCTCAGTGGAAGGCTCTTTAACGATAAATCGGTCAGCCGGTGAACGACCGGTCCGGCGGCCCGTTTCAATCACCAAAGCGCCGTTGTCGGCAAGTATACCTTCGCCTCGCTTAAGGGCGATTTCAATGAGTTCTGCTGAGTTGAGATCAGCCATTACATTGACTGCTGATTTCGAATTGATGAGTGGTGCGGCGGTCATTTAGTAAGCCCTCAAGTAAGTTTTCAATTTAACTTTCAAAAATCCATCTTAGTTAAATTGTATATAAATTAGGGCACAAGAAAACATCACGCTAACAAATAGCGACTATTTTTTGATCTAAATTACATCTTGTAGAAATAAACTTTCAGAAATGATGAGTTAAAAAAGAATGGCACGACTTATATCCGTCTGAGTTTAATAAGTTAACAGCATGAAATAAGAGTTGTAATTTAAAAACAGCAATTACAGATTTTGTAGTCTTTATAGCAGCGTGCGCAAACAGCAGAGCCTATTTGCGCACGTTGCCAGAAAACGCGCTTACTGATCTTTGCGGGTTTCGATAAACTGACCGTTATGTATCGCTTCCACGTCTACACTGTCGAACACGTATTCAGCGTGACAGTACTGGCAATTCATCTTAATTGCGCCATCTTCCTCAATGATCTGCAGTAGCTCATCTTTATCGACGTTTCGTAAGGCATCGGCACTACGCTGCTTCGAACATGAGCAGGCAAAGCTAACAGGATGCGAAGGATAAACCTCCACTTCTTCCTGATGATACAAGCGGTAAAGAATATCGTTTACCGGCAAACCAAACATTTCCTCTTCGGTCAGCGTTTCCGTCAGCTTACAAACGTGATCAAACTGTGTGTCATTCTTCACGTCGGTATTGGCAGCTTGACTTGGCAACACCTGAAGCAGCATACCGGCAGCACGTGCGCGGGTAGGCTCACTCATGTCAGTCATCAGTGTGACTTTCGTCGCTAATTGTTCAGACTGGGTGAAGTACTCTTCGAGGCACTCTGCCAGCGTGGGCTTATCCAGCGCGACTACGCCTTGATAGCGTTCGCCTTCCTGGGGAGTAATAGTGATAACCAGTACAGCGCTATCCAATAATTCCTGGAAGCTCTCTGGTAGTACGCTTAAAGATTCATCCCAGCGCGCCACGCCACGCATGGTGTAATCATGCGTCGCATTAATAACCGCATAGTTTACCGGCCCTTTGCTTTGAATTTGCAGACCAATTTCACCTTTAAATTTCAGGATCGCGGTTAGCAACGTCGTGGCCGCCGCCATTTCGCTTAGTAGACGCTGAATTTGTACCGGGTATTCCACACTGTGTACAATCGGCTGTAAGCTTTCTTCTAATCGCACCAGTTCACCGCGAACATTGGCGGCATTTAGCAGAAAGCGATGTAACTCATCATAGTTGCTCATGAAATCTATCCTGTCAGTGCAGCCTATTGCTGCTTAAATTTAATAATTTGTCGGCGTTGCTTTTTATCCGGACGATTTTCCGGTCGCGGACTATGAAAGGCACTCAATTTACGGGCCTCCTGATTTGATTCCCGCTGCGCTACGCTTTCGGCTGTTTCTTCGTAAAGTGCCTGGGCCAAAGGTGCGCTAAGCCGCTTTTCGCTCAAGCCCAACACTTTTATTTCCTTAATATCCCAGCCAGCCGGAACTTTTATCATTGCGCCAGGCTCTACGTTTCGGCTTGGTTTTGTTCGCTGACCGTTATAGTGGACCTTTCCTGCCTGCACCATTTCACGGGCAATAGCACGGGTTTTAAACAATCTTGCAGCCCATAGCCATTTGTCCAGGCGGACTGTTACATCTGTATCGTTAGCGTCACGATTGCTCATGTAATATTTTTGTCACTCTTACGTTTTAGTGTTGTGACCCGCGCCTCGACTAGGCTATGATGGGTCGGCTATAGTGGGTTTTACCCGCACTCAATTTAATAATAAAAGTAATAATAAAAGCAGTACGTACGACGGATCGCATGACACTAACCAAAATTGATTCTCAGTCTCTGGCAATCTTCTTCAGCCGGCACCAGAAACAACTAAATCTTTTAGTTGTTGTACTGCTGAGCGTCTATTTATTAGCGTTCGCAGCGAAGCTAATATGGCGAATTATACCCGAACCGTCTGGCCCTGCCACACCAGCCACCTTGTCTTCTGCGCCGAAATCTGTCGCATCTGCGCAACGTGGGGTCAATGTTGGTGGATTACAACAGTTAAATTTATTCGGTACGGTTAACCAACAGGTTGCCCCAGTTGAAGAAGAAGTCGATACCGACGCCCCAGAAACCAAATTGAATCTCACCCTTACGGGTGTGGTGGCCAGTTCCTCAGTGAATGAAGGAACGGCAATTATTGAAAATCGCGGTGTACAAAATGTGTATGGTCTGGGTGAGAAAATTGAAGGTACCAACGCAACCCTAGACCGGGTAATGAACGACCGTGTCATCATTAAAAATGGCGTTCGTAAAGAAACCTTGATGCTTGACGGCGTAGACTACGATGAAGCAAACCGTAAACGTGCCGCCGCCAACGACACCACCCGCCGCGTTGCACCGCCAGTAAGACCTCGCGTTCCACCGCCTAAAAATGCCGTTACCATAGACGAAGATGTGTCATCTTCGTTACGTGAAAGCCCTGGTAGCTTTACAGATTTCATCGCGATCACGCCGAAAATTGGCGATGGTCAGCTTATTGGATACGAAATAAAACCGGGGAAAAACCCGTCTTTATTTCAATCAGCCGGTTTACAAGCTGGTGACGTTGTTATTCAAATCAATGGACTTGATTTGACAGATACCCAGCAATCAAAGGAAGCCATGAATGATTTGCGTCAGGCCGACACCATTGAACTGACGCTGACACGTGATGGCGAGTACATTACCATTTATCTGGAAATGCCAGAGCCGGGTAATGAATAATAAAAGTAGGAAGACAGAGTCATGAGGCAATCGAGCCGGAAGATATTCTCGCGGATCACAGCAGCAATCTGCGCCGCTGCACTTTGCGTGTCTGCAACAGCTGCAGAGTACATGCCTAACTTCAAAGATACCGACATTAACGAGTTCATCTCGATTGTGGGTAAAAATCTGAAAAAAACCATTATTGTGGGTGATGGTATACGCGGAAAAATCAGCGTACGCTCCTACGATATGCTTAATGAAGAGCAGTATTATCAGTTCTTCCTCAACGTCTTACAGGTTTACGATTTTGCTGTGGTAGAAATGCCCAGTGGAGTGCTGAAAGTCGTGCGCGCAAAGGAGGCAAAGACCTCCAATATTCCGGTTGTTGAAGGCACTTCTATGGACGGTGATGAAATGATCACCCGCGTGGTTCCCGTATACAATGTACCAGTCCGGGAACTGGCCCCCATCCTTCGCCAACTCAACGATCAGGCCGGCGGCGGTAACGTTGTGGCCCACGATCCTTCCAACGTAATGATGCTGACAGGCCGCGCAGCGGTGGTAAACCGCTTAGTTGAAATTATCGAGCGAGTTGACCGCGCCGGTGACGAAGAAGTTGAAATTGTTAAATTGCGTTATGCGTCTGCCTCTGAAATGGTACGCATTATAGACAGCATCAATAAATCTCAGGGCAAAGCGGCGAATACCGGTAAATCCGACCCCCGCGCCGTTGCCGATGACCGTACGAACTCCGTCATCGTTTCCGGTGACGCCAAAGCCCGCGCCCGCATTGTAAATCTTATTCAGCGTATGGATCAGGAGCTGGAAACCAGCGGTAATACCCGCGTTCTATTCTTAAACTACGCCAAAGCAGAAGATCTGGTTAAAGTGCTGCAAGGTGTATCGGCCAGCATTCAAGCCGAAGAACAAGGCAATGGTCAAACTCGTCGCAGTGGTTCTAACCGAGAAATCAGTATCGACGCCCACGAAGATTCAAACGCTGTGGTTATTACCGCCGAACCTGACATGATGCGCTCACTTGAAGAAGTGGTTCGTCAGCTCGACGTACGTCGTGCGCAGGTACAGGTAGAAGCCATCATCGTTGAAGTGTTTGAAGGTGATGGTGCTCAACTTGGCGTGCAATGGGTGTCTGAAGAAGGTGGCGGTACACAGTTTACCAATGGTGTTGTGCCAGTAGGCTCGCTTGCGGTTGCGCTCAAACAAGCTGAAGATGAAACCACCACCGAAGCGTATATCACCGACGAAGGTAACGTCGTTCAGATCGATTCCACCGAGGAAGGCGATTATACCGCGCTGGCTAGCTTGCTAAGTGGCGCGAATGGTCTTCTTGCTGGGGTGATCAAAAACGGCTGGGGTGCAGTGGTTCAAGCCGTTAGCAGCGATACCAATTCGAACGTTCTGGCAACACCGCACCTAACCACCATGGATAACGAAGAAGCCTTCTTTATCGTAGGTCAGGAAGTGCCTATCATCACCGGTACCACCACGGGTTCAAACAATTCCAATCCATTTACCACGGTTGATCGTCAGGAAGTGGGAATCAAGCTGAAAGTGACACCGCAAATCAACGAAGGCGATGCGGTTCAGTTAACTATCGAACAAGAAGTATCCAGCGTAAGCGGTGCCACCAGCGTGGATATATCCATCAACAAACGTCAAATCAAGACCACAGTTATTGTGGATGATGGCGGCACGATTGTGCTTGGCGGCCTGATTGATGAAGATGTTCAGGAAAGTGAACAGAAGGTGCCTATCTTAGGTGATATTCCTATTCTTGGTCACCTGTTTAAATCGACCTCCACCAGCAAGCGTAAACGTAACCTGATGGTATTCTTAAAGCCGACGATTGTGCGTGATGGCGTGCGCATGAACGACATCAGCCGTCGCAAGTACAACTACATTCGCGCGCAACAGCTTAAACGTCATGATGAAGGCGTATCGCTGATGCCATATCAAGAGCAGCCTTCTATGCCCAAGTGGGATGATGACATGGCGCTGCCACCGTCTTTTGAAGAGTACATTCTGGAAAAAGAGAAAAAGGATAACGACTAATTATGGCTGCGACTGAAGACCCGCTCGAGCAGGCTATCGCAGCGCAGGAAGAGGCTATGGATAGCCTGTCAGATGAAGAACTGGCAGAAGAGGCCGGACCGCGTCAGCTTAGCTTTAGCTTTGCCAAGCGCCACCATGTATTACTTGAAACCAATACCGATCCGGCCACCCTATACTTCACCGAAGCAACGCCGTTTACCGTGTTTGCTGAAGTACGCCGTTTCTATGGCGAGCCTTTTACTATTGCTGAGATCCCACAGGATAAATTTGAAGGTCTGCTGACCCAGGCGTTCCAGCGTGACTCGTCTGCAGCTAAGCAGCTCATGGAAGATTTGGGCAACGAAAGCGATTTGTTCTCGTTAGCCGAAGAACTCCCTGACACCGAAGACCTGCTCGACAGCGAAGACGATGCCCCGATCATCAAACTGATCAACGCCATGCTCGGCGAAGCCATCAAAGAAGGTGCTTCCGATATTCATATCGAAACCTTCGAGAACCAGCTTATAGTGCGCTTCCGGGTTGACGGTGTACTACGCGAGATTCTTCGCCCGAATCGTAAGCTGTCTTCCATGCTGGTATCTCGTATTAAGGTTATGGCGAAACTCGATATCGCCGAGAAGCGGGTACCGCAGGATGGCCGTATTACACTGCGCATTGCCGGTCGCGCGGTCGACGTGCGGGTTTCCACCATGCCATCTAACCACGGCGAGCGCGTAGTACTACGTCTGTTAGATAAAAACAATGCGCGACTAAATTTAGAGGATCTGGGGATGACCAAACGCATCCGCGATGTATTCTCAGAGCTTATCCGCAAACCACACGGCATTATTCTGGTAACCGGCCCCACAGGTTCGGGTAAAAGTACCACCTTGTATGCAGGTTTAACCGAGATCAACTCGAAAGACCGCAACATTTTAACGGTGGAAGATCCTATCGAGTTCGATCTTCCCGGCATTGGTCAGACCCAGGTTAATCCGCGGGTAGACATGACTTTTGCCCGTGGCTTACGGGCCATTCTCCGCCAAGACCCTGACGTGGTGATGGTAGGTGAGATTCGGGATATTGAAACTGCCCAAATTGCGGTTCAGGCCAGTTTAACCGGTCACTTAGTATTATCCACACTGCACACCAACACGGCATCGGGTGCAATTACCCGATTAGAAGACATGGGTATCGAGCCATTCTTAATGTCGTCGAGCTTGTTAGCAGTGCTTTCGCAACGTCTGGTGCGCACACTCTGCTCTGAGTGCCGGGTGCCAACGCAGCCTACCGAACAACAAGCAGAGCTACTGGGTGTGAAGCCGGGTGAACCTCTGCCAACCATTTATCAGCCAAAAGGCTGTGCTGCCTGTAATCAAACCGGTTATCGAGGCCGAACCGGCATCCACGAGTTGTTGCTGGTTGATGAATCCATTCGAGGCATGATGCACGACGGTAAAGGCGAGCAGGCGATAGAGAAATATATCCGACAACATACCCCGAGTATTCGTGAAGACGGTTGCAGCAAGGTACTGGCCGGCATGACTTCGTTAGAAGAAGTGCTGCGTGTTACCCGCGAGGATTAATCCATGGCAGCGTTTTCTTACAAAGCGGTAAACGCAAGCGGACGTAATAAGCAAGGTGTACTTGAAGGTGATAACGCCCGTCAGGTACGCCAACAGCTGCGAGAGAAGGGCCTAATTCCCCTTGAAGTGGAAATGGTAGCGGAGAAATCCAGCAGCCAGTCTAAAAGCATGTCGTCGTTATTCCGACCGCGAATTTCAGCCGCCGATTTATCGCTTATTACCCGCCAGCTCTCTACCCTTATTGAATCGGCCCTTCCTATCGAAGAAGCTTTATTGGCCGTGGCCGAACAAAGCGAAAAACCCCGTCACAAAAATATGATGATGGCAGTGCGCAGTAAAGTGGTAGAAGGTCATGGTTTAGCGGATGCCATGGGCCAGTTCCCTAGCGTATTTGACGAGTTATACCGCGCCATGGTGGCTGCCGGCGAAAAATCCGGACACCTTGATGTGGTACTAAACCGACTGGCCGATTACACCGAACGCCGTCAGCAAACACGTAGCCAAATTACCCAGGCGTTAGTGTACCCCTGCATTATGCTTACCTTCGCCATAGGGGTTATCTCATTACTTCTAACCTTGGTCGTGCCTAAGATCGTCGGCAACTTTACCAATATGGGCCAGGAACTTCCGGCTATTACACAGTTCTTAATTGACCTGAGTGACTGGATGCGCAGTTACGGTCTGTTCTTGCTACTGTTTATCATGTTGTTGATTTTCGTTGCCAACCGGCTAGTACAGCAACCCGCCATGCGGCTCAAGTATCACCAGCTCATATTGCGGTTACCGGTAATCGGTAAAGTGAGCAAAAGCCTGAATACAGCGCGATTCGCCCGAACTTTAAGCATTCTTTCATCCAGCGCTGTGCCATTGCTGGAAGCCATGCGCATATCCGCCGATGTACTGCAAAATCAGCACATCAAGAATCTTATTATGGAAGCGGCGGTCAATGTTAAGGAAGGTAGCAGCTTGCGGGCTGCACTAGACAACACAAAAATGTTTCCGCCGATGATGATGCACATGATTGCCTCTGGCGAAAAGTCAGGAGAATTACAAGGCATGTTAGGGCGTGCTGCAGACAACCAGGAGCGTCAATTCGAAGCCCAGGTCAGCATAACCCTTAAAATTTTTGAACCCATGTTGATTGTTGTGATGGCCTTGGTGGTACTGTTTATCGTAATGGCCATACTGCAACCTATATTAGCTATGAATAAGATGGTGAATATCTAATGAGAAAGATGAGAAGACACGCAGGTTTTACCCTGATTGAAGTGATGATTGTATTGGTTATCATCGGCATTATCGCTTCTATGGTTCTGCCAAACGTAATTGGCAACCAGGAAATTGCGCAGAAGAAAAAAGCGGCGGTAGATATCCAGCAACTTGAAGGCGCAATTGCCATGTACAAGATGCAGGCAAACCGTTATCCCTCTACCGAGCAAGGTTTGGAAGCCCTGGTTGAAGCGCCGACTATCGAGCCTATTCCAAAGAACTACCCTAAGGGTGGCATTATCCAGCGCCTGCCAGAAGATCCGTGGGGCAATCCTTATCAGTTCATGAGTCCGGGTGAAATGGGTGAATACGACATCTATTCAAACGGCCCCGACGGCGAACCAGGCACTGATGACGACATCGGTACCTGGAACGTGAACGAATACCTGTAATTGCATTGTGTATGAAACAGCCCCGTCTTCCCAACCTGCACACACCGCAGCGCGGCTTCACCTTATTGGAGCTGATGTTGGTGATGGCCTTGATGGGGCTGGCTGCCACCTATGTGGTATTCAATGTTTTTGGTGTTAACCAGTCAGATCAACTGAAAAAAGAAGCCCAGCGCCTGCAAGTATTGGTAGATATGGCCAGTGACTACGCGGTACTGAATCAGCAGCAGTTGGGCATTCGTTTTGAGCAGGATGATCACGAATATTACTTTGTGTTTCTGAATGATGATGACGAGTGGGAAAAAATCACTGACGAAACACTTTATGAAGCCCACGTACTCGCCGACCCGTTTACTTACGATTTAAACCTCGATGACTTGCCCTGGGATACCGAGGATCAGCTATTCGACCGCGAAATGTTTAATGAAAACTTCTCGCTAGACGAAGAAGGCGTAGAAATCGGTAACGAAGAAGATCGCAAGCTGCCCCCGCCTCAGGTACTCATTATGTCCAGCGGCGAAATCACCCCATTTACGCTAACCATGAATTACGAGCCAGACTTTGGTACCGATTCTCCGGTTTACTATCAAATTCTTAATGAAGACGTGCCTCCCTTGAAACTGGAAGGGCCGCTGGAGTTGCCCCCACAATGAAAGCGCAACTTGGCCGTCAGTCTGGCATGACCCTCATTGAAGTAATGGCCGCATTGGTCATTTTTGCGCTGGCCGGTACTGCGGTAATGAAGTCTGCCGCCGAACATTTATCCAGCGTCAGCCAGGTTGAAGAAGTCACCTTTGCCACCTGGGTAGCCAATAACCGTCTGAACGAGATGAAACTCACTGGTACCTGGCCGCCGAAAAACAATCAGCGCGGAACCATGGAAATGGCAGATCGCACCTGGTACTGGCAGCAGGTTGTGACCAAAACTACCGATGACGACTTACGTGCAGTAGAAGTGAACGTAGGCCAAGACCCGCAGTACGAGTACTTCCAGGCGAATGTGATTACCTACGTGAGCAAGCCGGTGGCGATTCAATGAAACAACGTGGATTTACTCTCATTGAAATTCTTATCGCGATTGCGATTTTTGCTTTCATTGGCGTGGCCTCCACGGCAGTACTTACCACCGTACTCGACAGTGACGAGTTGTCTTCCGCTCGTTTTGATAAATTTCAAAAACTTCAGCGCGCCGTCACCACTATAGAGCGGGACATGCAGCAGGCCGTTCCCCGCGCGGTACGCACGGGATCAGGTGAAAGCAATACGGTAGTTATGCGTGGTGGCGAAACCGATGACAGCGATGGTGAGGGCATTCAGTTTGTGCGCAGTGGTTGGAAGAACCCGCAAATGATGTTGCCCCGTAGCACCTTACAAGCCGTTGCCTACCGGGTTCGCGATGGCAACCTTGAACGACTGTACACCAACTATGTGGACAACGTGGTTGGCACCGAGCCTAAAGTCAGAGTAC
Organism: Alteromonas sp. ABV4_515; assembly: GCF_056160345.1. Lineage (NCBI taxonomy): Bacteria > Pseudomonadati > Pseudomonadota > Gammaproteobacteria > Alteromonadales > Alteromonadaceae > Alteromonas > Alteromonas sp. ABV4_515. The sequence continues at coordinate 835,894 of NZ_JBSWWZ010000001.1, forward strand.
TGCTGGAAGACATTTCCGATTTTAAAGTTGAATTTATTGCCGATGTTGAAGAAGACGAAAACGGCAACTTTGATGAATCTGAAGGCCTGAACTGGAGTGAATCGTTCGTCGGCGCGGCACTCCCCAAAGCCGTTGCATTCGAGTTTGTGAGCAAAGATTTTGGCCTTATACGCCGCGAATTTACGGTTAGCGGAGCCAGTTTATGAGAAGCATGCATAAACAACGTGGCGTCGCGCTGATTATTGTTTTCATGATCGTAGCGTTAGTCGTGATTATTGCTACCGACATGGGTTCAAGACTACAAATTCAGGTGAAGCGGGCGTCTAATATCAAAGATAATAATCAGGCCTACTGGTATGCCATGAGCGCAGAAGCCTTCGCCCGTAAATCGATAAAAAGCATTTTCGATGAAACGGCCGATAAAATTGTTATTACTCAGCCCTGGGCGCAGGAATTTACATTCCCTTTGGAGAACGGCGGTATTCAAGCGCAACTCGAGGATGCTCAGAGCTGTTTTAATCTGAATGCGCTCGGCGAAGCAGCACAGAGTAGCCAAAGCAGTAGCAACTCAACCCAGGCCACAGAACCCATGCTGGCGTTCGGTCGCATGCTGGAAGCAACCGGCGATAATATCGATAGCTACACCGCAGAAACGGTACGAGACAGCTTAGCTGACTGGCTGGATGGGGATGATCGTATGCGCACTTATGGCGCTGAAGATGCCGAATACGAAAGCCGTGAACACCCTTATCTGGCGGCGAATAACCTCATGACCAATCAGTCAGAGCTGCGTCTGGTGAATGGCGTCAGCCCACTGTGGCTGAAAGATATTCAGGAATTGATTTGCGTTATCCCCGACGAGACTGCCATGGAAATTAACGTTAACACGCTTACTAAAGAGCGTGCAGCATTACTCGCAGGACTAACAGGCATGACGTTAACCGACGCTACCAGCCTGATATCGAGTCGCCCGGAAGATGGCTGGGACGACATAAACGACTTTTTGAGTGAACCGTCTGTTGCGGCAATGAATCTTACCGCTGAACAACTTGATTGGTTTACCATCACTACCAGATATTTTATCTTGCATACAAAGACCAAGTACAATAAAGCCACTTTTTCGCTCAGCACGCTGTTTAAAGCTCAGGGTGGAGAGAACGTACAAGTTGTGCGACGCGAATTCGGAGGAGTAAAGTAATGGAACAATTACTGGTCAGGCTAGGCTCACGGCAGGAAGACCGTGTGCAGTGGTTGGTTTGGTCGGCCGATGAACAGGAAATCATCGCGTCCGGTGAACTGCCCGATGCCTCACAGCTGGCAACATTAAAAGAACGAGCGGGCCAACGCCCAGCTATCGCGCTGGTACCCACCTGCGATATCGCAATGCGCTGGGTAGCCTTGCCGCCACGGGCAAGTCGCAAAGTGCTGAGTGCCATTCCGTTCATGCTAGAAGATGAACTGGCACAGGATGTAAGCAAACAATTTTTTGCCATGGGGCCTCGACGGGGTGACCAACAGGCGGTAGCGATTGTCAGCCGCGAAAAGATGGAAGATTGGCAGGACTGGCTCAACGAAGCCGGCCTGTACTGCGACAAATTGTTACCTGATGTACTCGCCGTTCCTCATCATGAGGGCGCGTGGAGCGTGCTTGCAGTCGGTGAGGACCTGCTTATTCGTGAGGATGAATGGCAAGGCATGGAAGGCGAGCTCAGTTGGCTGCTACCCGCGTTCAGCCATCGCCTGCGCCGGGCTGAATCGTTAACCACCGTGCACAATTACGCCGATATGGAGTTGTCCGCCATCCCCAACCTGGATGTACACACCGCCGACCTCGAGCTACCCATGCACGTGATGGCGAAAGAAGCGATAGCCTCGTCGTTCAACTTACTGCAAAACGAATACCGCATTAAACGCAAGCGTACCGGCTATCTCCATCAATGGCGGGTAGCCGCTGTTCTGGCCGTGGTTGCACTGACCACCAGCCTGATTGATAAGGGCGTGAGCATCTATCAGTTAAGCCAGCAAAATGACCAGCTCAGTGCACAGATTGATCAGGCCGTGAAAGCCGGATTTCCAAACCTTGGCACTTACCGGGATTTACGCTTAAAGATCCGCAGTGAAATGGCGCAGATGCAGCAGGGCGGCGGTAGTGCGTCTATGCTGGCAATGATGGGCGAACTAACGAATGCGTTTGCTACCTCTGAAGTGAAACCACAAACCTTGCGTTTCGATGCATCACGAACAGAAATACGCATGCAGGCCATAGGTAAAAACTTTGAGTCGTTAGAGCAGTTCAAACGCCAGGCAGAAAGTGCCGGGTTTGAAATTGAACAGGGCGCAATTAATAATCGTGATGATGCGGTTATCGGCACAGTAGCGATACGGGGCTAAGCGATGAAATTAATGGAAAAATACCGCCAACTTAGCGAGCGCGAGCAACGTCTGGTTCTTATCTCTGGTGTTGTGCTCATTATCGCGCTGTTTTACTGGGTGATCTGGCAACCGCTTTCAAACAGCCTTGAACAGCAACAAGCCCGACTAGAGAGCCAAAGCGAGTTACTTTTGTGGGTGCAGGAAAATGCCGTTCGCGCGCAGCAGCTGCGCCGCACCTCAGGCAATAAGGTTTTCAGTGGCTCATTACCCCAGGCCGTAAACACCTCGTCAGCGCGATTCAATATCGCCATCGCCCGCATGCAGCCTCAAGATGATGAAATTCAGGTAACGGTAGATGAAGCACCGTTTAATGATGTTCTGGGCTGGCTGCAGAATATGGAAGAAATGGGTATCCTGATCCTTCAAGCCGACCTCGCAGAAGGCAACGCGCCGGGCATGGTTCGTATTCGTCGACTTCAACTGGGTAAATAATGAAAGCAAAAATTCTGTGGACACTGGCGGCAATCCTGACGTTTCTGTTCTTTCTGGTGATCTACATGCCAGCCACCTTTCTGTTGCAAGGGCAATCGTTGCCAAAAGGGCTGAATATTTACGGTGTAACCGGCACGGTGTGGAACGGTAAAGCGCAGGCCGTGGTATTTGAAGGTACGCCAGTGACCAATGTGGAATGGGAACTGTCTGGCCTGGCACTGCTCACTGGCGGCATTCACGCTGATGTAAAAGGCGGTAACCTTCGCGCCGCCGACGAAGTGTCTTTCAAGGGAGAGATACGCACCAGCCTGTTTTCTCCAGAAACCATCGAATCCAATGACTTCCTTTTATTTATGCCTGCAGACCGGGTATTGGCGCAAGTGCCGCTACCGTTACCGGTTAATGCAGACGGACGTTTCCGTGCCCGTATCGAAGCCTTATCCTTCGGCCCAGATTGTAACGAGCTGATAGGATTTGGTGACTGGCTGAATGCAACAGTGGCAGGTACTCGCGGCCCTATCGATTTTGGTAATTATTCGGCGGAACTGCGTTGTGTCGATAAGGGACTAGGGATCAAGGTGAATGAGCCGAACATGTTGGGCTTAACCCTGGACGTGATTGTTGAACAAGGCTTTAAAAATTTCTCTATCGACGGACGATTTAAAATTGATGAATCACTCCCCGACGAAGTTCACGATGCCGCCGCCATTTTCGGTGCGCCCGGTCCTGATGGCTATACGCCGATAAAACTCTAGTGGGTATGCTGTCGCTTCCTGCAGCACCACAACTAATAAAACAGAAGACATAAGGCTTTCCGCAATTACCTCGTAGTGAAGTGTTGCTTTTCAGGAACACTTCACACAGCGCCTTCAAACAGACGATCCCTTAACACCGTCAGTCCGAAAAGATCACCGATTGACATCGGTGTCATTCATCCCATCAATTTATCCATTCGACCTCGAGATTATGGATTATCGTTCAAGAAAAAAACGGTTCTGAATATCCCCATTTAGACTGGCACAGTCCCTGCCATAGTCGGTCCTGAAAACAATAACGAAACGACACAAATAGAATTATCAAGGACCCACTATGCACACCGTTTTTAGACAAACGTCTCTCGCTCTGGCCGTATTGAGTATTTTAGGCAGTTTGCCAAAAACCGCGCAGGCGCAAGAATCCGATCCTTCTGCACAGGCGATGGAGCAAATCGAAGTAACCGGCTACCGTCGCTCGCTTATTCAAGCCAAAGACTTAAAAAAAGATGCACTGGGCACACAAGACACGATATTGGCAGAAGACATTGCCGACTTTCCCGATCTGAACTTGGCTGAATCGCTCCAGCGGGTTCCTGGCGTCACCATTAACCGCGAAGCGGGTGAAGGCCGACAGATCTCTCTGCGCGGTTTGAATGCCGATTTCACGCAGGTACAACTGAACGGTATGGAAGCATTGGGCACCTCTTCATCATCCATGGACAGTCGCGGGAGCACCAATAACTCCCGCTCTTTCGACTTCAACATTTTTGCCTCTGAACTGTTTAACCAAATAGATGTGAAGAAGTCGTATTCTGCAGACATGGACGAAGGCGGCATTGGCGGTACCGTTGGTCTGCACACTGCTAAGCCATTCGACTACGACGGCTTCCGTAGCGCCATCAGCGTCCAGGCCGGCGATAACGCAAACACCAACGACACCAGCCCGCGCATTGCCGCGCTGGTCTCTAATACATGGGACAAATTCGGTGCGTTAATCTCTGTGGCTTACAGCAATCGTAATACCAGTGAGCAAGGCTATAACACCTATCGCTGGCGGCCGCTCGATGCACAAGGCTCTGATATCTCAGCCTTGTCCGCAGCCGACCAAGCGGCTGTAAACAGTGGCGATTTGCGGTTTTCCCGGGGGAGTCGCTATTCACTGTTTAACAGTGACCAAACCCGCCTAGGCGCAACGCTGGCACTGCAGTATCGCCCGAATAGCGACCTGTCCATTGGCTTTGACGCCCTTTACGGCAAACTAGGTATTGATCGCGATGAATATCACCTCGCCAATAATGGCTCAAACTCTACGGCGCTGGGCTGTGCCGGCCCAGACTACGATAATGGCGCAGGCTATGTCTGTTCCCAACTCAACGACATTGAATACAACGCCAATAATGAAGTGGTGTATTCCTCTTTCAGTAACACCAATATCCAGTCTGAAACCCGTAATCAAACGGCTGACAGTGAAATAACCCAGTTTGTGTTAAACGCAGACTGGACGGTATCGTCTGATCTCACACTGTCCGCTCTTGCCGGTACCATGAAAAGCACTTATCAGGACAACAGTGCTAAGGTTTATCTGGAATCCTTCGGTGACGAAACCATTGATTTCACTCAGGACCGTTTTTATGGTCAGAACAGCTATATCAACGGCTATAACCCCACAAACATCGATGAGTTTCGTTATCACGATATCGACCTGCTCGCTAACGATATTGAAAACGCTTTTGATGTGGCCAAAATTGATGCCGACTATGCGCTGAACAGTTACAGCGGATTAAGAGTGGGCCTGTCCTACAAGAAATTCGAGCATTCAGACAATTATCTGCAAACCGACAACCTATTGCTCGATGATTGGCAGTCTGGCGCCGTATCCGACGTGGTAAATCCCGATTACGTGTTTGTGAACAACCAGCACAGTCAACAAGCCTGGCTGAGTACCGATGTGAACAGTGTACTGGCGACTTATGGCATCGACAGAAACGGCGACATGGTGCGTACACCAAACAAGGTGGAAGAAGAAACAAAAGCGGCTTACGTGCTGTACGATCTTAGCTTGTTCCTGGGCGATACTGAATTAAGAGCGAATGCTGGTGTTCGCTATTATCAAACCGACATTACCTCTGCGGGCCTGTTTAACCAGACGGAGTACGTCACATTGGAAAGTGACTACGATGGCTATCTGCCAACCATGAACTTGGCCTGGTATGCCACAGACAATTTAGTACTGCGCGCCAGTGCCGGCAAGAACCTAACCCGTCCGACACTGAACAACCTTGCCGTTGGCGGCAGCATCAACACCGATCCTCAAGCCGGGGCTAGCGGCCTTTCTATCAGCGCGGGAAATACGGCGTTGCAGCCGTTCGAAACCGTAAACATGGAAGCAGGTGTAGAATATTACTTCGATGAAGTGGGCTATATGGCTGTTTCTTATTTCCGAAAGGATATAGAAAACTTTATCAGCACTACCACCACACCAACCGCTTATGGTGAAACCGGTTATCCGCTGGAACTCATCGACGGCGCGGTGGACGCAGACGGCAACCCGCAAACCGCTGACACGCTTTACGACGTATATCAGCCGCAAAACCTTCAGGACAGTGACTTCAGCGGCTGGGAATTCTCTTTGCAGCGTGATTTCGACTTTTTGCCTGCGCCATTCGATAAGCTGGGCGCCATTGCAAACTATACCTATGCCGATGGAGACTCGGTGCACGATGTGATCGTTGATGGCGAAACAACACAAATTGTTCGTCCTTTCTACGGTCTGTCGAAGAATACCTATAACCTCACGGTGTATTACGAGACAGATGCATGGGGAGCGCGAGTATCGGCGACGCACCGCGATAAATACCTAACCTGGGTAGAGACCTCCAGCGTAGATGAAGATGAATCTGGCTTCCACGGCACCACGTACTGGGATTTCTCGGCGTTTTACAACGTGTCAGAAAATCTCAAACTGAGCCTGGAAGGGGTAAACCTGAGCGATGAGCGCGAGGAGCAGTATTCAGACAGCAGCGACCGCCTGTACAACACCTCACAAAGCGGCAGAACGTTTTACATAGGTGCGACTTACACGATTTAATGAGCACTTAACTGCCGTAAAAAATCTATTCTTTATAAACTAAAAAGCCCTGATTTACTTTCGTAAGTCAGGGCATTGCTTAATACTTTACGCTTTTACATTCAACGCTTACTCAGCAATAAAAATCGTTTTCTCGTTAACGAACTCTTTCATGCCGAAACCACCGTGCTCACGACCGTAGCCACTGTCTTTCACCCCACCAAATGGCAGGTTAGGCTGTGCCAGTGAATAGCCGTTAATGTTAACCATTCCGGTGTCGAATTCTTCCCGGGCCAGATCAATGGCTTTCTGCTTGTCAGTGGTGAAAATACCGCCGCCCAGACCATAACGGGAATCGTTGGCAATACGCATAGCATCTGCATCGTTCTTCGCGCGAATAAAAGAAGCCACCGGACCAAACAGTTCATCATCATAAGCAGGCATACCTGGCTTGATGTTTTCTAAAATCGTTACCGGATAGAACCAGCCTGTCTTGTCTGGCACTTCACCGCCGAGTGTCACTGTGGCACCATTTTTCACAGATTCTTCGACCTGCTCGTGCAGTTTGTCGCGAAGATCTTCACGGGCCATGGGACCAAGATCCGTTTCCGAATCGGTAGGGTCACCCACCTTCAGCGCCTTGAACGCGTCAACAAACTTGTTACGGAAATCGTCGTAGACACTTTCTACAATAATGAAGCGCTTGGCCGCCACACAGGTTTCGCCGTTGTTAATAATGCGTCCCTGTACGCAGGCTTCCACCGCTGTTTCAATATCGGCATCAGACAGCACCACAAAGGCATCATTACTGCCCAGTTCCAGTACAGTTTTCTTCGACAGGCCTGCAGCGGTTTCCGCCACAGTTTTGCCCACATTGTCACTGCCAGTAAAGGTGACGCCGCGCACTTTGTCATGCTCAATAAGCTTGCTCGCAGTTTTGCCGTCTATCAGTAACGACTGGTAAACATTTTTCGGGAAACCAGCATCGAGATAGAGCTTCTCAATAAATTCCGCCATACCAAACACATTGGCAGCATGCTTCATCACTGTGGTGTTACCGGCCATGACATTGGCTGCGCTGTAACGAATAACCTGATAGAGCGGGAAGTTCCAGGGCTGAATCCCCAAAATCACACCAATTGGCTGGAAGGTGATAATGGCACTGCCGCCATCGTATACACGGTTTTCATCTTCCAGCACCTTTTCGCCATTTTCGGCGGTGTAACGACATATGGAAGCACACAGCGCAATTTCCTGCTTACCCTGTTCAGTTACTTTACCCATCTCTTTGGTCATTAAATCGAGAATGGTGTCGGCATTGTTTTCAATCTGATCGGCAAGGTTATTCATTAGTTTCGCCCGTTCATCGAAGCTGGTTTTCTTCCAGCTCAGAAAAGCTTCATGGGCAATATCAACGGCTTGATTCGCGTCCGCTTCGGACATCAGCGTATATTCGGCAACAGTTTCTTCAGTGGCAGGATTAATCGTTTGTACTTTGTCGGTCATAGTTAGCTCCTGTTTCATCATGTTCATTAATTCAATGTTGTGAAAAACAGGTGCAAGCATGAAGCCAGACAAATATTAAATTGTAAAAATTATGTTGATTCAGGAAGTTAGCGTCAATGAACAGACAAACATTACTTCAAGTTAATGTTAACCTATTCACAGATAAGGAATTTTTTTCACACTTCTGGAGTGAATAACGCAGGGAGTTTTCTAGATGATCATTCGAACAAATTATCGGAGAGAAAAGATCACAGCAGCATCCTATGCAGCTTGCTGCTGTAATTCCGCAAGCAGATTCTCGATTTCCTGCGTAATAACGATCTCAAAATCCGTAAACAATGCAACTGGCTTCAAACTCCGCCCTGGTCCTTTTTCAAGGCGAAGAAATCCTTTTTCACTTAATGATTTCAATGTATTGGATAGATTCGACTTTTGGCGACCACTTAATTCGGCGAGCGCAGTAACACTTTCTGGACGTTCACGATCAATCAGTCTCAGTAGTGCGATGTTATCAGGATTCAAAATCTGAGATATTCCATTGAGAGAGGTGTACCAGACTTTTGGTTCATGCTTGCCAGGTGTATATTTTCCCTGAGCAATGGCTATCGCCCGCACACGGATAAGTTGCTCTGACATGATGCCGATTCGAGCTTTCATCATCTTTTACCCTCTATAGTTTCAATGGTTATATCAATTCCAGTGAAAAAATCATTTAACAGCGAAGTAGCGTCTTTAAACTCATAAGGTGTTCCCTTATCACTGGCTGACTTATGCATATGGTCATAATCATAACGTTTAGCTGCAAAACCTTTTTTCCTGACAGGCTTAACAGCATGTGCATTGTCTAAGCCGAAAACACGCTTATTGAATTTATTATGCAAAGTGAGATTATAGCGAATACCATGAGGCCTTTCTCTCCTTGGTTGCACTTCCCACGCCTCAATTCTCCACCAGTAACCATCATCTCTGTGTGCTTCGGTATCATGTAGGGCAAGAAGATTAGCTAGTCCGTTATCCAATTTTTATCTCGCACACCAATGTTATGACCAGAGCATAACCAAAAGAGATATAGCCGTCCAGTTTCTGGCTAAGATAAACTTAGCTAGCTACGTCAATCAGCAAACAAATTTGGATGATTGAATTTCGCCATTGCCAGCAAAATCGCGAGTTCGTAAACGCTTTGGCGGGTAGCGAGGTGGTTGGTGAGCAGGCCGATGGCGCCGCCTTTTTGTTTGATGTTGTCGGTGTTAAACAGTTTGTCCATCAGCGGACCGAGCTCTTCACCGCCCTGTAATGCGCTGAACACGGAGGGTGGCAATGGCAAATTTGCACTGCGCCCTACAGACCACTGGTTTTTATGGTAAATAGCGACATAAGCGAAGGTGGCCGGGCCGTCTTCAAACCTATCCACGCCGCCTTCAATGGCGATAAACCAGTCTTGCTCGCGGGACGTCTCATCGGCTTGTGCGAGGCAGGCTTTGACCCTGTTAATGGCGCCCTGACGCGTCTCTGTCGAATTCATCGGTTGTTCTGGAACACCGCTTGGCACATTCATGCCAATGGCCTCAAGGGCTGGCAAGTCTAGCGACAGGCTAAGTGATGACCTGGCAGCGTTTAGCTTTACCGGGTTTTTAGAGCCCACGATGCATACCGTCATTATCGTTTCCTTACTGGATGGCGACGAATCTCTTCTACCATCGTACGATAATCTTCAACCGCAGGAAATGAGTTAATTGACCGTACCGGCTGTTTACTGTCAGGATTGCTTACGGCGAGCAAATGCGCGATACCAAACTTCTGCGCAGCTTCTAAAATATTCAGGCTGTCGTCTACAAACAGCGTACGTGACGGGTCGAAACCAACACGGGCCTGCAATTGCTTCCACAGATTTTGCGATTCTTTTGTCACACCGAATTCGTGAGTGGAGATCAGCGTGTCGATGTGACTGTCTAATCGAGTGTGCTCAACCTTCAAAGAAAGGCTATCAGGATGAGCGTTAGTCACCAAAATGACCTGTCGGCCGGTTTCATGCAGCGCATCGAGAAATGGCAAGGTATCGTCGCGCATGGAAATCAGATGCTCAACCTCGCGCTTAGCAGCCATGATGTCCATGTTTAATTGTTCAGCCCAATAGTCCAGACAATACCACTGTATCTGCCCCATGACTCGCTGATAGTGGGCCATCATGGTCGCTTTACATTCTTCCACCGACTTCCCACTGCGTTCAGCGATTTTTTTCGGCAGGTGCTCGATCCAGAAGTGATTATCGAAGTGCAAATCCAGTAAGGTTCCGTCCATGTCGAGCAGAACCGTGTCAATTTCACTCCAGGGTAGAAATGGCAAGCGATTTTCCTTCAAATACATTAAGCTTAATCATTGGTTGTCATCATAACGAAAGTTGTAACGGATAAACATGAGTAAAATTGATCCCGCCAAAACACTGCCAGAAATTACACACCGGGAAATTGTAGCCCGTAGTCGGTTGTTTAAAGTCGAAAGGCTGGATCTCACATTCTCTAATGGCGAAGAACGCCAGTTTGAGCGAATGGCTGGCGGAAACCGGGGGGCAGTGATGATTGTGCCCATGCTCGATGAAAACACCATGGTACTTATTCGAGAGTACGCCGCGGGTACACATACCTACGAACTGGGTTTTCCAAAAGGATTGATCGATCCGGGTGAGACCGCTCTGGAAGCGGCTAATCGCGAACTGCAGGAAGAAGCCGGGTACGCTGCCCGCGACTTACACGTTATCCATACCGTGAGTATGGCCCCGACATTTTTTAATGCCGAAATGACAATCGTACTTGCCCGCGACCTGTATCCGCAGTCGCTGGAAGGCGACGAACCTGAGCCCCTTGAAGTTGTGGAATGGCCTGTTAGTCAGGCTAATGCACTGCTCGCGCGAAAAGACTTCACCGAAGCTCGTTGTGTCGCTGCCCTGTTTTTAGCTCAGAAGTGGTTAGAGGAGCACTAACGCATGCCAAACGATCCCCGAGAAGCCTTAGTTGAACTGGCGAAGAAAGTCGCTGTAGAAGCCGGCGAAGCCGTGTTAAAAGTTTACGATCAGGGTGATTTCGATGAATACACCAAAGATGATGAATCGCCTGTTACCAGTGCCGATTACCTGGCCAACGACATCATTAACAAACGCCTGATTGAAGCCACACCCGATATTCCCATTCTCTCGGAAGAGAACAAACATGCCAGTTTGGAAGAGCGTAAAACCTGGGATCGTTATTGGTTAATCGACCCCATCGACGGTACTCAGGAATTTATCGCCCGTAGTGGTGATTTTGCCGTAAATATCGCGCTTATCGAGAACAATGAGCCGGTTATTGGTGTCATATTCTGGCCTCCGGGACAATCGTTGTATTACGCCTCTAAAGGCCATGGTGCTTTTAAAGAAGCGCCAGACGAGCACAAACAGATTAACGTGCGCCAGCTAGACGATCCTCACGATAGCGTAGTGATGATCGCCATTAGTCGCCGTCAGTCGAGAGAGAAAGTCTTTTCTCGCATGTCAGCAAAGCGGATTTATCAAACTCTGCCGCTGGGCAGCTGCTCACTAAAGGCCTGCTTTATTGCTGAAGGCAAAGCTGACGTATTCATGCGACTCGGCATTACCGGAGAGTGGGACACAGGCGCATCGCAATGTATCGTGTCTGAAGCTGGCGGTAGTATTCTTGCCGCAAACTTTGAACCACTCACATACAACCAGCGTAACACGCTGGAAAACCCAGATTTCGTAGTACTTGGCGACCAGCGTGTGCCTTGGAACGACATCGTACAATACGACAAAGGAGCGAAGGAATGATGAAGAGAACGTTGCTGGCATTATCAGCGTGCATTGCACTGCCAGCATCTGCGGCATGGACTCTGGACAGTGAAGGTTCCAGCCTGAACTTTCTATCAACCAAGAATGCCCAGGTGACCGAAGTTCACAGCTTCGACAAGCTGGAAGGAAGTTTAAGTGACGCAGGAAAGTTAACAGTTGAAGTACCGCTTAGCAGCGTAAACACCAATATTCCTCTGCGTAATACCCGCATGCAGGAAATGTTGTTTGAAAGTGGTAAGTACCCTTCTGCTACATTCACTGCAACGGTACCGGCTGAATTAATGAAACTCAGCGCGGGTGAAAGCACTACCGGTAAAGTGAAAGGCGAACTGAGCCTTCATGGGGTTACCGCACCGGCGACTTTCAGCGTGCTAGTAAGCAAAGTATCTGATGATGAAATCACCGTGGCAACTACGGCTCCGACCATCGTCAGTGCAGCTGATTTCAAATTAGATGGTGGCGTTAAAGCCTTGCAGGACGTTGCTAAACTTAGCAGCATCACCGCAGCAGTACCTGTTACTTTTGCGGTAACGTTTACAGAATAGTCTGATCCTTTAGTGATAAATAAAAATGGCTCATCAAATGATGAGCCATTTTTTTTATCTGCGACTGAGGCTTTAAATTAAGCGTTTAGGCCGCGTTTCTGTCGTTGGTATTCAATTCACTGGCTGCATTAAGCGCAACCTCATCGGCGCGTTTTGGTAATGGTGGAGCCGACAAATCCTGCACCACCATGCTATGAGGTACATCTTCTGGCAACTCCGGCTGGTCCGGCGCGTAGCCTTCTAGCTCACTCAAATTAAACGTTGCCATATGTTCACGTACTTCAACCAGCACGGGGGCTTCACGTAACTCTTCCTGAATCACAAATACGCCTGCTTTGCGGCAAGTACGGCCAAACCCCGGGCTACTGGTAAGGCGAATGATTGGCGCAGCGAACACCATGCCGGTGAGCACTGGCAGTAACCAAAGGAATAGCGAAGGCGTGTAATAAAAAGTAGCACCGCCCCAAATTAATGCCAGTACCGTCATGGTTGCGGCTTTAGAAATTGCCACTTTCCACGGCACCATGCGGCCTTCCCGAGTCTGCGCTTCCCACTTGACCTGATGACCAATAAGCACACTGATCACAAAATAGCTGTGATAGAACATCATCATAGGCGCAATAAGTATGGCCATGAACAATTCCACAAGGCCACCGAAAATCAGCTTGAAGGCACCCCCAAAATCTTTTCTGCGTTGGATAAGAGCCAGAATAAGTCCCAGGGCTTTCGGCGCGAACAGTAGTGCAATGGTGCCCCACAGCGTAGCAATCATGAGCCCTTCCCGAGCAATCTGCCAATCAGGAAACAATTGGTGATCGGAAGTGAAGTACACTGGGTCCACCAACGCTTTTACCAATGCATCTGCTGTTCCCGCCATCAGCATCATGAACAGCAACAGTGAAGACATATAGGCAAAGGCACCAAAGCCGAAATGGAGGCGATTAGTGGTTTTCAAGCCGTTGGTGCGCAGCAGCCCGAGATGCTGAATATTACCCTGCACCCAACGGCGGTCACGAATCGCGTAATCCACCATATTGCCTGGCACCTCTTCGTAGGAGCCGTCGGTGTCTGTGATGAGATAGCACTCCCAACCCGCACGCCGTAGCAACGCAGCTTCCACAAAGTCATGGCTTAGAATATCGCCACCAAATGGCGCACGGCCTTCCAGTGTGGGCAATCCGCAATGCTGCATAAACGGCTTCACTCTGATAATGGCATTATGGCCCCAGTAATTGGCACTGTCGGTCTGCCAGAACGAAAGACCCGTGGCCAGCATAGGACTATAAAGATGAGCAGCAAACTGCACGAAGCGACCAAAAAATGTATCCTGACGCACCGGCATCGGAATGGTTTGGATAAGCGCAGCTTCGGGATTCGCCTCAATGCGGCGTGTCATATCCAGCACCCGGTGTGCGGACATGACGCTGTCGGCATCAAGCACCAGCATAGACTCATACTGCCCACCCCAGCGTACGCAGAAATCGTGAATATTACCGACCTTGCGACCCCAATTGTCTTCACGGCGACGATAAAAAACTTTATCGCCATGTTCACCAAGGCGACCCACTAAACGCTTCCAGGCTCTAAGTTCAGCTTCTGCTTTTGCTTCATCCTGCGTATCGCTAAGCATGTAGAAATCGTAGTTATCAGCGTATTCGGTGTTAAGGATCGCGTTCACGCAAGCTTCAAAACCTACGATGATGCGGTCGGTATCTTCGTTATAAACCGGCATTACAATGGCGTGACGTTGAGTAATCGGCGTGTTCACATCGGCGGTAGGAAGCTCGCGGCGCAATGATATGGGGTCGATGTGGAATAGCTTTAGTAAGAAACCAATTACCGATGTCCAGAATGACCAGGTGAGCCATAAAAACAACACCATTGCCAAACCTAATTGCACCATTTCAAGTTCAGTGAATCGATTAGGGCGGAAAATCTCGAACATGCTATAGCCGGTTAGGGCCGTAGAAACGATAGTCAGGAATCCCATTAACAGAAGTCGCCAGCGGCGACCTCGAACATTTAATTTACTTGCTTCGGCGACATCCTTTTCGGCTACCGCGTTATCAGCCTTACTGTTGGATTGGCTCATACACATAGCTCCATATTTCACTCATTTGTGTTTCGTTGTGATTCAGAAACATCCGCATATCCACTACGGCTTCTCCTTCAGGGATCACCAGGAACGTCACACGAAGGCTTTTGCCACCGTCCACTTCATAAACACGGGCCTGATCAACGCTGGCATTGGTGGCATCGAGTATTAGGTTTACGTCGTCAGGTTTGAGGTTCATGCCTTTTGGCACTTCGAAGTCCACAACAAAGCGGCGAACATTACGCTCTTCAGTGGTCTCGAATCCAGGTAAGGTACTGATCCCCTGACGGGTTCTTTCTACGGTTGCAACGCCGTAACGCATTGGCTTTTTCTCAACCGTTTTTAGTTCATATTCGAAATAACGACTTTGGCCAGCCAGGAAAGGTTCAACGGGCACCCAGTAAGCCACAATGTTATCGTGCACTTCAGAATCGGTAGGAATTTCAACAATTTCCAGCTTCCCCTCATTGAAACCTGCTTTCGGTGTTACCCACAGACTCGGACGAAGGTGATAATTGGCTTCAGCATCCAGATAGTTAGAGAAGTCGGTATCTCGCTGCAACATACCAAAGCCTTTGGGAGAAATGTCACTCAGGGACGTGATCTGCAATTTGGTTGGGTTGGTAAGCGGACGCCAAATCAATTCGCCCTTACTGTTTAGCATTTGTACGCCGTCACTGTCGTGGACTTCCGGGCGATAATCATCGCGACGGACTTGTGAGTTTTCACCATACAAAAACATGCTGGTAAAGGGAGCGATACCGAGCTTATCAACGTCTTCACGAGCGAAGATCCAGCTTTTCACCTTCATGGTGGTGTCGGTACCCGGCATAATTTCAAAGCTATACGCACCGGCAACAGAAGGGCTTTCTAAACGGGCATAAATCTTTATTGGCTGACCTTCCTGAGGCTCTATCAACCAAAATTTAGTGAAGTGGGGAAACTCTTCGCCTTCAGGCATGGCCGTATCAATTGCCAGGCCACGTGCAGAAATACCGTAAACCTGATTTTTACCTACCAGGCGAAAATAGGAGGCACCCAGAAACACTGCAAATTCATCTTTGTATTTCTGATTTTTTATTGGGTAATGAAGACGAAATCCGGCATAACCGGATTTTTCATCAGTAAGGCCAGCCAGAGGTTCGGCATTTTTTTCGTAGATAAAACTCTCGCTTTCGAACGGTACCAGGTTCTCACTGTTGTCCGACGCGATGGTCACCACACTGACAGGCTGCTGATACAGAAAGCCAGGGTGGAAGAACTGTACTTCGTAGTCGTTTTCACCTGCCCACAATGCCTTTTCTGAGTTAAAGCGAATTTGACGATAGGTTTCATAGTCGATGTTTTTAAGTTCATCTGCCAGACCATGGTCATTGACCACATAATCGCGACCGGCATTTTTCTGTGCAGCATCGATAACGCGATTCAATATAGGTTTGCCCGCAGGAAGATTCTTATCTGATACTTCGTCTGCCAGACTAAGCGTGCTAAAGCCCACACAAATGCAGTAAATAAAAGCGCGCATGACGGCTGGGCTGATAGAAAAGAAAGAGCAAAAAGATGCCAGTGAAGGTGTCGTAATTTCCGTGTTATTGGCTAACTGTAATTGCGGCAGCATGATTTACTGACTCCGATAAATTATGATAACTGTGCGTTACGATTTGTTTTTTGTTGCACAGGGTTTTGCAAGAGGTGTTCCAGCTTAAAAATGCGCTTAAATTTACAATTTCACTATTTAAAACAGTCTCTTATTTTTTTACATCAGATCAGAGAGCAAATATCAAACAGCAACAATTACAAGGCAGTGAGTAAATCAGGGAGAACTGTCTGTACCCACCGACACTTTTTTGTATAACGCGTGTCCAGTCATGTTTTTTTTGTATACAGGCACAACTTCTCAGTGTTTGTTTTACGATGAGACGATAAGAAATTTAGCTATTTAAAATCAGCACTTTATACACAGGAATAGTAAGAAGATCCTTTTACCAATATACGAAATGGCAAGATGATTGCTCTTCAGTCGCAGTTAAATGATTTTCTTCCAAGCATAGATAAGGAGTCTCTTTATGCGTTTTACCAAATCATTACTGACTGTTGTTGCTCTTTCTGGCCTTTCTTCAGCGGCAATGGCAGCATCACCGAACTGGCGCTTTGTCGAAGGTGGCTATACCAACGCAGATGTGGGTGCTGGCGATTTTGACGGCGTAGATGTGGGCGGGGCTTACCTGCTCGAAAACAACATTTACGTTACCGGTGAGCACAAAATGTTAGACGACAATGGCACCGACCTGGATATGACAACGGTGGGTCTGGGTTACCGCATGCCACTGGATTCATCTACCGATGCCTATTTCGGCGCGAACTTCGAGCGAGTAGATCTGGAAAACTATGATGAGAATGGCTACAGCGTACACGCTGGTTTGCGTTCCATGGTTACCGAGCAAGTAGAGTTATTGGGCCAAATTGGCTACTACGATGTGGATACCGGAGATGTAACAGTAAAAGTAGGCGCGAACTATTACTTCACACCACGCTGGGCTGTGGGCGCCAGCTTCGAGAAGATTGACGATCTTGATATCACGCAGCTAAACGCGCGCTACACTTTCTAAAATCCCTGCAATTTTGAAGTAGACCCGATAGGTCAAAGCCTGGCTCAGATGCCCAACCCATCTGGCTGGGCTTTTTTCATTCTTCGCATGAATATCAATACACTATAAATAAATAAGCCCGCTCCGATAGTGGCTGAAATATCCAAGTAATCGAAGGTTCGTTCACTGATATAAATTTGTAGAAGTTCGTAACCTAAAAGCCCTAACGTAGAGGCTAGGATTGTTTTCCCATACTCCCTAGAAAAGAGAAATGCATTGAGGTTCGTAACAACAATCACGGCAAGAAAGCTTGGCGCGCAATCCAGCAATAAAGATGAAAACTGCGCCCGCAAGCCTGCAATTTTACCGCAAACCTGATAAGCGAAAAAAGCGAGAATAAGAAATAGAAATTTCGATGAAATGTTGCTTATAAACGAGGGCCAAAGCCCTCGTAACCAATAACAAAGCTCCATCGCTACTCAGTGATCTCTCGAATGAAACGCTCGAGCTTTCGCTTCCAATAATCAATAGATGTGCTAGCAGCCTCTTTACTATTCTCAAGATATTTATCGATACCTTCTTTGCCACCGGCCGCGTCGTAAATATAAGCACCGATCAGCCCCAGGCCGATAGCCTGAATAGTTCCGCCAGACACACGATTTACATCTTCATTTTGAAGTAATTCCATATTAGTTCTCTTAACTTTCCTTAGTCTAAAATCCTAAGCATATAATCTACACGCTTTAGGTCCGTTCATCGCACATCTATACGAGAATAGAAAAGATAACTAACAGCAGAGCCAAAGAAAACTGTACTGGTGTTCGGATGTTTCCAAGTCTTAAAGCGATTCCTCTTCACCAGCCTGGTATTCATCTTTGGGGCGAATATTTACCGAGTCATGCAGTTCTGAGTACACCAATACCGCTTCACCGCTTTTCAGGGAGTGTAAAACCTGATCAACTTTTTCATCAAAGGAGGCTTCTACTTCGCCGTAGTCGGTGCCTTCGCGCAGTACGAAAGATTCAACAATATTGCGGAGCGTGTCTGGGGCTAGCTCGGTGATGGGAATAATCATTCTTACCTCAATGTGTTGGCAGATATTGGCTGAACCACTCGGCTGCCCGTTGTTGTAACCACACTGTGGGCTTTAACAGACCACCTTGCATAAATCCCACGTGACCACCAAAGTCACTGAGTTCAAGGGTTACGGCTCGTGCCAAATCGCTGGCATCCGGCACCACTGACGGACTCATAAACGGGTCATCCAGGCTATGAAGAATAAGGGTTGGGCACTGAATCGCACCAAGAAACGGCAATGCGCTACATTTTTCATAGTAGTCAGTCGCATCAGCAAAACCATGCAGGGGTGCTGTGACTTTTTCGTCGAACTCCTGGAACGAAGATAACTGGGATGCCTGCTCAACCGATACGTTTATCAGGCCCCGGTAGTCCATACGCTGCATTTTCTTAATCAGCGTGGACTTCATACTTTTTAGCAAATAATTTTGATAAACACGGGAGAAGCCGGTGGCAATACTTTGGCTGCAATCGGCCAGTTTCATTGGCGCAGACACCGCAATAGCGGCTTGCAGCCATTTCTGTGCGGGGTTTTCGCCAAGTAACTTAAGCAGCATATTGCCGCCCAATGAAAAGCCAATGCCGACTTTAGGCAGTTGAGGAAAGCGCTTTTCCAGCCAGTCGAGAAAAAATACCGGGTCGCTGGTTTCGCCAGAATGATAGGCTCTGGGCTGACGGTTAATTTCGCCACTGCAACTGCGAAAATGCATCATGACGCACTGCCAGCCTTGCTGACTAAGCACGGCCATCATGTCGTTAGCATAGTGCGAACGTATGCTGCCTTCTAAGCCATGAAACATGACGACGACACCTTTTAAAGAAAAGGGTTGTGGTCCCCAAGCAAGATCGAGAAAGTCATCATCAGGAGTGGCAATACGCTCCCATTTAACCGACAACGGTAAACGTTTTTGTAAGAAACGTGGCCAAATAGTCTGTACATGACGATTGCGCGCCCAACGAGCCGGAGTGAAATCACTGCGACGTACAATGCCATGACCACTGTCAGGTTGTTTGATCACCGTGTTTACTACCCGGCCTGCAACGACTGAATAACGGCGGTGATGCGCTTTACTGCTGCGGGTTGCTGGCGAAGCTTAAACAAGTTCACGAAACCCGCCACACTGCCATTTACGCCCTTTACCGGCACAGACTCAACAGTAAGACGGTTAAACATGGTAGTAAGTGCTTCCTGCTGTTGCATTTCAATGGCCAGTTCTTCCTGCTTAAGAGCTTCGTAGGCTTTCTGATTAAACGGACGTGCCGCTTTTGCATCCCGTCGCTTCCCACGATGGCTTGCCAGCTGCGTGTCGGTATCAGCAATAGCGGCATGCAGCACCTGCCATTGATTCAGTGTAACGATCATACCGTTATCAAGGCACCAGCACAGCAGCAGCAACATGTTCACATTCACCTGAAACTCGTCTTGCAACAACAACGCTTGTTCACTTACGCCGTCGCGACCGTATATCTCCAGGCTGTACTGCCAGAATGTATCAGCATTCAGATTCATAATTTGCCCTTGCTTCTTCCATGGTTTCCTGCGCATCCAGCCAGGCCATCTCGTGTTCTTCCATTGCTTGCTTCAGCGTCGTCTGCTCATCGAGCAGCGCCATCAGCTTCGCCTTATTCTGTTCTTCATAAAGTGAGGTATCGCCCAGAGATTCTTCGACCTGAGCCAATGCGGAAGAGGTTTTCTCCATCGCTTTTTCATGTTTTTCAATGGCCTTCTTAATCGGCGCAACGGAATTACGGAACTCCGCCTCGCGACGTTTTTCAGCCTTGCGATCTACTTTAGGTTTATCGTCTTTGGGCGCTGCCGCTTTGGCTTCGCTCTGCTGAGCTAAGATCCAGGTACGATAGTCATCGAGATCGCCATTGAATGGCTCCACCTGCCCACTGTCTACCAGATAGAAGTCTTCGCAAACTGACGACAATAAGAAGCGATCATGCGAAACCAGCACCATTGCGCCTTCGAAGCCCTGCAAGGCCATGTTCAGTGCATGACGCATTTCTAAATCGAGGTGGTTGGTAGGTTCATCCAACAGCAATAGATTGGGCTTTTGATACACAATTAGCGCTAACACCAGTCGTGCTTTCTCACCACCCGACATGGGGGCAACCGGCTCAAGTGCCTGATCACCGTGGAAGCCAAAACCGCCCAAATAATCACGCAGTTGCTGCTCTGTGGCCTGCTTATCTAATCGTTGCAGGTGCAGGATGGCTGAAGCTTTCGGATCCAGCGTTTCCAACTGATGCTGGGCAAAATAACCCACATTAAGACCTTTGGCGGTGGTGAAATCGCCCTGCATCGGCTCGTGCACGCAAGCCAGCAACTTGATCAGTGTTGATTTACCCTGACCATTGCGCCCCAGCAAACCAATACGACTACCGGGCACCAGATTCAACTTCACATTGTTGAGAATAACTTTTTCGCCATAGCCCAGTTTGATATCGCGCATCTGAATAAGCGGATTCGGCAGACCGGTAGGCTCGGCAAATTCAAAGTTGAAGGCGCTGGCAGCGTGTGCAGGCAATATCTGCTCCATACGCTCAAGCTGTTTAATACGGCTTTGTGCCTGTTTAGCTTTACTGGCTTTCGCCTTAAAGCGGGTGATAAATGACTCCAGATGAGCAATTTTGTCCTGCTGCTTCTGGTATTCAATGTTCTGCAAACGTAAACGCTCAGCCCGCTGTTTTTCGTAAGACGAATAGTTACCGGTATAGGCGATAAGTTGCTGCTGTTCAACGCTAACAATTTGCGCCACGGTATTATCGATAAAGGCTTTATCGTGACTAATAAGAATAAGTGTGCCGGAATAGCGTTGCAGCCATTTTTCCAACCAGATAACCGCGTCTAAATCGAGGTGGTTTGTTGGTTCATCTAAAAGCAATAGGTCGGAGGGGCACAACAGAGCCTGGGCCAGGTTCAAACGCATTCGCCAGCCACCAGAGAAATCGGTCACAGGCGCAGTAAGCTGTGCTGTAGTAAACCCAAGTCCGGCCAGAATAGTCGCCGCCCGGGCTTCAACATCATAGGCACCGGCCTGCTCAAGCTGACCATGAAGTTGTCCCATCGCCTCGCCGTCATGACGAGCTTCGGCATCGGCCAGTTTTGCCTGACAATCGCGGAGAAGTTTGTCTCCATCGATAACATAATCAATGGCACTGCGGTCGACAGCCGGCGTTTCCTGCGCCACGCTAACGATGCGCCAATGTGCGGGAACCTGACAGTCGCCGGCATCGATAGACAATTCGCCCCGAAGCAAAGCAAAAAGGGTAGATTTACCACAACCATTGCTGCCAATCAGAGCCGTTTTGTGGCCTGGAAAAATTTGTGTGCTGGCGTGTTCCAGTAGCACCTTGCTACCACGCATCAGGGTTACGTCAGATAAAGTAATCATGCCTGTGCAGTTGTCCTCCGCGTTAAGCGGCGTATGATAGCAAACTCCCCGGTTAATGGCTTGCGTTTCACATGCTCATCACCATAATCCGGGAAGAAAATCAGCAACCCGTTTGCAACGAAAATTATTACGGAGTCTCCATGGCTGAAAGAAAGAAAAAACGATTTATTGCTGGCGCTACCTGCCCGAAATGTCAGGCACTGGATTCCATTATGTTGTTCTTTGAAAACAACGTTGAAAAACTGGAATGTGTGAAATGTGGCTACACCCAGTCACAAACCGATGACAAAGTAGAAGCCAAAACCCGCGCCGACGAAAACGTAATTGGCGTTTTCAAGCCACAGTAATTTGTCAGATTTACCCGTCTTGTGGGTAAAGCCTGTAGATTGCAGCCATTAACTGGCTGCAAATCAGTCTTGACTCACGCTCCACGAAAGTAAGTTATCGATTATTTTTCAAGTGGTTATCATTGCCACTTTGCATGTTTCATCACTAAATCCACACTGGCATAGCAATTGAAGCTTCTGTCTATTACCCCCAATAGAGGTGAGCAACACATTATGGCTTCCCGTAAATCTCGTCGAGCTTTCAAATGTTTCGCTGTTAT
The DNA here is from genome assembly GCF_056160345.1 of Alteromonas sp. ABV4_515. NCBI lineage: Bacteria > Pseudomonadati > Pseudomonadota > Gammaproteobacteria > Alteromonadales > Alteromonadaceae > Alteromonas > Alteromonas sp. ABV4_515. Next base: position 858,238 of record NZ_JBSWWZ010000001.1, read on the forward strand.
CGCCTGTGTGCTTGTAGCCGTTCGATTAAGCCTGCCATTCGCAGCCCAGTGGTACATAAACGACGTACTGGACGAAGGTGAGCAATTTACCGGCAGTGTGGGCGACGTAGATCTAATGCTTTGGCGAGGCGCCTACAGCCTCGATAACGTGGTTATTCTCAAGCGCACGGGTGAAGTAGAACAGCCGTTCTTCGAAGCGCAACGTGTGGAGTTTAGCTTGCTGTGGTCTGCGCTTTTCAATAAATCAGTGGTCGCGCAAGTTTACCTTTCTCAACCTGAACTGAATTTTGTAGATGGTGGCAGCGAGGCCGCGAGTCAATCTGGTGAAAATGAAAACTGGCTCTACTTAGCTGATCAGCTCGTACCTTTAAAAGTCGACCGTTTCGAAATACGCAACGGCTCGGTGAATTTCTTTAACCCTGACGCCACGCCGGCTATTCATGTGCAGCTTCACGACATCAATGCAATTGCAAAGAACCTGGTGAACAGCCGCGACTTATCAAAAAACCTCATCGCAACGGTGCAAGCGTCAGGTAGCGCTGAAGAGCAGGGTACGATGACGCTTTCCGGTTCACTGAATCCTGCCACTAAACAGCCGACTTTTGACATTAATTTTCAGGCTAACGATGTCGCCCTCGTCAACTTCAAGAGTTTTCTCGATACCTATGCGCCCTTTGATCTGGAAGCCGGTACGCTAGAACTCGCTTTGGAATTGGCAAGCGATGACGGTGAGATATCTGGCTACGCCAAGCCTGTACTGCGGCAGGTGGAGGTGTTCTCTTGGAAAGGCGATGTGGAGCGGGATGACGATGGCTTTTTTCGTAGTATCGCCGAGGCATTATCTGGCTTTATTGCTGAGTTGTTCGAAAACCAGAGTGAAGATCAAATCGCCACTCGCATCCCTATTTCTGGTTCACTTAACAATGTGGAAACGCCAATATTTACAACCATCGTTGGCATTTTGAAGAACGCGTTTGTGCAGGCTATTCAGGGCGACCTGGAAAATAGTGTTGAATGGCGCGATGCGGAACAGGCGAAAGAGGAAAGTGAGAAAAACGAACAAAACAACGATGCCCGGGAATCAGAGCCTCCGGGCAACGAGACGCCATGATCAAAGATGTTGATGGGCCGTTGAGTCGACTTTGCGCGGTCGTCCACGCTTGCCTTCCGTCAATCGCCGACCGGTGACTTTTTCAATGCGCTTGATAAAACCCGGATCGCCCATCGCCAGGCCCATTTTAAGTGACTTGGCGATGTCGGCATCCATGTCCTCGTCGATGCACTGTAAACGTTCAAGGTGCATCGCACGTCGCGTTTCCGGCGTATTTGCCGTGCGTTCATAAGCGGCATGAGCCGTTAACATCACACTGGGAATGCCCAATGCGTTACTCACCACACTCGACCAGGCGTACTGTTCAGGATTATCACATAATGCCTCACGAACGGGTTGCTGTTCGATGTAGCGATACACTTCAATGAGTAATTCGTCGTCGAGTACTAATGCAGATTTATAACGATCACGCCAAATGGTGCCTTTTGTGCCATATCGCTGATGGTAGTATTGCGCGTACAAACGACCGGTAGCCTGAAGCATATGAGAAATGCCATCGCCGGTAGATGGCGTGCAAAGAAATGAAATACTTTCTTTCGCCGCACACCAGGCGTGCATGGCAACCTGATAACGGCTCGCATAACGCCCGAGATAATCTAGATAAGTCAGACGATCGGTATCGTCTTTGAAAGGCATGACACCCGTGCGCCCTGTACGCTGCACGAGCTGCGGAATTCCCGCCGGGGAGGTTCTGAGCTTTCTTGCCATGAATATCAATTCGTCAGCTAATTAAATAAGTTTATTTTTAAAGCGTAGACAAGAATTTCAGATATATCTAAAAGAGTCGGCGGATTATTTATAGCACCGCCGTTTTAGTAGTGCGGCGGCGGTGTTTCTTCAGTGAGCTTGGCAATGTTTGATGGCTCAAAACCTTTCACTTTTTCCATCACAAATCGCATTTGCACCTGCAGCTTTTCAATCTGGTACTGTTGGTCGGTCAGTGCGTCATTGAGGGTGTCGATAGTATGTTCCTGGAACGACACTTTGGTTTGTAATTCTTCGATGGCTTCCATCGCTTGTTCCAGTGTTAGTGATTCACTCATGTTCTATTGTCCACATTTCTGCTAGGCCGCTGCTGCTTTCTGAAAGGATTGTTTTCTTATCGACGAAGCCCACCGCATACACTACGGCGGTGGCAGGACGGGTGCCTTCTTTAGCAGCTACCTTCCATTCATCCACCTGCTCACCATTTTTCACATCCCACAAATAGATATTTCGTGAGGGTGAGCCAGTAAGTAAATACTTACCATCACCAGAGAAAACCGCATCGGTAAAAATTTTCTGGCGCGCAATATACTGCAGGTTACTCATCTGTGCACCTGTTTGTGCGTTCCAGATCTTAGCGCCTTGCTTACTGTCTGCAGTAAAGGCAAAACGCCCCTCATCATCCAGCGTTACCGAGGAAATTCGACTGCTGTGAGTGAATGTGTGAATAATTTGCCCCGTGCGCGTGCTCCAAAGATAAGCCACATAGTCATTGCCACCGGTTAGCGCATATTCGCCGTTGGGCGAAATGTCGACGGAATTGATACGCTCCTGATGCCCCAGAAATTCCAGACGCCGACCGCTTTCTGGCTCGAAGTACATAACCTTTCCGTTGGAACGGCCTACAAGAATACCCGTTCCGTTATTCGTTACGGCCACATCACGAATAGTAGATTCGTCGATCCGCCAAAATCCTACAGGCTCACCGCTTTCAATGCTCCACAATGCAAACGCCTCACGGTCTGAGGTAACTACGAACTTGTTATCTGCAGAAATATGAATCGCAAGCACCAGGTTGTTGCCTTCACTTTGATGTTGCCAGTGAAAAAGCAGGTTGTTGTCTTTGTTGTGCCATACATTAATGCCATTATCGACACCGGACACCACGCTGTATTCACCGTTTGGTGAAATGTCGGCGGCATAAGCACCATCTTCAGCGTGCAGCCAGCGCTCCTCCGGCTCGGTTTCCGGTACTGAACAGGCACTCAGCAACACACTGAAAAATGCCAGTAATAGCGTAGTTTTGAACGATCGTCGATGAAGCATGTCTTATAGGTTTCGCTTTCAATGTCTCTGGGTTTACCATAGCATGGAACAAATCGAATCGATTTAGCAAAATGATTCGAAAGTGATCATTTTGCTAAATTCTTATGTTTATACCCACAACGAAAAATAATTTTTGGGTATATCACACAAACCCGTCGTACCCCGGGGCACGACAAAGATTTTATAATAATGGAGAAGTTTTTATGCGTAAGTCGCTTGTCGCCTTATCGACAGTAGCTGCACTGGGTTTGTTTGCCTGTCAGCCAAAAGAAGAAGCACCGAAGCAGCCTGCAGCAGAAGAAGCAGCGCAAGGTAGTGCCTTAGCTGACATGTCAGTAGAACAAAAACAAGCGTACGCCATGGGCGCAGGCATGGGTATTTTTGTAAATAACCGTGCAAAACAACAAGATCAAATCGGTCTTCCTTTAGATAAAGAAGCCCTGAAGCAAGGTTTCCTTGATGCACTGGCAGATCAAAGCAAAATGACCCAGGGCGAAATTCAAGAAAATGCTCAAGCTGCTGAAATGGCAGTTCGCGCAGCGCAGCAAGAAATGGCTGCTAAAGCCGCTGAAGAAAACATCAAACTTGGTGAAGAGTATTTAGCAGAAAACGCGAAGAAAGAAGGTGTAACGGTTACTGATTCAGGCCTGCAGTACGAAGTACTTCAGGAAGGTACAGGCAAAAGCCCAACGGCCACTGATCAAGTTAAAGTACATTACCACGGCACCCTGATTGACGGCACAGTTTTCGACTCATCTGTTGAGCGTGACGAACCTGTTACCTTCCCGCTGAACCGCGTCATTCCTGGCTGGACTGAAGGCGTACAGCTGATGAAAGAAGGCGCGAAATTCCGTTTCGTTATCCCTGCGGAATTGGCTTACGGCGAACGTTCTACTGGCCTTATCACACCTAATTCAACACTGATTTTCGACGTTGAATTACTGGAAGTGGTTGACGATTCTGAAGCTGAATAAGTCGCATAAGCAAGGGGTTCAATTTCCATTGAATTACCCTTGCTATGCATAAGATAAAGCCAGTCAGGTTGTCCTGACTGGCTTTTTTATATCCCCTTAAAAGCACGACAAAAGCAAAATACTTAGTGGCTTTCCCCTCGTCGGTTAACGGCACTGAGCTGACGCAAATTGGCTGCCTCAGTTTCTTTTTCAATAAGTTTGGCCGATGCTAAACCCGCCAACGGTTTCGCTTCATCACGCTGTAGATGCCCATCGGCACTTAATGACAAATAACGTCCACAGCAAACCCGTAGAAACGAAGTAAAGTTACCGACATCATGGTCGGCGTCCAACGATTCCAGATAAAGCTTGGTGACCAGCTGATTTACCGTCATTTCATCGCGACAGGCAATTTCCTGCAAAATATTCCAGAAGAACGTCTCCATGCGAATTGATGTCACCACACCCTCAATGCGCATCGAGCGGGTTTTACTTTCCCACAGGTCAGCGTCGGCATTAATGAATAATCCACACATCATCTTGTCCTCTAAACGTTCACATTTTGCATTAAAGTAAAGCCATGAACTGACTTAACAACGCCGGGTGCGCAGGCCAAGCTGGACCTGTCACTAACTTGCCATCAGTAATGGCCTCGTCCATTTCCACCGTCACATAGGTTCCACCAGCCAGTTTCACCTCGGGTTCGCAAGCCGGATACGCCGACACGCGCTTGCCTTCGAGAACGCCGGCCGCTGCCAATAATTGTGGACCATGGCAAATGGAGCTTACCGGTTTATCGGCAACAAAAAAACTGCGCACCATTTCAATAACTGCATCGTTCAAACGCAGATACTCTGGCGCGCGGCCACCAGGAACGTAGAGCGCATCGTAGTCATCAGCGTTGATGTCTGCGAACGTCGCATTAAGGGCGAAATTGTGACCGGGCTTTTCGGTGTAGGTTTGGTCACCTTCGAAATCGTGAATAGCGGTTTTAACCGTGTCGCCGGCTTTCTTGCCCGGGCAAACCGCGTCTACGGTATGACCACAGGCCATTAAAGCCTGGTAGGGCACCATGTTCTCATAGTCTTCTACGAAGTCACCGGTAATCATCAGAATTTTGCTCATCGTCGTGTCCTTTAATTGGTTATCAACAATACTGCAGGTCTATCTGACCATATCAGTCCTTCCGGGCGGTAACATCATAATACTACAACCGCTATGTTACTGATCTACCTCACGATCAAGCAGCATGTCCAGAAGCACTAAGCTGTTGCTGTCACGCATCTGACTGCCATAGTCTACGTGTTCTTCCGGATGCTCAGGGTTTACCGTAATTTGCCATAAAGACTGAGTGCCATCAGGTCGGCCAGCATAACGTAAATCACCAATGGCAGTCGGGTTGGACGGAGAAACATACAGCCAGTCGCTGGTGAACCAGCGAAACCGTTCAATGTCGTCAGCCTGCACTGAGTCGGCAGGTAAAGATGGGAAATCAGCATCAGCATCCAGAGGTTTTACCGTATCGCCGGGGTAAATACGTGATTCTGAAAACAGCGGCAGCGCTATCGCATTAACGTGATACGCTTCGTCCGACTGATAGATTGTGCGCCATACAATCAGGTTACCAATGGTTGGCATAGCCTTCGCCCGTATCACCTGATGGCCGGTTTCATTGGCAATACGCTGCACTTCATACATTGCTCGCTGATGCTGATAAACACCAAAGCTAAAATACATGGCCACCAGCGTAGTGGCCGTTACCAGCCAGCGCTTGTGTCCGGATCGGGCTGTTGTCACAACGCCAATTAGCAAAGGGACGGTCACCAATAGATCAATGATGCCAATCACGTCCCATGCTTCCCTGAAATCAGAGAACGGCCAGTAAAGCTGTGTACCGTAAGACGTGCAGGCGTCGAGGAGCCCATGGGTGGCGTAACCCATGGTGGCGAAAAACCAGATTTCGCGGTAGGTTTGCCGCCGGTAAAACAGCATCCACAAAAACAGCGCGACGATAGCGCCGCCGAAAGGGATAAAAGCCAGAGAATGGGTAAACTGACGATGCAGTTCCAGCGCCATCATCGGGTCCTGGGACGAGCGGAACAGAATATCCAGATCCGGTGCCATTCCACCCAGCGCGCCAACAACAGCAGCCCGCTTCGTATCGGTTTTTTTACTGATAAAAAGCGCTGCGGTTGCTCCCAGCACTCCCTGTGACACCGGATCCATATTTTGTCCTTCTATCGATTACTGCGGATGAGGATTACTCATCATAAAACGGATAATCAATATACCCCTTTTCTTCCCCGGCGTAGAAGGTATCCTGATCAGGCTCGTTGAGTTCCACACCTTTTTCCATGCGCTCAGCCAAATCAGGATTAGCAATAAACGGACGGCCGAAGGCGATGGCGTCGGCATAACCCGACTCAACGGCCTGTTTTGCTGACAGTAGATCATAGCCGCCATTGGCAATATAAAAACCCTGCCATTTTTCACGCAGTGCTGTGAGGATCGCAAGATCCGGATTGCCTGCCGGCATACCCGGGAACCGCTCTACCATGTGCAAATATGCCAGGTTCAGCGGATTGATATAGTTGATCACTTCACTGAACGTGGCCAGCGGATCGCTGTCGGCAATGTCGTTCTGGTTACCCACCGGAGAAAGTCGAATGCCTACCTGAGATGCATCCCAGACTTTCAGTACGGCCCGGGTGACTTCCTTGAGAAAACGCAGCCGGTTTTCGATACTGCCGCCGTATTCGTCGTCACGAAGATTCGTTTTATCGCGCAGAAACTGATCGATGAGATAGCCGTTGGCTGCATGAATTTCAACGCCGTCGAATCCCGCTTCACGGGCATTTTCCGCGGCTTTCTGAAAGTCTGCCACGGTGGACTGAATCTCTTCTACCGTCATGGCCTTGGGTTCAGACGCGGGCTGTTTATCGCCGTCGAAAAACACATCCACGTCAGGCTTCACCGCAGAAGGGGCCAGCGGCTTAGCATTATCCGGCTGAAAATGACTGTGGCTAATTCGGCCCACATGCCAGAGCTGCAGAAAAATACGACCACCTTTCTCATGCACAGCTTCTGTGATCTCTCGCCATTTCTGCACTTGTTCGGCGCTGTAAATGCCCGGAGTACGAATATAACCTTTACCCTGAGGGCTGATTTGCGACGCTTCAGTGATCAGCAATCCACCCGAGGCGCGCTGCTGGTAATAGGTTACCGCCATGTCTGATGGAACATCGGTGCCATCCACTGCACGGCTACGCGTAAGCGGTGCCATAAAAACGCGGTTCTGTACGTCGACACTGCCGACGCTACCTTTATCAAATAATGTAGTCATTACCATTGCCTCCGTTTATACGTGCTGCTGGTCGTGCTTACCTTCACGAAGCTCTTCCACAATTTTGCGGCAGAAGGCAGGTAAATCATCCGGTGTACGACTGGTTACCAGTGCTTGATCGCAAACCACTTCCTCATCTACCCAGTTACCACCCGCATTAACAATATCGGTTTTGAGACTGGGGAAGGACGTAATTTTTCGATTATTTAAGACGTCTGCCTCCACCAGCATCCACGGACCATGGCAAATAGCAGATACCGGTTTATGCTGGGCAAAGAAATCACGAACAAACGTTACCGCTTTTTCGTCAGTGCGCAGGGTATCTGGGTTTTGCACACCACCAGGGAGGATGAGGCCATCGTAGTCTTTAGCATTTACTGCAGAAACTACTTTGTCTACTGAAAACGTGTCGCCTTTTTCATCATGATTCATGCCCTGAATGTCGTCGGCTTTCAGCGAAATAATATCAACTGTCGCACCTTCTGCTTCCACCGCTTCTTTCGGTTTAGTCAGTTCAATTTGCTCAAAACCGTCGGTTGCTAAAATAGCGACTTTTTTATCCTGTAGTTTATTACTCATGAATTCATCTCCTGTTTTGAAATGTATCCATGGCTACGGGGCTTTTACTGCTGAGGATTGTTTACAAACATTAAATCTCGCTCATCACAGCCTGAGGCAGAAACAACAAAGCCCTTCAATTGAAGGGCTTTTTGTAAAACATCTATTCACTATTACGTGTTGTCAGATAGCAGATGACGTCGGCGTTCCGGGCGTTTCCGTAACGTTGCGCAATGCTTAATCATTGTGTGACCTACCTTATATGCGGCGATACCGCCGACAAGCAGGGCTGCGGTTTTCACGCTATTAATGTGAACGAGAATGTCGATCATGCCGATTGCGAACAAAACCACGCCGGAGAGAAACAACATAAAGCCGACAATGGTAATGCCATTGGCCGTTAGCGTTTGATCGCTACGTTTTTCTTTTAACTGTGTTTGCTCATGCTGCATAATAATATTCACTCGTTTCCATGTTAATTATGGATAGTATTTCGACATACCCACCAACAATTCGTTCATTTTTTACGCAAAATAACCCTATAAACTTGTGTTTGCGCTGATTAACCACATTGCTTAGTGCTTATCGGCTCAAATTTATAATTGATTAGTTTTAAAATCATAAACATAGCGAATTTTTACTATGCGCACGCCACTCATCACCCGTAATGGATATCGGAAGCTACAAAACGAGCTCGACTATTTATGGCGGGAAGAACGCCCCGAAACAACCCGCAAAGTCACCTGGGCCGCGAGTCTCGGCGATCGTAGCGAGAATGCAGACTATCAATACAACAAGAAGCGCCTGCGGGAAATCGACCGTCGTGTGCGTTATTTACGCAAGTGCTTGGAAAACCTAAAAGTCGTCGACTATTCGCCTCAACAAGAGGGCAAAGTGTTTTTTGGCGCGTGGGTAGAAATTGAGAACGACGATGGTAAAACCATGACGCTGCGCATTGTCGGGTACGATGAAATTTTTGGTCGTAAGGACTATATTTCCGTGGATTCACCCATGGCACGCTCATTGATTGGTAAATCGGTAGACGATGACATCACAGTGAAAACAGAAACCGGTATCTTCGAGTGGTGGATAAACCGCATTTGGTACGATACCGAAGACAAAGTTTAACGTCACCTGCGTAAAACAAAGGATTCACTGAGATAAACAGCATTAACCATGAATTCATCAGTGATATACTTGCGCACCAGTGAATACACCCAATATTTAGTCGGGCCTGACGACCCGGCAGGACACAAATTTAAAGGCCACAGAGCTTACTATGATTATCAACAAAATTGCCGAAGAACTCGCTGTCAGCCCTACTCAAGTGCAAGCGGCCGTTTCACTTTTAGATGAAGGCTCAACGGTGCCTTTCATCGCTCGATACAGGAAAGAGGCAACACAGGGACTAGATGATTCTCAACTTCGAAACCTGGAACAACGTCTCACCTATCTTCGCGAACTGGAAGACCGTCGAGGCGTGATCCTTAAGTCTATTGAAGAGCAAGGTAAGCTTTCTGATGAACTGAAAAACCAGATTGTTTCCGCCGACAGCAAAACCACACTGGAAGATTTGTACCTGCCTTACAAGCCCCGCCGCCGCACGAAAGGCCAAATTGCCATTGAAGCCGGTTTAGAGCCGTTAGCCGACAAACTGTTTAACGACCCCACTCTAACCCCGGAAAGTGAGGCTGAGGCATTTATCAGCGCAGACAAAGGCATTGCTGATACTAAATCAGCGCTGGAAGGCGCACGCTATATTCTGATGGAGCGTTTTGCAGAAGACGCCGGTCTGCTGGCAAAAATCCGTGCGTATCTCAACGACAATGCGTTCGTGACCAGTACCGTAGCGCCGGGCAAAGAACAGGAAGCGATTAAGTATAAAGACTACTTCGAGCACCAGGAAAAACTGAAATCTGTTCCTTCACACCGCGCACTGGCCATGTTCCGTGGACGCAACGAAGGCATGCTGCATATTCAGCTTAATGCTGATCCACAAAATGAAGACGCCACAGCTCCTTCACACTGCGAATTTATCATTGCAGAACACTATGGCATTGCGGACAAAGGCCGTGCTGCTGACGCATTTTTAAAGCAGGTTGTACAATGGACCTGGAAAATCAAAATTGCCCTGCACATGGAAACAGAGCTTTTCTCCACGCTGCGTGAACAAGCGGAAGAAGAAGCCATTAGCGTATTTGCTAAAAACCTCAACGACTTGTTGATGGCTGCACCAGCAGGTGCCAAAACAACTATGGGCCTTGATCCTGGCCTGCGTACCGGTGTGAAAGTGGCTGTGGTTGATAAAACCGGTAAAGTGGTTGCTACCAATACCATTTTCCCACACGCACCGCAGAATGCTTGGGACAAGTCCATGCGCACGCTTATCAATGTGTGTAAACAGCACAAAGTAGAGCTCATCAGTATTGGTAACGGTACCGGTTCACGGGAAACCGACAAACTGGTGGCTGAAATGCTTAAAGCAGCGCCAGAACTGGGGGCGCAGAAGATTATGGTGAGTGAGGCCGGTGCATCGGTCTACTCCGCATCTGAACTGGCTTCTAAAGAACTGCCGGGGATGGATGTATCACTGCGTGGCGCAGTGTCTATTGCCCGTCGCCTGCAGGACCCTCTCGCCGAGCTGGTAAAAATTGAGCCTAAAGCCATTGGTGTTGGCCAATATCAGCACGACGTAAGTCAGAGCCAGCTGGGTAAATCCCTCGACCGCGTGATTGAGGACTGTGTAAACGCCGTTGGCGTTGATTTGAACACCGCGTCTCCCGCACTGCTTTCTTACGTGTCTGGTTTAAACAAGACCTTGGCACATAACATTGTGTCTTTCCGTGATTCCAACGGCGCATTCCCAGACCGTAAAGCATTGCTGAAAGTGGAACGACTTGGTCCTAAAGCCTTCGAACAGGCGGCAGGCTTCCTGCGCATTACGGCGGGCTCAAACCCACTGGATGCTTCATCCGTTCACCCAGAATCTTATCCTGTGGTCGACAACATTGTTGATCGCACCCAGGTTGCGGTAAACGATTTGATTGGAAACACCGATCTGCTGCGTAAGTTAGCACCGGAAGACTTCACCAGCGACGCGTTTGGCTTACCAACCGTAAAAGACATTCTGAAAGAACTCGACAAGCCGGGCCGCGACCCGCGCCCAGAGTTTAAAACCGCCACCTTTAAAGAAGGCGTGGAAACCATTAGCGATCTGAAGCCAGGCATGATTCTAGAAGGCGTAGTCAGTAACGTAGCTAACTTCGGTGCCTTCGTTGACGTGGGCGTACATCAGGATGGACTGGTACACATTTCTGCACTGACGAACAAGTTTATCTCTGACCCACGTGAAGTGGTGAAAGCCGGTGATATTGTGAAGGTAAAGGTATTGGAAGTGGACGTTCAGCGTAAGCGTATTTCATTTACCATGCGTTTGGACGACACACCAGCACCGGCAGCGGAAAAACGCAATGCGGGCGGAGCCGGTAAACCGGCAGGCAAGCAGGGCAAAGGCCGTCAGCCAAACCGTAACAACAACGGTGGTGGCAACCGTCAGGCGCAATCGCCAGCAAATGCCGCCATGGGTAATGCTTTTGCAGATGCGTTCGCGAAGGCGAAGCAGAAGTAAAGTTGAGACCTAATACAAGAAAGCCAGCTTAAATTGCTGGCTTTTTTCGTTTAAGAATAAGTATCACCACTAGGCGCTAACAGTAAAGCCACCTGCATTTGGGGTCACTGTAGCTTTATAGAACCCCTGAATGACACCAATCCGCGACTGCATTTCTGCCGATGGCATAACGTCTTCATTAGCCATTTCCAACGGCCGAGAGCCTTCAGCTTGCACACTGATTTCACCTTCCCCCGCAATCGATGAAACTTCAGCCCCTTGCTCATCACCTGAGGCTGACGAGCTGGCCATTTCAGCTCTGGCCTCATTGGCTTTTTGGGCCGCTTCGGCGGCGACTTTTAAATCTTGAGATGAAGGCTCAGCCGGTGCTAGCGCAGCAGCACGAACTTGCTCCATTTTCTGGATTGTATCTTCAGGCGTAGCGGCTTCAGACACGTCAATACTGACTTCACCACCCGTAGCATAACGTTTGTTATCAGGGCCGGTTTCGTATTCATATTGCGGCGAACCCGCATACTGACCACCACGGGCTGCATGCGCCTGTTCGTGTTGGCGTACTTCCTGGTCTCGCGCTTTGAGTTCTTGAATTTCGTCCTGTTCAGCTTGTTGTTGCTGTTTTTCTTCCGCCGACTCTCTACCCGCGCTTTCCTGATTGGCGTTATCAGTGCCCGTTTCCGGGTTGTCTAGATTGTCGTTTTGTTGCAACGCGTCAGCGCCGGCATCAATCTGAATTTGCGGACGCTCATAGGTGACCGGCGCAGGCTTTTGCCCCGGCGTACGGGCGCGATCGGATTCAGATCCTAACCCCTGCTCAGCAGCGCCTTGGTCAGCATCTTTAGATGGCGGAATGGTGTCTTTTAATAGGTTGTCACGACGCGCAGATTCGGTGTTCACATTGGCTGTGGAGAACACTAATGACGTTGGAATAGGCGTGACAATATTCATACTGTTATTAAGTCAGTGTGTCGATAATCGTACCAACAGTATCGAATGCCGTATCTACAACCTTGGCAGATGCCAGTGCATTCTTACTATTAATTTGCAGCGAAATTAGGTCATCGGTCACGCTGCCTACATTTTGCGGAAGTGTATTTCGCACATTAGACAAACTATTGAGTGACGCATTAGCCAATACATCGCCGGTGCCATTAAGCTCGACACTGGTCTGGGCTGCGCGCTGCGCTAAATTTACGGAAGCCTGTGTCATTCCCTCATAAGCGTTTTGAATACCGCTCATGCCAGACACAATCGCCGAATTGATATTATTACCAATAATGCTCGACATACTTTTCTACCTCTAGGTAACCAATGTAAAAATCAGGCAAATTGACATTGATTACTGAACCTCAACTTCACTCTCTCATGTTCAATTATTAACCAAAATCCAAAAAATGAGAAGTCTGAGCAAGAAAAAATGTGGATTATCTTTAGAGTCCAGGAAATTTGAGCACTCTTTATTGGTTATCCAGCTTCATCTTTATCGGCAAAACATCCTCGAGCGGGCATGGAAGCAATCAGCTTAAGCTGTGTGGTCCAATAATGAATATCATCTGCATCTGAAGAGGCGTTAATGCCATTTAACAGCAAACTCAACATCGCAACGAGCGAACCACTTTTAGAAAGAACGGGCACTGCCACTAAAACCTGTTGCGCATTCGAAGCAGAGGATATCGCGTAGCCACGTGTACAGGTTTGAGTAGTGATTTTTTCAACGCGCAACGCATCCCATTCTTGTTCAGAAGTGGCTGTTTGAAACATCCCTGAGTAATCAGATTGATAGGCTAACATAATGTGACCAGGCGCAGAGTCTAACAGTGAGAGCCGTATTCCGGGTCTTATCAGCGCCATGCTGGCACTGTTCATACATACGACATCGAGAACCAGAGCAGAATCGGTAGCAGGAATGCAGAGTAAAGCCATATGTGGGGTATGCTCAATCAGTTCTGCCAGTGGCGAGGCTAGCTGGTTTTGATATTTTTGAATTGTTGGCGGGACAATGCCCATCGTATGAAGTCTGTTGTCAACATAAAAACGAGTACCGTTTTTAGCGATAAGATTTTGACTTAAAAGTGTTTTCAGTAAACGGAAAATGGTTGAACGGGGTAGCTTCAATGCGCCTTCCAGCTCCAGCGACGACATTCCCCGCTCAGCTCGAATTAATAAGCGATAAAGCCGAATTGCCTGATAGACACTGGGGATAACATATCGCTGCATAGACAACTCGCCATTTACAAAAAATAAACCAAACAATAACCTAAAGAAAACATTAAATCACCAATTGCTACCGGTAGTAATTAGGGTCTTTAAGTTTTGTTACGAGAGGCGCGCTGAGATAATGCTAGATATTAGGGGAGATTTTGTAATCCAGAGCCTGACGAGTTATCCATGGGTGCATGAAGCTGGAATGGAAAGTACTGCCGATAAAACCTTAAGAAGCTACCGGCAGTGTTCGGGGAGCGGTATTTGATGCTTTTAAACCGCACCAGCGAATTGCCGGATAATGTCGGCAGACTGTTGCGGATGGGAAATAAACGGCGCATGGGATGCGTGAGGCAAAACCACCGTGTCGCTTTGCGGATGTAATTCACAAATACGATCTATTCCGCTGGTAGGCACCAAACTGTCTAGGCGACCGTAAATACGCAATGTTGGCTGGCGGATCCGACCAATTTGATCCCGTAAATCTTCCGAAGACAGCAACCCTAATGCGGCTTTTAGCGCATCAAGATCTGACGTTGGGTACGCCGTAATACTCTCGCGAATCGCTTTCATATCTTTTCGCGCGGTATCACTACCCATTGCCTGAATCGCTAAGAAGCGCTCAAGGGTTTTCTGATAATCCTTCGCAAGCTGCATCTCAAACTGAGCGAGTAAATCTGCATCAATCCCCGGCCAGCATGGTCCGCTAACGAAGCGCGGCGTTGACGCAATGGTAATAAGCCCGCTGATTTTATCGGGGTTATCCAGCGCTAATTGCTGGGCAACCATGCCGCCCAAAGACCATCCAGCGATAATGCAGTTGTCTGGCAAATACGGTAACAACATGTCTGCGACAGACGCCACCGAGTAGGTTTGTTGAGGAACAAGGCTATTGTTTTCTCCGAACCCCGGTAAGTCGATAGTGGTTATACGAAATTCTTCTTCCAGCAGAGGAATAAAATGCTCGAAGACGCCGCTATTCATTCCCCAGCCATGTAACAGAACCAGATCTTTTCCTGTACCACGGGTACGGCTGACGAGATTTTCTGAAACGTTAGCATTTAACACTGATGACTTCCTTTAAACTATGCCTGCAATTTTGCCGCTTGCACTACTGTCGGGCCGACAGGAGCTACGTGTTTTATGCGACTTCCCAATTTAGTTTGTATGCTGTGCAATCAATACAGTGACACACCGGTATGTTCGTTCTGCAAATTTGATACCCGCTTTTTGTTACAGCTTAATTATAGAGGTAATTTACTGCGCTATCCGGCAATCAGCCAGCAATTTCGTCATACCGGTTACAGCTGCCTGAGAGCCTGCGGTGAGTACGTTTGGCCCTTCGATACACTGATTCATAATACCAAGTTTAAACGCTGTCTGATAAGCCCGGCTATTTTAGCAAACTGGTTTGTGGAGATGTGTTTGGATGACGATTCACTACTACCAGATTGCCTGTTACCTGTACCTATTCAGTTACGTCGGTTTATCCGGCGCCAGTTTAATCAATCTACTGAAATAGCACGACACATAGGCAGAGCCATTGATCGCCCGATAAACACTGATTGGGCTAGCCGTACTGGCGGTAAAACCCAATCTGGCTTATCTCGGGCCGAGCGCTTACTGAATCTTCGGCAGGCATTTACCGTTCAGGTACCAGAAGACGTTCACCATGTTGCCATTATCGACGATGTAATGACCACCGGCACCACCGCCGACGTCCTCGCTCGCCAGCTTCGCGCTCAAAACCCCGACATTATCGTGGAAGTGTGGGCCATTGCCATCACGCTGAGAAAACCACTGACCCAGACCAGGTTGTAAGGTTTCGCTGAAGGGCGAGCGTGAGGGCGAGCGTGAGGGCGAGCGTGAGGGCGAGCACTTTCGCCGGGGGAGGAGTTAACATCGAGGACACGGCGTGAATCCTTCCCTGGAGCCTCGGCCGCCGCATCCCTGCGGCGGACGGTCCTCGCTGCTAACTCCTCCCCTCGTCTGCGTGCTCACCACCAGCATTGCTCCGTTGCAGTCCCTACAAGCAAGTAGCCCTGATATTCGGCTTGTCAGCGTGTCCTCGATGCCAATTCTTTCCTCAGGCAACAGGGCTCACCTATCTCCTTCCGCCTAGCGACTACCGCGTCAGGTGTGACGACTGATAGATGGCGTTACTCATCAGTTTGCCGGTGCCGTACCAGTAGCCGCGGAAGAGGTTGTTGTCGACAAAGCCGATAACCACGCCCCGGCCTTTCGGCTGCGTCAGTACCGAGGCGGTATTGCCAATCATGTCTTCAAGCTGTTTAGCACTGTAGCCTGCCAACAGGGGTGTTTCGGTGTAATGTCCCGGCAAGGTAAACGGGTCTTTATCCGCTTTCACGATCATGTTGGTGGTTTTGAACACCGGAAGCATGTTATCGCTGTAACCGAAGAAAATTGGATGGGTAGGATCAATCGTCGTTTCATACACCGCCCCTGCAATGATCTTGCTCGCACGCAGTGCAGCTTTGTCAGCATAGTGCAGTTTATCAGTAGGGAAGGCGCCATCTACTTTGTCTCTCGACACAATCTCTGCGTTTAACCATCCTTTTTGTGCAAAGTAACGCAGTGCCGTTTTCTGACCAATCAGTACCCCGCCGTCTTTAACCCAATTACCAATAGCGTCTGTCACAGATTCACTAAGATCACCGTAACTGCCACTGACAAAAAAGATATGAGAGTAATTATCCAGGTTGGTGTAGCGCAATCGCGATTGTTCAATAATGGTGGGAGATAAACCAACGCGGGTATCCAGATAATGCCAAATCTCACCGGCTTCAGATGAATTAGTGCCTTCGCCGCCCACCAGCAACACCCGTGGCGCCTCCACGCGAGACAAGGTGCGCCCGCCAAGATCTGAGCCTTTCGATGTCAGACCGCTTTTAATGCCGTAAACCGTCACACCAGAAAGTACAGCACCACTTTTCAGCTGAGCGATAAGATCGTCAGGTTGTTTTAGTGCAGTAGGAACAACCATTGTGCCAGCGGCAAAGTCATAGGAGCTCCCATCACTTAACAGAGCAGTAAACGGGGCTTCGGTGCTTTTTACAATGGCACCCGCTTCCAATAGATGCTGCAACATGGCGGGTGAATAGTAGTCATTCCATTCAAAGGCATAAGCATAGGCGCCAGCAGGAATAGCTGCCTCAGATGCAGCGTTCAGCTGTGATGCAGTTTTAACGCTACGCCCTTCACGCTTGGTCAGAATGCTGTAATCGAGGTCGAATGCCAGGGCAATATTCCAATTAGACACATCGTAAAATGTGTTTTCTGCAAACGACTGACGGGTAGAAAACAGACTTTTGATCAAACGGTATTTAGGCTGGTTGTAACTCACCACAATACTGCCCTCGGGATAAGCCTGCTCGCCGGCTTCCACTTCTTTCTGACTGTAGCCATAAGCAATTCCATGCTGATCTAAAATCGACACCAATGCGTCTAAACGCCCTTTATCATTTGGCGCAGAAATGATGGCACCGAAGTCATCGTCATCTTTGATGGCCCCAGCGGTTTCGTTAAAGAAGCTGTTTTCGTAATCCAGAATCGCCGGCTTGTTCGCCAGCGCGCCTCTCATGGTACTAAGGCTTGCCGTAACGTGATTCTGTATTGTCTGGGCAAAGGGGAGTTCGCCATTTACGGTATCTTGTACATGGCCGCGGCTACTGGCTTGCTCAAACAAAATCCCAATACTGCCCATGGAATCCGGATACGACGAGCCTTTTCCGTAATAGAAATCATCAAATCCTTCTTCAGAAAAATACAATTGACCCGCATCGTCGAAAGCCTCGGCATGGAAAGCCGCCAGCGCCTCTGTCAGACGCACGTTGCCATCGGGCGTGTTCGGATTTTTGCGTGAAGGCACACCAGGCTGGAAGAAGAATGTACTGTCAGGGCCCATTTCATGGTGATCGGTAAGAATATGCGGACGCCACTTTTGAAACTGTGCAATGCGAGCGCGGGATTCAGGATGTGTAAGCAGTAACCAGTCTCGATTTAAGTCGAACCAGTAGTGATTTGGTCTGCCAGATGGCCAGCCTTCACGGTGTTCACGGTGTTCACCGTCTGCATTTAAATTTTTGCCCTTATGCATGTTTGCCCACTGAGCAAAGCGCGAAAGACCATCAGGATTGAGGGAGGGATCGAACAGCACCACGTTACTGGCAAGTAGATCTGACACCATTTTATCGTTGGTGGCGGCAGCCAAATAATAGGCCACAACCAGCGCGGCATTACTGCCTGAGGGTTCGTTGCCGTGAATGCTGTAACCCATGTAAAGGAACAGAGGGGCATTTTTTGCGGTTTTTGCCCCATCATTCACCGACGCCAGATGCTGTTCACGCCATTGTGGCAATTTCCCTTTGTTTTCCGGGGCGGTGATGGTTAACAATAGCAGCGGGCGGTTTTCGTGCGTTTTACCGGTCTCTTCCAATGATACCCGGTCTGATGATTCAGCCAGCGCTCGCATGTAGGCAACCAGTTGATCGTGGCGAACATGCCAGGTACCCACTTCACTACCCAAAAACGATTCAGGTGTGGGAACAGCGGGGTCAAATTCAGTGCCTGTCGGCAAATAGGCCACAGCGGGTTTACCACCGGTATCTTTAAAGTCCGGGGCTGCTGAAACCGAAAAGCCGGTGACTAAAAGCAACGCCGAAATCCATTTACCCGTTCGTTTGAAATATGAAGTCATTTTGGGTTTCCTGTTGTTTTTTGTACTTTTGACCACACCTGTATGAATGCTCGCAATACTTGACTGTTTTAGTCAGGTAAATTTGTTATTATATGCACATAACGATGCAACGTAGGATTTGTTAATGATTACTATATCAGAAGGCGCTCAGGCTCACTTCGCAAAACTGTTGGAAAAACAAGATGCTGGGACGAACATCAGAGTGTTCGTAGTTAACCCGGGAACCTCCACAGCAGAATGTGGCGTGTCTTACTGTCCTCCGAGTGCGGTTGAGCCCGGCGATATTACCTTGCCGTTCAATGGTTTTGATGCTGTTGTTGATGCCGAAAGCGCCCCTTTTCTGGAAGAAGCAGAAATTGATTATGTGACTGACCAAATGGGTTCACAGCTCACATTAAAAGCGCCAAACGCGAAAGCGCGCAAGGTTGATTCAGACGCCCCGCTGGTAGATCGTGTTAGTTACGTCATTGAATCTGAAGTAAACCCGCAGCTTGCCAGCCACGGCGGTAAAGTTGTGCTACTTGAAATTACCGAAGACGGTCTCGCCATACTGCAATTTGGTGGTGGCTGTAACGGCTGTTCAATGGTTGACGTAACCTTAAAAGAAGGTATCGAAAAACAACTGCTGGACCAGTTCCCTGGCGAACTTACTGGCGTTCGTGATGCCACTGAGCATGAAGCTGGTGAGCACTCTTACTACTAACTTCAGTAGCTCATTTGCGGTGGTTAGCGAATGAATTTATCAGACCGGTCCCTTACTGCTTTACATCGCAGTTGGGGCCGATTTAAATTTGGGCTGGTGCTGTTTATTATTGGTGCCACGCTGCTGATGACCGTCAGCCACTTTCACGCCGCTATTTACTACCTTTCTCTCATTATCCTTTTTGTAGGGTTTGTCATTGCCATGAGCGGCTATCTGACTATTCTGTGGCAACGGCTTAAAGGCATGAATCCAGCGAACAAACGCAAGGATTACGACCCGTTCAAGTAGCATGACCACATAGCAAGCGGAAAGCTCAGGTTTGCTCAGTCAATGCATCCTGCTTCGACAGTTTCCAAAACTCCCAGCCCAATGTAACGCCCCGGGCAAGCAAAAATGCCAGCAATGCATACCACAACGCCACATTGCCGTAATCTTTGAAATACCACCACACCGGAAAGAACACCAGCAACGCACTGATTATCATGGTATTGCGCATCGCACCCGAGCGCGTCAGGCCCACAAACACCCCATCGAACAGAAAACACCAGTGACCGGCAAGAGGCATCAACACCATAAGCGGTAAATAAGATGCAGCCGTAATCCGTAGCGCTTCAATATCGGTAAGTAAGGCGATGATGTCGCTTCCGGCCACAAAAAACATCAACGCATAAACCAGAGCAAATATTGACGACCAGAATAGGCCTCGATTCGTACAGGCTACCAGTTTACGTTGATCTTTTGCCCCCGCAGCCTCGCCCACTAAGGCTTCCACCGCGAACGCGACGCCGTCTAAACCCACAGCGATGAGCACAAAAAACTGCATCAAAATGGCGTTCACGGCGGCAGCAGTTTCACCGATGCGCGCGCCTTGTATCGTCAGAAATGCCAGACAAGCCTGCAACGCCAGGTTGCGAAGTAGCATATCGCCGTTCAATTTCAGCAGCACTTTACGGGCGGCGCTGTTAAACCAATCGAGGGCTGGCAGGTGACCTTTTGTCAGGCGCAACGCCACGGCTACGCTCATCAGCATCATGGTGTATTCAGCGATAACACTCGCCAGGGCAACGCCCCTTACTGACATATCCAGCCCGTAAACGAACACGATATCCAGTGCGGCATTCAGCAGATTTCCGACAATTTGAATAACCAGCACCTGCCGGGTTTTCTGCTGACCCACCAGCCAGCCAATTAACGCCAGATTCAGCATTGCCGCAGGCGCCCCCCATACCCGCACCGAAAAATACATTTCGGTAAAGCCAGCCACGTCTGGCTGTGATGACGCCAGCGCTTGACCAGCCCATAGAACGGGCTGTTGAAGCAGTATGATCCCTAGCCCTAAAATGAGAGCAACAGCGCTGGTTTGCCAAAGCACTTTGGCAGAACGCAACAGGGGCGCGTCTTGATCACCCTTCGCCTGTGCACTCAGGCCAGTCGACGACATACGGAGAAACCCGCACACCCAGTAGATTTGCGTGAGGATCAATGTTCCAATAGACGCACCTGCCAACATGGCTGATGAATCCATATGCCCCATTACAGCCGTATCAACCAGTCCGAGTAATGGCGTGGTGATATTGGCCAGAATCATTGGAAAAGCGAGCGCTAACAGATTTTTATGGGCTTGCCAGCCCGTGGCTTGTGTCGTGGTCAAAAAACAGTACAAACTTGAGGAATGTGCATGCAGCTTATCAGAAACTTGATGTCATCGGTGACAAAAGGCGCGTTAATCGCCGGTTTTGGGTTATCGGCAATGATGGGCTCGGCTCATGCTGACGACAGCGCGGTTATCCTGCTTTACCATCATGTTTCAGACAGCACACCGGCCAGCACCAGTATTTCGCCAGAGCAATTTAAAACGCACATGACCTACCTGGCCGAAAACTTTCATGTGATGCCGCTGCCTGACGTGGTCGCAGCGCTACAACAAAAGAAATCATTACCCCCCAAAACCGTTGCCATTACTTTCGATGATGGCTATCGCAACATTCTCGAGAACGGGCACCCGATTTTGCAACCATTGTCACTCCCGTACACGGTATTCGTGAATCCTGACGAGATTGGCCGCCTGAGCAATCAGCTCACCTGGGACGATGTAAAAGCCATGCATGAGGACGGTGTCGACTTTGCCAACCACACGCTTGACCACATTCATATGCTCAACAGACTCCCGGATGAAAGCAAAGCGGCCTGGCTTGAGCGAGTATGGGGTAATGTGGAAGAAGCCGAGCAAAAGCTTGAATCTCATATTGGCGAGTCGCTCAAATATCTGGCGTATCCCTTCGGTGAATACAACGAAGTGCTGGCAGAAAAACTGGCAAGTAATGGCTATGTGGGGTTCGGACAGCATTCTGGCGGCGTGAGCAGTTACAGCGATTTTACCGCACTGCCCAGATTTCCTGCCGCGGGTCGTTTCGCGAACATGGAGCCCATCAAAGTAAAAATGAACAGTTTGGGAATGCCGGTCACCGCCAGTGGCGTTGACGACCCTGAGCGCACAAATCCAATAATCGACGAAACCATTACGTTGAAAATAGACGGTGATGATGTGAGATTGAGTCAGGCAGCCTGTTATTTTCAAAACGAAAAACTACCGATTGAAGCGGGTTCCGGCACACTTTCCTACACGCTAGACACCGTGCTACCCACCGGCCGTTCCCGCATAAATTGCACCGCGCCTTCTAATTCACAGAACCGCCGCTACTACTGGTTTTCGCAACCGTTCTTTGTTTCACGCCAGGATGGTACGTATCCTGACTAATCAGGCGGCTTGATTTAGCCGAGTGGGGCGACGCCTTTTGTCATTTGCATAAAAGGCGGAATTTCTTGCCGCGGCTTAAAGCCAATAGCTTGATAGAAATCGATGGCGCGTTTGTTCCCAGTATGAACGTCTAAAACCACAGACAGCTTACCCATTTCCCGCGCCATACGTTCTTTGAAACGCACTAAGCTGGTTGCAATACCATTACGGCGAGCGCCGGCAGCAACAGCCAGGTGACCGATTGCCAATTCGAGCACCAGCGGTGGGTTTAGTGCAATGGTGTAGGTTTGACTCCGCATAACCACATCAATGGCTTCATCCAAACCGTAAAAATCGGTAATCGATGTCAGCGTATCTCTGTCGAATTGCGCGGGAAGTTTGTCATGCCAGGAAGAAATAATGCCGACGATTTGCTCGTCGATGCAGGCCACCCAGTGATTTGCGTAACCATATTGGCCTGTACCACGGTTCCAGGCTGTGATGAGGAAATCGTAGGCGCGTTCACGCTCTCCGTTCCCGAATATGTCGATAAGTAAATGCTCTCCGGCGTCTAACAATAAGGGAACGGCGAAGTCCATGTCCCCTGCCTCGGCCTGTCTCACTACTACTGTCATGCATACTATCGAGATGAAACAATCTTGGGCATGTCTGCAAGAATTTGCTCACTGTCACTGATTGCTAATTTTCCCGGCTCCATTGTTGGTTTAAATCGCCCGATGACTTCAACATCAGGTCCGATAACTACCACAGAAGCACTATGATCAACCAAGTAGGCTTCTTTTTCGGTATCTTCAGACAATGCATACATCAATCCTAAATTCCTGACAAGAGGGAAGATTTCAGCGTGTGGTCCGGTTGCAGCAAGAAAATCTTTATTAAAAAAACTGATATAGCTGTTAAGCCTTTGAATCGTATCTCTTTTGGGATCAACCGATATGAAAAGCACTTGTATATTAGATTTTTCAAATTTAGACGAAAGTACAGGCCAGATTTTCTTAAACGAAGCCAGCGTTGTCGGACAGACATCCGGACAATAAGTGTAGCCCAGAAAAACCAAGGTCCATTTTTTTTTGAGATTTTCGCGGGTAAAAGGGTCGCCATTAGCATCAGTAAGTGTGAATTCATCAATGGCTTTCGGTGCAGGGTAATACTGAAAATAATCCACCGTATTTTCATCAGCTTCAGGCGGTGCGATATAAATCGCACCATAAATGCCGGCAATCAGTGCAACAATGGCGACGATACCGGTAAGGGTTCTTTGCGTCATAACGTTATTGGCATGTAGTGATCGAATAAAAGCACCACAAACAATAGCATGAGATGAACAATCGAATAACGGAATGTTTTGATTGCCGTATCTTCTTCACAGGCGAATTTAAGCCGGTATGCCCAGGCACAGAAACCTGCGTTCAGAACCAATGAACCAATCAGATATATCATGTGAGACATGCCCACCAGATACGGCAACAGGCATACCAAGACCAGCAAAATGGTATATCCGAGCACCGATGTTTTGGTGAATTCTTCGCCATGCGTAACAGGCAGCATGGGAATGTTTGCCCGGGCATAATCTTTCTTGCGATGAATAGCTAACGCCCAGAAATGAGGCGGCGTCCAGGTAAACACAATCAGAACCAGCAGTAGCGCGTGGGCGTGCACCTCATTGGTGACGGCAGTCCAACCAAGCAGCGGCGGTGCAGCACCGGCTAGCCCGCCAATCACGATATTCTGTGGTGTCGCACGCTTTAAGAACATGGTGTAAATCACCGCATAACCTACCAAACTGGCCAGGGTAAGCATGGCGGTAAGCATATTAACCCACGCAGATAAAATGACGAATCCAGCAGCACCTAGTATCGCAGCAAACCAAAGCGCACGGTCTACAGACACTTTGCCTTTCACCACAGGCCGGTTTACGGTTCTCGCCATCATGCCGTCGATACGATGGTCGACAACATGATTTATCACCGCAGCTGATGAGGAGAGTAAGCCGATACCGGTCATTCCCGCCAATAGAACTTGCCATTGCACCCAGCCTTCAGTGGCAAGGCACA
Source organism: Alteromonas sp. ABV4_515 (assembly GCF_056160345.1). Lineage (NCBI taxonomy): Bacteria > Pseudomonadati > Pseudomonadota > Gammaproteobacteria > Alteromonadales > Alteromonadaceae > Alteromonas > Alteromonas sp. ABV4_515. The sequence goes on from NZ_JBSWWZ010000001.1 coordinate 882,293, forward strand.
TACCGACTAATGCTGTTAGCAGCAATAGCATCACTACCTTTGGCTTGGTGAGTTCATAGTAATCTCGCCAGTTCGCCTGCTGATAGTTAATCTCACGCCGGGTTGTTGCTGAAATAGATTTAGCCATGAATTTCTCCCTGCACTCTGGACACCTGATAGGTGATCCACACCATGACCAACAACAGGCAAGCCGCGACAATATTATGTGCCACCGCCACCAGTACCGGCAGACTCAGGAGAATGTTGCTCACTCCAAGTGTTACCTGAATCATTAATACACCCACCAGCACTAAACCGGCCGTTTTTACCGGTGTAGCAAACTCTTTGGTGTAGAGCCTAAAACCTAGCCATAGCAAGTAAAGGAATGTCACCACCGCCCCTGCCCGATGAACGATGTGCATGGTCATGCGCTCGCCGTAACCGTGGGCACCGTATTCGTAGGTTTCAGCATAGGGCACACTGAACGCGCCGGAGAAATCCAGTCGAACCGACCATCCATCCTCACACACCGGAAATTCAGTACAGGCTAGCGCCGCGTAGTTGGCAGATGTCCAACCTCCCAAACTAATTTGCATTAGCAAAATAGCGGTTCCCAGTAGCGCTGCCTTCGTGAGCCGGTTGATCCGCCGTGGCTTGATGCGCGCGCCATCACGAAGCTTAAGATGGAGTAAAAACAAACACGCCAGAATGGTGAATCCACCCAACAAGTGCCCCATCACCACAACGGGAAGTAAATTTAGGGTCACAGTAAGCATGCCCAGTATGGCCTGAAAAATAATCAGCCCAACCAGGAAAAATGGCAGACGCAGAGACTGCCCTTTGTGCCGGCGCCTGAACGCCATTGCTGCAATAGTGAAAATGCACATGCCCAGCGCACCCGCAAAATAACGGTGAATCATTTCATTCCAGGCTTTTGCTGCTTCTACCGGGCGGTCGGGAAAAGCCTCATTGGCTGCAGCCACATGATGCTCTGCGGTTGGCACCGAGAGCAAGCCATAGCAACCCGGCCAGTCAGGGCATCCGAGCCCTGCATCGGTGAGTCGGGTATACGCACCAAGAATGATCACAAACACAGCCAAAAACAGACTAAACAGGACGAGCTTTCTCATTGCAACCTCCTACCCAATGCGTGATAGCTTCAGCAGCTTTTTTACATCAGCCAGAATGTCGCGACTGCGCTGTATGGCTGTTTGCTTGTCGCCCGATACCGGATAACGCAACATGGCATTATTGAGCGTATCGACCAATAAAATAGTGGCGGAATCTTCTGTGGTTATTGCGCGATTGAGTTCGTTTTCTGAAACCTGTACCAGGTGCAAATTTTGCTCTTCGCCCAATTTATCGATCACCGAGGCATCACTGCTTTCACTCACCAGTACAGTAGCCTGAGCACGCTCAGTTTCACGCCCCAGCGCCATCCACACTTGATGAATACTAAAAATGGCATTCTCGCAGGCCTGATCACAGTGAGCGGGTAGCGAGTAAACCAGCCGCCATTTAGGTTCCTCGCTGGCAAAAACGGTGGACAGATCCCGTGTAGGCTGTAACAACTCACCTTTGTTGGTCGCTCCCTGGGTAAACCAGCCATTATCCAGCGCTAATTTTGCAATCAACACCGGTAAAACAAAGGCGGCGGCAACGCTCAACATGGTAACTTTGCTATTTTTAACCGACATAGCGCTATCCTTTTCTGTTCGAAATTAACGAAAAATAACTCACTGCAGCGGCCGCTACGGCCAAGCCAAACCACTGAATGGCATAGGCGAAATGTTTCTCGGGCGGCATCACCACCGGCTGCCAATCGCGAATAAATTCACTTTGCTCAGGGGCGGTAAGCTCCACTACATAGGGCAGCAACGACTTCCCGGTTAAGCGACGAATAAAGTCCAGATCCACAGCCTGAATCACTACCGGAAAGGATGCATCGAAGGGCAAGGTTTCACGAACAACGGGGTTGTGCCCGGGGATAGAGATCCGCCCGTGAAAATGCTGATAGGTTTGCGCAAGGTCGACTTCAGGTAACTCACTGCGCAGCGGCGGCGCGGCTACCCAGCCAAAGTTAACGAGTACGGTACCGTCAGTACTTTGCACTGGTACCAGCACTTCGTAACCCACCTTGCCGTTTTGCACCCGGTTATCTAAAAACAAGATCTGGTTACTTTCAGCCCGCCCATTGAAGCCAACCTGATAGTCTCGAATGTCTTCCTGCTGGGGTTTGAGTGCATCAAGAGAAATTGCTCCCTCGCCGCTTTTTTGCGCTATGCTAGCCAAACGTTGCTCTTTCTGATGCATCCGATCTAACTGCCAGAATCCGAGCAAAACCATACAGATAACCGCAGTAAGAACCACCGCTGCGGTAGGAAGGGAAGGGAACCGACGTGGTTGTTTCATGCTTGGCTCCTGCTGATGGAGAAAAATATGATTGTAAAAATCGTTCTGGTTTGTCTGGTGATCTACATGATCATCAATCTGTTTCTTGCCATGCGCGTGATGATGAAAGACAACCCTGATGGCGAACCAATGAGCAAGTACATCGGTCGCCGGGTAATGACTTCTGTCATTATCGTGCTACTCATTCTCGTGGCCCTCGCCACCGGCCTTATCACTCCCAATCCCACGCCTTACTGAACCGTGGCAAATTGCAGAGACGCGCGCCTTTCGGCTGAGAGGCACATTGCATTTGAAACACGCGGTAAACCCATCCCTGGGCGCTCGGCTGCCGCATCCCTGCGGCAGACGGTTTAAAAATGCAATGCACCTCTCACCACGGCGCTCACTCATCAGGCCATCCATCGGCCTTAATTTCTTAGCTACAACACATACACAAACAGAAAGAGCATGACCCACACCACATCCACAAAGTGCCAGTACCAGCTACCGGCCTGGAAGGCGAAGTGATTTTGTGGGGTAAAATGCCCTTTCAGAATGCGGAAAAATAAGACAATCAGAATCAATGTACCTAGCGTCACGTGCATGCCGTGGAAGCCGGTAAGCAGGAAGAAGGTGTTGCCGTATATACCGGATTGCAGTGTTAGCCCTAGCTCCTGATAGGCATGGATATACTCTTCTACCTGTAAACTCAGAAACGCTAAGCCCAGTAGAATGGTTACGCCCAGCATGATGGTAAGCTGCTTGCGCTTATTCTGTTCCAGACCCACATGGGCAAAGTGCAGAGTCACCGACGATATCAGCAGAATAATGGTGTTGATGGTAGGCAAGCCAGCCGCACTCATTTGCTGCGTGGTAGTGCCACCAGGCGTTTTAATAAGCGGCCACATGGCCTCAAACGCAGGCCACAATACGTCGTTGGTCATGGCGTTATTCGATGCACCACCTAACCAAGGCACTGAAATCACCCGTGCGTAAAACAGAGCGCCGAAGAACGCTGCAAAGAACATCACTTCAGAAAAGATAAACCAGCTCATGCCTTGTCGGTACGAGCGGCCTAGCTGACTGCTATACAGCCCGCTCATCGATTCATCAATCTGGTTTTTAAACCAGCCAAACAGCATCACTAGCAGCGCAACGATACCTACCGCCAGGATCTTCCCACCGTGGCCCGACTCCCCATTTGTCGCTTCAATTACCGTATTACCGGCACCGACTGCAATCAGAAACAAGGCAACCGCACCGACAATGGGCCAGGGGCTCTGTGCGGGCACGTAATAACGTTCATATTGTTGTTGCATGATGGTTCTCCTTCCTCCCCGTCAGCGGCTGCCGCTCACAGGTTGTCGTAAATAAGGGTTGTCGCTTTCCATCAAATCGGTGGCCCGGGCGGTCACGTCATAAAGCGTGTATTGCAAAGTGAAATAGGTGATGTCTTCCGGGAGACTGGTGTCCACATAAAATGACATGGGCATCCAGGCTTCCTGACCCGCCTGTAACGGCTGTTGGTTAAAGCAAAAACACTCGGTTTTATTCAGATACAGCGCCGCCTGACCAGGGCTGACGGAGGGAATGGCCTGAGCAATGATGTTGCTGCTGGCCGGGTTACGCACATAAAAGGCCACGGTATTTACTTCGCCCGGATGCACCAGCACCTTCTGCGTTTCAGCCCTGAACTCCCAGGGCATACCACTGTTAGTTCGGGTGATGAATTCCACGGTGATTTCCCGGTTCTTATCTACTTCATCCACAGTGCGAACCGCGGCTTTGTTGTCCGTTTTTCCATTAATGCCCGTGATATCGCAGAACACGTCGTAAAGTGGCACCAGCGCAAACCCAAAGCCAAACATCCCCACAACCACGGCAATGAGTCGTAGTACCAGTCGGTTATTAGCAGATGTTGGCGAGGTCATACCGCACTCCTACTTCACTTTCGGAGGCGTTTCGAACGTATGGTAAGGGGCCGGAGATGGAATTTCCCATTCCAGTCCTTCAGCGCCCTCCCATACCTGTGACGTAACCAGTTCACCTTCCTTGCGGCAGGCTTTGATCACTAACACGAGGAAAATTAATTGTGACAAACCAAATGCGAAGCCACCGATGCTGATCCACTGGTTGTAGTCGGCAAACTGCAGCGAATAATCTGGAATACGGCGAGGCATCCCGGCTAGTCCGACAAAGTGCATAGGGAAGAACAGCACGTTCACTGAAATCAACGAGCACCAGAAATGCCACTTGGCCAATGTGATGTTAAACATTTTGCCGGTCCATTTTGGTAACCAGTAATACACCGCCGCCATGATCGAGAATACCGCCCCGGTCACCAGTACATAGTGGAAGTGCGCTACCACGAAATAGGTATCGTGATACTGGAAGTCCACCGGCGTAATCGCCAGCATCAGCCCAGACAGGCCACCGATGGTGAACAGTACGATAAAGGCGAGAGCGAACAGCATGGGGATCTCGAACGTCATGGAACCCCGCCACATGGTGGCCACCCAGTTAAACACTTTCACGCCCGTTGGTACCGAGATCAGCATGGTAGCGAACATGAAAAACATCTCAGCAAACACCGGCATACCGGTTGTGAACATGTGATGCGCCCAGACGATAAACGACAGCAACGCGATAGACGCTGTGGCGTACACCATGGAGGCATACCCAAACAGGCGTTTGCGAGCAAAGGTGGGCACAATCTGAGAAATGATGCCAAATGCCGGCAAGATCATGATGTACACCTCTGGGTGTCCGAAGAACCAGAAGATGTGCTGAAACATTACCGGATCACCACCACCGGCAGCATCAAAGAAGCTGGTACCGAAAAATTTGTCAGTAAGTACCATGGTTACCGCGCCCGCCAACACTGGCATTACGGCGATCAGGAGAAACGCCGTGATCAACCAGGTCCATACAAATAAAGGCATTTTCATCCAGGTCATGCCTGGCGCACGCATGTTGAAGATAGTCACGATAACGTTGATGGCGCCCATGATGGAGGAGATCCCCATAATGTGTACCGAGAACACAAATAATGCGGTGCTGTCGCTACTGTAAGTGGTAGACAGTGGCGCATAAAACGTCCATCCGAACGCCGGACCACCACCTTCCATAAATAACGAGCCGAGCAGCATGGAAAACGCGAAAGGTAGAATCCAGAAACTCCAGTTGTTCATGCGCGGCAGCGCCATGTCTGGTGCACCAATCATCATTGGGATCAGCCAGTTGGCCAAGCCAGTGAATGCCGGCATTACCGCACCAAATACCATAATGAGGCCGTGAACGGTGGTCATCTGATTAAAGAAGTTAGGGTCGACTATTTGTAGGCCTGGCTGAAATAGCTCTGCCCGGATCACCATGGCCATGGCACCGCCCACTAAAAACATAATGAAAGCGAACCAAAGATACAGGGTGCCGATATCTTTGTGGTTAGTGGTCAGTACCCATCGCATCAGGCCTGCTGGAGCGCCATGATGTTCATGATGATCGTGTTCGTGAGTAAGGTTGTCGTGTGCCGCAGTATGCTCCGGCATCAAGGTTTCGGTTGCTTTAGTCATAGCAGGCTCCTAGTTACCGTTTGCCACAGCATTCACGTCTTTCGGTTGGATCACATCGCCAGTATTGTTGCCCCAGGCATTACGCTCATAGGTAACCACAGCCGCCACTTCCTTCAGCGATAGCATTTTGCCAAAGGCTTGCATGGCTGTGCCGCTCTTACCATTGAGCACAATATCGATGTGAGCCTGCTTATCATTCAGTACCATTGGACTGCCTTTCAGCGCAGGGAATACACCCGGTAACCCCTGACCAGTAGGCATATGACAGGCAGCGCAGGTAGAGTTGTATACTTTCTCACCCACCGCCATCAGCTCTTCCTTGCTCATGCTCATTGCAAGCAAACGGGCCTCTTCTTCTTTGGCCTGCTTAACAATGGCCTCCTGTTCCGTCATCCAGGTTTTGTATTCATCCGGGGTTTTAGCAATAACAACAACCGGCATAAAGCCGTGATCTTTACCGCACAACTCGGCGCACTGACCGCGATAAATGCCGGGTTCATTCACCTTTGTCCAAGCCTCGTTGATGAAGCCCGGATTAGCATCTTTCTTCACTGCAAAGTCCGGCACCCACCAGGAATGGATCACGTCGTCGGAAGTAATGAGAAAGCGGACTTTCTGATTGGTGGGGATAACCAGCGGACGGTCAACTTCCAGTAAGTAGTTCTCGCCTTTGTCGAACTTGTTCTCAATTTGCTCGCGCTGTGTAGCCATTACTGAATAGAAAGAAACGTCTGAGTCCATGTATTGGTAGTGCCATTTCCACTGCGAACCGGTGACTAATACCGTCATATCTGGCTTACTGGTATCTTCCATGGCAATCAGGGTTTGGGCTGCCGGTACTGCCATAAATATCAGGATCAAAAACGGGATCACCGTCCACGCGATTTCGACTTTCACGTTTTCATGGAAGTGCGCTGGCTTGGCGCCTTTAGATTTTCGGTGTTTGAGAATGGAGTAGAACATCGCTCCAAACACCACGACGGCGATGGCGACACATATCGAAAACATCAGCATATGCAGGTCGTAAACCTGACCGCTGATATCCGTCACTCCCTGACGCAGATTCAGTTCGCCTGCGCGTTCTGACGTAGAATGAGTTTGAGCTAGTGCGCTGGTCGCGGTGACGACGCTCATTGCCCCCCAAACCATCAATGCGTTACTTACGAGTTTTTTCACTCAACACCTCCGTGATGGAGAATCTTGTGTAATACCCTGCTCACAGGATTCTGTCGTATAGTCGCCCGACTTGTTAATTATTATCTTATTTTGTTATTTTTCTGTTAACTACGGTATAAGAATTAAACAGTTTTTGCTCAATGTCTAGACTTTAGGTGAAAAATAAATGGCGGGTTTCATGGGAATGGTGAAATGGGGAGACGGTCATTATGGCAAGGTTTGCGTTCATTCTGATTATTAGAATGTTTTGTTCAGATCTTAAATACATCTAATTTCTCAGGAAGCCGTATCATTAATCATCTGACAACATTCATTGTTTTGACACCCCAAGTTTAAAAAGGAAATTGGTAATGACTAAATTGATCCCAGCGGTACTGCTTTCAGGTTTGTTCAGCGTAAGTGCATTGGCGGCACCTGTGTCTTATAAAATCGACCCGACTCACACCAATGTCATTGCGTCGTGGAGCCACTTCGGTTTTTCTAACCCTACAGCAGCAATTAACGGTGCTGAAGGGACTATTGTTTATGACAAAGAGAGCCCAGAAGACAGTAAGGTAGACGTTTCTGTATCTATTGCGTCTATGGATACCTTTGTGGCGAAACTGACCGAAGAATTCATGGAAGAAAGCTGGTTCAACGAAGCTAAATTCCCTAAAGCTACGTTCAAGAGCACTGACGTTGAAGTAACAGGTGACAAAACGATGGAAGTCACCGGCGATCTGACCATCAAAGGTGTAACGAAAGAAGTGACACTGGACGTAACACTGAATGGCGCAGGCGTGCATCCAATGACACAGAAACAAGCGGTAGGCTTCGATGCAAAAACAACGATTAAACGCTCTGATTTCGGTATCGACACGTATGTACCGAATGTAAGTGACGAAGTTACCCTGCGCATCACCGCTGAAGCACAAGCGGCTAAGTAATAGTGTAAATATCGATTACTGCATCACCGTCCAGATGCATAGCCCGCGAAAGCGGGCTTTTTATTTGCCAGATGAAAAACATCCTGTAGGGTAAAGGTTTAACCTTCAGACAGGATTGTCCTTTTGCTGCACAAATCACTTCTTTTTTCAGCGCTTTCCCTTGTGCTCTGTTTTAACGCGTTCTCCAAGCCACTCCCGAAAAACGCCATCTCCGCTATGTTCAATGAAGCGGTTAATCATGACACTGTGCCAGGCATCACTATGGCATTGGGTAATGAAAAAGGCATTATGATGGCCGAGGGTTTTGGCTATGCCGATGTAGAAAATCGCGTCGCCATGACACCGCACCACAAGGTTCGCATCGGCAGTGTATCCAAGCTCATCGCAACGGCAGCAATGATGCGGCTGTATGACGAAGGTAAAATTGATTTAGATGCACCGGTAACCGACTATGTCGCTGATTGGCCGAAAGACAAGCCAGTCATTACCTTACGTCAGTTAGCCTCTCATACAGCCGGTATTCGCCATTACAAAGAAGGCGCGAATGAGTTTTTGCTCAATGAAACCTACCCAGATATTAACAGCGCCCTCGCCATGTTTAAGGATGATCCGCTGGAATTCTCACCAAGTACCGATTTCAGCTATTCCACATTCGCCTGGACGTTAGTCAGTGCTGCAATGGAAGGCGCTGATGGCAATCGGGATTTTCGTCAGATTATCGAACAGGAAGTGTTTGCGCCTTTATCGCTAAAAGAAACTGTATTTGATGATCAGTTCACAATTATCGAAAACCGCGCCCGGCCCTATACAACCGAAGAAGGCACTTTGATTAACGCTCCCCAAACCGACCACAGCTACAAGTGGGCAGGTGGCGGTTTTATTGCCTCGCCATCTGACATTGTGCGCTTTGCAGTGGCTCACGTAGCCAGTGATTATTTGGCTGCAGAAACAACGAAATCCATGTTTACCCGGGCAACGTTAAATAACGGGGACGAAGTGGGCTACGGCATTGGCTGGAAAGTTGGCTTTGGCGATTATCGAGAACGGGAAGCGTATAAAGATAACGTGGAAGCACTTAAGTTAATGGACGACATTCCCACCGCGGTGATGCATTCAGGCGGCAGCATGGGTGGTATTACCATGACGATTCTGTGTCGTGAACACAACACAGCAGTGACTGTAGTGAAGAATGTGAGTGGCGAAAAAAATGCTGACGTTTTTATGCTGGCACTAAAAACACTGCATTATGCACACGCCAGTTATTAAGCTAAGGCAAATCCTTTACTAGCGCTGAGTTAAGGGCACCATATTGATAAAAGAAAAAGGCGATGATCACCTCAGTGCATCGCCTTTCTTATTCTTTAGCATCTATTTTGGTGCCCGGCGCTTACATCCAGTCGGCGTTTCTGATCACACCAACGGCTAAACCTTCAATATTGAAAGGCTCCGACGCCAAATCTACCTTAATCGTGTTGAATTCGTCGTTTTCAGCATGCAGCCATACTTCTCGGCCACGTTTTTCAAGACGTTTCACGGTTACGTCTTCATCAACACGTGCAACCACAACCTGCCCATTGTGAACATCTGTAGTACGGTGCACTGCGAGAAGATCGCCATCTAAAATACCGATATCTTTCATACTCATGCCGTTTACGCGCAGCAGAAAATCTGCACGGGGGTGGAACAAGTCAGGATCGACCTTGTAGTGCATTTCCACATGTTCCTGGGCCAGAATTGGCTCACCGGCAGCAACCCGCCCAATTAACGGTAAACCGGCATCTTCCTCGTTTTCAGCTTCCAGAGGAATATTCAGTTTAATACCCCGGGAGGTACCCGCCAGGATTTCGATTACCCCTTTTCGTGCCAGTGCTTTTAAGTGCTCTTCCGCCGCATTGGCCGACTTAAAACCCAGTTGCCTGGCGATTTCGGCACGCGTTGGCGGCATACCGGTTTCCAGCATGGTGGTTTTAATGAGTTCGAGAACTTCCGTTTGTCTTGGGGTAAGTGGACGCATAAACAGCCCTGTTTTTCTATACAGTTCCTGTGAGTATATACAGTTATGCAAGATTGACAAGTGATCAACGTTGATTGATTGCGGTTTTTTCCTCAGCTGTATTTACCATTTCCTGGTGACATTGATGGGTTATCGGATAAAACCAGAGCACGGCAACGCCAAGGACACAGCCGATAGCGGCAATAATGGCAATGCTATCGACAAAGAATTCTGCATTTCCTGCAGTTTGCAACGCAGACCATTCCAGTACCCCCGCTATCACCGCGAATGACAGTCCATCACTCACCCGCATCACCAGGTGGAAAGCGCCAAAGGTTAGCGTAGGGTTCACTACCCCCGTTTCTCGCAAACCATATTCGATAGTGTCGGGTAGCGCGGACCATATCAACACCATGAGTCCTCCGGCAAAAATGCCACACGAGAAGAACGCCAAACACAGGAAAGGTAGCGACCGGGGCGTAAACACCATGAATATAAGTAACACCGCAATCAGACCCACTAAGCCAAGAATCATGGCGTGATGCTTTTCTATCAGGTACGACAGCTTTACGAAGCCGGGCAATGCCACCAATTTACCAATGGCCAAGCTTACAATGAGCCAGTTCGTGAGTTTTTCGTCTGCCAGTAACATACTGGCGAAGTAGACGCCGGATTTGTAAAACACTGGAATAAAGATACAAGGTAAAAGCGCATACAATGCCAGCACCATAAAGGCGCGATTTTTAAACAACGCCGTGAAGGTGGCTCTCAGTGGCGGCCGCTGTACTTGAAGAGGCTGAATTTGTAATGACCACACGGGCATGATGCATAAATAAATATTGCTCAGCATAAACAGACAGCAGAGGCCCAACATCCATAATCGAAGGCTATCTCCCGGGGTTTCCAACAACGCAATAACTTTACCCGCGAAGGCTGCGAAAACCAGAATGGCTGATGCGTTGAAGAAGATGCGGGCAGATGACAACTTTGTGCGTTCACGGCTATCGCTTGTTAGCGTACCAAGCATGGCATTGTGTGGAATATCCAACAACGCATAGCCAATTCTGAACACGATTGCAGCCACGAGATAGAATAAAAACAGCGACTCTTTCGCCAATTCCACGGGATAAAACAGCAGAGCAAAAGACAACACGGTAATAGGGGCACTTAGGGCAATTACTTTCTGATAACGCAGCCGATAGGTATCGAGCATGACTGACAGCGTGATATCCAGAATACCGGACACAATCAGTGAAACCATTAAAATGAGACCTGCTGCCGAAGCCCCTAAGCCCTGAATATCTGCCAGGTAGTAAAGAAGCAGAAGGTCTGTAAAATTCCACAACGTACTTTTGGTAAAAGCACCCGACGCGTAGGCGTTGCGCTGAAACCGAGTCAACGTTTTCACTGGCGGTGCTCTGTCAGCTTAGCTGACAATTGCAACACTGCCGGTTTGTTCACAACAGTGGGCCACATGAGCTACGTTGCACGTACCGACATCTCAAATCAGTGGTTTCTTCATAAGGACGATGAAGTACAAGCTGTTGAATCAATTTTCCGGCCGCAGCCTTACCCAGGTTCTCCACCGGTTGATGCACCGTACTTAGCGGTGGCCAAAGGTTTTTACTAGAGGGGTCGTCATCGAATCCCACTACCGATAACTCGTACGGAATACGCAATTTAAGCTGGCTAGCTACTTTGTAAACCAGTGTTGCAATGTAATCGTTGAAGGTGAAAAATGCCGTGGGCCGATCGTCCCGGCTCAGCATGGTGCGGATAATTCTTTCGTAGGTCTCGTCGGTTTTAGGGTTACTATTTACCACCAGCTCAGGATCGACACTGATCCCAAAATTATCATGGGCTTCCTGAAACCCTTGGTAGCGCAGTAAGCCGCCATGGACCGTGTTGTAATTAATAATGCCAATACGACGGTGACCCATGGTCAACAAATGGGTAACCGCCTCTCGTACACCGCCGACAATGTCGCAGGATACGCAGCTGACTTCGTCCATATCCATCGGCAAAATTTTTACTACGGGTTTGTTCTCGGCGTTAATCACCTCAAGCACACCTTTATCATCACACAAAGGGGGCGTGAGAATATAGCCATCGGGATTAGAGCGTTCCGAGAGTTTTCTGACCTGTTCAACAAGCGAAGCTCTGTCTTTAACTGGCCTCACAAGTAGGTCATAGCCCGCTTCATCACAAACTTCAATGGCCCCCGACGTCAGCCTTGCGGAATAAGAGTTGGAAGCATAGTCCATATATAGCAGGCAAATAAGATACGACTGCCCGGTCCGCAGTCGCCGGGCATTTAAATCTACGCGATAGCCGGTTTTCGCCACGGCATCGAGGACTTTCTGCTTATTTTTATCTCTAACGGTGGGGTCGTTGTTCAGAACCCGCGACACGGTTTTGATAGACACGCCAGCTTCTTCGGCAACGTCATGCACTGTGATGTTCTTTTCCGCTTTCATATCTACTTACGTTTTCTGCAACTATTTCTATTGTGCCACAGGCTTTCCGAAAACCCAGTTGAAAATATTGCGTTATAGACAACAAAAAGACAACGTTAGCATATAATATTTGAAAATATGCTTATAACCCAAACTTAGAAACAAAAATTAAGATCATATTTTTCAACACTTTAAATAAAGTATGAGCGATATCAAAACAAAAAGACAACGATAGACTTTTAAACAGATCAAGCTGTATCCTTGTTAAGAAATTAACAATTATTAAACAAAAAATATCAGCGCAGCTCAGTGTTTGGGATGCGCACAAAAAATGCACTTATGTTGCCGAGTGCAAAAAAAGACCTGAGGAGATACATTGATGTTTAACCAAAAGCCACTCACAAAAGCGTTACTGATAGCGTTGGGCGCGATGTCGTCGTCGGCCCTGCTCGCGCAGGAAGACGCTGAGCAAGACGCAAAATCCAAAGCCCAGTTGGAAGTCATTGAAGTCACTGCGCAAAAGCGTGTGCAGGGATTCATGGAAGTGCCCGTCGCAGTAACAACCGTATCTGGAGAAATTCTGGATGCAGCGCAAGCTACAGAATTTCAGGATCTGGTGCAGGTAAGCCCGTCTGTTACGTTTAATCAGTCTGGTGATATGCGAGGTTCCGGCGTTAACATTCGTGGTATTGGTACTACCGCCTTCCAGACAGCCGTAGAGCCCACCGTAAGTACAGTAATCGATGGCATTCCGCTAGGCCGTACCGTGCAATTCCTGTCAGATCTGGCTGACATCGACCGGGTGGAAGTACTGCGCGGTCCACAGGGCACACTGTTCGGTAAAAATGCCTCAGGTGGTGTAGTTAGCGTCTTTACCAAACGCCCGGAAGATTCTTTTTTCGGTGAAGTCCGTATGACGCTCACCGACGATGACGCCTGGGGATTGATGGGTCAGGTTACCGGCCCCCTCAACGATAATATGCGTGGACGCTTGTCGTTCTACAATCGTGACTTCGATGGTTTTGTAAAAAACCTCACCACTGGCGAGATGATCAACGGTGACGAAAGTAAGGGGATGCGCGGTAAGCTGGATATCGATCTTGGCATGGATGACAACCTCTATATCATTGCGGATTATTCCAAGCAGACACGGGATTGCTGTACACCAACGCTACAAAGTATTGGCCGCGGTTCACTGGCTGACCTCCACCAGCTTGGAGAAGACTATGCTGATGTGGATGTGTCCTGGGGCAACAATGAAGTTAAAATTGCCAGCCCAGCGTACTCGAACACAGAAACCGGCGGGATCTCCGTTGAATACAACCACAGCTTCGAAGAGTTTACGCTAACGTCGATTACTGGCTACCGCGGTTTTACCCTCGAAACCGCACAAGATGCCGACATCGTGCCTTACCTCACGCCGGTGACAGGCCATGTGTTGTTTACTAAAAACGGCGCATCCGGTGGCGGCGACCAACAGCAGTCACAGTTCTCACAAGAACTCCGTCTAGCTGGACGTCTTACTGACGATATGTTTGTCACAGTGGGCGCGTTCTACTGGGAGCAAACAGTTGACCGTTATTTCGAACGTGAAGTCATGCGCTGTGCTGATGCCTACGATCCGGTAGTCGGTACGGTAGCTTGTTCGGAGGAAGGGTCGGGTATTGGTTTCGCGGCGATGGACTCATCGGTAGACACCCGCAACTATGCGATATTCGGACAAGCCGACTGGGATGTCACAGACGAACTCACAGCCTCTTTGGGCTTACGCTACACCAAAGACGAAATTTCCTTCGATTTTTACCGCAGCGCGGCTGAAATTACAGGGCCGTTCTCGGGTCTGCCAGCCTTGCCGGGTGCCGAGGGCGATTTCAGCAACGAAACCGAAGACGATGCGCTAACCGGTCGTTTTGCACTTTCCTACGATTTAAACGACACCACCATGCTATTTGGTAGCTATGCTCAGGGTTATAAATCGCCAGCTTTCGATTTAATTTTCTCGCTGAACGAAAGCCGCACCGCCCCCGTTCCGGCCGAAACTAACGTAGCCTGGGAAGGGGGCGTACGCTCAGAAATGTTCGACCGTCGCCTGCGCTTGTCTGCTACCGCGTTCCACACCACTTTCGAGAATTTCCAGGGTCAGGCTTACAACCCTGAAACGGTGACCTTCTCGCTGACCAGTGCAGGTGAAGTTATCACAAAGGGTCTGGAACTGGAGTTTAATGCCAAACCGGTACCTGAACTGCTAATCAGCGGTGGTGTGGCATTCATTGATGCCACCTATGGTGAATTCATGGATCAGCAGTGCTATTTCAATCAAACCGAAGCTGAAGGCTGTATCGATGGCTTCCAGTCAATCTCTGGTGGCGATGTTCCCAATTCACCAGATACAAAAATCACCCTTTCCGGTAAGTACAACATTTATCTAGATGGCGATATGGACATGTTCGTCAGTGCCAATTATCGCTGGCAGGACGAAGTGCAGATGAACCAGAACCAGGCGCCCTATCTGATCCTGCCCAGCTACGGTGTGCTCGACCTCACTGTAGGCATTCAGGCCGATGATGGTCAGTGGGTGGCCAGTGTGTTTGCAAAGAACGCGTTGGATGACAATTACGTTGCCCAAATTGGCACCGCCATCTTCGATCAAAGCAACATCAACGCGCAGTTAACTCGTGATTTCCAACGCTACATGGGCGTGGAATTCACCTATCGATTCGGCGCTTACTAGCGCACGGGTTCAACAGTACGGCGGCCCGGGGCAGTGCAATCTCCTGTGTCCGCCGCTTTTTTACTTTAACCGGAAGAGATTTCATGAAACTTCACCTCTCAAAACGATTAATGACGCTGGCCAGTGTTCTTGTACTCGGCACGTCACTAAACGTGCAAGCGTCAGACACACAGCGCAATGTGATTTTTGTGCTGATGGACGACCTACGCTACGACGGTATGGGGTTCTTGCAGGAAGAACTACAAACCCCGAACATCGATAAACTGGCCGATACCGGCGTGTATTTCCCCAACGCAGTGGTCACTTCATCACTCTGTTCCCCCAGCCGGGCCACCATTCTTACCGGCATGACTGCCCGTAATCACAAGATCGTGGATAACAATAACTCCAGCGAGGAAGGCCTAACGTTTTTCCCCAAATACCTGCAGCAGGCCGGCTACAAGACCGGATTTTTTGGTAAATGGCACATGGGCAGCCATTCAGATATGCCTCGCGATGGTTTTGACAAGTGGGTGAGTTTTCCTGGCCAGGGAGCTTATTACCCGACAGATGGCATTCCAAAACCTATGCTTGAAAAGGGCAAGATCAATCAGCTGAATATTGATGGTAAGCATGTAGATCAGAAAGGCTACATTACCGACGAACTCACTGATTACGCGCTGGACTGGCTGAAAAATGACGTGGGCGATTCCCAGCCATTCTTCCTTTACTTGAGCCACAAAGCCGTTCACTCTGACGCCACGCCAGCTAAGCGCCATGAAGGTCAGTACGACGATGTCGACTTTAAGTTGCCGGACTCAGCTGTAGTGACGGAAGAAGCCGCGAAGAACAAGCCGATGTGGGTTCATAACCAGCGCAACAGCTGGCACGGTACCGATTTCTTCTACGCCAGTGACCGCACCATGGAAGCATACCTCAAGCAGTATTATGCCACGCTCTCAGCGGTGGATGACAGCTTGGGCGAAGTGCTTGCCTACCTGAAAGAAAACGATTTATACGATAATACCATGGTCGTGTTTTATTCGGATAATGGCTTCCTGATTGGTGATCACGGCCTTATCGACAAGCGCAATGCTTATGAGGGTTCTGTGCGTGTTCCACTGGTGATCAGTGCGCCAGGTCTGCTGCCACAGGGCGAAACCAACGAAGCACTGGTGCGTAATCTGGATATGGCGCCCACCTTCCTTGAACTGGCCGGCGCAAAACAGCCTGCGCAGTTTGAAGGTAAAAGCTTCCTGCCTGTTGCTTCAGGAAAAGTCGCCCAGGATAAATGGGAATCACCTGATTTCGTTTACGAATACTACTGGGAGTGGTCGTTCCCGATGACTCCAACCACGTTTGCCATCCGCCGCGACAACCTCAAGTACATTCAATACCACGGCGTATGGGATATCGAAGAACTTTACGACCTGGAGAAAGACCCTGAAGAAATGCACAACCTGATCCGCGATCCGCAGTATGCAAAAGAGCTACTGCCATTACGTAAAGCACTGTATGCATCCCTGAATCCTGCCAACGGCAGTAAACCATCTGTGCCCTTCAACGCACGACTGGCCGAAGGCATGAATCTGCGCAAGAAAGATGGTCTGAAGGCAGCGCCATTCCCAGACTGGTGGCTGGTAGAACCGAATCGTAAAGACATGTACATGGGCCTGTTCCCGGATACACCAATGAAGCTGGAGATGCAGCGCAAAGGTGAAATGTACTTTCCGTGGATGGAAGCAAACGGCAGTTCAGGTCACTAAGGAGTTGGGTAATGCGAATGTTTCGTTGGATGCTTTTCACTGTTGTTACTGGTTTTTCCCTGACCGCTTGGGGAAAGCAGCCTAACATCTTGCTCATTGTTGCCGAAGACCTGAGCCCCCGCGTCGGTGCTTTCGGTGATGCAGTGGCTGATACGCCCACTATTGATGCCCTTGCTGAGCAAGGCATTCGCTTTACCAACGTTTATGCCGCTGCTGGGGTCTGTGCACCAAACCGCTCTGCGCTGATATCCGGCATGTACCCGATTTCCATGGGCACTCACCAAATGCGTACGTCGCAGTTGCTGCTGCCCAATGGCAGCACCGGTTACGAAACAGTCACCCCGGCCGCCATGAAAGCCTTTCCGGAACTGTTACGTCGCGCGGGTTACGAAACGGTGAATTTCGCCAAAAAGGATTACCAGTTCGGCACCCCATCGACGATTTGGGATGAGGACATCGGTAATTACTTTTCCCCGTTGAAAGCCGATTTATGGAACGAACTCTCTGGCGAAAAACCCTTCTTTGCCATGGTAAACCTGATGTCGACGCATGAGGGCCATCTGCTAACGGAAGACGGTAAACCCGCAACCAAATTCAAAGGTTTTACCGAACTCATAAAAAAAGACTTAGCCCGAGTCGAAGCCGTTACTAATCCTGCTGATGTGGAAGTGCCGCCCTATTATCCCGACACGCCCATGGTACGCCGCTCCATTGCCCAGCATTACGACAATATTCATTATATGGACGGGCAGGTAAAAGAAATCCTGCAGGCGCTGGAACGGGACGGACTTGCAGACAATACCATTGTGATCTGGACAACGGATCACGGCGATGCGTTACCTCGGGCAAAACGCTCTGTGTACGATACCGGCCTTCATATCCCTTTGATTGTGCGATTTCCAGACGGCCGTCAGGCGGGAATAACCAGCAACAAACTGGTCTCGATGGTAGATTTCGCGCCCACTATTCTGGCTTTGGCCGGCGCTGAACAACCTGATTTTTTGCAAGGCCTGGATATGTTTTCCTCCGCAACCCGGGAGTTTATTTTCGGCGCCCGAGATCGCATGGATATGGTGCCGGACAAAGTGCGAGCAGTGCGGGATGAACGCTTTAAATACATCCGCAACGACATGCCGGACATCCCTTATTTTCGACCGCTGACGTTCCGTGACATGTTTCCGGTCATGATCAGTTGGTGGCAGGCACACACCGGTGCCACCTTAGATTCCGTTCAGAATTACTACTTCACCGCCCCCCGACCGGTGGACGAACTGTACGACACGCAAAACGACCCCTGGGAAATTCGCAATCTTGCAGTCGTTCCCGCCTACCGGGAACAGCTTATCGCAATGAAGAAAGAACTGGCTGACTGGGAGAAGCGCGTACACGACCGCAGTAAACAGCCCGAGCTGGATATGGTCGCCGACATGTGGCCGGGCTATAACCAACCGGTTACCGCCAGTCCTACTTTTTCCATTACCGACTGCAACGGACAGATGTGCGTAAGCATGAGATCCGAAAGTGACAATGCCTCTATCACCTATCGTCTTGCCGCCGGTGATAACTGGCAACTCTATACTGGCCCTGTGCCGGTGTTACCTAATAGTTTTATTGAAGCAAAAGCCGTGCGTTACGGCTATCAGGAAAGCAAAGTGGAGCAATACCATCATGACTAAATTACCCCTGGCCGCGCTGCTTGGCAGCTTGCTGTGTATTGCCGGGATAATGTCTTCCCCAACACTCGCTGCCGAAGACAACGCCGAGAAACCCAACGTAATCATTATTTTTGCTGATGATATGGGATATGGCGATATGAGCAACAATGGTCATCCTACGCTAAAAACCCCGAATCTGGATTCGATGGCGGCGGAAGGGCAAAAGTGGACGAACTTTTACGTAGCCGCGCCCGTGTGCTCGCCCAGTCGTGCGGGTTTGATGCTAGGCCAATACCCGGTCCGGGCTGGCCTGGCTTCTTCCACGCCAATGCGTCAGGTTTTCCGTGAAGACTCGCTAGGCGGTATGCCGACGTCCGCCACTACCATTCCAGAAGCGCTAAAAGCACAAGGGTACGACACCGCCATGATTGGGAAATGGCACATTGGCCACCTCCCTGAATTCTTGCCAGAGAACCACGGCTTCGACAGCTGGTTCGGCATTCCTTATTCCAACGACATGGATCAGGATTTTGAAAAAATTCAAAAGCTTAACGGCCCAGACTGGAGTGTAAAAACCTGGAACAAGGGTAAGCAGTGGACCAACCCGAAATCCGAGTATTTTCGTGTGCCACTCATGCAGGGGGAAGAAATTATCGAGCGTGCACCGAATCAGCATGAGATCACGAAAACCTACACCACCCGGGCAAAGAACTACATTAAATCCCATAAAGAAAATCCGTTCTTCCTGTATATCGCCCACGCTATGCCTCATGTACCGCTGTTCGCTTCGAAAGAATTTGAAGGTCGAAGCACGCAAGGCCTGTATGGCGATGTGATTGAAGAGCTCGACTGGTCGGTAGGTGAAATTCTGCAAACACTAAAAGATGAAGGCATCGATGAAAACACCCTGGTAATTTTCAGTTCCGATAATGGACCTTGGACCTGGTTTGAAACATTAGGCGGCAGTGCCGGATTGTTGCGCGGCGGAAAGTCTGATGTGTTTGAGGGCGGCATGCGCGTACCCGGTATTTTCTGGTGGCCGGGACACATTAAATCCGGCATCCGTCACGATATCGGCTCCACCATAGATTTACTGCCCACTCTGGTTGATCTTGCAGGTGGAGAAATACCCGCTGACACCGACGGCTATTCAGTAAAATCCACGTTGCTGAATGGTGAAGACAGCGCCCGTGACGTCTATTTCTACTATCGCGGCGCAAAGGTTTTTGCTGTGCGGGAAGGCCGCTATAAAGCGCACTTTATTCTTAAAGAAGGCTACGGCGGCAACCCTGGTGAAGTGCTGGCAAGTCCGCTGTTATTTGACTTGAATGCTGATCCTTCAGAGAAATATGATATCGCACAAAGTCATCCAGAAGTCATTGCGAGACTCACCAAACTGCGTGAAGACCACGCGGCGAGCATTAAACCAGTTGAAAACCAGTTGGATAAGTGTCAAAAAGGCTCGCGACTTTGTAAGTAAACCGGACCCTGACTTTTGTATTTACTGAATAAGGGCTGTCTGACAGCCCTGCTTTTTTTGCTCGTGATGCGCACTGCCGCCCATGCCGACGAAGGTTATGTGGGGGCTAGCGTGTGCGCCGATTGTCATGCAGAGCAAATTGCTGACTGGCAACAATCTGATCACTATCACAGCATGCTGCCTGCGAATGAAAAGTCTGTACTTGGCGACTTTAATGAAGCCAGTTTCACGGCCGGCAAACGCACCTCACGCTTTTTCATCCGCGATGGTAGGTACCTGGTCGAAACCTTAGGGAATAATGGCAAGCCGCAAACCTTTGAAGTAGCTTACACTTTTGGCTATAACCCTCTGCAGCAATATCTTTTGCGTACCGATGGCGGCAGATTGCAGGCCTTCGACGTAGCCTGGGACAGTAGGCCGCTGGGCGAAGGTGGACAACGATGGTATCAGTTACAAGATGACAGCGTAACCGACCCGGAACATCCATTCTTCTGGACTGGCTACTACCAAAACTGGAACAGTCGCTGTGCCTCTTGCCACTCTACCAACCTGGAGAAGCATTACGATCCAGTTAATAATGCCTTCAATACCAAGTATTCCGACGTCAACGTGGCCTGTGAGAGCTGTCATGGCCCTGGCTCAGAGCACGTTAAACTGGCTAAAATCAACAAGATTTCAGCAAGCAAGACCGGCCTGAAATCTCTAGGCAAAGCCATTGCGTTTCATTTTTCCGGCAATGATCCTATTGCCCGCCCGCAGTCTTCTCCCGCTTCACCACTGGCACTGGCTACCGACACGTGTGGCGGATGCCACAGCCGCCGGGCTGAACTGGGAGAGCCAGATTTAACCCAACCGTATCATCAGCAGTTTCAACTCGATGGTGTAAACGAACCACTGTACTTCAGCGACGGACAAATTCGTGATGAAGTGTTTGTACTGGGTTCATTCCTGCAAAGCAAAATGGCACAGGCTGGGGTCACCTGTACCAATTGTCATGACCCACACTCAGGTAAAACAAAGCTTCCCGGCGAACAGATATGTGCCACCTGCCACCGAGCGGATGTGTTTGCCGCACCGGAACATACCAATGGACATAAAGATGCAAACTGCCTCGACTGCCATATGCCCGCCCGCACTTACATGGGCGTGGACGACAGACGAGATCACCGTTTTCATCGCCCGTCAGCACTGAACGCAAATAGCATGAGTCCTTGCCAGAGTTGTCATGAAGACAAATCTGAAAGCTGGTTCAAAGACGCCATCATGCACTGGCCAAGGCGGGAAGGTGCATCTGCTGACACGTTAGGGCAATGGGCGGCATTCAATCAGGCGATGCTCACCTGGAACGCCGATGCGATCGCAGATTCAAGCCGCTTCCTTGCAGATGAAACGGTAAACCTGCCGGATCTGCTGGCTGTTGCACTCACTGAAAAATTGGTGACACAGTCACCCGCAGAGGCAGCTGAATTGATTTGGCGTGCTACTCAGTCAGATTCAACCATTCGTCGTCGTGGTGCAGCCCGTGCAGCGCGCGCTTTACCGCCACAACAGCAAGCTAAAATAGCCAAGCAACTCATGAATGACGAGGCTGCCTCCGTTCGTAGTGAAGTTGCAGCGGCGCTTTTAAACGCACCGGTAGACCATATTTTACCGGAAGCGACCATCGCGCCATTATTAGACGAATACGCAAAATGGTTGCAACAATCGGCAGACCATCCCGGTTCGAATGTAGGACTCGCTCAACTTGCCCGACGCCGAAATGACATTGTGGCTGCGAAGCAATTTTATGAGCGTGCACTGACCATCGACCCGGCTTTCTTGTCAGCACGCATGGCATTTGCCGATTTTCTAAAGGAAATGGGGAATGCTCGGGGAGAGAAACGCGAGTTGAAAGCCGCACTTGCGACAGCGCCAGATTCAGGTGCCGTGCAATTTGCCTACGGACTCATGCTAGTGCGTGAAAAGCAATACGACGAAGCCGCACTGCACCTTGAGCTGGCCTATCAGGCCGATGATGCGATTCCGCGATTTGCGTTTGTGTATGGGGTGTCACTCTGGCAATTACAGCGTCAGAATGAAGCTGTTGAGGTATTGGCAAATGCCGCAGCGCGCTGGCCTGCCGATTATGATTTACTGTCTACCTGGGCAAAATACGCTTATATGAGTAAGAACACTGCCATGCTGAAAAAGGCTGCCGTCGCGCTGGGTAATACATACCCCAATGACAGCCTTTATCAGCAGCTAAAGCCGCTTATTCAGCCTTAGGCGCTTCAACATGATGAGCCGTTACACCAGCGGGATACAGCAAGTTTCGACGGAACGTGGTGGTTACCTTCACGTTTTCAAATCCGGCGCTGGCTAACACCTGCTTCAATTCCCGATTTGAATAACATCGCATGCTCGACACAATGCCATCCCACAGCAACATCAGCGGCACAATGGGAATGAGGTAAGTGAATATGGCCGTTACTAACAACAGGCGACGTTCGGTAATAAACGGCAGCATGATCATCGCCACTAGCGGCCCGAGCAGCATAGACACATAGGCCATAAATGAATTATCGCAGTACTCCAACACCAGCACATCGTCGCCGTGAGGGAGATTCAGTTTAAAAATCTGACTCACTTGTTCGTGGTCGAAATGGTGAAAGGAATTAATAAATATTTTCGGGCAGCGAAAATCCGGATTGTCTTTGAGCACATCGATGGGTTGCTCAAGGTAATGAATGCGATCATCACCTAAGCGATTAATGCGTTCGCGAAATTCCGGGTTTTTATCGATCATGAAGTCAGAAAGATTAAAACGGATGTCTTTTTTGCCCATCTCGCGGATCAGAAGTTCGTTAACGAAACCACTTCCAGCGCACGGATCGAGCACGGTACCACCGGCTTTATCAATAAAAGCATTCAGTTCTGGCAGCCACATTTTGTGATAGCCAAATACCTTATACAGTGCACCCATGAAGCGGCGCAGAAACGCGTGATAAAATTCTGGCACCCAGAACAAGTCACCAAATTCGAATAATTTTATTTTCATTGTATCCCCGCGCCTGTCCTATTGTTGTCGGGTTAACGGTCAGACTGACTATCAACGCCACAGGGTAGATATTGTAAGTATGGCTCATTAATGTGAAAGTTCCTGATAAGTATTCACAGTGAACTTTTCATCCGGCTATGCCGTTTATCATTTTATGAACTATTCCGTTAAAGCCCTTATTGGAGCCTACATCGCCGTGCTCATTGCTTTCGCTTGCCTCGATGGTGTGTGGCTGGGCGTTATTGCTATGCCCCTTTATCAGTCGGCCTTCGACACGCTATTGCGCGAACAGTTCATCACGTGGCCATGGCTTGCATTCTATCTACTTTATTGCGCCGCTGTGGTGTATTTAACAATACGTCCTTATGCTGCACAAAACCTGTTATCACAATCACTTGCTGGCTTTGCACTCGGGGCAGCGGCTTATGGCACCTATAATCTAACCTGCTACTCCATTATTGACGACTGGCCACTCACCATGACCTTCGTCGACTGGATTTGGGGTACCACAGCAACGGGCATCATCGCCACGTGTGGAGGCTGGGTGGCGAGGAAAATTCAGCATAAATCAGCGCGCCAGAGGTGACGTAGCGTAAAAGTATCCCTATGATGGAATTCCCATCTGATGTCATCTGGTTTGCAGTGAAATTGTGGTAGACTGCGCCCGTTTTCTTAATACAGGATCCCAATTTCATGTCGTGGATGCGCAGAACGCTTTTATCGGTGTTTCATTATCCCGTTAAACTGTTGGTCAAAGACCACAACATTCCGGCCAATGTCGAGTCTGAACTCGGTATTGATAGATCCAAGCCAATCATTTATTTATTGCCAACAAATTCGGTTACCGATCAGTTGGCGTTAAAAATGTCTACGCAACGGTTAGGCTTACCCAGCCCTACCGAACAAATTGAGCTTGCAGGGAAATCTTATCCGGGTAGCGTATTTCTGCGCAAAACCGAACCGCTTATTGGCCGCAGTAGCCACACAGATGTAGAAAGCATCTTCTCTAGCTTGTTCCATTTGCACCGCGATCACGACGATGTTGATGTGCAGGTTGTGCCAGTATTTGTGTCCTGGGGCCGTGCGCCAGGTAAAGGAAAGCCGGGCTTAGGCGACCTCATCGCGCACCACGCTTCACCCAGTTGGCTGCGTAAATTCTTTATCGTGATGTTTTTAGGTCGCGATAATTTTATCAATTTCAGCAAAGCTGTATCTGCACGTGAAATGTCAGAACAGCACGGTACCGACGATTCTATCGCTCACAAACTCGTTCGGGTAGCAAGTACTCACTTTCATCGTAAGCGCCAATCTATGACAGGTCCAACGCTATTGGAACGACAGGAACTGTATAACGCCATTCTTGGCTCTGAGTCTGTGAAGCGTGCCATGGGCGAAGAAAAAGGCGGCAAAAAGGCAAAGAAGAAAGATCCGCGGATTACGGCGAAAGAATATGTCGACGAGATTGCCGCAGACTACCGGGAAGGCTTGATCCGCTTTGGTGATCGTATCCTCACCCGTATCTGGAACAAAATTTACAACGGTATCAGTGTTGGTCACAGTGAGCGTATTCGCGAACTGGCAGCCAATGGTCATGAAATTATTTACGTGCCTTGCCACCGCAGCCATATGGATTACATGCTGCTTACCTATGTGATTTATCACGAAGGCATGGTGACACCCCATATCGCCGCGGGTATTAATCTGAACTTCTGGCCCGCCGGACCTATTTTCCGTCGTAGCGGTGCGTTCTTCCTGCGTCGCAGTTTTGCCGGAAACAAACTGTACACAGCCGTTTTCCGTGAATACCTGGAGTTGCTGTTTAATAAAGGCTATTCAGTAAAATATTACCCTGAGGGCGGGCGAAGCCGTACAGGCCGTTTGATCCCACCCAAAACGGGCATGCTCGCCATGACCATGCAAGCGATTCTGAAAGGTGTTCAGCGCCCGGTAAGCATTGTGCCTGTGTACATTGGCTATGAAAACGTGATGGAAGTGAAAAGCTACCTGAGCGAACTGAAAGGCAGTGGCAAGAAGAAAGAATCTAACCTGCAGGTTTTTTCTGCTATCCGTAAGCTTAAAAACTACGGCCATGGCTATGTTAATTTTGGCGAGCCCATTCACCTGAATCAGTTTCTCGAACAAGGCGTGCCTGACTGGCGTGAAACATTGCCTGCTGATCCTGAGAAAAAGCCAGGCTGGCTCACCCCGCTGGTTAATGATTTAGCCCATGAAGTCATGCTACGCATTAATAGCAATGCAGCAATCAATGGTATGGCATTGATTTCATTGTGCCTGTTATCCTCCAAGACGCGCACTATGTCTGAAAAAGAGCTGGTTCGTGCCATGGATAGCTATCTGTCGCTGCTGCGTAGCGCCCCCTTTAGCGACGATGCCACCATTCCAGATATTAGTGCCCGTAAGATGCTGGAAGAAACGTTGGCACTTAAGCGGTTTGATATCAGTCAGGACGGCTTCGGTACGATGATCGCGCCGCAGGAAGATTCTGCGGTCTTTCTCACGTATTACCGCAACAACATACTGCACTTATTTGCACTGCCCGGCATTATCATGTCCTCGGTTTTCGCCCGCCCAGGTATTCATCGTCATGAAATCCTGCGCTTAATGGCGGCACTGTATCCGCTACTTCAGCGAGAGCTTTTCATCTATATGACACAGGATGAAGCGCTGGCATACACCGATAAGTTAATCACTGCGTTTATCGAACAGGGTATGGTTATCGAGATGGAGCAGGGTCTGCTGCACCCACCCACCTCTTCCGATCGCGCGTTCCATCCAGCCTGGTTGTTAAGTCGTTGCATGCAGGAAACTTTCCAGCGTTATGCCGTCGTACTGACGATCATCGAACGCGAACGGGTAATTAGTCGCAACAGTCTGGAACGTTGTAGCAGACAGGTTGCAGAGCGTCTGTCGACGCTTTACGGTATGAATTCGCCTGAGTTTTACGATAAGAACGTGCTTTCGTCTTTCATTTCCGCATTGCGGGAAAACCATTGGCTCGACTCCTCTGAAGATGGAAGTTTGAAATACTCAGAAGAAAGTGACGCGCTTAGACAGGACGTATTGACACTGGTGTGGCCGGAAATCACCCAGCATCTACAAAGCGTCGAAATTCAAAACCAATAATTATAATAAACGACAGAAAAACAGGAACGTTATGTACGTCAGGACAATCCGATTACTTACCTTGCTGGTAGGCTTAGTGTTAATTGCTGCCTGTTCATCAATTCCAGATATCAGCAAATTTCAAAAGGGGAATACCTTTAAGCTGGAAACGCCTCGATTGGGCGCTAAATCCGCCACCGACGATAAACGGATATTCGTTTTTGGTGGCAGCTACAAGGCTGGATTTCTGGGTGATGTTGAAATTATTGATCCCACAACCAAAAATATCCAAGTACTGAAAAATCATATTATTCCTCGCCGCTATTTTTCTGCCGTTTATGATGATAGTGAAAACGTCTATCTCATTGGTGGCATTGCGCAAGATGGCAAAAAAGTGCGCTACGAAGGCAGAGTCGAGATTTTTAATACCGTTACCCGCAAGGTCGTCGAAGCAACCCCGCTACCTTACCCAACGCGGATGAATTCAGCAGTCTATCTGAACGGGAAGATTTATGTTCTGGGCGGCTCACACCTTGACTGGGATACCCGCAAACACAAAACCACTGGGATAATGGCGATTTTCGACACCCAAACGGGTGTTTGGTCACTGGGGCCGCCTATGCCTACCGAAAAGGAAACCACCACGGTAACGTATGATGGAAAAATTTACGCCATTGGTGGTTATGCAAGCGGTGAGTCGCAAGATGTTTTTGAACAATTCGACCCTGCTACGGGTAAATGGCAGTCGATGCCGCCGCTACCCGAAAAAATCAGTGCACATAGCGCTACCGTTTGGCGTGATTACCTGATCGTTTTCGGTAACTATGACGATTTGGACGCAGTATGGACCTACGATTTCAAAGCCGAGCAGTGGCATCATAGTGAACTTGAAATTACCGGCGTGCGACACAGCAGCGCAGTCACCTTTAACGACTCAGTCTATCTGATCGGTGGAACCCAAGGCACATCAGGCCCAGTCCTGGATGCTATTCAAGTGTTTGATGCTAAGCAACTGCGTAAAGCAGTGGGGAAATAAGTGTTTATAGGGATTGATGGCGGTGGCACATCTTGTAAGGCAATATTGCAAGATGAAAATGGACGTACAATAAGCCAAGGGATAGGCGGTCCAGCGAATCCGGTTAATGGCGTAAGCCAGTCTCAGAATTCAATCCTTGAAGCATGCTTTCAGGCGCTGGATAATGCCTGCCTCAGCAGAGAATGCGTGGGCGAAATTACTGTTGGCGCTGGCCTCGCCGGCCTGCATCTTGGTGCTATGCAGCAAGTTATGATGAATTGGGACCATCCATTTAAATCTCTGGCACTCACTACCGACCTTCATGCCGCAGTACTTGGCGCACATCTTGGCCACGATGGTGGCGTACTCATACTCGGAACCGGGTTTAGTGCTCTTGCCGTTTGTGGTCAGCAGCGACTCGCTATTGGTGGAATGGGATTTCCCATTAATGCAAATGGCAGTGGTTCGTGGCTTGGACTAGAAGCAGTAAAAGCTGTGCTTCTGGCAGAAGATCAGTTAGCGCCCCAAACAATACTTCAGAACCTGCTACTTGCGGGTGAAAACAAAACCGTGCTTGCACAACATACCGTGAACGCTAACGCCACCACGTTTGGCCAGTACGCACCAGCCGTATTCGAGGCAGCCTCGCAAAACGACGAAGTTGCACAAAACCTGTTACGCCAGGCAACCCAGTTTGCAGAATCCGTGATCGAAAAGCTCACTGACTTTGGCGCTCCCAGAGTAACGTTAATTGGCAGCGTTGCGAACGCATTGTTGCCATTTATGTCGGCTGAAACCCAATCAACAATATACGCGGCAAAGGCTTCTCCACAGGAAGGCGCAATTATGTTTGCGAGGCAAGCCGCTCAACAATAATAAATACCAAAACAACAAGGAAAGACCATGACTTCACGACGCCGCTTTCTACAGCTTTCTACATTAACAGGGGCGGTAGGCCTGGCAACCCGTGCTTTCGCAAAAAAGCCGCCAGTGCAAAGAAAACCCATTGTTATCTCCACATGGGAACATGGCATCCCCGCCAATGCGGCAGCCTGGCAGGTACTCGAAGAGGGTGGTCGGGCCATTGACGCCGTTGAACAAGGTGTAAGAGTGCCGGAAGCAGATCCGGAAGTCAGAACCGTTGGTTTTGGGGGTTATCCTGATCGTGATGGCAACGTGACGCTTGATGCCTGCATCATGGATGAAAACATGAATTGTGGCTCTGTGGCTTTCCTGCAAAACATCAAACATCCTATTTCTGTCGCACGTCTGGTAATGGATAAAACGCCTCACGTGATGCTGGTGGGTGAAGGCGCAAAGAAATTCGCCCTCGAACAGGGTTTTGTTGAAGAAAACCTGCTTACCGACGCTTCAAAAGCAGACTGGCAACAGTGGTTGAAAACCCGAGAAATCAAACAGATCAACATCGAAAATCATGACACCATCGGCATGCTTGCGCTGGACAGTCAGGGCAATCTTTCTGGTGCTTGCACCACGTCTGGTGCGGCTTACAAAATGCAGGGGCGAGTAGGCGACTCTCCGATTATCGGTTCTGGTCTTTATGTCGACAACGAAGTGGGTGCCGCAACCGCAACTGGCATGGGCGAACTGGTGATTAAAACCGTAGGTTGTCACCTTGTGGTTGAACTCATGCGTCAGGGCGCAGCACCGGCTGAGGCTTGTGAAGAAGCCGTTCAACGCATCGCCCGTAAGTTAGGCGATTTCAAAGCTTTTCAGGTTGGTTTCCTGGCGCTGAATAAAAATGGCGAATACGGTGCTCACTGCATTCAGCCAGGGTTTAACTATGCGGTGCAGGACAAATCAGGCACACAGTTAATCGACGGTAAAAGTTTGCTTTAAGGATAAGCCTGTTGCAGCAACCTATCTACCATCATTAAAGGGTGAATCGAAGGTATCACAATGACAGACATTGAACTGTGCGCTGACGCTGACTCACCTTTCCTGGTAGCAAACCTAAAGCTTGCTACAGCACTTGGCGTTCATCGCGTTGAGCTTTGCGCTGATATGGACCGTCAGGGATTAACGCCGTCGTTGGCAACTATTAACGCTGCCAGAGATGCCTTTCCCCATGGCGAACTATTAGTGATGGTTCGCCCGCATGATCGGAGTTTCAGTTACACCGCTGAGGAACTGGCTGAAATGGTATCGTCCATGTCAATGGCAGCAGGTTGTGGCGCCGATGGTGTAGTATTTGGTGTGCTTGATAATACTGGCGCACTGGATATGCAGGCAAATCGCACACTTGTCGAAGCCGCTCGTTCGCTGAACCTGAAAACCACATTCCATCGCGCTTTCGACGCCACTTCTTTTCCTTCAGAAGCGCTGTCGCAGGTGCTTACACTTGGTATTGATAGAGTGCTGTCGTCAGGGACAGACTGGGGCTCAGGCAAAGGGGCCGTGGATGGTATTGAACGACTCCAACATTTTTTACAGCACGCTGAAAATCAGGTTGAGCTGATAATAGGGGGCGGTGTCACACCGAATAATGCGCCAACACTAATAAATGCGTTAACAGCAAATATGCAGGAGAGCCATATTGGTCGTAAGGCGCCCTTTGCCTTACATTGCTTTTCTTCGCTGCTGTCGAATGGGCAACTGGATGCTGAAAAGGTGTCTTGTTTGATGCAGGGCTGTCGAAACGTATAAACAATAGAGCCTGCCGACTGGCAGGCTCTGAATAGCGCTAAGACAAGAAAAACTTGTAAGCGGGATCTTCTGTAACTTCTTTAAACTCGTAGTCGAGCTGATCCACATGGGCATCGAACTCGGCACGGCTTTCAGGCGGGATTTCAAACCCGGCCAGTACCAATCCTTCCGCCGCACCGTGATTACGATAGTGGAACAAGGTAATGTTCCAACGCTCGCCCAGGGTCGCCAGGAATTTCAGCAGCGCACCAGGATGCTCCGGAAATTCAAAGGTGAAAACCGCTTCGTTCAGCAGTGTGGGCGGACGTCCACCCACCATGTGACGGACGTGCAGCTTAGCCAGCTCGTTACCGCTCATGTCGAAACAGTCGTAGCCCTGCGCCGTGAGTGACGTATTCAGGTCAGCGAATTCTTTCATACCGCCTTTGAGGTTCACACCCACAAAGATGTGTGCATCTTTCTCATTCGCGAAACGGTAGTTGAACTCGGTAATTGCCTTGCCGCCCAAGGTTTCGCAAAATTGCTTGAACGCGCCGCGACGCTCAGGGATTTTCACCGCAAACACCGCTTCTTTCTGCTCGCCCAACTCACAGCGCTCAGACACATAACGCAGGGTATGGAAATTGATGTTCGCACCGCACAAAATGCCGCCCAGCTTTTTGCCACGAATATCGTGCTCGGCCACATACTTCTTAATGGCTGCAATAGACATGGCCCCAGCGGGCTCTGCAATCACACGGGTATCATCGAAGATATCTTTGATGGCCGCACAGATTTCATCGTTACTTACCGTTATCACACCATCAAGCAGGCGCTCACATAAACGGAAAGTCTCCGTGCCCATGGTTTTCACCGCCACACCATCGGCAAAAATACCAACGGAGGGTAAGGTTACGATTTCACCGGCTTCCATGGCCGCTTTAAAGCAGGCAGATTCTTCCGATTCCACCCCAATGATTTTGATGTCGGGCTTCAGTTGCTTGAGGTATACCGCGATACCTGCCGCCAGACCGCCACCGCCGATAGCCACAAACAGGATATCCAGATTCGGATTTTGCTCCAGCAGTTCCCGGGCAACCGTACCCTGACCAGCAATCACATCCGGATCGTCAAACGGCGGAATAAACGTGTAGCCGTGGGTTTTCGCCAGTTCCTGTGCATGCTTGCTGGCAGAATCGAAGTTGGTACCGTGCAACACGATATTGGCGTAGTTGCCACCGAAACGACGCACCGCATCCACTTTAATATCCGGTGTGGTTTCAGGCATCACGATAGTGGCATGAACACCTTTCTTCTTCGCGCCATAAGCCAGACCCTGCGCATGGTTACCGGCTGAGGCCGCAATAACACCCGCACTTAATTGTTCCTGGCTCAATGCGCTAAGGCGCGTATATGCCCCCCGCAGCTTGAATGACTTCACCGGCTGCTGATCTTCACGCTTCAGGTAAACCTCGTTACCGATTAGCTGAGACAGACGAGACATGGCCGACAACTCACTGTTGACGGCAACTTCATAAACCGGCGCGAGTAGAACCTTTTTCAGGTATTCGTGGTCGGTAACACTCATATATCTTCCAATTTAGACGCATCACGCACCGCGCCTTTGTCCGCACTGGTTGCCAGCATCGCAAAGTTTTTCAAAGACAGAGACACTTTGCGCTCACGATTCTTCGGTTTCCAAGGCTTATCGCTGGCTTCCATCGCCGCGCGACGATGAGCCATTTCTTCGTCGGAAATCACAATGTTGATCGTACGGTTAGGAATGTCGATCTCAATCTTATCGCCGTCTTCCACCAGACCAATGCCGCCGCCGCTTGCCGCTTCAGGCGAGCAGTGACCAATAGACAGACCGCTGGTACCACCGGAGAAACGACCGTCGGTGATAAGCGCACAGGCTTTGCCCAGGCCTTTGGATTTCAGGTAAGACGTGGGATACAGCATTTCCTGCATACCCGGGCCGCCTTTCGGGCCTTCGTAGCGAATGATAACCACATCGCCTGCTTTCACTTCGTCACCCAGAATGCCTGCTACCGCATCGTCCTGGCTTTCGTAGATTTTTGCAGAACCAGTGAATTTGAGGATAGATTCATCCACGCCCGCAGTTTTAACGATACAACCATCAACCGCCAGGTTACCGTAAAGTACCGCCAGACCGCCGTCTTTACTGTAGGCATGCTCTAAATCACGGATACAGCCTTCACTGCGGTCAGCATCGGCTTCATCCCAGCGACAATCCTGACTGAATGCCTGAGTAGTACGGATACCCGCAGGGCCCGCACGGAAGAAAGTATCGGCGTCTTTGTTTTCAGGGTTAGTGATATCCCAGTCGCTGATCACGTCCGGCAGCTTTTTGCCAAGAACGTGGGGTACGTCCTGATTCAGCAGGCCAGCTTTATTTAGCTCGCCCAGAATACCCAGAACACCACCGGCACGGTGAACGTCTTCCATATGGTACTTAGGCGTAGACGGCGCCACCTTACACAAGTGCGGAACTTTACGAGACAGACGGTCGATATCAGCCATGGTGAAAGGCACTTCGCCCTCCATCGCCGCCGCCAGTAAATGAAGAATCGTATTGGTGGAACCACCCATGGCGATATCCAGGCTCATAGCATTTTCAAACGCTTCAAATGACGCGATATTGCGCGGCAGTGCAGACTCGTCATCGTTTTTGTAGTAACGCTCACACAGTTCAACCACCAGCTTACCGGCATCTTTGAACAGCTTTTCGCGATCGGCGTGGGTCGCCAGCATAGAACCGTTACCCGGCAGGGACAGACCCAGCGCTTCGGTCAGGCAGTTCATTGAGTTGGCGGTAAACATACCGGAACACGAACCACAGGTGGGGCAGGCAGAACGTTCAATGTTGTCTGTATCTTCATCGCTCACGCGGTCATCGGCAGCGGCAACCATGGCATCAACCAGGTCAAGTTTGATCAGTTGGTCAGACAGTTTGGTTTTACCGGCTTCCATCGGACCACCGGATACAAATACTACCGGAATGTTCAGGCGCATAGAGGCCATCAGCATTCCCGGGGTGATCTTGTCACAGTTAGAGATACATACGATGGCGTCTGCACAGTGCGCGTTTACCATGTACTCCACGGAATCGGCGATGATTTCACGTGACGGCAGGCTGTACAGCATACCGCTATGACCCATGGCGATACCGTCATCTACCGCGATGGTGTTAAACTCTTTGGCCACACCGCCTGCCTCTTCAACGCTGCGCGCCACTAACTGACCGAGATCTTTTAAGTGCACGTGTCCCGGCACGAACTGCGTGAAGGAGTTGGCAATCGCAATAATCGGCTTGCCGAAATCAGTATCTTTCATACCGGTTGCACGCCACAGCGCGCGTGCGCCGGCCATATTTCTTCCCTGGGTGGAGGTTGCAGAACGTAACTTGGGCATAATGCTTTCCCGTTTTGGTCTTAAAAAATGTATTAAATGCGAATTGATTTGTCGTTGGTGCTGACTTGCACGCAGAACGACACGCTCATCTAGGTTCGCCTGTTGGCCGACATAGAAAAGGATAGTCCGTTAGCGCGGACTTTTTATGACTGGGTTATAGAATTGTTCAGAATTTCTACCGGAGCATTAAAAATGCGCCGTAGCAGGTGGCTGGCTGACCACACATTGCTTGAGGGCGAAGAAATAGCATGAAACCCGCGCCAGAATCAAGTATTTTGCGCCCTGACGCCCAAATTAAGCCTGAATGAGGGTGTACATAAAACAACAACACAGAGTAATGCAATGACAGATTGGTTTCACTGGCTAAATCTGGCGGGCGTCGCAGTTTGCGCGATTTCCGGCACATTAATGGCCTATCAGAAAAAGATGGACGGCTTTGGGGTGGTGGTGCTCGCATCGGTGACCGCTATCGGCGGCGGTACCCTGCGCGATATCATGCTCGATTTACCGGTTTTCTGGATCAAAGACACCGACTACCTGTATACCACGTTAGGCGCCGCATTGTTGACGATAGCCTGGCTGAGAATTAGTCCTCGCTTTCCTTATCACTATTTACTGGTAGCCGACGCATTCGGGTTGGCACTCTTTAACGTGGTGGGAATGGAGAAAGCACTGATCAACGACGCGCCCATGTCGGTAGCCATCGCCATGGGCACCATCACCGGTGTATTCGGCGGTTTGCTGCGGGATGTGATTTGCCGTGAAGTGCCGCTGGTCCTCAATGGTGAACTCTATGCCATCACTTGTATTACCGGTGGTCTGAGTTACGCCGCGCTCTTGTATGCTGGGTTCGATCAGCACTACTGCCCTTGGTTTGCACTTTTGGTTACCGTGCTAATGCGCCTGGCCGCCATGCGTTGGCATTGGCAGTTGCCGGTATTCAAGAACGAGTAAGCCTAATTAAAACTGCCCGCCAGGCCAGTTATTCCCGTGCCTGAGCACCGATACACTTAGCCCAGATGTGTAACGGAGATTGTGTATGGGCATGGCAGTGGTAAAAACCCGGGCGGGTAGCGGCATCAACGCGCCCCTGGTTCGAGTGGAAGTACATCTGGCCAATGGACTACCGGCTTTTCAGCTCGTCGGTATGGCAGAAACTTCAGTAAAGGAAGCCAGGGACAGGGTACGCAGCGCCATGATCAACAGTGGCTTTGAATTTCCCGCCCGTCGTATTACCGTGAACCTCTCTCCCGCCAGCATTCCTAAACAGGGCGGTCGCTACGATTTAGCCATTGCTATCGGTATTCTTATCGCTGCCGGGCAGCTGCCCGAAAGTATTGCTGATGATTATGAATTTGTTGGCGAACTGGCGCTCACCGGAGAGCTAATGGCCGTATCAGGGATCATTCCAGCAGTATTAGCCTGTCGCGATCATAATCACAGACTGTTCCATCCCTCTGCGAATAGAAACGAAGCGGCTTTGGTGGAAGGGGCCCGGCGCTATGCTGCAGAATCACTATTATCTGTGTTTCTTCATCTGGCCGACCTGGAACGATTAAGTGAAGATCCTCATCAACCTTTGCAGTTAGAAAGTGAGCATCAAAACCCTGTATGGGATGGCATTCATGGACAGCATCAAGCAAAGCGAGCGCTTATGATAGCCGCAGCAGGCGCGCATAATCTTCTTTTTACAGGTCCGCAAGGTACGGGTAAAAGCTTGCTAGCCAGCCGTTTTCTGCAATTGTTACCGCCACTCACAGCCGAGCAAGCACTTGAAGTCGCCACGCTCTATTCCATTAGTCACACTGGCTCCGGGACAAAAAATACCGGCACCCGGCCCTTTCGTTCTCCCCATCATACCAGTTCAGCTGTAGCCCTGACAGGCGGCGGCTCGACACCTACGCCGGGAGAAATTTCTCTGGCCCATCATGGTGTTCTATTTCTTGATGAATTGCCGGAATTTGGCCGTCGGGCATTGGATATACTGCGCGAACCTCTGGAAACCGGAGAGGTGCACATTTCCCGCGCATCCGGGCACGCTGTATTTCCCGCTCGCTTCCAACTCATTGCGGCGATGAACCCCAGTCCCACAGGGGATGTACAGGATGGCAGAACACCACCAGATCAGGTACTGCGCTATTTAAGTCGAGTATCTGGCCCACTATTAGACCGTATTGATATTCAAGTGGAAGTGCCACGCTTGCCCGATTATCAACTTACTCTGACCCTGGAAAACAATGAACCGGTAACATTGCAGTCGCCACGCCAAAAAGTGATACAAGCCAGAGAGTTACAGATAAGCAGACAAGGTGTGCTAAACGGCGCCTTGCCAGTAAACAGCCTTGCAGAACACTGCTTACTCAGTGATGAAAATCTCAATTTTATTCAGCAGGCAGCCAAAAAACTTCAGCTTTCCATGCGCGCTTTTCACCGGGCGTTGCGCGTAGCCCGCACCATTGCTGACCTTGAACAGGAAACGGCTGTGGGCCGTCAGCATCTGGCCGAAGCCCTTGGCTACCGGGCGCTGGACAATGTGATTAAACAGCTTAGTTCAGCCTAAACTAAATAAGGCATCAATCAGCGGGTCGCTGCGCCGGGCATTCATACAGGCAATGCCGAGCTCATAGGCTTCAATATCGGCCACGTGTATTTTACTCACGCTTCCTGCCATTGAAGAGTGCTCCAGCACCACTTCGGGCACGAAGCCCACACCGCATTCTAACGCCACCATGCTCACAATGGCCTCGTTTCCGCCTACCGACGCATACACATTGGGTCGGATGCCGTGTTCAGCAAACCAGTGATAAGCAATGCGCCGGGTGGGGCCATGTTCAGGCATGATCACCTGATGACGGCGCCAGTCTACCTGCGACAGCTCCGTTAAACGCCAGTCCCGCGGTGCAATCAATACTAGCGGCACATCATCCAGTGCTGAAAATGCCATGTCGGTAGGGAAGTCAGGGGTATGAATGGCTATCGCTACATCACATTCTTTCTGTTTCACTTTTTCATTCGCCAACGCAGGATCGCCAGTAATAAGGCGGATATCTACGCCAGGATAGCGATTACGGAACTGTTTGAGTAACGCTGGAAGGTGACTTTGTGCGGCAGTCACTGAGCAGAATAAGCTAAGTTCACCTTGCAGGGTTTCGCTGTCATCCCGCAGTTCGTGCAATAAAGATTGCCATTCTTTTAGCATGTCGGTGCTGAATGCCAGCATCTTATGCCCGGCATGGGTAAGTTCCACGCTGCGGTTATTGCGCTTTAGTAACACAGCTCCGCATTCTTCTTCCAGCCTTTGAATGGCGCGGCTTAGCGTAGAAGGAGATACATACATGGCTTCAGCCGTAACACCGAAATGCAGGCTGGTAGCAAGATGATTAAACAGCTGTAGAGAACGAAAATCCATAATATTGCAAAATATGAAACACTGTTTTGCGAATATATCATTTTCCAAAACAAAAGTGTTCAAGTAATCTTCTCAGCAAGTCGTCATCGACGAGGTCATCGACTGGCTTTGAGCCGTTGATAATGACTAGATTATGATGTTCGGAATTTATTATGGCTAATTATTTTAATACTCTGTCTCTGCGTCAGCAATTGGACCAATTAGGTCGCTGTCGTTTCATGGCTCGCAGTGAGTTCACCGATGGTTGTGAATTCCTGAAAGGCAAAAAAGTGGTTATCGTGGGCTGTGGCGCACAAGGTCTGAACCAAGGCCTTAACATGCGCGATTCAGGGTTAGATGTTGCTTACGCACTGCGTCAGGCAGCAATTGATGAAAAACGCGACTCGTTCCAGCGTGCATCAAGCAACGGATTTAAAGTTGGCACCTATCAGGAACTGATCCCTGAAGCAGATCTGGTATACAACCTCACACCTGACAAGCAACACGCAAGCGTAGTTGAGGCGGTTATGCCGCTGATGAAAGAAGGTTCTGCGCTGGGCTATTCTCACGGTTTCAACATCGTTGAAGAAGGTCAGCAAATCCGTAAAGACATCACTGTTGTGATGTGTGCACCTAAGTGTCCTGGTACTGAAGTACGTGAAGAATATAAGCGTGGTTTCGGTGTACCTACACTGATTGCGGTTCACCCTGAAAACGATCCAAAAGGTGAAGGTTGGGATATCGCGAAAGCACTGGCAAGCGCCACTGGTGGTGACCGTGCAGGTGTTCTGGAATCGTCTTTCGTTGCAGAAGTTAAATCAGACCTGATGGGCGAGCAAACCATTCTGTGTGGTATGCAACAAGCCGCTGCTATCCTGGCATATGAAAAAATGACAGCAGATGGCATGGACGCGGGTTACGCAGCTGCGTTAATCCAGTTCGGTCTGGAAACCATCACCGAAGCACTGAAGATCGGTGGTGTGACTAACATGATGGACAGACTGTCTAACCCTGCGAAGATCAAGGCATTTGACCTGTCTGAGCAACTGACTGACATGTTACGTCCACTGTTTGAAAAGCATCAGGATGACATCATCAGCGGAGAATTTTCTCGCACTATGATGGAAGACTGGGCGAACGGTGATGCGAATCTGCTGAAATGGCGTGAAGAGACCGGTGAATCTGGTTTTGAGAACGCACCTCAGTACGATGGTAAAATCACTGAGCAAGAATTTTTTGACCACGGCATCTTGTTAGTTGCCATGATCAAGTGCGGTGTAGAAGTAGCCTTCGACGTAATGGTTGAAGCGGGTATCCTGCCTGAGTCTGCTTACTATGAATCACTGCATGAAACACCATTGATTTCTAACACTATCGCTCGTAAGCGTCTGTATGAAATGAACGTGGTAATCTCCGATACTGCTGAGTACGGTAACTACCTGTTCGCTAATGCAGCCATTCCATTACTGCGCGAGAAGTTAATGCCGTCAATTGATACCAGCGTTATCGGTAAAGGGTTAAACGAAACCTCTAACCAGGTTGATAACCGCCGTCTGGTTGAAGTGAACGATGCCATCCGTAATACCGGTGTAGAAGCTATCGGTAAAGAATTACGCGGCTACATGACGGACATGAAAGCCATCATTGGTGTGTAACGATTTCTGTCGTTAGGTGCTTAACCAAGCCCTCTTGCCCGACCATTTTGGTCGGGCTTTTTTATGCCTGGAATTCGATAGCAACAAACAAAAACGCCAGCAAGATGCTGGCGTTTGCATTGGTGTTCAGAGCCGCTTCGCGGATTACTTTTCAAGCCCCATGATATCAATTTCAGGTAATGGCTCTGCTAATTTAAAGCCCAGCACCTTTGAGTAGAAATACAGCTCAGCATTCAGTGCCGTTACAATATTCTCAGACTTCCTAAAGCCGTGCCCCTCACCTTCAAAGGCCACATAAGCGGTAGGAATGCCTTTGTCTTTCAGTGCTTCAAAGATCATTTCAGACTGATTGGGTGGCACTACCTTATCATCTAGTCCTTGTAACAGCAGCAATGGTACATTGAACCCATCGAGATGATGAATAGGAGAGCGTTCGATATATAAATCCTTGCGTTCCGGGTACGGGCCAATCACCTGATCCAGATAGCGGGATTCAAACTTGTGAGTATCGCCGGCCAGCGCTTCGAGATCGCTAACGCCGTAGTGGCTCGCACCGGCTTTAAACACATTACTGAAAGCCAGTGCTGCTAGGGTGGTATAGCCGCCGGCACTCCCGCCGCGGATAATGAGTTTATCGGCATCTGCCAACCCCTGATCTGCCAGCCACTGTGCACCGGCAACCGCATCTTCTACATCGGTCACGCCCCATTCACCGTAAAGTGCATGACGATATTC
Source organism: Alteromonas sp. ABV4_515 (assembly GCF_056160345.1). Taxonomy (NCBI): domain Bacteria; kingdom Pseudomonadati; phylum Pseudomonadota; class Gammaproteobacteria; order Alteromonadales; family Alteromonadaceae; genus Alteromonas; species Alteromonas sp. ABV4_515. The sequence continues at coordinate 921,431 of NZ_JBSWWZ010000001.1, forward strand.
ACGGCCATAGCCTGTACTGCCACGATAATTCAGATCGAGAATACCGAAGCCGCGGCTAGTCCAGAAATACTTACTCACCGAATAGGTGGGCGATGCTTTCGACGTAGGGCCACCGTGGATCATAACAATCAGTGGCGGCGCGCTACCTTCAGGCGCAGTCACATCCGGGTTCGTTGGCGGGAAGTAGGTGCCGTATGCTTTCGCGCTATCACCCACCGGAAAGCTCACTTCCTGAATGGTTGGCACCCAGGATGGATCCAGCGCAGAATCGCTGGATGTCGCAACAGCATTCACTTTTGGAGAATCAGCCGATAAATCAGACAGTGCAATGAGCTCACCGGGGCGAGTTTGCGGGTCCTGAATCACATAGAGTGCAAAGTCCGATTCAACAAAATCTTCAATGGCGGCACTTTCCGGCGTCAACACATGCATTGCATCGGATTTTCTGTCGAGCAAATAAAGCTGGCCAATAGCACCTTGAACCACTTGCGCGAGAATAGAACCATCCTGACGAATACGGTAGTAATGTTTGCCCACCTGCCAGGCCGGACCGCCTATCTCTGAGTTTTCCGGTTGCGGCGACAGCAGGGTAAACTCGGTGCCGGATACCTGATACAGTGACCACCAGTTATTGCGGTCGCTTAATACATACAGGTTACCTTCAACATCCCACTGAGGGTCGATAGCCGATTCACCAGTATCCGGGTTGTGCTCTGTTAGCCCTTCCAGTTTGCCGTCAGTATCGAAGTTTGCCGACCACAATGTGGTATTGTCCCACGGCATATTCGGATGATTCCACGCAATGAACGCGATGGACTTCCCATCCAATGACAAGCTCGGCGCAGATACAAAGCTTGAACCTTCAAACAATACTTCACCTTCCGACATGCCGTTTGCAGGCAGTGCCACCAGCGTATTCTGCGGTTCGCCCACTGAGCGGTGATCTTCACGAATACAAATCAGGCGATCACGGGGAGCGTCCAGCTCGCAGGCACCAAAGCGGATCTTATCTTCCGGCGTAATCGCCTCCGGCGCTTCACCAATGACCATGCGGTAAATGCGCTGATCGTTAAAATGGGTAAACCAGACAACACCGTTGCTGACCAGAATGGATCGTCCGCCATATTCATGCACACGAGTACGCACATTCCAGGGCGCTGCCAGCAACTCTTCAGCCGCCGTATCACCTTGACCCTCTTTCTTACGCATTATGGTGCTGCGACCACCTTCAAGCGGTCGGGACTCTACCCAGTAAACATAACCGTTATCCACAGCCAGCGAGGAAAGTCCGCGACTGCCCTGCACAATGGATTCAGCGGTTACTGGCGACGACCAGCCACCATATTCGACAGTATCGGTTGATGATGATTTCATAGACTCCTCGTCCGATCGTGATTCTTTGGGTTGGCAAGCTATAAGCAGCACTACCAACGAGATAAGCAGGTAACGCATGCCAACTCCCTCTGTTATACAAAGTGTATTAAAGACAATGGGTGGTACTGTAACGCACTCGTACTCAAACTACTATCTAGCCTATTGCACGACGACTTTCCTTCCGACTTCGATTAAAAAGCGGGTATTTTTTCGATCCCCACCTAAGCAAGCTGTACATTTTTTACACTCAAGACGTTTACTTTTTGCTCTCCTCTTAATATATTGTTCAACTTATAAGCAATTTTGCTCGAAACGGATTTCGCAATGACCATTCTCACAAGGAAGATGAGAAGCCTTGCTTCTTTTCTTTGCATTACTTATTTCACTCTACTTTCTACAGGGTGCGCCAACTCCCAAACGGCAAGCATGGATGTCGAAGAAGTATTCTACGTAGCCGTCGCCAGCGGCGAAAACACCAACTACTTTCGCGTCACCGTAAAAGGCAAAAGCGTGTTAGGGGTTGCAGCCTACGAGTCTGGCTGGTTTCCCAGCGCAGCAGTTGACAGGCTATACGGCGCGGGAAACATTGAAAGCGTTAAGTCCGAGCTTGCTAATGAAAAGATCAAAAACGCTTTTGATGATGCCTATGTTGCAGCTTATGACGCTTATATGAAGGCAGCGCAAAATCCTGCCAGCACAGATGAAGAAATCGCCAAACACCTTCTTGTTTTAAAACGGGTTCGCGCGGTACCAGGTGATGGCACCCCCCTTCCTGACGGTGCAAAAGAGATTGAGTATGACCCCGTTTCTAACCTCACATTAATGCACTCTGGAGAGAAGTTTGTCATCGCTTTTTCTTCCAACCCTGACGAAGTGTTGAATGGCATAAAAACGACAGCTCAAAATAACGAAACCAGTCGGGCTATCCTGAAACTATCGCAACTGGCGAAAGGTCAGGAAGATGCAGAAAACGTTCGTCTGGCAAAAGAGAAACAAAATATTGAACGCTTTGCTTCACTGTTGAGTGCTCGGCTGACAAGCACCGCAGGGCTCCTTGAAGAAAAAACAGAAAGCGACGATGAAAAGAAACTGGCAGCGCAGCAGCTCGATGAGCTGAGAACTGAGGTTGAGTCTCTGGTAATACTCACGGAGTCTTCACTATGAAACATCGGCTTCCATTTCTATTTACCCTGGCAGGCGTGATGACGCTAACAGGCTGCGCGACGGCGACACTGGACGTGACCGTAGACATTTTCGAAAAGAACCCAGCCGTGGACTTGCCGCTATCTGACCGCAAGGTAGAGGCCATGCTTCAGGATCTGGCAAAGCTGCAGGAAAATGCGGATGAGACGTTGGCGACCAGGATCAAGCTTGCTACAGGTACATCAGCGTTATATGACGATGCGCTTAAAGTTATACTGGATAGCGGCCAATTTTCAGACGGAAAGACCCCATACCGGGCGACGGTAAGCTGCCCCAAACTTACGGATGAAGAAAAGGTTGAAGCTTCTCGTCACGATAAGGTAAATCCACCCGATGTAGAATTGAATAATGCCCTAGACGTCAAAGTAAAAGTGGATATTGAACTCTCTAAAGAAGAGCTTCATTCAGCCACACCATTAAAGTCTTATCAAACTTGTTTAGAAAATCGATACGAGCGATTTAATAAGGCCCGCAAGGAAGCCACCAACAAGCTACTTTCCTATCTGAGAGTATATAAAATTGCCTATTCTACTGTTGCAAGAAAGCAATGCGAACTCTTGATTAATAGCACAAAAGAAGAACTGACGAATAAAGTATGTGATAACCCGGAAACTTTTATTGAATATCTAGACACTGAAATAGAAACAGTATCGAAAACCACCTCAAAACCTCGCAGAACTCGTAAAACTAAAGAAGTTAAAGTACTGGCAAAACATAATTATCTGTTCGACAAAATTACTACCTCAGCCAAGTTTAGAGAACTTTATGTAAAACAATCTGATACTGAGGTCACCTTATGTACAGATAAATATAACTCAACATGTAAACAATCCTTCGTCGATCTTGAAGTGGACACCCTGAACACTGTTTCAAAAGTTATTGCTGCCTACAAACAACTCAGCCATCCCGCTATTTACTTCAACTGGGGCAATATCGAGTTTCTGATAAATAAATACATCGAAGTGCGTCCCGGGTCGGCACCACTGTGGAAAAACTTTGCACGTCAATTGCAAAAAAAGCTGGTGGCGCTTAATGAAGAAGCTGGAGTCCAGCCCGCTACTGGCCAGCGAACCATTTCCCGAAGTTTCGATGACACCAGCTTTCAAGGAGCCAGTCTGAATCTGGCCAACGAACTGGAAGCACTGCGCAACGATTTACCCGAATCTGCATCCTCGCAAGCTGCACTAGAAGGCCTGGTAAAAAGCAAAAGCAACCTTAACGACCTCATTGACCGCCTGCAGAACGCGGGTGATCCGGTGTGGCGAACCATCGTCAACCCGATGTTCGCTAATCAGTGGAATACAATCAATAAACAGCACTTCAAAGGCGATGGAAACACATCTGTGGTAGTTATTCGGGACACGCCAACCCGTTTCCGCACGGCACAGGCGAAGAACAATCCTACGGTACTTGCACAAAATCAAATTGCTATAAGCTCCGCTGTAACTGAAGCGGCACTGAATGTAGTTGGCGGGTTATCTGGCCTTGGCAAAGTCGACTTCGGTAAAGACAAAGCAGATGACGAGCAACCCTTCGAGGCCGGAAAGAATGAAGCTCTGGCACTGGACATCGATTATCAGAAAACGGTGATACGCAACCTCAAATCAGAACTCGCCCAGCTACTGGCTGAAATCAATGCACTGCCGGATGATGCCGACGTGAGAAAAGTTGAAAAGCTCCGCCAGTCTGCAAAAGCGCGGATGAGCGCTTATGCAACAGCACTCTCGCTGGCAGGGAGTGATACTGATGAATAGCTCCTTCAGTTCGGCAGATAAAGGGTTTCGCAAATGGGCTGGCCCGGTTGTTTTGGTACTTATATTGACCGGCGCTCTATTCTGGATAATCACAACATTCTTTGGCGTCGGCGATTCCTATTCCCAGTTCCTCCTTATTTTGGGTGTTTCCATATCAATAGCCTGCGCTATTAGCTTATTCACTGCAGAACTGATAGTCAGTGACGACGACCCAAACCGCGAAAGACGGATCGCCAGAGGTGTGCTGGTAATAGGCTATATGTTTCTGATTGCTATTGCCTGCCTTGCGTTTGCGCTAATGTTTATCGATTATGATAAAACAAAGAACGAAAACACAATTCCTACCTTCCTGCCTATACTCGTCTACGGCTGTGAATATCAAGCACCAGCCGAACCAAAGCAATCTGAAACAAAAGAAACTGAAAACGCAGCAGAGCTAAAGGCTGTACTGCGAGTCACCATTCCTGCAAACCTGAAATACTGTGGACAGACAGAGCCGCAAAGAATGCTTGTGATAGGTGGCATAACAACCCAATGCAGCCTCACGAATAATTGCTCCGTTGTCGATGCACCAGAGATTGCTAAAGCAGGGAAAGCGATTACACCCGCCTATTCTGAAACAGCCATTAATGCGATACCCGGTGCAAATGACTTCTATCACGACCAGAAAAACTGCAGCGCAGATATCGATAGTCTGCTCAGTAAAGATAACCCCAACCCCTGTGCATCCGTAGAACTGCTTAAACGCCTTGACTCTCGAATCAAAAAAGCAGGCAAGGTTGCCGACGACAACAATACAATCCGCACTTACGCATTAAGTGCTAACCCCGGTGACGAATCAGATTTTAAAAATATTGCGAAGCTAATTGCGCTCCAGGCCTTGGTTGAAGGCCGAATTGAACAGAAAAAGGCGCTCGATGCCCATTACGTGATTGATAATCATGTAACCGGCAATTTGATTATTGGTGGCATTATTGTACCGGCCTACTTTATTTTCTGTGCATTGATCGGTGCAATGATTGCCATGGCGAGAAAGCTGCCGGAATTCCAGGCCCGCCTGAAACGCACTGAGCAAGATACCAGCGAAAAAGTATTCCGTGGCGATTCCTATGCGCCAATTGGCTATTGTGAGCTTCCCGAACTGGTATTGTTTCAGATTATCCAGGTAGCCTCAGCGCCCATACTTGCTGTGATTGCATACGGCTATCTTAACGATGACTTTGAAAGTCAGTTCACGGGCATATCTATCGCCTTTGCGGCAGGGTTTTCGTCCGAATGGATCTTGATGATGGTCAGAAGCATCAGTGACCGTCTGGGTGGCGCCAAGCCCAAAACAGTGCCTTATCGTTCCGTCACTCCGGAAGCAAAAGCAGCGGCCTTCATTGATTTAAAATCCGGTCGTGCCTATGTGAACGATACCATAATACTAATCAAACCAGTCGGTCTTCATAAAACAGGGGATAAATTTGTGCTGACCAATATAGCCGGCCAGGAACTTACCGTGAGAGAAAAAGCCGGAGCAGCAACGATTATCCGCTCGGCCGACTTCTTTGACATTGAGCGTGAACAGCCAGAGTACGTCAGCATGGATGACGACGAAAACAACGCAGTTGGGTGATGAGCATGAAAAAGTACTTCAGAACCCGCTCTGACAATGGTTTACGTTTGCGAAACTCACCGTTTGACGGAGACACGCTGGAAATACTCCCTGATGACACCAAACTCACGGCTGTTGATGAGCAAACCTGGGTGAAAGTTATCACTCCATTGGGGAAGGTGGGCTACGTATTGAAAGACTATCTGGAGCCTTATAAACCGCGAATTACACCAGAAAAAGTTGTTCCTTTCCTTTTTGATAACGGCATCATTCAATATCGGTCCCGGAATGACTGCATCACCAGCGAACAACCGATTCGCATTCACAAAGACTTTGAGAAGTCACTGCTGATTATGGAAGAGGAAGCCAAAAATCACGAGCTAAAGCTACTTGTGACCAGCAGTCTGCGTTCACCGCTTTCGCCCGTCGGCAATGCCATTGTGAAACCGGCAAGCGTGTCAAATCACCATGTGGGTCACGCCGTCGACGTCAACTTTATGTATAAAACCATCTGCTACGGATCACGGGCTTTTAAAGGCAGCACCCAAATTCCGGACAACATCACACAGTTTATTTGTGCAGTTTGCAGACAAGGCTTGCGCTGGGGCGGCCACTTCGGCACGCCCGACTTTGTTCACTTCGACGATAAGCTGAACATTAATGACCCGGAACAATATCAACGAAAACTAATACAACTTCACGGTTAGTGAGCGTCTTTATCTGCAAACCGCACACTAACAAACGCCAGTGAGAAGAACGCCAGGAATCCAAATCCAATGGGGTATAGATTTCCATCGAGGAAACTGTCGATGAACAACGCGATAGGCACTGCAAACAAGCTTGAAAGCGAACCGATGATGGCGGCGCCCAGGCCCGCCATTTCACCTAATGGCTGCATGGCCAATGCGTTCAGGTTACCGAACAGGATACCCACAAAGAAAAAGCCCACAAACATGACGGGTATTAGAACCCTAATGGGCGGTAGTCCACCAAACAGGAACAGCGTGACCACCATCACGGCGGCAAAACCTACCGCGCCATATAGCGCGATATTTACCAGTTTGCGCATGCCGTAGCGTACAACCATGGTGCCGTTAAAGAACGAAGCGAGTCCGATGGAAAATGCCAGTAACGCAAATACAAAGGGGAACAGGGTGCCTAAGCCGTAGTATTCCTGGAAAATAGTCTGCGAAGCACTGAGGTAGCCCAGGAATGCACCAAATATGAAACCCATAGCAACGGTATAACCCATCACATTCACGTTAGTGAGAATGAACTTTGTCGATACAAAGAATCTCAGCCAGGTGAATTTCCGGCGGCGATCGGCGGGTAAGGTTTCAGGTTGCCGATACATGAACCACGCGCCGGTAATAATTGAAACAATCAAAAACAGGGTGAAAATATGCTGCCAATGGAAGAATGTCAGTACCGCCTGTCCCACCATAGGCGCCAGCATTGGCACCAGAATAAAGACCATCATGATGAAGGACATCACTCTGGCCATGGCGTCACCCACATATAAATCACGAATAACCGCCATGGCTGCAACGCGGGGGCCAGACACTCCGAAAGCCTGTATCAACCTGCCGATAAGCATGCTGGTCATATCGTTGGCCATCATACAAACCACGGTACCGATCACAAAAATAGTGATGCCTAGCAGAATGGTTTCTCTTCGCCCGCGGGTATCTGAATAGGGCCCAAAGAAAAGCTGCCCGAACGCCATGCCGCCAAAGAAAATCGAGACTATCAGGTGAGCCTCGTGAGGGTCTTTTGCATGCAGCGCCTCACCTATCTGTATGAGCGCAGGCAACATGGCATCAATACTCAATGCCACCAGCGATGTCATCAGTGCCATCAACGCGACGAATTCGAACAAGCCAAGCGTTGGTGGAACAGGAGTGCGGGGTGCTTTCATGAATTTGGTATCTGCTTTGTAAATAGTCAATATATAGGCGGCGTATTATAGCTTAATGTAATATGATTAATCGCCATTTGACCGGCTTTATTTGGCAATGCAGCACATCTTATGCGGTTAGTAAGTGGAATAACATCTTTGCTCTAGAGGCTTTGTTGTTTTTGAACGATGAAAACTGGTCGTTTATAGCAGGTGCAGGATGATCGTTTTGCATCGATTTAACGAATACCATTATCATTGCATGGTATTTTATTGAGGTATTCTCCATCAGCACGTTTTTCCGGTGTCTGTCGTACCGTGAACTAATTGTTTTACGGTAACTCTAAGATGCTCCACCACTCATTACTTTTCAGGGAATCATTCAGCTTTATGATTCGTCCTTTCAGTGCGTCGCTCAGGTGTCGCCTGGTTTTGCCGTGCCTTTTGTTTTTTACTGCGTTCCAGGCGTCAGCCCTCGATGTTGAAATTGAAGGCGTTGAAGACAGCAAACTGGAAGACAACATTCGTCTGCACCTTAACAGCCTTGATGTGAGTCCTGAGGTGCTTGGCGATCCGTTCTGGCAAGATCAGATAAGTAAAACGGTATCCACCGCAGTAGAGCCTTTTGGTTACTACAACAGTGAGGCTGTGGTTGAGTTGAAAGACGACGACGTGATTCTGCATATCACATTGAATACGCCACTAAAAGTCGCAAATGTTTTTGCCGAAGTATTCGGCGATGCCCGCACCGATGAAGACTTCAGCAAGCGCTTTAACAGTTTCGCGTTGAAAAAGGGCGACGTGCTGAATCAACCGGTTTATGAAAACTTCAAATCATCCACGTTTAATTATGCGTTGTCCCGGGGTTATTTTGATTTCAATTGGCGCGCGACCCGCCTTGACTTAGTGCGAGAAGATCGCGAAGCCAATATTTTGATGATTGCAGATAGCGGTCAGCGCTATCAATTTGGCGACATCAAAATTGTTGGTGACGACAAAGCCATGGCAATCATTAAGCGCCTACAACCCTTCGAGAAAGGGGAATACTACACCTCTGCCAAGCTGACAGAATTTAATCGTAGGCTAAATCAGTCTAGCTATTTTTCTCGGGTTATTGCACGCCCGGTGGTTACCGAAGCGCAGGGCAAAGAAGTACCGGTTGAAATTACACTGGTTCACAAACCCCGGGACGCTTTTAATGTGGGTCTTGGCGCTGCCACTGATACCGGCGCAAGGCTGCGTTTGAAGTGGGAACGCCCTTGGGTCAACTCCCGCGGACATTCAGTGAGTTCAGAAGTATTTTTATCGCAGCCTGAACAGTCATTCACCATGGATTATCGCATTCCACAAGGCGATATCACCAATGACTACATCAGCATTGAAGGCGGCTATCAGTTTATTGATTACAGCAATACCAACACCGAAGCAGAAACCCTCACGGTGGCCGGACATCGTTATTGGCAGGAAAGTGGCTCTCCCTGGCAATTCGATGCGTCGTTAACTTATCTTCGGGAAAATTACACCCAAGGTGCAGACCCAGCGCAAACCACCCAATTAGTTATGCCAGGCTATGGCGTGCGATATCTAAACCGAGATGACTCGCTTAACATCACAAAAGGCACGTATTTTTCTGCTTTTTATCAAATTGGGCGTGACGGCTATGGCTCTGACATCGACTTCCAAAAAGCCGTGGTAGAAGCGGGTATTGTGCGTACTTATAACCGGCATTGGCTTATGCTTCGGGCAGAAGGCGGCGCGATTGAAACCAACAACTTTTCGAAAGTACCGGCCTCATTGCGTTTCTTTGCCGGTGGTGACCAGAGCGTGCGAGGCTTTGCCTTCCGTGATATTTCGCCAAAGGATGATGTGCTCGACCCTGAAACCGGAGAAATTAATAACGTTTCGATTGGCGGTAAATACCTGGCAACAGGCAGTATTGAATATGCTTATGAAGTTGTTCCTAACTGGCGGGCCGCTGTTTTCTTTGATGCAGGTACCGCTGCAAACACGTTTTCAGTCAGCAATAATTGTGATGATTCTACGGGCTCATCTTCAGATGACGAGATTGGAGATTGTAGTCCCGGCTTAGCCTACGGTGTGGGCACGGGCTTTCACTGGAAGTCTCCCATAGGCCCAGTGCGGGTTTATGTTGCACGAGGCATGTCGGACTATGAAAATACCTGGCGTCTGCACTTCATCCTGGGGCCAGAGCTATGAGAAAACGTACGATTAGCCTCTGGGTCGTTGCGCCATTTTTGCTCATTGGCGTGCTGATCGCGTACATCGTCAGTCCGTTAGGTGCGCCGGTTATCCGCTACGTTGCTAACGCCGCAGTAGACGGGCTGCACATTGACGACATCGACGGCACAATACTCAGCGATATTAGCGTCAGGGGCGTGAGCTGGGAAAATGAGCAATGGTCGGTCTCGGTTGAGAAAGCGGAAACGAACCTTGTACTCGGCTGTTTAATCACCACCAAAGTGTGTGTGGACTTCCTTACTGTAGACGGTTTTACTCTCAAACAGCTCGCTGTTAGTGACGTAGAAGAAGAGCCCGACAGCGAACCGCTTACCGAATTTGAACTTCCTGTTTCTGTAAAGCTGAATGCACTCACACTTACCGATATATCCATTGACTTGCTAGCCCAACAGGTTGCGCTTAAGTCGCTGTCCACCCAAGGGACGGCTTGGAAAACCGTTAGCCTATCGCCGCTAAAAGCGGAAGGTCTGGTGGTAACATTGCCAGAAGCACCACAAGAGTCAGAGCCCACAGACAAGCCCGCCAGTTATGCGCTTAGCTACACCGCACCCGCGTTGCCTGAGGTTATTATTCCCATTCCCGTAACGGTGGAATCTTTCGAGCTGAAAGACATTTCAGTCAAACAGGGCGGTGCGACACTACAAGAGATCCCCGTTGTAGCCTTTAATTCACTCACCCTCGAAAAGAGCGATGTCACATTAGATAAGCTCCACGTGGAACATGCCAAGGCCAATGTCGACGCGTCGGCCTCGGTTACGCTGGCAAAAGACTATCCGCTGAACCTTGATGCCACTGCCGGCATCACACTGGAAGGTATAGAAGAAACGGTAACACTCTCCACCGATGGTTCACTGCGCGATTTGAATCTGGATGTGGCGGTGGACGGCACGTATTCGGCCCAGATAGCCGGTCACGCAAATATTCTCGACGATACACTACCGCTGGATCTCAAAATCAACTGGCCGGAACAGGCCATTCCTCAGGTTGAAAACAGCAAGCTGTGGCAAGGCGACATGCTGCTACAAGGCGAAATGGGGGCATACCGCTTTGCCGCTGATTCAGGTGCAGATATTGCCGAAATAGGCGCAATACCGGTCACTGCCGATGTGGTCCTGAACCAGAACGACATTACGGTTAATGCGCTGAACGTGAAGATCCTCGAAGGGCAGGTAGTGAATACGGGCACTTTGTATCTGAATGAGTCTGTGAGCTGGTCGGGTAATACCACGGTCAGTGATATTTCAGCTACCCAACTATCACCTTTTGCGCCCACCCAGATTAACGGCAGCTTGGATAGTCTGATGCGACTTACCGACAAAGGGGTAGAAGCTAATATCAGAAACCTGTCGGTAAAAGGCATGCGTGATGGCGTACCGGTAGAGGTAAACGGTGGTCTTATCTATTCGCAAGGCAACGATATTCTCGTGGCCAACCTGAATGTAAGCCAGGCGGAAAGCACCGTGCGCGCGATGGTTCAAATCTTCAAAGAGCGTTATTTAAACGCAGATATCGATTTAAATGTTGCCGCCATAGATGAACTGTATCCGCAGGTATTTGGTAAGGTTAACGGCAAAATTAAGGCGAAGGGCGAATGGACCGACCCGATTATCGACGCCGACATCACCCTTACTGATGTGATGGCTTCGGCAACATTGAGTCCTATCGCCGCTGAACAGGGCAAAGTGAACGGTACGGTGAATGCCAAAGGTACTTTCTCCGATCACAGCTTTGGTGTAGACCTTTCACTCCCTGAACACAAACTGCAACTTGCCATGAAAGGCGCATGGAAAGACGATCGTTACACCGCAGATATCAGTGATAGTCAAATCGGGCTGCTCACCACGCGTTGGCAGCTTAATCAGCCATTCCGGGTGGCGGTGCGACCAGAGCCGTTCAGTATGAAAGTACACCGGAACTGCTGGGAATCTCGCAATGAAGGCGAGCTTTGTATTGAAGATGTGCTTTACAAAGATGAGCGCACCAAATGGATTGTAAATGCGAACTCAGTTCCGGTGGGACTGTGGGCGCACGAATTGTTGCCTGATACATTCACTGCCACATCCGACGCGCAGTTGTCTTTAAAGACGACGGGCGAGTTTGGTGTTAACGCCCCGATGACAGCAAATTTTGATGTGTCCGTTACCCCGTCTACCTGGACCATGGGCCCGGAACAACAGTTGAAACTGAACGTAGACACATTGCAAGCGCAGGGTAACTACAAAAACGATACACTTACATCCACGCTTAAATTAATGAGCGAGCAGTTAGGCAACATTACCGCCGACCTTGAAATGCAGCCCACCAAGGATGACATGCCGCTAACCGGCAAGGTGAATATCGATAACATCAGGATTGCGCCATTCAAGCCGATGTCGCCAGCCATACGACAACTCGCTGGTAACCTGAATGGCGATTTGCAATTAGAAGGCTCAGCGACGGCGCCTTCAGTCACCGGCCAACTGAAACTAGGCAACGGTAATGTCGACATTGAAGATATGCCGGTCAGTATTGGTGACTGGGAACAGTCAATCACGTTCAATGGTCAGAGCGCAGACTTTGACGGTAAATTTTTACTCGGTAACGGGCCAGGCACGTTAAGTGGCGACCTGGCCTGGAGCGATGGTTTTGAAACCAATATCAAGCTAAAAGGCGATCGCTTCCGCGTGAATCAGCCTGATATCAGCATAGACGTATCGCCAGATATTTCTGCTAGCGTGAAGCCCGGAGAAGTCAACGTTTCTGGCTCTGTCGATATTCCCTGGGCTCGTATCGAAATCGAAGAATTACCGCCAAGCGCTGTGTCGCCGTCAAAGGATGTGCATTTACGTGGTGAACCCCCAACGGAAGATCCTCTCGACATGGTTAATGCCAATATCACGGTGAATATCGATGAGGAAAAACTCGGCGAGGTGAAGCTGGAAGCCTTTGGTTTAACGGCCAATCTACACGGTAATATCGAAGTGGATACTCAGCCATCCATGGTGGCATTTGGTAGCCTACAAATTCTCAACGGGCGATATCAGGCCTATGGTCAGGATCTGGTTATCCGTACCGGTGAAGTGCAATTCAATGGTCCAATTGACCAACCATCGCTGTTGGTAGAAGCCGTACGCGACCCGAATAAAACCGCAGACGGCGTGGTGGCAGGTGTCCGCATCGACGGCGCGGCAGACAGTCCGAACATTGCCTTGTACTCTGAGCCCAGTATGAATCAGAGTAACACCCTGTCTTACCTGCTTACTGGTCAAGGATTGGGTTCATCGTCATCGTCGAGCAGTGATTACGGCAGCTTGCTGCTGGGCTTCGGATTATCTAATACAGAAAATCTGCAAAACAAAGTGGGCAGTGCTTTAGGTATTGATGAATTCACGGTTGGCACCACATCTAATCCTAACGGTGGCTCTACCAAGCTGTCTATTAACGGTCAGATAAACGAACGGCTTACCGTGCAGTACAACCTGGACGTGGGTTTAAGCAGTGATAATAACACCACTGGCACTTTACGCCGTCGCCAGGAACCGCCTGATTTAGCCCTGCGATATCGTTTGCTTCCACGCTTATTTGTTGAAGGCGTGCAAACCACCATTGAGGAGCAGTCGGTATTCGCCGTCGATTTTTATTATGAATTCTTCCTGGGGGAATCTACGCCATCCCGCAGTCAGAGCAATCAGACAACCAGCGAGGAGAAACCATGAGTATTCCATTTTCTATACTTGATTTGGCGCATATTGGTGAGGGTCAGAGCGCGGCTAACGCGTTCGAAAAGAGCAAAGCCATAGCCGCAGAAGCGGAAAAGCAAGGCTATCAACGTGTTTGGTTAGCAGAACATCACGGTATGCGCGGAGTTGCCAGTGCAGCAACAGCGGTATTGCTAGCAGCAGTGGGCCAGGCCACCAGCAAGATTCGCATTGGGTCGGGTGGCATTATGCTACCCAATCACTCGCCGCTAGTGATTGCCGAACAGTTTGGCACGTTGGCTACCCTGTTTCCGGGCCGGGTCGATTTGGGTCTGGGTCGCGCACCAGGTACAGACATGGCCACTGCCAGAGCACTTCGCCGCAACATGAATGCCAGCGTTGAGGATTACCCCGCTGATGTGATGGCGCTGCAAGAATACCTGTCTGACGACAAAGGCGATAACCGCGTTCTCGCGATTCCCGGTGCAGGCACAAAGGTACCACTGTGGCTACTGGGCTCCAGTCTGTATTCTGCGAAGCTCGCCGGACAGCTTGGTCTACCGTATTCCTTCGCCTCACACTTTGCGCCAGACATGCTGCTGGATGCTATCAGTGTGTACCGTGACAGTTTCCGTCCTTCGGCACAGTTAGACAAACCGTATGTATCAGCCGGTGTAATGAGTGTGGTGGCCGATGATGAAGCAGAAGCAGCGCGTTTGTTTACTTCGGTTCAGCAGCAGTTCGCTAATCTGCGCCGTCAGGCAAACGACCCAATGCCAGCCCCCGTCGACAATATTGATGCGGTACTTTCAGAATATGAAGTCGCCGCCATTAACAATACCCTGCGCTTTGCCATTGTCGGTACACCAGCACAGGCGGAACGTCAGATCAGTCAATTTATTGAGGCCACCGGTGTAGATGAGATGATTTTCTCGTTTCCGATCACCGATCAGGACAAGTGTCTCAACGCCATCCGTCACGTGGGCGACATGGCTTCAGTAATGCAAAAACAGAACTGGGCAGCTTGAACCGTTAGTCGAGCTGGCTTCTTATCCCGGCCAGCTCTTCCATTCTCGCTCTGAACTTTCGTTCCCGTCCGCGGGCCCAGATAAAACAACCAAAGCTGATCACCAGTCCTAGCCCCAGCCAAACCGCAATCCTGACTAAAGATAATCCTTCCTCACTGGCAGACAAGGTTTTAAAAATTTCTCCGCCGAAGAACAGCAACAGCATCACGCACGACACCCAGCAGGAATGTTTGGTGTAAAACGCAATTTTCACATTGTTCGCCACCTGACGATAAAGCACATTTACGTGCGATTGGGTATCGACGGCCGTGGTGAAGGCAGCGTGGCGACGCAGCCAGAGAAAATAAATGACGAAAGGTACGGTGATAATTAGCGTGGCCCAGGTAACGATTAATGCAGACAGCGGTAATTTGTCTGACTGATAGTAAAGAATGAGCGCCAGCGGTACCGGCCCAAGCACATCTACCAGCATGTAAAAACGCTGCTTCCAGCGCTGCATGTGCAATTCACGTTGAATTTTTTCCACATCGATTGGCTGCACTTCCTGAGTTTGCCAAAGCGCGGCCAGATCATCAGTATTATTTGTCATCGTTTAACCTCTCTACAACAGCGGCTTTGGTTCGCTTCAGCAGTACACCCACGTGGCTGGTAGTTAAACCACACACGTCGGCTATTTCATCGTAAGACAGTCCTTCCAGCGACAGCGTAAGCACCTGACGTCCCGGCAGCGGTAGTTCGCGCACGATATTAAGTAACGCCTGCAACTGTTTGTCTTGCGCAGCATTGTCCTCAGGATTGAGGGTGAAACACGGATTAGACGCTTCGTGGTCGTCAAAAGACTCAGCCCGTGGAATACGCGCATTGGTCGCCACGTGCGTTACCGCCCGGTTGTGAGCAATCTTAAGGATGTAGGTTTTCAGACTGCTTTTATGCTCAAAACGCTGCAACCCTTGCCACACGGCCAGCGCGATCTCTTGCAGCAATTCCTGTCGCAATGCTTCATTGGCCTCATAGCCACTGGCAACGCGGCTGAGCAGTCCGTTGTATTCCTTGAGTATGGCAGCAAAATCGGTAGCCAAGGGTGTTCCCGGGTCCTTAGGGTTCATGCCCTGAAAGTGTGTTTGTTACCCCATAGTCAGGGCATTTTGAAAAAAATTACAGTCATCGTGAATAAATTTTTATGGCACCTACCGAGCAGGTACTTGAACCGCCGTGATCTTCGGTATAGTTTTACGCTATGAAATGTCTCATTTTAGTGGTCTGAAATGACCAACGAGCACGAAGTCGATAACGAACAGGCCATCCAGGCCGATGTTGCGTGGGTTGATGTCATCCACAAAATGGATGAGGCCTATGCCGATCTGGTTCGCTCGCAAGTTGAGTTAGAAAGTAAAAATGTTGAGCTGGAAGAAGCACAGCGTTACTTTGACAGCGTGCAAAGCTCGATGAACGATGTGCTGATTGTTTGCGATAACCACGGCAAAATTGATGGTGTAAACCGTGCGCTCAGCGAATTCACAGACGAAGATAGCCCCAGTCTGCTAGGTACGCCGGTAGAAGATCTCATCAGTTGCCCCGGTGTTCCACTTTTACCGCTCCTCAAACAAGTCGACAGCAAACACATAGAACGAGACGTGGATGTGGTACTGCACGGCAGCTTCGGAGATGTGCCGTTATCGGTAAACTGCTCACCCCGTATTAACCACCGTGGCCGTAAAGTGGGTGTGGTGCTGGTAGGCCGTCCGGTGGGCGAATTACAGCGGGCTTACAAAGAACTCAACGAAGCCCATGCCGAACTACAACTGGCACAGCAACGGTTGGTACAGTCTGAAAAAATGGCTTCTCTGGGTCGACTGGTCGCCGGGGTTGCCCATGAACTGAATAATCCTATTAGCTTTGTATACGGCAATATGCACGTATTACAGCGCTACACCAATAAGCTGCGCACCTATTTCGATGCGGTGAGCGAGGGTGCCACCCGGGAAGATCTCCGCGACATGCGCTCGCAAATGCGTCTGGATAAAGCGATTAAAGATCTCAATTCACTGGTGGAAGGCACCATGGAGGGCGCGGTTCGGGTGAAAGAAATTGTTGATGATCTGCGCCAGTTTTCATCCACGCAGGCATCTGCAAAAGCCGCATTCGACATTGTTCATGTCATCCGCACAGCGGCACACTGGATTGTGAAAGAGAGCAAATTCGCGGTTGATATTACTTATCAGCTGCCGCCAAAATTAGATGCCTGGGGACACGCTGGGCAAATTCATCAGGTCGTGGTAAATCTTGTGCAGAATGCGTTTGACGCCATGGCCGACAGTGAAATAAGGTCGCTGATTCTGAGTGCGGAGCCTTGCCATCGAGGGGTATTGGTTACATTAAAAGATAGCGGACCAGGCATCAGCGAAGCCGATGCACCCAATTTGTTTGAACCCTTTTTCACCACCAAACCAGTAGGAAAAGGTACGGGTCTGGGACTTTCCATTAGCTACGGCATCATCGCTGAACACCACGGCGAACTCAGTATCATCAATCATGAACAAGGTGGCGCACGGGCTCGACTCTGGTTGCCGGGGCCGGGAGAAGACGATGCATAATCTACTCTGGTTACAATCTGGGGGCTGTGGTGGCTGTTCCATGTCACTGTTGAATGCCGAATCGCCAGACGTCATCGCGCTGTTTGAGGCTGCCGACATTAATTTGCTGTGGCACCCCTCGTTAAGCGAAGCCAGTGGCCGCGAATTCCTTGCCATCCTGGATGATATCCTGAACGATCGCTTGTCGCTGGATATTCTGTGCATCGAAGGCTCGATGATGACCGGCCCAAACGGCACCGGTCGTTTTCACGTGATGGGCGGTACCGGCAAGCCAATGATTGAATGGGTGTCAGAGTTAGCAGCCAAGAGTCGTCATACCGTGGCAGTCGGTTCCTGCGCCGCGTATGGCGGCATAACCGCCGCGGCAGATAACCTTACCGATGCTACCGGCTTGCAGTTCGAAGGCGAGCAAACTGGCGGCTTGCTTGGTGAAGACTACCGCTCACAGTCTGGCAATAAAGTAGTGAATATCGCGGGATGTCCGACGCATCCAGACTGGGTAACCGAAACTCTCACTAGCATTGCCATGAGTGAACATACCGATGACGATTTAGATGCGCTGGCTCGCCCACGCATGTATGCCGATCACCTTGTTCATCACGGCTGCAATCGCAATGAATTTTACGAATACAAAGCCAGCGCTGAATCGTTAGGTGATCGCGGTTGTATGATGGAAAACACCGGCTGTAAAGGCACGCAAGCGCACGCCGACTGCAATATTAGACCGTGGAACGGGCAGGGCTCTTGTACCAATGGCGGTTACCCCTGTATCAACTGTACTGCCCCTGAATTTGAAGAACCGGGACACACCTTCACCCGCACTCCGAAAGTGGCAGGCATTCCTGTTGGTTTGCCCACCGATATGCCCAAAGCTTGGTTCGTGGCGCTGGCTTCACTGTCGAAAGCCGCTACCCCCAACCGCCTGAAACAGAACGCGGTATCCGATCAGTTAATTTATCCGCCGACTATCTACAAGCGGGACAAATGAGAGCAACCCTATGAGCAGAATCGTTGCAGGCCCGTTTAACCGCGTTGAGGGGGATTTAGAAATTGCCCTGGATATCCAGAACGGACAGGTCGACAGCGCCGAAGTGAACTCAACCCTTTATCGGGGTTTCGAGCAAATCATGCTGGGCAAAGCCCCATTAGATGCACTGGTGTACACGCCACGGATTTGCGGCATTTGTTCAGTAACCCAATCGGTTGCTGCCGCCCGGGCACTGGCTGATTGCATGGGTATTGAGATGCCTCGTAACGGCCAGTTAGCCACCAACTTGATTCTCGCCAATGAGAACATGACCGATCTGCTCACCCATTTCTATCTATTCTTCATGCCAGATTTTGCCCGCGACCTGTATGCCGACAAGCCCTGGTTTGCAGAAATAACCAACCGCTTTAAAGCGACATCCGGCAGCGCCACTGCAGTCATGCTGCCCGCTCGCGCGGCCTTCCTGCATCTGATGGGGTTAATGGCAGGCAAGTGGCCGCACACCCTCACCATTCAGCCGGACGGCTCCGCACGTGCCATCGACCGTGCCGAACGCATTCGTGTGGTAACCATTATTTCTGCGTTCCGCAAATTTTTAGAATCTGAATTGTTTGGCGACAATCTCGATACTATCAACAAGTTGTCTTCAATAGATGAACTCAAAGCGTGGCAGGCATCGAAAAGCTGGGATCACAGCGATTTTAGCCGTTTTCTGCACATCAGCGAGGAGTTGGAGCTACATAAACTCGGTAGGGGCCCTGGCAACTTTTTAAGTTATGGCGCGTACCCACTGACCGAAGGACACCTGTTTGCACCGGGCCAGCTGATTAAAGGTAAACGCACAGACGTGACCATTTCCGCAGTCACGGAAGATCATGCTCACAGCTGGTTAACGCCCCTGTCTGCACCGGTAAATCCAATGCAGGGCGAAACCACGCCCGATCTGGATAACGACAACGCGTATAGCTGGTGTAAATCACCCAGGCTGGATAATCACGTGATGGAAACCGGCGCTATTGCCCGTCAAATGCTGAATCGAAACCCGCTGATTGAAGCATTAGTTGCTGCTAACGGCGCGAATGTACATTCTCGAATCGTCGCCCGCCTGCTGGAACTGGCAAGCGTGATCCCCGCCATGCAAGCATGGGCTAAAGCCATTGACCCTTCTGCGCCATTTCGCCACGAAACCAAGCTACCCGACAGTGCGCGAGGCATTGGTTTGGTGGAAGCCGCCCGTGGCTCACTGGGACACTGGATAGAAATTAAAAAGGGTAAAATTTCGCAATATCAGATTGTGGCCCCCACCAGCTGGAACTTTTCCCCCAGAGACAGCTTCGGTATTCCAGGTGCATTGGAGCAGGCATTAGAAGGCGCGCCGGTACGTCCGGGCGAGACTGAGCCGGTGGCCGTACAGCACATCGTCCGTTCTTTTGATCCGTGCATGGCCTGCACGGTGCACTAGCCTGATTATTCATACGCCATGACAACGTCTGAAACCAACGGTTTTCATATCCGCATTACTGGTCTGGTACAGGGTGTGGGCTTTCGGCCATTTGTCTGGCGATTGGCTAATGAATTATCCCTGTGCGGACATATTTTTAATGACGGCGAGGGCGTGCTGATTGAATTGCAGTGCGAAGAAGCCGAAGCCAACACTTTTGTGGCGTCGATTCGTGATAACGCACCGCCCTTATCACGCATCAACAGCGTTATTCTGACTCCGATTTTTATCAACGTAGGGCCGACATCGTTCACCATCACCGAATCTGTGAGCAACGCGGTTAACACCGGTTGTCCGCCCGATGCTGCCACCTGTGAAGACTGCCGAAACGAGCTTTTCGATCCCGCAGATCGTCGCTTCCAATACCCGTTCCTGAACTGCACGAATTGCGGGCCCCGGCTATCCATCATTAAAACCCTGCCTTACGACCGGGCAAGCACGACGATGGCGGATTTTCCGCTTTGTGATGCCTGTGCAGCTGAGTATCAGAACCCTGCAGACCGGCGCTTTCACGCTCAGCCGGTAGCTTGCCCTGACTGCGGGCCAACGCTGTGGCTGGAAGATAGCCAGGGTGAAAAGTTAGTTTCCAGTTCGCCATTTACCGATATTGCCGCCGCGCTTCGCGAGGGGAAGATTATTGCGCTGAAGGGGCTGGGTGGATTTCATTTGGTCTGCGATGCAACGAACCAGCTGGCCGTAAACACGCTGCGCGAACGTAAACGACGCTCGCACAAGGCGTTTGCCCTGATGATGAGAAACATCGAACAGGCCAGTGACTATACCCACCTGGGCAATGAGGAAATCGCGCTGCTGAAGTCGCCCCAGGCTCCGGTAGTACTTGTCCCGCCTAAAGACGATTCTGCTAAAGCGTCTTCAACGCCCCATAGCCCATCGGGTAAGCTGCTTACAGGTAAGCCATTGGCTGACACGATAGCACCCGATACCAATCGCCTTGGCATTATGTTGCCTTACACGCCCATTCACCTGTTACTAATGGACGCGGTGGATTTCCCGCTGGTAATGACCAGCGGCAACGCCTCTGGGCAGCCCCAAGCCATCGACAACGAGGATGCCAGAAGCCAGCTATGTGATATTGCCGACGTATTTGTGATGCATAACCGGCCTATCCACAACCGGGTAGATGACTCCGTCATGCAGGTGCTACCAAATGAAACGGGCTCCCGGTTACAGCCACTACGACTAGCCCGCGGCTATGCACCACTGGTATTACCGCTGCCGGAAGGCTTTTCAACAGAGCACAGCATTCTGGCCCTGGGGGCGGAGTTGAAAAACACCTTCTGCATGACCCAGGGGCCCAACGCTGTAATCTCACAGCACATGGGCGATCTCAGTGATGCCCGTACCTTCGATGCCTGGGAGCAGACACTGGCACTGTACCGCGACTTATATCAGTTTTCCCCGTCACAAATAAGTTGCGATCTGCATCCCGATTACCTTTCCAGTGGCTACGCGCAGCGCTGTGCCGATGAAGAAGATTCTTCATTTTATGTTGATTCGCCAATAAGTAAAACTCAGCATCACCATGCCCATATGGCAGCCTGTATGGGAGACAATGACGTTCCACTGAGCAGTGAAAACCTCCTCGGCATTTGCCTTGACGGCACGGGTCTTGGCACCGATGGTACGCTTTGGGGCGGCGAAGTGCTGTTTGGCAACTATCAGCAAGCAGAACGACTGGGCGGACTCAAACCCGCACCACTACCCGGCGGCACACAGGCAATTCTCGCGCCCTGGCGTTGTCTGTTTGGCCAGTTATATCCCTTACTGAGTGAGCAAGACATTAGAGAACGCGTGATCGCGGTTCCCGGATTACCAAAAACACTGGCATCCCCCACGGCAGCCACGCTGGCGAAGATGATAGATAAGCAGCTCAATTGCCCGCTTAGCAGCTCTGCCGGGCGTTTATTCGATGCCGTTGCTGCCCTGCTTGGTTGTTACGACAATCAGATCAGCTACGAAGGTCAAGCAGCCGTTGCCCTGCAAAAGCTGGCTGAGAACGGGCAGCTTCCTGCGAAGCCATTTACTCTGACACCCGATACGGAAGGACGTATTGATCCCGGCCCCATGCTACTGGAAATGATAGACGCGCTCGGACAGGGCGAAGATAAGTCCAATATTGCCAAGGGATTCCATGTATCAATGGCAACGGCTTTCACCTGCTTAGCGCAGAATATCCAAAAGCAGAAACACTTCCGTACTGTGGTTCTCTCCGGTGGTGTCATGCAGAACAGTTTACTGCAGGGCTTGCTTCAACAGCAGTTGCAGCAAGCTGGGTTCACCGTACTCAGCCATCAGCGCATTCCCGCTAACGATGCCGGTATTGCCTTTGGTCAGGCGCTGATCACGCTGGCCCGCACAACACCTGCCTGAACACCTCTGTTTTTACTGATAACCGACTTTCCAGTTTCGTTCTCCAGTGGAAAGCTAACAAACCAATTCTCGCCTCTAAAATTGTTAACTTACTGTTATTAAAAGCAATTCCGATCTGGTCTGGTGTTTGCTATCTGTCTGGTTGCATTAAAGAAATTGTTGCACCAAACAAAAAAACAAAAATCCGCTGAATAGCCGGATAACTTGCTTAATACCCAATCATCGAACAGGCACGGTACACGCGAGATTATTTCGTCTTCAGCAGAAGTATGCGGAGGACCCACCATGTCCCAATTGGAAACTTTTTATAACGTCATGCGTCGGCAGGGAATTACCCGTCGAAGTTTTCTTAAGTACTGCAGCCTGACTGCGGCAGCGTTGGGCCTTGGCCCGGCATTCGCACCTCGCATTGCCCATGCCATGGAAACCAAAGAGCGGACGCCCGTTCTGTGGTTACACGGTTTGGAATGTACCTGTTGTTCAGAATCTTTCATCCGTTCAGCCCACCCGCTGGTAAAAGACGTGGTGCTGTCGATGATTTCACTGGATTACGACGATACCCTGATGGCCTCTGCCGGACACCAAGCGGAAGCAATCCTTGAGGAAACCATCCAGAAATACAAAGGTAAATACATTCTCGCCGTAGAAGGTAACCCGCCGCTGAATGAAGACGGTATGTTCTGTATCGTGGGTGGTAAACCGTTCCTCGACCAGCTGAAACACGCGGCCAAAGATGCCGCCGCGATTATTGCCTGGGGTTCCTGTGCATCGTGGGGCTGCGTGCAGGCTGCTAAGCCTAATCCGACCCAGGCCGTGCCTATCCACAAAGTCATTAAAGACAAGCCCATCATCAAAGTACCGGGTTGTCCACCTATTGCCGAAGTCATGACCGGCGTTATTACCTACATGCTCACATTCGGCCGCGTGCCGGAGCTTGACCGTCAGGGTCGTCCAAAGATGTTCTACAGCCAACGTATTCACGACAAATGCTACCGTCGTCCGCACTTCGATGCAGGCCAGTTTGTAGAGCAATGGGATGACGAAGGCGCGCGTAAGGGTTACTGCCTGTACAAAGTGGGCTGTAAAGGGCCAACCACTTATAACGCCTGCTCTACGGTACGCTGGAACGAAGGTACCTCGTTCCCCATCCAGGCCGGTCACGGCTGTATCGGTTGTTCCGAAGACGGCTTCTGGGACAAAGGCTCGTTCTACGATCGCCTCACCGACATCAAACAATTTGGTATTGAGAAAAACGCCGATGAAATCGGTATGACTGTTGCCGGTGGCGTTGGTGCCGCCATTGCTGCCCACGCCGCAGCGAGTGCTGTGAAGCGCGCACAGCATAAAGGAGAACAAGAATAATGAATGATTTAAATTCAAGCAGCCTTGACAACAGTGGCCGTCGGATTGTGGTCGATCCGGTGACCCGCATTGAAGGTCATATGCGCTGCGAAGTGAACGTCGATAAAGACAATATTATTCGTAACGCGGTATCCACCGGTACCATGTGGCGTGGTTTGGAAGTGATCCTGAAAGGCCGTGACCCGCGCGACGCGTGGGCGTTCGTAGAACGTATCTGTGGTGTTTGTACCGGCTGTCACGCGCTGACCAGTGTCCGAGCGGTAGAAGATGCATTAGGCATCGATATCCCGCTGAACGCACACATCATCCGTCACCTGATGGATAAAACTTTGAATATTCACGATCACGTCGTGCACTTTTACCACTTGCACGCGCTGGATTGGGTTAACCCGGTTAACGCGCTGAAAGCCGATCCGGTGAAAACCTCCGACTTACAGAAAAAAGTGTCCATTGCCCATCCGAAATCCAGCCCAGGCTACTTCAAAGATGTGCAAACCCGTATCAAGAAATTCGTTGAAAGCGGCCAGTTGGGTTTGTTTGCTAACGGTTACTGGACCAACCCTGCATACAAACTGCCACCGGAAGCGGATTTGATGGCGGTTGCGCATTACCTTGAAGCGCTGGATATGCAGAAAGAAATCGTCAAAATTCACACCATTTTCGGCGGTAAGAACCCGCACCCGAACTATATGGTGGGCGGTGTGGCCTGTGCCATCAACCTGGACGGTACCGGTTCTTCCGGCGCGCCGGTGAATATGACCAGCCTGAACTTCGTGCTGGAACGTATCCGCGAAGCCGAAGCCTTTATCAAGAACGTCTACATTCCTGACGTCATCGCCATTGCCACCCTTTACAAAGACTGGCTGTACGGCGGCGGTCTGGCGGCGCACAACGTGATGAGCTATGGCACACACACGGTAGTGCCCGGCGATCGCAGCACTGACCTGGTTCCTGCCGGTGCAATCATTGGTGGAAACTGGAACGAAATCCATCCAGTAGATGTGCGGAATCCGGATGAAATTCAGGAATTTGTGGATCACAGCTGGTATCAGTACGCCAACGGTGCCAAAGGTCTGCATCCCTGGGATGGTGAAACCGAAGCAAAATTTGAACTGGGTCCTAACTTCAAGGGCACCAAAACCAACATAAAAGAACTGGATGAAGGTGCCAAGTACAGCTGGATCAAGTCACCGCGCTGGAAAGGTCACGCCATGGAAGTAGGCCCGCTGTCCCGTTACATCATCGGTTATGCATCCGGTAAGGAATACATCAAAGAGCAGGTTGACCGCTCTCTGCATGCCTTCAACTCTGCCACCGGTATGGATCTCGGCTTGAAACAATTCCTGCCTTCTACCTTAGGTCGTACCCTCGCCAGAGCGCTGGACTCTGAACTCTGTGTGGATTCTATGCTGGACGATTGGCATCAGTTAGTTGCCAACATTAAAGGCGGCGATTCATCAACGGCTAACGTTGAGAAATGGGACCCGAGCACTTGGCCAAAAGAGGCCAAAGGTGTGGGCATAAACGAAGCACCGCGCGGCGCGCTGGGTCACTGGATCAAAATTAAAGACGGTAAAATTGAGAACTACCAGGCGGTGGTACCGACTACATGGAACGGCTCCCCTCGCGATGCCAACGGCAACATTGGTGCCTTTGAAGCCTCGCTACTTAACACCCCCATGGAACGTCCTGATGAGCCGGTTGAGATTCTACGCACTTTGCATAGTTTCGACCCCTGTCTGGCGTGTTCTACCCACGTAATGGCAGAAGACGGTCAGGAACTGACAAAAGTTAAGGTTCGCTAAGGCATTGCGCTAACGCAGGAGAACGTCATGACATCAACCGTAGAAAAAAAAGAGCTGGTGGATAATCATCGTGATGGCAAAGAAAAGGAACTGGTACGCAAACAAACCGCCGTTTATGTATACCAGGCACCCGTAAGGCTATGGCACTGGGTAACGGTACTGAGCGTGCTCACACTATGCGTGACCGGGTACTTCATTGGTGTGCCTTTGCCAACGCAGCCGGGTGAGGCCAGTGAGAACTTTCTGATGGGCTATATCCGTTTCGCGCACTTTGCCGCGGGCTACGTGGTGACTATTGCATTTATCGGTCGGATCTACTGGGCAATTGTGGGCAATAGCCACGCCAGAGAGCTTTTCTATCCCAAGGTTTTCCGTAAAGCCTGGTGGAAAGAAGTGTGGCACGAGATCCGCTGGTACTCGTTTATGGAGAAAACGCCGAAGAAATACGTGGGCCACAACCCGCTGGCGCAACTGGGTATGTTTGTACTCTTCGTGCTAGGCATTATCTTTATGATCGTGACTGGCTTCGCACTGTACAGCGAAGGCCTCGGGCAGGGCAGCTGGGCCGACGTGATGTTTGGTTGGGTTATCCCGCTATTTGGTCAGAGTCAGGATGTACACACCTGGCACCGTGTGGGCATGTGGTGGATCATCACCTTCATCATGATCCACGTGTACGTGGCCATCCGTGAAGACATCATGTCACGCCAAAGCCTGATCTCCACCATGGTAAGCGGCTGGCGGATGTTCAAAGATGACAAGCCGGACTAACCGAGAATATACGCGCCTTTGCAGGCGCGTATTCCCTGCTCATGTGTGACATCAATTCCATTTCCTCACCCTGCAACCCTGGCTGTAAAAAAGCCGAGCATCCCGGCGCATTTCTGGCCCGGTGTTATCTCACCCCCATGAAAATCACCCAGTCTCGTTTGGCGGCAGAACTGAAAATTTCCCGTCGCCGGGTGAATGAAATCGTTCAGGGTCGCCGCGCAATTTCAGCTGATACCGCATTGCGCCTCGGCATGTTTTTAAAGACGCCCGCCATGTTCTGGCTCGAAAAACAACAACGTTGGGATCTCTATCAAGCGCAGCAAGCCGCAAAAGAAAAGAAACTTTCCGATATAGCATAAAGTTGATAAGTTAATTTCCAATCAAAATTCATCACGTTCTGTAACGCTCCCCGTTACACCTCGCCAATACTGGCTTTCTGCCTTTTTCCTCGATTGGCACAGAGTTTGTAATACCTGAAAGACGAAAAAAACAAAAAATTTAAACATTACTTTACAGCCCTTTAACGAATAACAAGATAAGCAGGCGGGTATGAACAGTAAGAAAGTATTAATTTTAGGAATTGGCAACGTGCTCTGGGCCGATGAAGGTTTTGGCGTACGCTGCATCGAAGCCCTCAATCAGGACTATGTGTTTGAAGGCGATGTAAAGCTGATGGACGGTGGCACCCAGGGTATTTACCTGGTGCAGCACGTACAGGAAGCTGACGTATTAGTGGTGTTTGATGCCATCGACTATGGTTTAGCGCCAGGCACGCTGAAAGTGGTATATAACGACGATGTGCCCAAGTTCATGGGCGCAAAGAAAATGAGTCTTCACCAAACCGGGTTCCAGGAAGTACTGGCCATGGCCGAGTTCACTGGCAACTACCCGTCAGCGTTGCTGCTGGTTGGCTGTCAGCCGGAAGAACTGGAAGATTTCGGCGGCAGTCTGCGAGATGTGGTCAAAGCGCAAATCGAGCCCGCCATCGATACCGCCCTGAACTATTTAACAGACTTCGGCATTACTGTGCAGAAGCAGCAAACCAATAACCATGCCTTGTCGCCCGAACAGCTGAATCTGAGCGATTACGAACAGGGTCGACCGGATGAAGCCTCGGCTTGCCGCACCGGTGATATTCGCTTTTTCCCGCCAGCTCAGGGTGAACAGGAGGCGCACTAATGTGTACCGGCATTCCGCTTCAAGTTATTCAGAACGACGGCCTACGCGCCCTGTGTGGTGATAGTCAGGATGAGCAATGGGTAGACATGCAGTTAGTTGGCCCGCAGAAAGAAGGCACTTGGGTGCTGGTTTTTCTTGGTGCCGCCCGGGAAGTCGTGTCTGCCAATCGCGCAAAGAATATCACCGATGCATTAAAAGCACTCACTCAGGTAATGAATGGCACCCTCGACTATGACCAGTCGCTGTTCGCTGATCTTAATGATCGCGAGCCGGAACTGCCAGAACATCTGAAGTCTCAATTAAACCCGGTTAACTCAACAACACGCTAAATAAGAAGTCAGCCCATGCCCTCACCATTAGTAGAAAGACTGATAGAAGAACTGAATTACCCGCACTTGTCGGAAGAAAATTTTGAGTCCTTCATTCAGGAAGAAGAATTCTCAGTACTGTTTCTCACTGAGCAACCCAAACAGTTCCCCGAATCGAATGACGTGGCGGTGATTCTGCCAGAACTGATTAAAGCTTTTCCCAAACTAACGCCAGCCGTGGTGTCTACCAATTATGAGCGCGAGCTACGCGGTCGCTATAATTTTCGCGCCTACCCGGCATTGGTATTTCTGAAACAAGGGAAATACCTCGGCGACATTACCAAAGTTCGCAACTGGGACGAATACATGTCGATGATTTCCGACCTGCTTTCAAAAGAGCCTACTTGTGATCCGGGCATTGGTACCCCGGTTGTGTTTAACCCTGGCCCAGCCAGCTGCGGCCACTAGGCGGCGCTTACAAGGAGATCACTATGGATAATCAAATTCCAATTCGTAATGTCGGTGCAGTACCCATTGGTCCGGGTAGTCAGGACGAGGGCGATATGGTGCTCGACTACATGAAAATGCCGGGCGCAATGCACACTTATGACATGCCTATTTTGCCAGAAGCAGAAGACGTACAGTCCTGTCCGCATGCCGTTGCCGTGCTGGAGCAGCTACAACATGCGCTAGACCACTACGAGGTGGACCAGCCTTCAAGCCGCTTCAGTATTAAGTCGCTGCCTGCGCCAGATCTTTCCCTGCTGAATAACCTGCTGGGAGAAGGAGAAGTCAGTATCCGTATTGAAGGTACCGAAGCCTATCAAGTTCAAGAAACGGTGATGGCAGGTGTTTGGCGTGTTCGCTCGTGGATTGGTGAGAAACTTTCCTCAGACATCATTGAAGTTGCCGATATTCCTGTGGCAGTCCGCGAACTGGCATTTAGTCAAGCAGAGCCGCTTACCCCCAAACTTGCCAGCTTGCCAACTAACCTGCTAAACGCGCCGTCGGTACTGGTAGAAATTGCAGAAGTGTCAGAGAAATACAGCCAGGACAAAACGGCAATCCCCCATGTCATCAATCTGTCGCTGCTGCCATTTTCTCCTGAAGATCATGGTTGTTTAACCTACTTCACTGGCACAGGTCCTGTCACCATACTGTCGCGAGGTTATGGCAACTGCCGCATCACCGCCACCAACGTGGAAAACCTGTGGCGTGTGCAGTACTACAACAGCACCGATCAGTTAATTCTCGATACCCTCGAGATAGTAGATATTCCAGCGGTGGGCTGTGCGGCACCGGAAGATCTGGAAGATTCGGCTGAACGCCTGCACGAAATTCGTGACGTACTGGTGTGAGGAAAGCATGAACTATCAGGGCTTTGAAGGCAGTTTTATGGGTGATGCCAGCCGTATCAGCGATGACGCCTGTCTGGAATGCAAGATTTGCTGGTATGTTTACAACCCCGCCGAGGGTGATGATATTGAGCAGATCCCACCGGGCACGCCATTTACGCAACTGCCCGAACACTGGCGCTGCCCTCAGTGCGATGGTGATAAAGATCAGTTCATGGTGACCGGAAAAGACTGATGATAACACGCACTGACATCATGGCGTTCTATCAGCAAGCCGATAGCAAAATGTGCGATCTGCCGGTGTACAATCCCGCATTGTCTGTATTTTGCAGTGACGCGGTGGCGACACCTTGTCAGCATTCACTGTTTGCTGTGGTAACGCCGTGGTGCATGAACTTACTGTTGCTGCATCCTGCGCTGCCTGACTGTGGTGAAACCTTTGCGTTGGTCTTGCCTTCCGGCATGTTTGAATTTACCGCGTCAGAAGATAGTGCCCTGGGTCGCTACGGAATTTGTTCATTGTTCTCACCCATGTGGGAATTTGAAGCCCAGTCCGTTGCAGAAGATGTCGCGATAAGTGCGCTAAGTTTCATTATGCAGGAGGACGAAAATAGCGTGTCAGAGCGGCAGCTGTTAAAAGACGAGCATCAGCGCCGCACTGAGATTATCAATGAAGAGGCGTCGAGGGAAGACGCGGCGCAAACGGAAGCAAAAGCGCTGGCCGCGTCCGAGTTGACGACATCAGACGAACCCGGTGTCAGTCGCAGAGCATTCATGCGTGGCAAATTTTCTGCAACCGTTACCGGATTAGACAACGAGGTGGAGCTGTGACGTCGTTCAGCGCCGGGGAAATCCAGGTAAATGCCTTGTGGAAACAGGGCCAACTGACCATTGTAGACATCATCAACAGTCGCCCCCGACATCTCACTGCCTGGTTTCGTGATAAGCCCGTGGAACAGGTTGTTGGGGCATTACCGCTGATCTTTAATGTTTGTGCCGTCGCGCAAACCGTAGCGTCTTTAAAAGCGATGGAGTCGGCGCAGTCTATCACCGTATCAGAGCCCACCCGCCGAGCCAGGGCATTTCTGGTCATGGCTGAATCGGCAAGAGAACTGGGCATTAGCCTGCTGCAACATTGGGTGGCCGGTAAAGACGTGATTATGGGCAGGCTTACCGCTTGGTTTGCCCAGTGTCATCAAAAGGCTCGCTGGTCACTACAACTTAACGCCGTAGCAAAAGAAGACACCCAGGACTACAACAGCCACGTTGCCGCCTTAGAAACCTTAATCATAGCAATGTTCAGCGCGCCATTGGGCGAACTTAAAAATCCGGACTTGCTTAGAGAATGGGTAGTAAACCATCACGCCGAGACAGCCGCCTTATTCAGTAACTTATCCTTTGGTGCAGGGGCAGACACACTGGATCTTTCGGTACAGACAGACCTCGATAGTGTTTTAGACGAACTTGATAACGGCGACAGGGCGGCATTTTGTAAGCTCCCGTCGATCAATGGCAAACCGCGGGAATCCGGTTGTTTCGCCCGGGCAGGCAATCAAGATGACAACGTATTCGTTAATCGGTTGTCGGCCTTGGTCAACGACTTTGCCACCATACCCAGAAACATGCGTCGCCTTCTGCCCGACGCCGGAATTCAACGCCATGGCATAGGCTTAGCAGAAACTGCCCGAGGTACCTTGCTGCATAAAGTGGAGCTGCGACAGCTTGGTGAACAGTGGGTCATAGAGGATTATGCTATTGTGGCCCCCACAGAATGGAATTTTCATCCTCGAGGATCCTTGTACTCTGTGTGTAATGGTATGAAAGTCGACGCAGACAATGCCACCACTGTGGTGGACACAATGATAAAAATGATTGATCCCTGCGTGAGCTGGAAAAGTGAGGTAAGCCATGCATGAAATGTCCATTGCTGAAGGCATTCTTCAGGTCTTAGAAGATCAGGCCGCGACTCAGCAGTACGAAAAAGTAAAAGCAGTGTGGCTGGAAATCGGCCCACTGGCCAATATCGATGCAAATGCCCTGACATTCTGCTTCGACGTGGTTATGAAAGGCAGTCTGGCAGAAGGTGCCAAACTCACTATCATCTCGCTCCCTGGTGTGGCTTACTGCCTGCAGTGCAGCGAAACAGTCTCTATTACCCAACGTTATGACAGCTGTAGTCATTGCGGCAGTTACCAGTTGCAAGTAACCCAGGGTGATGAAATGCGAATTAAAGAATTAGAGGTAGCCTGATATGTGTACTGTATGCGGTTGTTCCGAAGGTGAAGTAAAAATCGAAGGTCATCACCACCAGCATGACGATGGTCACCATCATCATGCGCACGCGCATGATGGCCATGCTCACACTCATGAGCACAACCACGGTCACACATATGATCATGGGAATGACCACAATCATGATCACAATCATGTGCATGCAGAAGGTCACAACATTCACTTTGGTAAAGGCCCGGCCCACGCCCATGTACCAGGTTTAAGCCAGTCGCGGATGATTCAAATTGAGCAGGATATTCTGGGTAAAAACGATCAGTACGCCGCCCGCAACCGTGCCGCATTTGCACGCGACTCGGTGCTGGCGCTGAACCTGGTATCGAGTCCGGGTTCCGGTAAAACCACACTGCTCACAGAAACGATCAAAGCCCTCGACGAACAGTTCCCGATGGCCGTAATTGAAGGCGATCAACAAACCGCCAACGACGCTGACCGCATTCGCGAAACCGGTGTGCCCGCTATCCAAATCAATACCGGTAAAGGTTGCCACCTCGATGCCCACATGGTGGGTCATGCCATGGAAAACTTCGACAATCTGTCTGGCGGCGTGTTGTTTATTGAGAACGTAGGCAACCTGGTGTGCCCGTCGGCTTTCGATTTGGGCGAAGCCGCCAAGGTCGCCATTTTGTCGGTTACCGAAGGGGAAGATAAACCGCTGAAATACCCGGATATGTTCCATGCCGCTAAGCTGATGCTGCTGAACAAAACCGATCTGCTGCCACATCTGGATTTTGATGTAGACAAGTGCATCGATTACGCCCGTCAGGTAAATCCAGACATTGAAATCATCCAGATCTCAGCACGTAGTGGTGAAGGCATGGAAACCTGGCTGTCCTGGTTGAATGCGCACCGTTCTAAACACATCAGACAGCGTTTAGAGAAACTTGAGGCGGAAGCAGCCAGCCTTCGGGATCTGCTATGACCGCCGTTGCCAGCCGCCCAGCGGTACTCTGCGTTGATGATGAGTTGCGTTCACTGGAAACCCTTGAACGGACACTGGATGACGATTTTGATGTATTCACCGCAGCAAATGCGTCGGAAGCGCTGTCAGTACTGGAAAGCGAGTCGGTTCACGTGATTCTGTGCGACCAACGTATGCCCGAGCGTACCGGCGTAGATTTACTTACAGAAGTGCGAGAGCGCTGGCCTCAGGTGGGCCGTCTTATTCTGTCGGGTTACACCGAGTCAGAAGATATTATTCGTGGCCTGAATGACGCCGGGATTTTCCAGTACATTACCAAGCCCTGGCACCCGGATAATCTGATTTCCACCGTGCGTAGCGCTTGTAACATGGTGTCGTTTCAGCAGGAAAACGATTTGCTGAATATGGAAATGCGACTCACAGAAATGGAGTCAGAGTCGCGAGTTCAACACAAACGCAGCAAGTTGCAACAAAGCTTCCGTCTGGAAGGGATCAAGCGCCACGAGAACAGTCCACTGAATGCCGTGTGCGCGCAGGTAGAGAAAATAGCGCCTTTTGATGTGTCAGTGTTGATCAGCGGTCCGTCCGGTGCCGGTAAAGAGCTGTTCGCTCGCGCATTGCATTACAACAGCTTGCGCGCCGACAAACCCTTTGTGGTGGAAAACTGCGGTGCCATGCCCGATGAACTGCTGGCTTCAGAGCTGTTCGGCCACAAGCGGGGCTCCTTCACCGGCGCGATCACCGATCACGTAGGTCTGTTTGAACAAGCCGATGGCGGTACCATTTTCCTTGATGAAATTGGCGAAATAAGCCCGGCCTTTCAGGTAAAGCTGCTGCGAGTTTTACAGGAGCGGGAGATACGTCGTTTGGGCGATCAACAGCGTCGCAAAATCAATGTGCGGGTGATTGCCTCAACCAACCGCGATTTGGAAGAAGAAGTTCGCGCTGGCCGTTTCCGTCAGGATTTGTATTTCCGTCTGGCCGAAGTCCCCATGGAATTACCAGCGCTGTCGCGTCGCAAAATTGATATACCTGTTCTGGCGAACCATTTTCTCGATACCGCGATGTCGCAGTTCGACAAGCAGGTTAACGGCTTCAGCGATGAAGCGCTGGCCTGTATGGCTCGCTACCACTGGCCGGGTAACGTGCGCGAATTACAGAACGAAGTCCGCCGCATGCTGGTGATGGCAGAGGGTAATTTACTAACTGCCGACCTGTTACAAAGCCGTATTCTGCGCGCTTCACCGGAATCCGAACGCGGAGAACTGGAACTGCTGGCGAATCTGGACGGTACACTGAAAGAACGTGTGGAGATGCTGGAAAAACGCATTCTGCGGGAAACCCTCATCCGCCATCGCTGGAACAAAAGCAGCGCCTCTCTGGAACTGGGCCTGTCCCGGGTCGGTTTACGCTCCAAACTGGAACGCTACGACCTCGATAAGGGCGACATCACCGATCGCCCCAAACATTAGGAGTCATTATGTGTTTAGGTATTCCGGGCCAGATCGTTGAGGTCAGAGAAGGCGGCCAGTTTGGCGTCGCCAGTATTCTTGGTGTAAAGCGTGAAGTGAATCTGAGCTGCGTTTACACCCCGGATCAGCCCGAATCTGACGTTATCGGCAGCTGGGCGCTCATTCACGTGGGTTTCGCCATGAGCCTCATTGATGAAGACGAAGCACAGCGCACGCTGGAGATATTGAAAGAAATTGGCGAGCTGCAGGAAGAAATGGACGCCATGACGCAATCGGGGAGCAGAGCATAATGAAATACGTTGATGAATTCCGCGATCCGGCCCTTGCCCGCAAGGTACTGAAAAAACTCCACGAGGTAGTGGCAGACATTCCACGTGCTAAGGAGCGTCCGCTGCAAATTATGGAAGTCTGCGGTGGCCACACTCACTCTATCTTTCGTTATGGCCTGGAAGGATTGCTGCCCAAAGGCATTGAGATGGTGCACGGCCCGGGTTGTCCGGTATGTGTACTGCCCATGGGCAGAGTGGACGATTGTATTGCTATTGCCGAGCAGCCGGATGTAATTTTCACCACCTTTGGTGATGCCATGCGGGTACCGGGCTCGAAGAAGAGCCTGCAGCAGGCCAGCGCCGAAGGCTGTGATGTGCGTATGGTGTACTCTCCGATGGATGCGCTGGCTATCGCCCGGGAAAACCCGCACAAGCGGGTGGTGTTTTTTGGCCTCGGTTTTGAAACCACTATGCCCAGCACCGCGCTTACCGTGATGCAGGCGAAGCGTGAAGGACTGAACAACTTTTATCTTTTCTGCAACCACATCACCATTATTCCAACCATGAAGGCGATTCTGGATGAGCCGGGCATGTCTATCGACGGTTTTCTCGGGCCGGGACACGTAAGCATGGTGATTGGTAAACAACCTTATAATTTCATCGCCTCTCACTACAACCGCCCGCTGGTGGTTGCCGGGTTTGAACCACTGGATATTTTACAGTCGCTATTAATGGTGGTGGAGCAATTACGCGATGGACGTGCCGAAGTTGAAAACCAGTACGCTCGGATTGTGCCGGAACAAGGCAACCTGAACGCCATGGCGGCGGTGAACGAGGTGTTTGAGGTACGTGAGCACTTTGAATGGCGGGGCTTGGGTTCTATTGCTGAGTCTGGCGTGAAGATCCGCCAAGCGTTTAAAGAATTCGATGCAGAACGAGCATTCTCAGTGGCCACGCTGCAAGTTGAAGATCCTAAATCCTGTCAGTGCGGCGAAGTACTCAAAGGCGCACTGAAGCCGTGGGATTGCACTGCGTTCGGCGAAGACTGTACCCCAGAAACGCCCGTCGGCGCGCTGATGGTATCCACCGAGGGCGCCTGTTCTGCCTACTACAGTTACGGCAAGATAGACGTACATCAAGCAGGGTAGTTGCAATGTCAAAACATACTTTAAAAGCCGCCACCATTACCATGGCGCATGGTGCTGGCGGCAAAGCCATGCGCGATCTTATCGACGATGTCTTTGTCGGCACCTTCGATAACGAACATTTAAACGGATTGGAAGATCAGGCGCGTTTCGACTTAGCCGCGTTCCAACAACAAGGAGCGAAGTTAGCATTCACTACCGATTCCTACGTTGTAGATCCAATTGAGTTCCCCGGAGGTAACATCGGTACGCTGGCAGTAAATGGCACAGTAAACGATTTAGCCGTGTCTGGCGCAATGCCTAAATATCTGTCGTGCGGCATGATCCTCGAAGAAGGCATGCCAGTGGAACAGTTACGGCGTATCGTTACCTCAATGAAGCAGGCTGCAGATGAAGCCGGTGTGATGATTGTCACCGGCGACACCAAAGTGGTACCGAAAGGTAAAGGCGATAAATGCTTTATCAACACCACGGGTATCGGCGTGATCCCTGACGGCGTAAATATCTCATCGAAGCGCTGCCAGACCGGAGATAAAATCATCGTGAATGGCTTCATTGGCGATCATGGTGCGGCTATTTTAAACGCCCGTGGCGATCTGGCGCTGGACGTCGAGCTAAAAACCGACTGTCAGCCTCTACATGGCTTAGTTCAAGCTATGCTGGCAGTGTGTCCCGATATCCATGCAATTCGCGATGCGTCCCGTGGTGGTGTCGCTACTGTGCTCTGTGAGTTTGCAGAGTCATCTCAGGTAAGTATTCGTCTGGATGATGAAGCGGTGCCCATTCGTGAAGAAGTTCGCGGTGTTTGTGAAATTCTTGGCCTCGAAGCGTTGTACTTCGCCAACGAAGGAAAGCTTGTGGCTGCCGTACCAGCAGGATCTGCCGATACCGTGCTGTCGGCTATGCGTGCGCATCCTGGGGGAAAGGACGCAGCCATTATTGGAGAAGTAGCGGAAGGTAAAGCGGGTAGAGTTGTGGTAAAAACGTTTTTCGGCGGCGAACGCATTATGGATATGCTGGTAGGAGAACAACTGCCGCGAATTTGCTAACGAAATCGCCGCGGGTGGCCACCGGATCAGCGGTGGGCCCGCGACTTGTCTTACTATCAGAACGCCATCATTCCTAAACCGGCACAGGCAACGCCGGCTCCCGCAATATAACGCACTGCAGCGAAACGCTGTGCAAATACCATCTGAAACAATGCACCACACGCAAACAGCATGGCACTGCTTAACATGAAGCCAACGGCGAATTCGAAAGACGCGCCAACGAATGCCTCAGCGCCGTGAGCGATACCGTGAAACACGGCAAAGAAAGTGGCAAAAAACGCTGCCGCAGGCATTGCAAATTGGCGATTACGTATTAATAGCAAGCCTGCGAGCAGCACTGACGCAGCGATTCCACTTTCTACGGCAGACGACGCAATACCCGATGCTCCGGCAACAAAACCTAACATCAGCATTGCAAAAAAGGTGGTGATAACTTTTGTCTGCTGGCTTTTAACCAGCGTCATACTCCAGAAACCTACGGTCAGCAATCCCACCAGATGGTCCCAGCCCATCACTGGGTGAGCCAGACCCGCCATAAGGCCATGGGAATGAAAACCCGTGCCGGTATGCGCAAACGCAACAGAAGGAACCAGAGCAGCAAGTGCGGTCAGTAAGCTGACCTTGGCAACTAATTTCATGGTGAAACCCTTTTATTTATTATTGAACGAGTTATTTGCAAACCGTTTTAGCGGTGCTTTTATTTAGTGTAGTTAGCAAAGGCAATGCCAATAGAGGGCAAACAAGCTCACATGAGAAAATTCAATAAGGGCAGTAGGTTAGAAGCAGCCAGAGGGAATAAATGGACGACAAGGGTTCAGCACGCTGTTAAATAACATTCCACTTCTTAAACAAAGTGAAATGTTATCTAACAAATCGATGAAGGGTTATGCCGATAAAAAGGCTTTTAAGTGGCCCGTAGCGATGTTGACTAAGCGCTGGCGCGCCTCTTTCGCCAACCAAGCAGAGTGTGGCGTAATCAGTAAGTTTTTGAGGCCGGTATTTAGTAACGGGTGATCAGCCGGAGGCGGCTCTTGTGAAAGCCCGTCTAGCCCTGCACCCAAAATTTCGCCGTTTTTAAGCGCACTTAGCAGTGCAGATTCATCAATAAGCGCCCCTCGGGCGGTATTCACCAATAACGCCGTTGGCTTCATTACTTTAAGCCGCTCAGCGTTGATCAGGTGCTTTGAATCTTCGGAAAGCAGGCAATGCAACGAAACCACATCCGCATCGGGTAACAGCGCATCTAACGAAGGCCTTTCGTCGTCACTTTTTCCCGGGCGGGCAGCAACCTGTACATTCATCCCCAGAGCCTTTGCCATGGCAGCAAAGCGTTGTCCAAGCTCACCATAACCGACAATAACCAGATTTTTTCCCGCCAGCTCCATGACCGGATGATCAAGCAAACAAAAGTGCGGACCAGCAGCCCATTTACCCGCATCCACATCGGCAGCATAGGCTGGACAAGACGTAGCAAGATTTAGCATCAGCATGAGCGCATGCTGCGCCACCGCATCAGTACCGTACCCCTCTACATTCGCTACGTGAATACCCTGCTCCTGACAATACGCCTTATCGATATTATTGGTGCCAGTGGCCAACACACCGATATATTTGCAAGCACTGGCGTGAGCCAGCACTTCGGCATCGAGTACCACTTTGTTCACCAAAATAATTTCGGCGTCTTTTATCCGCGCAATACGCTCATCCGCGGTGGTAGTTGCATATTGGGTGAGCGAAATTGGCAATGCAGTAAGACCGGTTAAGTCTAACTCTTCAGGTTTAAGTGTATCGGCGTCCAGCAATACCGCTTTCATTAAAACTCCTCAGAGAACGTTAACAGTGCATCTTTGACATCCGCCGGAATAGGCACTGCATTATCGGTATGGCGCTCTACATAAACATGCACGAACAAACCATGAGCGACACGACGTTTGGTTTCACCGGCATACACCGACAACCCGTAGGTTACCGAGCTGCGCCCGACTTTTGCCACACGAAGACCAACAAAAATATCGTCAGGGAAGGAGGCAGGCGACATGTACTGGCACTGAGAGCTCACGACATACGCCGTAATGCCCTCATGCTCGAACGCTTGCGGACAGTGATTCTGCAGGAACATGTTAACGCCGGTATTGAAAAAGCTGTAAAACGCCACGTTATTGATGAAGCCGTTTTCGTCGTTGTCTTCCTGACGGGATGTCAGTTTTACCTGATAGGGATAGTCGCTTAATGCGGGGGCGAAATCCGTCATCTTTACTCTCCTTGCGAAGCGCGCCGGCCAAGGACACGCAAAAATTCAGTTTATGGTAACAGTACCAAGTCATCACGGTGAACGATCACTTCACCATAGTCATAACCCAGAATGTGTTGGATCTGACTGCTCTTCTGCCCTTTTATCTGCAGCAGATCTTTGGCGTCGTACAGTGCCAGCCCCTTGGCTAACACTTGCCCGTCGCAACGCAGTTCAATGGCATCGCCGGCAGCAAACTTACCATTTACTCCGATAACACCCGAAGGCAAGAGCGATGCACCTCGCTCGGTGATCGCCCGTTTGGCGCCGGCGTCGATATCCACCACACCGCGCGTTTTCAATGTATGAGTAAGCCACAGTGACCTTGCCGTTTGGCGTGATTGCTGAGCTGAAAATACCGTACCCGGACAATGCCCTTTAAGCAATGCGTCAAATACCTTGCCGTCGCGGCCATTAACAATCAGTGTCTGAATACCACTTTGGGCACATTTATCTGCCGCTTCGATTTTTGTTCGCATGCCGCCGGTGCCCATTGCCGTTCCGGCACCACCCGCCAAACCATAAATTTCCGGTGTTATGGATTCCACCACAGGAATTAAAGTGGCATCTGGATTTTTGCGTGGGTCGGCGGTGTAAAGGCCGTCGATGTCAGAACAGATAATTAACGTGTCGGCCTGCGCCACCAGCGCCGTGTAAGCGCCAAGATTATCGTTATCACCCACCTTCAGTTCCGCCACTGCCACGGTGTCGTTCTCATTGACGATAGGCAGCGCTTCATGAATAAGCAGTTCACGAAGGGTATTTTTAATATTCACGTAGCGGGTTCGATCACGCAGGTCTTCGGCAGTAAGTAGAACCTGCGCACAGGGACAGTCGAAAAATCGCTGCCAGTTCGCCATCATCTGCATCTGGCCAATGGCTGCCATGGCCTGTTTTTCAGCAATGGATGCGGGGTGGTTTATTACCACCCGGCCCCGTCCGGCCGCTACGCTTCCAGACGAAACAACAATGACTTCCTTTCCTGCCGCACGGCTCTCGGTGATGAATCGAGCGAGAGGAAGCAGGTATTTTGCGCTGACGTTATTACCGTCTGGCGCAATGAGTGCGCTGCCTACTTTAATAACAGCACGTTGCCAGGTGAAATTACTCATGAAAATTAGTGATAAGCAAAGAGATCTTCGAGAATACTGCAAACACCGGCAGAAAAAAATGTGTAAGCGGTAATCCTTTAGATCGGATTTTGCAGACTTAGACCATCAGCATAAAAACAACCA
This sequence comes from Alteromonas sp. ABV4_515, assembly GCF_056160345.1. Classification (NCBI taxonomy): domain Bacteria; kingdom Pseudomonadati; phylum Pseudomonadota; class Gammaproteobacteria; order Alteromonadales; family Alteromonadaceae; genus Alteromonas; species Alteromonas sp. ABV4_515. The sequence goes on from NZ_JBSWWZ010000001.1 coordinate 961,145, forward strand.
GTGAAATTGCGCTGATTTGCGGTGAGACAGGAGCTATCTACGGTTAAAAACTGGCATCGATATGTAAAAAAGCTATAACATAACATTTTAGACTTTCTGTCTTTTTATAATAAGAAGGAAATTGAATGAGCACGCGACAAAAGCGTCTGCTTTGGTTGGCTCCTGTACTGGGTTTACTGGTTCAGGCTCCTGTAGCCACCGCAGCGATAAAACAAACAAAAGGCGACTTCGAAGATAAATTCAGACAACTCGACGAAGTACTCCCTACACCTAACGTTTACCGTAACGCAGCAGGTGAAGCCGGCCACCAGTACTGGCAGCAACAAGTTGACTACGTCATCAAAGCTGAACTGGATGAAGAAAAGCGCCGCATTGAAGCCACTGAAACCATCACTTATCACAACAATTCGCCAGATACACTGAAGTACTTGTGGATTCAGCTCGATCAGAACAAATTCCGTGATGATTCACTGTCTGCATTGACCACCACCTTTGGCGGTATTGGCAACCGTGGTCCAGCAACACAATCAGCCAACGGCGACAGCCCGGCAAAACTGAGCATGGGCGCCCTGCGTCGTGACCAATTTGTGGCAGACCACGAATTAGGCTATCAGATTGATGCAGTAAAAGCCGGTGGCAAAGACTTGCATAAAGTTATCGTTGGCACCCTAATGCGTGTTGACCTGGCAACCCCGCTTAAGCCGGGTAAATCAGTCAAGTTTGATATCGATTTTGCCTATAACATCGTTGAAGAAGATGCCGTATCAGCCCGTTCTGGTTACGAGCACTTCCCGGATGACGAGCGCGAAGGCGGTAACGACATCTTCCTGCTGGCACAGTGGTTCCCGCGTCTGGCGGCATACACTGATTACGAAGCCTGGACCAACAAAGAGTTTATCGGCCGCGGTGAGTTCACCCTGGAATTCGGTAACTACGATGTATCTATAACTGTACCGGCCGACCACATCGTTTCTTCTACTGGTGTTCTGCAAAACCCGAAAGATGTGCTTACCAGCACCCAGCGTAAGCGTTTAGAAGAAGCTAAAACCGCTGAGCGCCCTGTTTTCATCGTAACCGCAGATGAAGCACTGGAAAACGAGAAAGCAGGTACCAGCAAAACCAAAACCTGGCACTTTAAAGCCGACAACGTGCGTGACTTTGCCTGGGCGTCTTCACGTAAGTTTATGTGGGATGCAAAAGGTATTGAACAGGATGGTCCGCAGAAGCACGTCATGGCCATGTCTTTCTATCCGAAAGAAGGTGGCGATCTGTGGAAGAAATACTCTACAGAATCTGTAGTACACACCCTGGACGTATACAACCGTTTTACGTTCTCTTACCCATACCCGACTGCACAGTCTGTAAACGGTCCGGTTGGCGGCATGGAATATCCGATGATTTCCTTCAACGGCCCGCGCACCGAGCTCCAAGATGACGGTTCACGGACATATTCATTGTCTGAAAAGCGCTTCCTGATTGGCGTAGTTATCCACGAAGTGGGTCACAACTACTTCCCGATGATCGTGAACTCTGACGAACGTCAGTGGACCTGGATGGACGAAGGTTTAAACAGCTTCCTCGATGGCGTTGCCGGTCGTGAATGGGATCCAAACATTCCTTGGGGTGTTGAGCCACGCGATGTAACAGGCTATATGAAAGGCTCATCTCAGGTGCCAATCATGACCCAGTCTGACTCAGTTCTGCACTTAGGCCCTAACGCTTACACCAAGCCTGCCGTTGCGCTGAATATTCTGCGTGAAACCATTCTTGGCCGTGAGTTGTTCGATTTTGCGTTTAAAGAATATGCACAACGCTGGATGTTTAAGCGTCCTACACCGTCTGATTTCTTCCGCACGATGGAAGAAGCGTCTGGTGTAGATCTGGACTGGTTCTTCCGCGGTTGGTTCTACACCACGGATCACGTAGATATCTCTATCGACCGCGTGTACAAGCTGCGTTTAGATACCAAAGATCCTGACATCGATCTGGCTCGCCAGCGTGAAGCTGAAATGGACAAGCCGCTGTCGCTCACCGACGAGCGTAACCGCGAAGAAGGCCGTAAGTTGTGGGTTGAACGTTTCGATGACATCAAAGATTTCTATGATGACAACGACCAGTACACACCAACCAACAAAGACCGTAACAAGTACCGTGATTTCCTGAAAAAACTGGAGCCATGGGAACGTGAAACCTTTGAACGTGCCGTTCGTGAAGACAAGAACTATTACGTAATGGACTTCAGCAACCTGGGCGGTCTGGTAATGCCAATACTGCTGGAAATGGAATTTGCTGATGGCACAAAACAAACCATGCGTATTCCTGCTGAAATCTGGCGTCGTACACCTAAGGCGGTATCTAAGCTGATTGTGACTGACAAAGATAAAGAGCTGGTAAGCGTAACGGTTGATCCTCGTTGGGAAACGGCAGACGTAGACGTAGAAAATAACTACTACCCGCGTCGTATCATTCCTTCACGTATCGAAGCGTACAAGTCTAAGAAGAGCGAAGCACGCACTTCAATGGACCTGATGCAGGATATGAAAACCGAGCTGAAGACCGACGATGATGAAGAAGGCGATGACAACTAAGTCTCGCCGTTTACAGCAGTGGAGCCTAGCGGCTCTGCTGCTGGTTATCAGTCAGGTTACTGCGGCACACCAAATAAAGGCGGCCATTACCACAGTGTTGTTCAATCAGCGCACTGAGAACATTGAGGTTATGCACCGTTTTAATCTGCACGATGCCGAACATGCGGTAAAAGTACTGTTCGACAAACACGCCGATATTCTTGATGACGAATCGACGCAGAAAGCCTTTGCAGACTATGTAACTTCACGGTTTTATCTACTGAATGCCGAGGACAAATCCCTCGCATTGAAAACCGTAGGTTATGAAACGGAAGGAAAATTTTTCTGGGTATACCAGGAAACGGAACAACCACCCGCCTTAGAAGGTTTGCGCATTCGTCATGATGCGTTACGTGATATTTGGCCATCCCAGGTCAACACATTGAATGTGGAAGGTCAGGGCGACATTAAAACGCTAACATTCCGTGATAATGTGGAACTACTTAGCGTTGAGTTCACTGGTCACAACGACGCGCAACACTAAAGTCTTATATCTGCACATTGACCCACTTGCCCGTAATGCTTCATAGTTAAAATATTGTGAATGTCTACGGGCAAGTCTTATGTCTGAAACCAATACTCAACCCAACAGCTTTACCGATAAAAAGAACATTATGTGGGTGCTGCTCTCTGGCGCAATGGCTGCGATGTTTATTGTACTGCTGTTTACTCCCGGCGGCAGCGATGCCAATAGCACACTCTCTGTCTACGCCGCTATGCTTTGGTGCGGCATATTCTTAGCTACCGTGTTTCGTTACATCAATAAAAATGGCTGGATCGGGTTTATTGTCGGCAGCGTGATAGGCATGCTCATTCAAATGCTGTCCGTTATGTTCGTGTGAACGTCGATGAGCGACGATCACAATAGTCAACCTCCCCGAGGTAAGGCCGTTCCATCTGGTCGCCTTTCCCGGGTATTCGGGTTAGGGTCATTAGCAGGGCGAATAGCAGGGAACGTGGTGACATCAGGCGCCAGTCAACTGCTTAAAGGCCAGCGGCCTGCCATGTCCGATTTGCTGCTCACTCCTGCGAACATAACACGCATTGCCGATAAGCTCGCCACAATGCGCGGCGCGGCCATGAAAGTTGGCCAGCTCATTAGTATGGATGGTGGTGATTTCCTGCCCCGGGAATTGGCAGATATTCTTGCCCGCCTTCGTGATGATGCTGAGCCTATGCCGAAAGCACAACTGGATGAAGTACTCGCTGAAGCTTGGGGCGACAACTGGCAAAGCGACCTTTTATATTTTACCTCTACCCCGGAGGCGGCCGCATCCATTGGACAGGTACATAAAGTCATCACTATGGACGGAACCATGCTTGCGGTGAAAGTACAGTATCCTGGTGTACGGGAGAGCATAGACAGTGATGTGAATAATGTTGCCACTTTAATTCGAATGAGTGGCTTAATCCCAAAAGAGTTGGACATTGCCACTGTATTGGAAGAGGCCAAAGGGCAGCTTAAGCAAGAAGCTGATTATTTGCGCGAAGCGCAGATGCTCGACCGCTATCATCAGTTGCTCAACAACGACCAGGATTTTATTGTACCGAAAAGTTTTCCAGCGCTGTGCACAACAGATGTGTTGGCCATGAGTTTTGAAAGTGGCGAAGATATTCAGCAGGTACTTGGGCTATCGCAAGCACAACGCAATCACATCATGAGTGCATTGATACGCTTATTCTTCAAAGAAGTCTTTGATTTCAAACTTATCCAAAGCGATCCAAATCTTGCAAATTACCGCTTTCATCCTCAATCCGGCAAAGTGATCTTGCTCGACTTCGGGGCAACCCGGGAAATTCCTGACTATATCGCAAAAGGTTACCAACAGTTATTGAAAGCAGCCGCTACCCAAGACAACACCATGATGGAGCAAGCCGCTTTGTCTATTGGCCTGTTGTTATCGTCCCACTCAGATGAACAAAAAGCACGGGTGGTAGAATTGGGGATGACAGCGTGTGAAGCTATCCACCACGATACAGAATACGATTTCGGCACCAGCGACCTCATCGCACGCATTCATACTTTGGGCACCGCACTCACATACGACCAGGATTTCTGGCATGTGCCTCCTGTAGACGCATTGTTTATTCACCGCAAACTGGGAGGCCTGTTTTTGCTCGCAAAACGACTGAATGCACAGATGAATCTTCGCGCTATCGCCGCGCCCTGGCTTTGACGCTGATATTAATACGGTAACGTCATAGTGAACGGAAGCGCCATAGAGTAAGCGGCTTTAGGCGGGTTACCGATCATTTCATCGTAGGGGGTATCGTGTTTCATCACGGCTTTTTCCACCTCACAATGCGCAAACAATTCGCGGATCTGCCCGGCACTGTAGAACCGCATTGGATTGTTCTTTTCATCGTAGACGAGCCCGGAACGAAGACCAACGCACAGATGAACAAGATAGACGTTCATTTCATATGACTGCACTTCAAGATAATCTATCACCATGGGGGCATGTTCGATATCGCGAAAATAGAACTTACTCATGACAAACCTCTGACTGATTTACACTCAGTTAGTGTATGAATGAGTTGTTATAGTGACCAGCCCGCTGACGCCGGTTTTACATTAAGATGATGTAATATTTCCTGCACTTTTTGCGAGTATAAACAGAATATTTCGATCAAAAAGTGACGTTTTAGTGTAGAAAAGTGTTAGAAAAGAGGAATTTGCTTTTTGCAGGGAACAAATTGATCCATTGATTCTCAAAACAGTGGACACATCTCTGGTAGTATTGAGATCCAGAGGTAACATTACAGGGTGAAAAGTTATGAGTGACGATTCAGAGAAGAAAACACTGGCCCCGCACTTTTTGATTATCGCAGCCATTGTTGTGGTAATTATTGCAGTTGTGCTCTGGCCCACAGAAGAGAAACCCGCTCCGGTAACAGAGGAGCCGGTGGTGGACACACCCATCGAGCCTAATGAGCCCGTAGATTTCTCTCCAGCACCACCGCCAGAGCCAATGGAAATTGAGCCAACTGACGAGGTTGAGCCGATGCCTGAGCCGGCAGAAGAACCAGAGCCAGAGCCACTTGATGTATCTGATAAAGGCGTAGAAGAAGCGCTGAATGAAATTTCCGATTCTGAAGAAGCGAACAGTCTGATTGTGAATGAAGGCTTGATCCAGCGCTTTGTTGTTACCGTGACAAACCTTGCCAACGATGAGATGCCTGCTAGCCAGCAAATTCCGCTGACGGCGCCGGAGCAATCGTTCAAGGTTTATCGCCAAGCCGACAAAGAGTGGATCGATGCTGCCAGCTATAAGCGATATACCCCTTACGTCACAATGATGGAAAGCTTTGATAACGAAGCACTGCTTCAGTTAATGAAGCGTTATGAGGGCGAAATTCAGTCAAAATACGATGAGATTGGTCAGCCAGGTCAACCTTTTGAATCAGTATTGGTAGAAGCGATTGATCAACTGCTGGATACACCAGAAGTGCCCGTTCCTGTGGAAGTGTATTCAGATTCGGTCGCATACAAATATGCTGATTCCCAGTTGGAAGAGTTAAGTACGCCGCAAAAACAACTGTTACGTACCGGGCCTGACAACATGCGTCGCATAAAAGCGAAGCTACGTGAATTGAAGTCGCTGCTGGTAGACGACGGCTTTTAATAACACCCTTCACTGATTTGAAAAACGCGGTTTCCGAAAGGGCACCGCGTTTTTTTGTGCATTGAAGCAGGTGGTCAGTTGATCACTGGCGTCACCGGTCACAACTCTTTACAGTAGATTCAATCCGTTTTAATCATGCAAAACGGCCTTTGGACAAACTTCACGAAAGATAATAACGATGAAAAAACGTTTAATGTGCCTGTCTGCACTGTTTGTACTGCAACCGTTATCGGCCCATTGATCCAAAAGACCTTCTGTCGTGCGTATAAAGCAGGTGTAAACATCGCTTTTGGCACTGACAGCGGTGTATCTGCCCACGGTGATAATGCGCAGGAGTTCGCGCTTATGGTTGAGGCCGGTATGCCAGCAGCAGAAGCGTTGAAGAGCGCAACGATCGCACCGGCAAAAATGTTGGGGATCAACGACCAGTCTGGCTCTATCGAAAAGGGCAAGCTGGCAGATATCATTGCCGTTGAAGGTAACCCACTTGAGAATATTCAGGTGATGGAGAAGGTTGTTTTCGTCATGAAGGATGGGGCAATCTTCTAACAATAGAAGAAGATAATGCCCATAACCAAAAAGTTAAAACACAGCACCAAAAAGATGGTGAATTCGAAACACATGCTGAAAGGGATCACCCTGGCATCCTTTCTTGAATCCACCATCGTTCCTATTCCTCTTGAAGCTATCCTGATCCCGCTGATGCAGGCCCGCAGAGAAAAACTGTGGGCCATAGCACTAGTCTCGACTCTAGGCTGTGTTCTTGGTGCCCTGTTTGGATATGCACTTGGCTATTACCTGTTTGATTTGGTGGGCGACTGGGTTATTCAAACGTTATCCAGCCCCGAACAATTTGACAGCGTTTCCAGCAAAATGGAAAGCCAAGGGTTCTGGTTCGTCATGACACTGGGCATTGCGCCAATACCGTTTCAGATAGCCATGTTAGCAGCGGGCGCAACCAAATATTCACTGCTACTCTTTTTATTGGCAACAGTGATCGCTCGCTCACTACGTTATTTTGGGCTGGCTGCTGTTGTGTACTTCGCGGGCGACAAAGCCGAGTCGCTGATCAGACGATACAAAACCAAAGCAATTATTGCGTTAACCCTATTGGTCGTGCTGATTTGGTATGTCACAACATTGTTCTGAATCAGTGCTGAGCCAAGCAAACAAAAATAGTAGTGAACTTTTTATTTGATAATAGTTCTCATTTGCATTACTTTAAATAGAAAGGAGGTGCGACAATGAAAACAAACTATCTTTGTCCGGTTTACTGGAAATGGCTTCAGATGCATCCCGAGCACGCCAGGGAACACTTTACGCAAACCAGTCAGACCGCTCTGGAGAAAGCTCGCTCAGGGGAAATGGAAACGGCCTGTCAGACAGCGGGAGAAGCTTTTGAGATGGCCCAGGCAGTGATGTTGTCTATTCAGGTTTCAGACAGTCACACCAATGCAAAACACAATGACTTATTGGCCTATGGCGCTTCCGCTATTCAACTGGCCCGTACTCATGCCGCGTCAGGCAATATTAACGAAGCGGTCGTGTGCCTTGATAGCGCAGCACAACAAATTCATGCTCTGGCGCCTCTATTTGCTACAGAGCCCGATATGCTTTCTCATCTCAGACAAATCAGCTTCTCGCTGCAACAGGGACAGGCGTTTTATCAGCGTCAGACGCTTTCTTCCCGGGTACTGCACTAATGACGCAGGGGCGGCTTCATGCTGCAGCAGATACTATCACCCTCGAGTTGGACATCCATCAGCTCAAACGGCTGCTGCAACAGCATACGCTGCATATAAGTGATATCCGTTGCTGCAGACACCAGGATAAGTTACGTCTTAAGCAATTATTGCTGCAGGCTATATCGGAAATAGATTAAATTTTACATCAGATAAATCTTATCTATCCCTTCCTACCGTACACATAAATAATACGGACAAGCCGACATGGTGTCATCGTTCCGGATATCACGGCTGAAAGGAAAATCTGTGAACAAATCAAACGTCATCAGCTATATCGCCCGCGCGGGCTACGGGGCAAAAACCGTGGTCTATGTTTTACTGGGAATATTTGTTGTGACCACCGCGCTCTCATTCCTTAAATCAGAAGAACCTTCCCAGGAACATGTTTTTCGTACGCTGATGGAACAGCCTTTTGGCTGGTATCTACTGGCAGGTGTAGTGTGCGGACTGGTGTGCTACATGTTGTGGCGTCTGATTCAGGCTTTTCTGAATACAGAAGATCTTGACATGTCTAAAGCTGGCGATGTCATCACCCGGGCTTTTTTCGTTTTATCAGCCATCATTTACGGCGTTGGTGCATGGGGTGCCATAAAAGTACTGACAGGTGCTGGTAGTTCAGACGGTGGCGGCAGCCAGCAGGTTTCGCAGGAACTCATGCAGCAAATCTGGGGGGAGTGGCTGGTAGCGGCAATCGGCGTGGGTATTCTCGTGTTCTCGTTTATTCAGCTCAAACATGCTTTTAAGGCTGACTTTATGGGAAAATTCAACACCCATCACATGCACGATAATGAGGTGCACCTGAGTCGTGTTGTCGGCCGCCTCGGTTATCTGGCTCGAGGTATTGTATACATTCTGGTAGGCGCTTTTTTTGTTCAGGCAGGCATTGAGTTAGATCCTTCGGAAGCAGGCGGTATCCGAGAAGCGTTCAATACCATCCTTAACCAACGCTACGGACAATATGAACTCGCGGCTATCGGGGCAGGAATTGCTATGTTCGGAATATTTTGTGGCTTTGAAACCGTTTACCGCACCACACCGGGAAATCGCTGAACCAAGCTAATCGCTCAACATTTACAGTCACAAAAAAGCCGGCAGGTGCCGGCTTCTTCAATTTTCGTAGTCTTTCTACTCACACACCTTTACGGATCAGAAACTGATAGGGAAGGGTTTCTGTCTGACTTGCCACCAACGTATGCTGCATGAAGCGGCAGAAGCCAGGAATATCCCGCTCCGTTGCCGGATCATCAGCCGTTATCAACACCGTTTCACCGTCTGTCATTTTACGTACTTTCAGGCGCACCATCATGACTGGCTCAGGACAACGTAAGCCCAGTGCATCCAGTTCATGATCAGCGTTGACAAAAGACGGGTTATCAGATGCCATAAGTCTCACGGTATTTACGAATAGAGTCCATGTGTTCTGCATGCTCACCGGTTTCTTCCAGATACGCGATCACGTCGCCAAGAGAAACGATAGACACCACAGCAGTACCGAAGTCACGCTCGACTTCCTGAATGGCAGACAGTTCGCCTTTACCCCGTTCCTGACGGTCCAAGGCAATCAGCACGCCAGCCAGCGTTGCGCCATTTTTGGCAATCAGCTCCATAGATTCACGAATAGCCGTACCCGCGGTGATCACATCGTCTACCAGCATAATACGGCCTTCAAGCGGGCTACCTACCAGGTTGCCACCTTCGCCGTGATCTTTGGCTTCTTTTCGGTTGAAGCAGTAAGGCACGTCCATGTCGTGATGATCAGCCAGTGCAACCGCGGTGGTTGTGGCAATAGGAATGCCTTTGTAAGCCGGACCAAACAGCACATCAAAAGCAATGTTGGAATCTGCCAACGCTGCGGCATAGTAACGACCCAGCTTTGCCAGATCGCCACCTTTGTTAAACAAACCGGCGTTAAAGAAATACGGGCTGGTGCGGCCCGATTTTAAAGTGAACTCGCCAAATTTCAGTACGCCACGGGCAATGGCAAATTCAATAAATTCACGCTTAAACGCTTTCATGATATCTCCTTACGCCAGTACTGCTTTTTGCACGTCGAAGAGTTCACGCAGACCATGCTTAGCAATATCCAGCATTTCGTTCATCTCTTCGAAGGAGAACGGTTCGCCCTCGGCAGTGCCCTGAATTTCAATCAGCTTACCGGTTTCGGTCATGACAACGTTCATATCGGTTTCTGCCGCTGAATCTTCGGTGTACTCCAGATCGGCAATCGGCGTACCTTCATAAATACCCACAGACAGTGCAGCCACCATAAATTTCAATGGGTTGGTTTTGATAATGCCCTTGGCGCGCATATAGGTCAGAGCATCTACCAGTGCCACACAGGCACCGGTAATCGACGCAGTACGGGTACCGCCGTCAGCCTGAATCACATCACAGTCCAGCGTAATGGTATTTTCGCCCAGCAGTTTCAGATCCAGTGCTGCACGCAAAGAACGCGCGATAAGACGCTGGATTTCCAACGTTCTACCACCTTGCTTACCGCGAGCCGCTTCACGCTGACTACGGGTATGCGTAGCACGAGGCAGCATGCTGTATTCAGCCGTTACCCAGCCTTTTCCCTGACCCTTCATGAAACGAGGAACCCCTTCTTCCACAGTAGCGGTACACAGCACTTTGGTGTTGCCGAATTCCACCAGCACCGAGCCTTCCGCATGGCAGGTATAGTTGCGGGTAATGGTAACGGGACGGATCTGACTGGCGGTTCTGCCGCTTGGACGCATAGGGATCTCCTGATATAGGCTTTAGACGCAATAAATAAGCGGGGATTATAGCTTACTTAACAGGGTAAGTTGAACGGGAGTTTAGGCTTTGTTGATGATTCAAAGTCGAGTTTGTTTAAATTTCCCCTATAAAACAAAAGACCCCCAGTCATTGGCATATCCAATGGATGGGGGTCACTTTACACTTTATGGTTCACTGAATGTTATTTGAGGTTCTCCGCCAGGAAACTGGCAACGACATTGAAATATTCCGCACGGTTCTTATCATCATAAAATCCGTGCGTCTCATCCTCTTTAATAAACCAGCGATAAGGCTTACCAGCTTTATCCATTGCATTTCTTAATCGTACTGCGTGTTCATAGGGTGCACGGCGGTCCTTCTTGCCGTGGGCAATTAATACCGGCCCTTTCAATTTATCGACGTGATAATTTGGAGAAAACTTTATCCGCTGCTCACGGTCCGTACCAAGGAATTTCTCCAGAGTATCAGTGCCAAAGAAGACATCGGTTGTGTCACCTTCAGTAAACATTAAATTCATGTCGTAGACGCCAGCTGTAGCTACCGAACATTTAAATAAATCCGGAGCAAGCTCTGCCGCCATGACTGCAGAATAGCCACCAAAGCTGGTACCCATGATACAAATATTGTCGGCATCGATATTACCCTGGTCCACTAACCATTGTGTGCCGTCGATGATGTCGTGCATAATCAAATCGCCCCAGTGCTGGTAGCCGCTCTCCATGTAAGCTCTGCCATAGCCACCCGAGCCCCGGAAATTTACCTGCAAAACCGCATACCCCTGACCAGCGAGCATCTGCACTTCCTGATAGAATGCCCAGGCATCGCGAGGACCGTGGGGGCCACCATGTACCAGCGTAACCAGTGGCACCTTTTCACCTTTTTTCATGGTAACCGGATAGGTCACGTAAGCCGGGATCTTTTCACCATCTCTTGCATTGAAAGTGACGGGTTTCATTTCAGACAGATCATCTACAGCAATATGTGACATGTTGGCAAGAAGCTGAGTGAGACTGTTTTTATCAGCATCAAACATATACCAGGTACCAGCATCAATATCGCTACTCGCATGAATTACCCACTTCTTGTTGTCTTTTGTGCTACTGGTGATGTTCAATCGGTAGCCTGGCAGGGCCTGTAATAAGGATTTAAATAGTTGTGCTTCTTCACCCGCATCACCGAACACCACATAAGACGGGTAGCCACTTTCAACTCTCACCGCGTAAACCGCAGTGCCATCCGAAGTAAGAGAAACATCACTCAGATCGACAGTAGGGTCGGTGTAAATGCTCTTTCTTTCAAAGGTGTCGAGATTCAGGCTGAACAGACCAATTTTGTCCTGCTGGTAGTTATCAAAAAAGACCGCACTCTTGCCATCTTCACTTAAGCCAACAATGCCAAATTCAGTGCCGTAATTACTAGACACTTCTTCCCAGTCATTTGAATCTTTTGCTTTTCTGAATATTTGCGAATTACCATTGTCATCGACGCCCGACGCCATCAGCACATTACCGGCTTTATCTGTATAAACTGATGCGAGCTTTGTAGGTGCACGTATTACTCTCGGACTTAGTTTGCCGGTATAAACGTTAAGCTTGTGAACTTCTGCAAGACTGCCGCCATCCCGGGAGAATGGTTGTGATGAAACAAGAATATTATCGTGATCATCCGGTAATAAATTGATGATCCTTCCACCAGCCATATCCGCGTTTGTTTGCCGGGCTTTAATACCGCCTCGCCGGGCCTTGGTATATCCGAAGATAATTTTCCCGTCGGAACCGTCGTAGTTCAGTGCGTAAATTTCACCATGACTCATTGACTCAGCTTGCTTTTCTTCAGTACGCAGAAGCGTCATTACCAAGCGTTCTTCATTCGCCCAGTAAACCGTACCAATCTCGGCATCCTGACCGAGATTAGTGCCACCCACTACCGAAAAATCTTTCATGGCTAATACAGCAAGATTCCGTTTTCCATCTTTAATGTAAACGACGGCGAGGTGTTTGCCGTCTGGGGATATATCGGCGTCACGATATTGAGGAGCCTGAGCTATTTCTTCGAGGGTGAATTTAGCAGAGCTGCTAAATGATATGGCTAAGCAAAAGGCAAAAAGTAAACTGCGCATACTAATACTTTCCTTGTATTTAACTTTTTTGAATTTCGTTTGTCTAAACAGTGTAAAAGATTAGTGTAGCTGCGTTGTAAAATCAATTTACGAAACATTTAGATACCATTTAGATACATTGTTTAGCGCATGACTCTGTTGTGGCCAGAAACAGTGTTTACATATTAACAATGCTATTATGCGTCATGTTGATAATTGGGCATACTGTCCAAAAGTCGCGTATGATCGTTTACACAAACAATAGTGAGCCTCTGGGAGAGTGCATTTTTATGATTTACAGCATGACCGCTTTTGCCCGTTCTGAAGTCAAAAAAGACTGGGGTACTGCAGTATGGGAGATCCGTTCGGTTAACCAGCGTTTTCTGGAAACATATTTTCGCTTACCAGAGCAGTTTCGCGCATTGGAGCCAGTGCTCAGAGAGCGCTTCCGTAAACGTCTTCAGCGCGGCAAAGTAGAGTGTGCTCTGCGTTTCAATGCAAACGATGCGGCCGTCACTAAGCTCAACCTCAACGAAGCACTGGCAAAAGAAGTGATGCATGCAGCAGATTGGGTGCAGTCCCATGGTCAGTCTACCGGCGTCAATCCTTTGGATATATTACGCTGGCCCGGTGTCATTGCCGCAGAAGAAGCCGATATGGACGCCATTCAGGCAGACATTCTTGCCGCGTTTGATACTACGCTGACTCAGTTCATAGAAGCCCGCGCCAGCGAAGGTGATGCCCTTAAAACAATGATTGAACAACGTCTTGATGCCATTGAGTCTGAAGCCGCTACAGTGAGCGAAAAGATGCCTGCTATTGTGGAGTGGCAACGTGAGAAAATTCTATCTCGCTTCGAAGAAGCCAAGGTAGAGTTGGATCCAACTCGTATTGAACAAGAAATGGTGATGCTGGCACAAAAAGTTGATGTCGCCGAAGAACTTGATCGCCTCAATGCCCACGTGAAAGAAACCCGAAATATTCTCAAAAAAGGTGGCGCCTGCGGCCGTCGTCTCGATTTTATGATGCAGGAATTTAACCGTGAATCGAATACATTAGGGTCAAAGTCGATTAACTCCGAAATCACCCAGTCTGCGGTTGAATTGAAGGTGCTGATTGAGCAGATGAGAGAGCAGATCCAGAATATTGAGTAAAAACATGGCTGAGCCTGCCTCAGCCTACTTACTCCATTAAAAGTATGCATTCCGCCGGTTTACAACTTTCTCTAACGTCATCTTTATAAATCAAGGCTTCAAGTATATGACTAGAAAATTTAAGCCGCGGGCTCAATAGACTGGAAAAACCTACAAATTATCCCCGTCCTTATAATCCCGCACAATAAATCACCCATATCGGTGATTTATTGGTTCACAGGTAACGAATATATCTAAAATCACCACTAACGGTGAATATACTTATCGTTGGCCTGATTTAAACGAAATACGAACTCTCTCGAATGTAGGTAATAACGAGTGGGTGAAACAGCAATGCCAGATGACTTTGCTATGGACTTACAGAGAACTGAAAAGTTTGTGTGAGTAAAGGTTGCACATTAACCACTCTGGCTACGGGATCGGCATTTATATAACGTCTCGAATCAATGATTACAAATCCCCAAAACTGTAAAAATCGCTCCAGAAATCGAGTCTCGATAAGTCTGCTTATATTTTCTTCTGGCGAAAAATAATTGTCCGCAGGTAATGCCAGTAGTAAATCTGGGAATGCTGTCAGGACTTCTTCAATCAACCGATCCACACGCTTGTGGTTTTGAATACGCCACAGCATAAACACTCAAAATGTTCGCAAGTCGACATCAAACTCAAAACCGTCCAAATATCCCCAGTTATATTTGCTAATGGCAGCCTCTAACATGGGTTTAAAAAATGCTTGTATGCCTACCGTCTGAAACTGTTTCTGCGCTGATTTTTTTACATGATACCGGCCACTTCGTCGATAGATAATACCGCTAATTTCAGCAAGCACCCGAGTGTAGTGCAGGGCATTAAACTTGTCTTCATTACTACCTGCAAACTCACTGATGCTTATATGATGTTCGAATTGCGAAACAGGAAACTCAGCCAATAAATCACTGGCCTGCTTGACTAATTTGGTCGGCAAATTGCCTTTACTTGTTGCTTTGAAGGACCCTTCTTGCGCCATAGCTTCATCGAGAATGAGCGCTAAATAGCGCATTACCGGGCTGGTGGAAAGATCATCTGGCGTATTAATTGTTACCCACTGCAACTCATCAAAAGGCGCATAAAGCCAATTAGCCATCTGCGTTGGTGTTACACCACAAAAATCAGCGTTAGGTTGGTTATTTCGATCCAACATCTTTTTTTGCAAAACCGTATTAAGTTCATCGAGGGTCAAATTAGGATTCATTGCCAACATAGATTCAACGTCATCCATAACTTGAGCATGCTGCTTTGAAGTACTGTCCATACAACAACGTTTAAAATTTTTCCCGCTACCGCAATGACAAGGATCGTTTCGGCCGATTTTCATTGTTGTCCCTTCTCGTAGTTACAGAGTAATCGCTGCATTTTCCTGCTTGCACTGTGCATATGCAATCAACCAATACGAGAATATCAAAAATGCGCTTCTAAGGTTAAGATGATGCTTTAACGGGTTACAGGGAAAGTTATGAAACAACTTCTACTATGCAGTTTAATCGTCTTCTGCTCATCCGCTATTGCATCCACACCTAGCGAGAAGGCAGTAGCAATAGTTCTTGATAAACTTCATCAATCAGCAGCTTCAGCCAGCTATGAAGACTATTTCAGCACCTTCGCGACTGACGGCGTTTTCATCGGTACCGATGCCTCTGAAACCTGGACGGTGAGTGAATTCAAAGCGTACGCAAAGCCTTATTTCGATCAGGGCAAGGGCTGGACATATACGCCCACAGCGCGTCATGTGTATTTTTCACAATCGGGGGATGTCGCCTGGTTTGATGAAATGTTGGATAGCCAGAGTTACGGCGTGACTCGAGGAACGGGAGTACTTGAGAAAAGAAACGGTAAATGGCTGGTAACACAGTATCACCTTACCATTCCACTCCCCAATGAATTGGTAGATGACGTGGTAAAACAAATTCAAGCAACCGCGCAGCATTAAAAAGGGAGCAGATGTGCTCCCTTTCTTGACTAGCAGACAGATTAATTTGTCAGCGGTTGGATTTTCAGTTCTACACGGCGGTTCATCTGACGATTTTCAGCAGATGTATTTGGCACTTTGGGCTGATATTCGCCCAGTCCAACGGTGGTTACCCGGGTCGGATTTACATTAAATGTTACCAGTAGGTTTTTCACTGACTGTGCCCGACGCTCAGATAAGGTCTGATTATAGGAATCAGCACCGGTATCGTCGGTGTGACCTTCGATCATCAATACCGTTTTCTCGTAATTGTTTACAACCTTGGCAACATCCTGCAAAACAGGGTTGAAGTTCGGACTGATAGACGCGCTGTTGGTGGCAAACGTAATGTCACCCGGCATGATAAGGCGTAGGTTATCACCTTCACGTACTACCTGAACGCCAGTGTCAGCCAGTTGCTCACGCATTTCTTCTTCCTGACGATCCATATAGTTACCGATTGCACCACCCGCAATGGCGCCTACCACGGCTCCCCAGGCGTAACGACTTTTATCATTATCGCCCGTGGCCTTACCCAGCAAAGCACCGACTACCGCGCCAATACCAGCACCTTTTTGTGTGTTGTTTGGACTGGTTGCACAACCGCCAACCGCAAGTGCGGCGCTAATTAATCCTACTGCGAATACTTTTTTCATCATGTCCCTCTTAAGGTTCTACTTCTGTATCGGGTCTGCTTCGTGTTTAGCAGTGATTACAACGGATAAAACAGCAATTCCTGTTCCAGTCGCTAATATGTGGGCAGATTAGTGCTAAGCGGATGAATACACGCTGAACAACGCGGCAATACGATAAAGTTAACAAGTGAAATTAAATATTGAAGATCACTTCTAGCCGGTAAATATTTCCCTGTAAGTGTATGAAATAGGCAACGGTACTATGAGGATTCGGTTCCAGGTGGACTCAGCGTTACGGGGCGATACTCTGGTTAAAGAACTCGTTAAAGTTAATTTTGTAGTCACTCGCTCTCACTGCTTTAACAATCGTGATTCTTGTATCAGCTTTCAGATCGACATCTTTTGGTGTGATGTAGTGCCCACCTTTCGTGGAATAGAACTGTTTTACTTTCGGCGTTAACGGCGAATCGTTTTGGGCCAACACCATGGCGAGTTTGTCGTTAGATAACAGCACCAAACTACCTACCGGATAAACCCCCATACACTTGATGAACTGTTGAACCAATCCTTTATCCAGTTTATGAGGGCTCTCACTGATAAGAATTTGAAAAGCACGCTGGCTCGGCATGCCCGCTTTATAACAACGATCAGCGGTGAGCGCATCGTACATATCGGCTATAGCCAACATCCGTCCGGCATGACTGATACCGTCACTGGCAGTGCCGGCAGGATAACCACCGCCATCGAGACGTTCATGGTGTTCGCTGACAGTCCGAATGAGCGCCGCATTAAGATTGACTTCTTCTAATGCCTCAACACCAAACTGCACATGTTTCTTCATCACATCCATTTCCTGGTCGGTCAACCTGCCAGGCTTATGAAGTATGTCATCAGGAATTCGAATTTTTCCCATATCGTGAAGAAAACCGGCGTAGGCCAGCTCTTGGACTTCGTCGTCATTCATGCCAACAAATCGGGCAAAGTTGGCCAGAATAATCGCCACATTCAATGAGTGCTCGAGAAGATAATCATCTTTCTCGCGAATACGGGTAAGGCAAAGCAGCGCATCAGGGTTACGCTCGACAGACGCAACCAGTTTGTGAGAGAACTCGCTAGGGATACGATCATCGAATGGCAGTCCTTTCTCAACAGCCTGAAGCAACGTGTGCTGAATTTTCTTACCTTGCTTATACAGACTTTCGGCATTGATGAATTCACTGGCAAAACTTGTTTTAGTGGCTTTTCGCGTATTGGCAGGGGCTTCTGGCGTAGCTGCAGGAATAGGGGTGCCGTTTCGCGGATCGAACTGTTTTGATAAATCAATACGGAGCTTGAGTACCCCTCTGGCACGTAACGAATCGACCACGGCTTCACTGGCTACTCGCCCCTGACTTTTAATTTTTACCTTGCCTGACTGCTCAGTAATTTCATGAACAAACATACCGGGGGTTAATTCGTTGATTGTAATTGTTTTTATCACGGTATTGGTCACTTCAATTTACACCAGGTTCTACGCATAATATTGGTTTTGGCACACATTGACACGTTAACTCTGCAAGTTTGTATTCAATATTTCAATGCACTAAGTATAGTTGCCATATCAGGTTGCCATCGGTAATCCGCCAGCGAAACGCGGTTATTTTTAACGCACACGCCTTCGGCGATTAATATTTGTCGCTGTTCTTCGGCTTTGGGGGAACCGCTGGGAAACGCAATTTTTCCATCTGCCCTGAGCACCCTTTGCCACGGCACTTCAGCACCATCGAATTCACTTCTTAGCGAACTGCCGACTAGCCGGGCTCTACCGGGCAAACCCGCAAGATCGGCAATTTGTCCGTATGTCGCTACTTTCCCTACAGGAATGACCATGACAGTTTCGAGAATTTGCCTCGTTTTATCAATTTCAGCCATAATAACCCCTTCTTCGGCAATCCTGAGTTACTCATGCGTTCCTATTGTTCAGACTGTGGCTATCCTAGTAAAACCTGTGTTTGCCAAGCAGTAGAAACGCTTCACTCAGATGTTCATTTTCTCATCATTCAGCATAAGAAAGAAGCAATTCACGCAAAGAATACCGCACGATTAGTGTGTCTTACACTACCTGATACTAAAATTATTGTCTCCGGCACCGAGCAATCAAATCAAAAAGTTACCGATTATCTGCAACAGTATCAATCACCTGCAGTTATTTATCCGTCTGAAGGCAGTGTAGCGATTGAATCCCTAGAGACAAAGCCGGTGCGCGAACACGATTTGTTCATATTGCTCGATGGGAGCTGGAAGCAGGCTTTTGGTATGTGGAAAACACTGCAGCAGTTACATACGCTGCCACAGTATCATTTTGATAGTGCACCGCCGAGTGAGTACGAAATAAGACACACAAAATTTGATAAAAGTCTTTCAACGCTGGAGGCCGTCGCATACACCCTGACTAGCACATGCGATAGCTCTGCTGCGCCGTTACACCGTCTTCAGCAAAAATTTCAGTCGTTTTGGCAAAGTCCGAGGGCACATCGCCGTAACAGCGAGTCTTCAACCAACAAGGTGCTCAACGTACAATAACGCCATCCACGAGACAGGCACCAACACAACCACACTGATTAGTCGCTTAGCCAGCTCGAAAGGGACGGGCGACGCAGAGATATTTTCTACCTCTTCAATTTCCCTTTCCAGTGTATGGCGACGTTCTGCTTCAAGCTTATTGTGCTGCTTTACTTTATGGATGGCGACTAAGCCAACAGTGAGTTTATCGATAACCTGCTGCTTTTGCGTACTAATTAAACCCACAATTCGGTAGGCGGGCATAAACAAATAGGCGATCAGTGACAACGAGAAGATGGTGACGATGAACAAGTCTATGGCTGGAATTTGCGTGTTAAACCAGAATACAGGAATGATAACCAGCGCAATAAGGCCAAAGAGTGTATTTTCCACTGAAAGAGATGAGATACGTTTTAGTGCTTTTAGCTCACCGCTGGTGGTGATGGTCTTAGTAATGAAGTGTCGTGATATATATTGCGTCGATGACACCATTTGAAATAAGAATAACCAGAAAAAGAACCAGAATGGCACAGCAATGAGATCGAGAACCAGCACTTGGGCATTAAGATCGAACGCTACCAACTCTTCGGAAATGATATAAACAACCGTCACCGAAACAGCCAGCGTAGCGGATGTAATAATTTGCTGGCGTAACTTAGAAGCTAGCCTGGCTCGATGTTGTGCAAATAGGCTCAGCGCGTTCTTATCCAGCAAATAGCTCATGATCGCACTGGCCATTTGTTGCTGCTGAACCCGAAGGCTGATCCAAAAGAAACTGGTTAACAACGGCATGCCGATGGCCGCGTTAAAATCTCGCTGGCCTCGCGCGTCGCTTATTGTTTGTAAATCCAGTGCACCGGTGAAATAGTTAATGACGCAGCAAATGAAAAAGTAGCTAAGCGGCATTCGCCAGAACGACGAGGCAGAGGAAGAAGGATAGTTGTAGTGTGTTGTCATAGGGCCTTCACGAAACCAATCAGTAAAGTCCTTCCCACTGCGTTGTTGGTATTACTTATTATTATTTTTGGCGTAGTTTAAATGACCAGCAGCTTAATGCAACACTAGCACAATGCTATCCCTTAATTTGCATATTACTTTTCTTTATAACAATCTGACCAAACGGCAAATTCACTACCACCTGGCTCGCTAAAGTGAAAACGGTGACCACCCGGAAACGCAAAGATTTCTTGTTTAATAAAGCCGCCAGCTTGTGTAATTTCGCTTTGAATCGCTTCGAGATCATCGCTAAAGAAAACCGTTAAAGCAGCGCCATTTCCGGTATCGCTGATTACATCACTTTGAAAGAAGCCACCATCCACGTTGTCCAATGAAAAGGCGCAGTACATGTCGCCATAATCAACGAATTCCCAGCCAAATACCGTGCTGAAGAATGCCTTGGTTTTAAGGATAGAGCGAGTAGGGTATTCGAGATACTGCAGCGACTTACTTTTCACGATTTATCTTCCTGAGAGAACGAGGCCAGTACTTCTGCCCCGGTCATTTTTTTACTGTTTGCGTCGAGTTGATAATAACTGCCTTTTTCGTTGACAAAGATTTCGCTTGCCAAAGTGAGGGAGTCATCACTGAAAATCCCAGCCGGCACAAAGTATTCTCCGGTTTCCATGTACTGATAAAACAGGTGCGTGCCGCAACGATGGCAGAATCCGCGCTCAGCCCACGCAGATGACGCAAAGCGGGTTATTGCATCTTCGCCTTTGAATGTAACTGATGTACCACAGTGAGCGCCATAGAACGGTCCTCCGCCCCATTTACGACACATTGAACAATGACAGGCGCCGACGCCTTCTTCAACCTGTGAAGCATGAACTTCGACTTCACCGCACAGACAACTTCCTGATTTTGACATATCGGTTCTCCGGGGATTCCTTGCTGGTTAAATATACAGTAACGCTATTTGCGTCGTATTGGCAAGCCGCAGAAAACAAAAAACCCGGCATAAGCCGGGTTTTTTAAAAGTAGCTGAATAATTACTTACGCAGTTTCTGAATCAGGCGTAATTGAGCAATGGCTTCTGCCAGCTCCTGTGCCGCTTCTGCATAGTTGAAATCAGCGCCTGGGTTGGCGATGTGCTCTTCAGCACGACGTTTCGCTTCTTCCGCTGCCTGTTCGTCCAGATCATCTGCACGGACTGCTGCGTCAGCGAGAACAGTCACAGTGCCGGGTTGTACTTCAAGTACGCCACCAGCAACATAAATCAACTCTTCTTCGCCGTGCTGCTTAACCAAACGCACCATACCAGGTTTAATTGCAGTAATAAGTGGCGCGTGACCTGGGTGGATACCCAATTCACCTTCACTTCCTGTTACCTGTAATGTTTCAACCAGACCAGAGAAAATCTCTTTTTCTGCGCTTACTACATCCAGATGAACGGTCATAGCTGCCATTGTAAACTCCTTAGTAAGGAACGTGAATCAAGCACGGGCGAGGGGGGTTACCACCCGCCCGGCTTCACTCTTATTTCTTGGCTTTTTCCAACGCTTCGTCGATAGAACCAACCATGTAGAAAGCCTGTTCTGGCAGGTGATCGTATTCACCTTCCAGAATGCCTTTAAAGCCACTGATAGTGTCTTTCAGAGAAACGTACTTACCAGGAGAACCGGTGAATACTTCTGCTACGAAGAATGGCTGAGACAGGAAACGCTGAATTTTACGAGCACGTGTTACCACAAGCTTGTCTTCATCAGACAGTTCGTCCATACCCAGGATCGCGATGATATCTTTCAGCTCTTTATAGCGCTGAAGTACGGTTTGAACGCCACGCGCTGTGTCGTAGTGTTCCTGACCGATTACCAGAGGATCCAGCTGACGTGAAGTCGAATCCAGTGGGTCTACCGCAGGGTAGATACCTAAAGACGCGATATCGCGAGACAGTACTACCGTTGCATCTAAGTGAGCAAAGGTGGTAGCTGGTGACGGGTCAGTCAAGTCATCGGCTGGTACGTATACTGCCTGGATAGACGTGATTGAACCTGTCTTGGTTGATGCGATACGTTCCTGCAGAACACCCATCTCTTCAGCCAGGGTAGGCTGATAACCTACTGCTGAAGGCATACGACCTAACAGTGCTGACACCTCAGTACCTGCCAGGGTATAACGGTAGATGTTATCTACGAAGAACAGTACATCACGACCTTCGTCACGGAACTTCTCTGCCATCGTCAGACCCGTCAGAGCAACACGCAGACGGTTACCCGGTGGCTCGTTCATCTGACCGTATACCAGCGATACTTTGTCCAGTACGTTAGATTCGTTCATTTCGTGATAGAAGTCGTTACCCTCACGAGTACGCTCACCAACACCGGCGAATACAGAGAAACCACTGTGCTCGATTGCGATGTTACGGATAAGCTCCATCATGTTTACGGTTTTACCTACACCGGCACCACCGAACAGACCAACTTTACCACCTTTCGCGAACGGACATACCAGGTCGATTACCTTGATGCCTGTCTCAAGCAGTTCAACTGCACTTGACTGATCTTCGTAGCTTGGCGCTGCGCGGTGAATAGACATACGCTCTTCTTCACCGATCGGGCCCGCTTCGTCGATTGGATTACCTAACACGTCCATGATACGACCCAGAGTGGATGTACCAACCGGAACCATGATAGGTGCTTCAGTGTTTTCTACTGCCAGGCCACGACGCAGACCGTCTGTGGTACCCAGAGCGATGGAACGAACTACGCCACCGCCTAATTGCTGTTGCACTTCCAGGGTTAGCCCGGATAAGTCACCTTCGGTAACTTTCAGTGCGTCATATACTCTTGGTACCGCATCTTGTGGAAACTCGATGTCCACAACGGCGCCAATGATTTGGACGACCTTACCTTGACTCATAATTTGTCCTCGTTATCTCTTCTAAACCTTTGCCTACACCGCTGCGGCGCCGGATACAATCTCACTGATTTCCTGTGTGATTGCAGCCTGACGAGCCTTGTTGTATACCAGTTGCAGATCATCGATAAGGTTGCCGGCGTTATCTGTTGCCGCTTTCATTGCTACCATTCGAGCTGCTTGTTCTGATGCTGCGTTTTCCACAACACCCTGATATACCTGGGATTCAATGTAACGAACCATTAAGGATTCCAGAATTTCTCTTGGATCCGGCTCGTAGATGTAATCCCAACGATGCTTCAGTGTTTCATCTTCTGACTTTGGCAAAGGCAATAATTGATTCATCACAGGCTTCTGCGTCATGGTGTTAACGAAGTCGTTGTAAACCAGATAAATCTTATCCAGTGAACCTTCGTCGTAGGCGCGTAACATTACACGAACCACACCAACTACATCGCTGACTGAAGGGGCATCACCTAAACCCGTTTCTGCGGCAAGTAGCTTACCACCAAAACGGTTAAAGAATGCACAAGCCTTCGAGCCTAATGCCGCAAAATCTACTTCAACACCCTTGTCGTGGTATTCACGCACTTTCTGGGTGACCAGCTTGAATTCGTTAGTATTCAAGCCACCGCATAAACCGCGGTCGGTAGAAATCACGATAAAGCCAACCCGTTTCTCATCACGCTCTTCTAAGTAAGGGTGACGGTACTCAAGGTTACCGTTAGCAATGTGACCAATCACTTTTAGCATGCTTTGCGCGTATGGACGGCCGTGGGCCATACGTTCCTGCGCCTTTTTCATCTTCGACGCAGCAACCATTTCCATCGCACTGGTAATCTTTTGAGTATTTTTGATACTCCCAATTTTACCTTTAATCTCTTTACCGCTGGCCATGATTATCTCTCCGATTACTCAACGAAATGTGCTGACCACGAAAGCCAGCACCATTGATTACCAAGTTTGAGTTGCTTTGAACTTCGTTAAAGCGTCTTTCAACTGTGAATCAATATCGTCGTTGTAGTTGCCGGTTGCATTGATAGTCTTCATCAGCTCAGCGTGTTCGCTGTTCATGTAAGCGTGCAGTGCAGATTCAAAATCAAGGATTTTGTCCAGCGCTACATCTTTTAAGAAGCCTTTCTCAACGGCATACAGAGACACACCCATATCAGCGATTGACAGAGGAGCATATTGCTTCTGCTTCATCAGTTCGGTAACGCGCTCACCGTGTTCAAGCTGTGCACGCGTTGCTTCGTCAAGGTCAGATGCGAACTGAGAGAACGCAGCCAATTCACGATACTGTGCAAGCGCAAGACGGATACCACCACCCAATTTCTTAATGATCTTTGTCTGAGCAGCACCACCAACACGTGATACAGAGATACCAGCGTTAACAGCAGGACGAATACCTGCGTTAAACAGGTCAGTTTCTAAGAAGATCTGACCATCGGTGATAGAGATAACGTTAGTAGGTACGAACGCTGAAACGTCACCGGCCTGCGTTTCAATGATCGGCAGAGCCGTCAGTGAACCCGTTTGACCTTTAACTTCACCGTTAGTGAAACGCTCTACGTACTTGTCGTTTACACGAGCAGCACGCTCCAGCAGACGGCTGTGGAGGTAGAAAACGTCACCAGGGTATGCTTCACGACCAGGAGGACGCTTCAGAAGCAGAGAGATCTGACGGTAAGCAACAGCTTGCTTAGACAGGTCATCATATACGATCAGTGCGTCTTCACCGCGGTCACGGAAGTACTCACCCATGGTACAACCAGAGTAAGGTGCCAGGTACTGCAGGGCAGCAGATTCAGAGGCAGAAGCCGCAACAACGATGGTGTGAGCCAGCGCGCCGTGTTCTTCCAGTTTGCGTACTACGTTAGCAATAGTAGAAGCCTTCTGGCCAACTGCTACGTAAACACATTTAATGCCTGAATCTTTCTGTTTGATGATGGCATCAACAGCCATGGCTGTTTTACCACACTGACGGTCACCGATGATCAGCTCACGCTGACCACGACCAACAGGAATCATCGCGTCAACTGACTTGTAGCCAGTCTGTACAGGTTCATCAACTGATTGACGGTCGATTACGCCTGGTGCGATTTTTTCTACTGGTTCGAAGCCGGCAGCTTCAACAGCGCCTTTACCGTCGATTGGCTCACCCAGGGTGTTTACAACACGACCCAGCAGGCCAGGGCCTACAGGTACTTCAAGGATACGGCCGGTAGATTGTACTTTTGTGCCTTCTTGCAGGTCCGCATACGGACCCATAACTACTGCACCAACTGAATCTCGTTCAAGGTTCAGTGCAATAGCGTAGCGACTGCCAGGAAGTTCGATCATTTCACCTTGCATTACATCGGCTAAGCCGTGAATGCGGATAATACCGTCAGTTACTGCGACGATAGTCCCTTCGGTGCGAGCTTCACTGGTTACATTAAACTGTTCAATTCGCTTTTTGATCAGTTCTGCAATTTCAGTGGAATTAAGTTGCATACTCTTATCCCCGTTATGCTTGCAACGCGTCTGCGAGACGGTTCAATTTCGACTTCACGGAACCATCAATAACTGTATCACCGGCTTTGACAACAAAGCCTGCGACCAGGGCAGGGTCCACGTTACAATTAAGCTTCACTTTACGTGCCAAACGTTTTTCTAACGATGCGCTGATTTCAGCAGTTTGCGAATCAGACAGTGCAGAAGCCGAAGTCAGGTTAACTTCAATTTCTTTGTCGTAATCCGCTTTCAGAGCGTTAAACAGCTCTGAAATAGCTGGCAGTGCAACTAAACGTTTATTCTCAGCCAGAACCTTAATGAAGTTCTGACCATGTTCGTCGAGCTGTTCACCACAGACATTGATGAATATTTCAGCGAGTTGCTCAGCGGCAACAGCACCAGTCATTAACTGATGCATGTCGTCGTTGTTTGCAACTTCGCCGGCAAATACCAACATGTCTTGCCATTTGGCAACGGCGTTTTGCTCGACAGCAAAATCGAAAGCAGCTTTAGCGTAGGGACGAGCAACGGTTGTCAATTCAGACATGGCTCATCTCCCTCTTATAGCTCAGCGACAAGTTTTTCAACAATGTCGTTTTGTGCGTTTGCGTCGATTTCACGTTGAAGAATTTGTTGTGCACCAGCAACAGCTAAGGCTGCTACCTGGGCGCGTAATTCTTCCTTGGCACGATTGCGTTCAGCTTCAATTTCGGCATAACCAGAAGCAATGATTTTCTCACGCTCTGAGTAAGCTTTTTGCTTTTCACTTTCTTCAAGTTGACTAGCACGCTTTTTGGCTTGCTCGACAATTTCAGCTGCTTGCGCTTTCGCATCTTTCAACTGCTCAGTAGCTTTTTCCTGAGCCAGTTCCAGGTCTTTTTCAGCACGTTCAGAAGCTTCAAGGCCATCGGCAATCTTCTTCTGACGTTCTTCAATCGCACCCAGCAATGGTGGCCATACGTACTTCATGCAGAACCACACGAATACGATGAATGCGATTAATTGACCAATTAGAGTGGCGTTAATGTTCACGACCGCTCCTCCTCATATGTTCGCTAAAAAATGGGTTTAAAAAATTAAGCACCAACAGCGAACAGAAGGTATAGCGCGATACCAACACCGATCATTGCGATCGCGTCGATAAGACCCGCTACGATAAACATCTTAACTTGCAGTTGAGGAGCCAGTTCTGGTTGGCGAGCAGCAGATTCAAGGAATTTACCACCCAGCAGACCGAAACCAATAGCGGTACCCAGGGCACCCAGACCAATCAGTAGTGCAACAGCGATGTATAACATGTACGTCTCCGATTTAAGTTAAATTTAAAGTTAAAGTGTAAAAAGTAAAACAGTTTGAATTGCCTGCATTTTCCAGGGTTATGCAGGCTCTCCGGACTACATTAATGGTCTTCGTGAGCCAGGCTCAGATATACAATGGTCAGCATCATAAAGATGAAGGCCTGGAGCACGATTACCAGAATATGGAATACCGCCCATGGGAAGTGCAGAGGCAGCTGCCAGACACCCAGGGTCGCAATAAGAATGAAGATAAGTTCACCGGCATACAGGTTACCGAACAGTCGCAGCGCCAGTGAGAACGGGCGAGCCAGCAGGGTAACGGATTCCAGTACAAAGTTAACCGGAATGAAAGCCCAGTGATTGAAAGGCTGGAACGTCAGCTCTTTCATGAAGCCACCAATGCCTTTGACTTTGATGGAATAGAAAAGAATCAGGAAAAAGACGCCTAATGCCAGTGCCAACGTCATGTTCAGGTCGGTGGTAGGAACCACTTTCATGTACACATGGTGTGGATCGACACCGGTTGCAGCGTTAGCAATTTGACCCGCTGCGGTAGGCAGGAAGTCTACTGGAATCAAGTCCATCAGGTTCATCAGGAAAACCCAGACGAAGATGGTTAATGACAGTGGCGCAATGAGATTATTTTTACCGTGGAAAGTATCACGTACGTTGTCGTTTACGAACTCAACAACCAGCTCGATAAAAGCCTGTGTTTTGCCCGGTACGCCAGATGTTGCTGACTTTGCAACGCGACGGAACAACCATAGGAACAGAATACCCAGACCGATAGACCAGCCCATCGTATCGATGTTCCAAACCCAGAAGCCTGCTTCCGCACATACTTCTGCAACGTTATGAAGTTCTTCACCGTGACTAAATTTCACCCCGTCGTCAGTGACGCACATGGTGGCATTGGTCAAATGGTGGAGAATATACTCTTGTGTTGTAATCTCAGATGCCATGTTTCAACCTAAAAAAAATTAAAGTGTAAAAACTTTTCAGCGTTTCGTCTGTACCACAGTAGTCGTGCTACCAAGGTACCGGTCAACTTCGTTATTATTTCTTATTGTTGTTGACGAAACATGGTCAGCCAGTAGCTAACCGTCGTAATGGCGAAGCTGGCAAATACCACCTCCGGTATTGCGTGCAACAGCTTAAAGGCCACTACGAATAAAATTATTGCTATTGCCATGCGCAGTTTCGCGCCCTGACTGAAGCTTTTAACCACCAGTTGATTCTTACTGGCGCCGGCGTATTTAAACGCGAATGTCGCAAACACAAGATTGGGTAGGATGCTGATGAGCGCGCCAATCGCTGCTGATTTCGCAGCATTGAATGACATTCCTGCACCACTGATGGCGACTAAAATACACATGACAATCGCTTGCATGTAGAGGGCTTTTCTCGCAAGCCGCTTTCCGGCCGCAGCCAATTCTTCTCTGGCCATTATTCTGCTTATTTCTCAGCCCAAATAAAAAGCGTCAGAAGTATACTGTTTTACCGATATTTTTCAACCATACATCGCGTTTTGAAAGTTATTATGAAAATTTTCGTGTCGAATGTCAGGTTGCCACGCATTGTACGCGAAAAGAGCAGCAATAACGACCACAGTTAGCTGATCTGCAACCATGGTCTTATAGCGGGTTAGTGAATCTTGGAAAGGATGCCGTCCAGTTGTTCTAAATCATTAAAATTAATAGTGATTTTCCCTTTACCTTTGGCATTGTGATCAATCGAAACTGATGCACCGAGGTTCTCGGAAAGGCGGTTCATCAGACTCGCAACATCAGGGTCGACGGTTTTCTCAGGTTTTGGCTTTGCTGGCTCCAAACATTTACGAACGAGTTTCTCTGTATCTCTTACCGTCAGTCCCTTGCCGGATACCACCTGCGCCACCTCGGTTTGCTGCTCACCTTCAAGTCCAAGCAGGGCGCGGGCATGGCCCATTTCAATGTCACCATGTTCAAGCAGCAGTTTTACATCGTCATTAAGATTATTCAGGCGTAACAAATTCGTGACAGTCGCGCGGGATTTACCTACCGCTTCGGCCGTTTGTGCATGCGTCAGCTCGAACTCGTTCATCAGGCGTTCCAGTGCCTGCGCTTCTTCCATCGCGTTTAAGTCTTCACGCTGGATGTTCTCGATAAGTGCGATAGCCACCGCCGCTTCATCGGGAACGTTCTTGATTAAACAGGGTACAACATCGAGCTGCGCCAGTTGCGATGCACGCCAGCGGCGCTCACCGGCAATAATTTCATACTCGTCTTCGCCAACGTTGCGCACCACGATTGGCTGAATTACACCTTGAGAGCGAATGGAAGAGGCCAATTCTTCGAGTGCCTCTGGTGACATGTCTTTACGCGGCTGATATTTGCCAGGTTTTAAAAACTCAACAGGCAGTTTCTTCAGCTCGCTTTGGGCTGAAGCAACCGTTTCCGATTCCTGTTCACGGCGGGCAGCGGATGTCTGACTGGTGGCAAGTAGCGCGTCCAGGCCACGTCCGAGTCCTCTTTTCTTTGCAGACATGTTTTTCCTCAATGACTCAAGCGATTTAAACTGACAGTGTAGTAATTTTTGTTAGTTTACCAGATTAACTGGCTTTTGCGGGCTGCAATGTCTTTTCGCGTCGACGCAGTATTTCTCCGGCCAGCGCAAGATACGCTTTAGCACCGGCAGACGATTTGTCGTAATACATGGCCGGCATGCTGAAACTCGGTGCTTCAGCCAAACGGACGTTACGGGGGATGACAGTACGATAAACCTGTTCGCCAAAATGACGTTTTAGCTGTTCTGAAACATCATTGGCCAAACGGTTACGTGGATCGTACATGGTACGTAACACACCTTCAATTTTCAGTTCCGGGTTTACCACAGATGCCAGTTTCTGAATGGTATCCATCAGTGCGGTTAACCCTTCCAGGGCGTAATATTCACACTGCATCGGGACAAGAACAGAATCGGCCGCGGCCAACGCGTTAACGGTGAGTTGGTTCAGTGATGGCGGGCAGTCGATAAAAATAAAATCGTAATAATCCTTCACCGGTTGTAGCGCATTACGCAAACGGACTTCGCGAGCAAACATTTCCATCAATTTGATTTCTGCTGCGGTCACATCGCCATTTGCGGCAATGAGGTCGTATTTGGCAGTGGTATTCTTGATGATAACGTCATCCACCGGTTTTTCTTCGATCAGCAATTCAAAACTGGTCGCATCGGCTTCGTATTTGTCGACACCACTCGCCATGGTGGCGTTACCCTGAGGATCCAAATCAATCAGCAGCACTTTACGTTTCGTTGCAGCCATTGATGCCGCCACGTTCACTGCCGTTGTGGTTTTACCCACACCACCTTTCTGATTCGCTATTGCGATTACCTTCGCCACTGTGCACCCGTTAGACTTTTCGAATATTGACTAAATGACGCTCGCCCTCAAGATCCGGGACAGATAACGCCTTTACGGACTCGATTCGGAAGTGATCACTTACTTCATCTATTTCGCTCTGAGGAAACTGACCTTTAAGAGCAACAAAGACTCCTGATGAATCTACCAGATGCTCGCACCAGTGCAACATATCTTTCAGGGACGCAAATGCGCGGCTTAATACGATATCGTATGGGTGATCAGGCTTATGGTCTTCCACACGACTATGGACGGGGGTGACATTTTTCAAATCGAGTTCGAAAGCGCATTGTTTCATAAAACGCACGCGTTTGCCCAAACTATCTAACAACGTGAACGAAGATTCTGGCAACATCACTGACAATGGTATGCCAGGCAAACCTGGCCCGGTTCCCACATCGATGATGCGTTTACCTTCGATGAACGGCGCAACGGCGATTGAATCGAGAATGTGTTTTACCATCATCTGCTCAGGTTCACGAACCGATGTCAGGTTATACGCTTTGTTCCACTTATCAATACGTTCCACATACCCAATCAGCTTCTCAGCTTGCTGTGCTGACACAGCCAGAGACAGCGCATCGCTGCCCTGCATTAAAATATCGTTGAGTTTTGCGGTGTCGATTCTGCTCACGCGGTTTTTAATTCCTGTTTACGTAACATGCCGTGCTTCTTGAGATATACCAGTAGAAGCGAGATTGCGGCAGGGGTAATACCCGAGATACGTGATGCTTTACCAATGGTCTCTGGACGAGCTTCAGTTAGCTTAGCAACCACTTCGTTAGAAAGACCGGATATTTTACTGTAATCGAAGTCCATTGGCAGCAAGGTATTTTCGTGACGCTGAGTTTTTGCAATTTCGTCAAGTTGACGGGCAATGTAACCGGCATACTTGATTTGAATTTCCACCTGTTCTGCAGCGATAGGATTGTCGATACCCGGCCCGATCCCTTCGATGGCCATCAATGCGTTATAAGTCATTTCAGGACGGCGGATCAGTTCTTCGTAAGAATGCTCTCGGCTTACCGGATTTTTCAGTAACGGGTTAAGTGCTTCAACCGCAGCGTGATCAGGATGAACCCACTGGCCGCGCAGGCGCTGAAGTTCTTGTTCAACGACTTCCATTTTGGTGTTAAACGACTGCCAACGGGCGTCATTAACCAGACCAACCTCACGGCCTAATGCCGTTAAACGATAATCAGCGTTATCTTCTCGCAGCAACAGGCGGTATTCAGCACGGCTTGTGAACATACGATACGGTTCTTTGGTGCCCATGGTGGCCAAATCATCAACTAGCACACCCATGTAAGCCTGATCGCGACGTAAAATCATAGGATCTTTCTGCTGTACCTGCAGCGCCGCGTTCGCGCCCGCCATCAGACCCTGCGCACCAGCCTCTTCATAACCGGTTGTACCGTTAATCTGACCGGCAAAGAACAGACCACCGATGAATTTGGTTTCCAACGTTTGCTTCAGATCCCGCGGATCAAAGAAATCATATTCGATAGCGTAGCCCGGACGGATAATATGCGCGTTCTCAAAACCACGAATTGAGTGGATGAGCGCCTGCTGTACATCGAAAGGCAGACTGGTTGAAATGCCGTTTGGATACACTTCGATGCTGTTCAAACCTTCAGGCTCAACGAAGATCTGGTGTGAATTCTTGTCAGCAAAGCGGGTGATTTTATCTTCGATACTCGGACAGTAACGCGGACCAACACCTTCAATGACACCAGTAAACATGGGCGAGCGATCCAAACCGCCACGAATAATATCGTGGGTTTTCTCATTGGTATGCGTGATGTAGCAGCTGATCTGTTCAGGATGCATTTCACGGTTGCCCATGAAAGAAAATACCGGCGTTGGTGTGTCACCCGGCTGGGCCTGCATCACGCTGAAATCCAGTGTGCGCGCATCGAGACGCGCAGGCGTACCGGTTTTCAAGCGATCAACACGGAAAGGGAGATCTCGCAAACGTTCGGCTAACGCGATGGACGGAGGATCACCAGCACGGCCTCCACGGTAGTTTTCAAGGCCGATGTGAATGGTACCGCCTAAGAATGTGCCAACCGTGAGTACCACACTTTGGGCTTTGAATTTTAGGCCCATTTGCGTGACAACACCCGCGACACGATCATTTTCTACGATCAAATCATCACAGGATTGCTGGAATACAGACAGATTAGGCTGATTCTCTACAATTTGACGAATAGCTTGGCGATACAGACTACGGTCAGCTTGCGCGCGGGTTGCACGTACAGCAGGACCTTTACTTGAATTCAGTGTTCTAAATTGGATCCCGCCGTGATCGATAGCCAATGCCATGGCACCACCGAGGGCATCAATTTCTTTCACCAGGTGGCCTTTTCCGATCCCACCAATGGCGGGATTACAAGACATCTGGCCAATCGTTTCCATGTTATGGGTTAGCAGCAATGTTTTTGCGCCCATGCGAGCAGATGCCAGAGCAGCCTCTGTTCCGGCATGCCCACCGCCAACCACGATGACATCAAATACGTCTTGATAAAACATGTTGAACCTCACATAACACGGGGAATGTAATTAATCTGGTTTGTTCTGACATTGGTTAGTCTGTCAGAAAAAGGGCGCGTATTTTAGCTGACTTATTGGCTAATGAAAATGGTTAAATTTTCTGCAATCTGTTTTTAGTTTGCGTCTGCCTGGTGGCTTATAGAAAATAAGATCTCTTTTAAGATCTTTATTTTTATATTTATTAGGATCGCGAAGATCTGTTAGTAAGTCACTTTTTGATCATGAGATCATGATCTTACAGAATTAATAACCGTGGTACAGAGGGGATCATAAGTACTCTGTGATCATGTGTATAACCGGGTATATTATCCACAGCGGGAAGTGGCTGAAAACTTATGCATTTTACGATCAGAGCTTATGCACAAAGGTTTAGGGGATCCTATCCACAAGGGTGATCAAGATGTGATCGTGTTGGGGATAAGTTGTCGAGAACGATCACTTTATGCTCGTATGATCGTAGTGTTTTCGGGGGCTGATCGGGTGATCTTCCTGTGATTAGATCTTTTCCACATGATCGCTTTTTTCGATCCAAAAAAGTTTATGTTGATAAATACATTATTTGTGGCCAAACGAAAAAAAACCGGTGTGATGGACACCGGCTTTGATTTTTTTCACGGAAATTTTGTTATTTAGCGTACCTGATTAGGTTGATAACGCGGCTGGGGATTGTCTGCCGGGTTCTCATCATTAACCAATCCGTCACGACGACTAGGCCCCGAGAAGCGTACTTTATAGGTGTCGTATTCTTTTATCGACTCAAAGCAGTACTTACCTAACGCCAGTTCAAGCTCTGTGAGATTGTGATTGGTGATCAAAATACAGTTCTTCTTATTCACCAAACGTTGTCTAAGTAAGTTCCCTAGCCAGCTCTGTTGATTTTTCTTTAGCATGGTTTCATTCACGCACACTTCATCTAAGATCAGCAGATCGACCTCTAGAAGCTCCTGATGGGCTTCACGGAAACGCTGTCCGATGTTGTCCTGGGAGCCAAAATCAAAAGAAAAATGACGCATTTCCATGAGTGTAGATAGCTGTCGGTATAACACGGTGATCTCGTATTGCTCAATGAGTTCATGGGCAATGGCACCAGCAATGTGTGATTTACCGCGGCCATAGTCACCGTAGAACAGCATCATGTGTGATCCTGCCTGACGCCATTCTCTATCGCTGTGAGCGGCAATAAAGGAGTGGGCGATGCTAACGGCTTCTATCACATCGTCACTGTCTTCTACCAGGTTAGCAAAGGTCCATCTCGGATTCAGATCAGAACGCCCGTGTAAGTCGTGGATACGTTTAATCTTGCTGTCTTGTTGCAACTGTCGAATTTCATCGTTAGCTTTGCGTTCGTACTCTTTTCGCAGCGTTTCGTAATCCTGATAGCCATCCTGCACCTCTGGTTTACCCATGGCGCGGGCAAGGGAATTCAGTTTGTCTTTTAATGATTGCATTGGATCAGCTCTTTTTCTGTGATGCGTATTTTTCCACCAGCTTTCTGGCATTATCGTCGGCTTCAATGCCGGCTGCAACTGGAACGGTCTGTGTACCCACCTTTCGCGTTGTGGTATGGCCTACAGCTAATCGCTTACGTTTTACTGCATAGGCGAATTTCTGGGTCCATTGAAAATGGCTGAAAACCGCATCTGGACGGCCTAACCAATACGAGACAAACTCGCCGATATCTTCGTCATCAAACTTGCGATCGATGAGTCCGATGAGATTGGCCATTTCTTCAAAGAGAGCGGGATCGGGTCGCCAGCGTCCGTGGATCGCGGTGTATTGACGATGCAGGTGCGTAAAGTTGTCTTGGTTACCATTACATAATGGCAGTAAAAGACGCTGTCCGCTCAACGACGTTTCCAGCGTGTTGTCATCCTGAAGGGCAATTAGGCCAGCCTGTTCGAGTTCCCCGAGTAGGGCATTGATTTGTTGGCCGCGAGAATAGTCACCGTCTTCAGTGTTGTTGCCGTTAACTAAGTTGATCAGATATTTATAATTTACAGGTTCCGACAATGCAGAAGGCACATCAACGGTGGGTCGTAAACCGAGACAGTAGAGCACCCGGCTGTCATTTGACAACGAGGCAGTAAGCGCGTGAAATTCGGCTTCAGTAAACATGCGTTGTTCAGGAGTTCAATTGCTGTTCAAACCATTCTATCGCGACATCTTCTGGAATGGGATGATTGAGCACATCAATGTGCAGTGGTTCAGCGATGATTTTCGCGCCAGCAGCTTTTAAGCGCTTCTCCATTTCGATGGCGCCAAAACAATAGGTGTCATAGCTGCTATCGCCTAGTCCTACGATGTAGGCTTGTACCCCCGAAAGATCGGTATCTTCCAGTGATTTGGCAAAAGCTTGAATATTTTCAGGTAATTCGCCCGCACCATGGGTAGACGTACAGATGAGCCATTTGCCTTCACATTTTAGCCCTGAGAGGTCTGGCTCAAATTGCAGTGTGGTTGTGAAACCCGCTTTCTGTGCAACTTGCTCAAGGGCTTCTGCGACATATTCTGAGGCACCGAGAACGGAACCGACCACAATAGATAAATGCTGAGACATGCGTTATTTACCAATACAAAAAGAAGAGAAAATCCGACCTAGCAGATCGTCGGAGGTGAATTCGCCGGTAATTTCAGTGAGCGCTTGGTGGGCTAATCGCAATTCTTCTGCGAGGAGTTCCCCTGCTAGGTTTGAGAGTAATTGTTGCTCACCATTGTCTACGTGTTCGGCTGCTTTGGCGAGGGCATCAAGGTGCCGACGTCGTGCAATAAATTGGCCTTCGGTAGTGGTGTCCAGACCCATGGTGTCTGCAAGGTGTTGCCGGAGTAAGTCTACGCCATCACCGGTGTTTGCTGATAAACCAATGACACTCACTTCTCCATGCTGTGTGTTTAACTGTTGGATACCTACCGTTTCTGAAGACAAATCTGCTTTATTCCGAATAACGGTGGTTGGAATATTTTCAGGCAGACGGGCCATAAATTCTGGCCAGATTTCATAAGGATCAATAACAGCCGTGTCGGTACTGTCGACAACAAAAAGAACCCGATCGGCCTCGTCAATGGCTTTCCAGGCCCGTTCTATCCCAATTTGTTCTACTTTGTCCGGACTTTCACGTAAGCCCGCGGTATCAATAATATGCACCGGCATACCGTTAATATCGATATGCTCTTTGAGCACATCTCTTGTGGTGCCGGCAATATCGGTAACAATTGCACTGTCGCGTCCTGCCAATGCATTTAGCAAACTGGATTTACCGGCGTTAGGTCGACCTGCAATGACCACTTGCATGCCCTCTCTCAGTAGGGAACCTTGCTTAGCTTTTTGCTGCACCTGAGACAATGACTCGATAATTTGACGAAGATCGCCGGCTACCTTTCCGTCAGACAGAAAATCGATTTCTTCATCAGGAAAATCAATGGCGGCTTCCACATACATTCTTAAGTGGATGATCTCTTCTGATAACTGAGTGATGGTTTGTGAAAATTCACCCTGAAGTGAACGCAGCGCACTTTTTGCTGCCTGTTTAGAGCTGGCATCAATGAGATCGGCGATGGCTTCTGCTTGCGCCAGATCAAGTTTGTCGTTTAAGAATGCCTGTTCACTGAATTCTCCCGGTCTTGCCAGGCGCACATTGGCCGCACTGAGTACCGCATCAATGAGCATATCCATCACCACCTGACCGCCATGTCCTTGGAGTTCCAGTACATCTTCGCCAGTAAACGAATTAGGCCCCTTAAAGAACAGCGCGATACCTTGATCGATAACCGTGTCATCTTGCCCCACAAAAGGGGTATAGCTGGCTACACGAGGCTTAAGCGGAGAAGGAACCAGCGCTTTAGCTACATCAAGGGCGGCCGGGCCGGATACCCGTACAATGCCCACGCCGCCACGACCGGGCGCGGTGGCTTGAGCAACGATAGTATCCTGAGAGGTGGTGAGTGAATTCATTATTAGTCTTTCATGTTCTTGAACTGAAATGGCTGGCCTAAGTCAGCGCCACGAACCAGCGAGATAACCTGTTGTAAGTCGTCGCGCTTCTTCCCGGTAACACGAAGCTGGTCGCCCTGGATAGCCGTTTGTACTTTGATCTTGGCATCTTTGATGAGTTTTACAATTTTCTTTGCGGTGGCCTGTTCTATACCTTCTTTAAACGCGATGACTTGGGTACAGGTTTTTCCGCGCTGGTCGTAATCTTTGACGTCGAGGATGCTGGTATCCAGATTGCGCTTAGAACAGGCGTTACGGAACATTGACTCTAGCTGTTGCAGCTGAAATTCACCCTCAGCCTTCATCACAACCGTTTTTTCTTTAAATTCGATGCTGGCTTCTACGCCACGAAAATCGAAACGGGTAGCAAGTTCACGGGTAGTGTTTTCCGTGGCATTACGAACTTCTTCAATGTTGATTTCGGATACGATATCGAAAGATGGCATGTTTGACCTCTTTATATATGAAACAGCCCGCAGAAGCGGGCTGTTTAAGATTAGATGAATTACTTGGATTTCAGCCCTTTCTTTTCCATGGCGGCGTAAATCAATTTCGCCTGGACAAGAGTAATGATGTTACTGACCAGCCAGTACAGCACCAGACCAGCTGGGAACCATAAGAAGAATACACTCATTGCCACTGGCATGAATTGCATGATCTTTTGCTGCATTGGGTCGGTCACCGTGGTTGGTTGCAGTTTTTGCAGTAACCACATGCTGGCACCGGTGAGTACTGGCAGTACAAAGTATGGGTCTTTCACAGACAGGTCAGTGATCCACAAGAAGAAATCTG
This sequence comes from Alteromonas sp. ABV4_515, assembly GCF_056160345.1. Classification (NCBI taxonomy): domain Bacteria; kingdom Pseudomonadati; phylum Pseudomonadota; class Gammaproteobacteria; order Alteromonadales; family Alteromonadaceae; genus Alteromonas; species Alteromonas sp. ABV4_515. Next base: position 998,697 of record NZ_JBSWWZ010000001.1, read on the forward strand.
CGTGGCGCAGTTCCACACTTTCCAGTAGTACCCAGTACAGTGCCAGGAAGATAGGCATCTGCAGGATAATTGGCAGACAGCCGCCCATCGGGTTTACTTTCTCTTTGCGGTACAGTTCCATCATTGCCTGAGACATCTTCTGGCGATCGTCACCGAAGCGGTCTTTCAGCTGCTGCATTTTAGGTGCAAGATTACGCATGCGCGCCATAGATTCGTACTGCTTCTTAGTCAGCGGGTACATTGCACCTTTCACCACAACGGTGATCAGAATGATTGCTACACCCCAGTTACCAACCAAGCTGTGCAGGAATTGCAGCAGGGCGAAAAGTGGTTTAGACAGCCACCACAGAATGCCGTAGTCCACTGTCAGATCCAAACCGTTAGCCAGACTTTCCAGGGTATCTTGATCTTTTGGTCCTAAATACAGTTCGGAACCAACGGTCACAGTGTCACCCGCATTAACGTTAACCGGTGTGCCGGTAAAACCTATGATGGCGTACTGATTTTGAACCAGTTTGGAATACAGATTATTCGTTTGTGACTGAGGCGGTACCCATGCAGCAACAAAGTAGTGCTCAAGCATACTGACCCAACCGCCAGCCGTAGAGACTTTCAGGTTTTTGTCTTCGATATCATCAAACGGATATTTTTCGTAACGGTCTTCATCAGTACCATACGCTGCACCGCGGTATGTCGGCATAAACATATTGCCACCGTCAGGCACTTGCGTGGTTTGCTTTAATTGCGCGTACTGTTGGAAAGTGGTCGTTTGCGATGAATTGTTCGCAATAGTGTAGGTTAAGGCAATGTCGTGGCTGCCTTTAGTGAAGTTGTAAGTTTTCGTTACCGCAACGCCATCTGCATTTTGCCAAGTTAATGGTACAGATAACGTATCACCTTGCATGACAAACTCTTGTTGTTCTGCATCGTAGCGAGGACGTCCAGAACGGTTAGCGTCAGGACCATCACGACCAACTAGCCCGCTTTGCGCAACATAGAGACCGTCTGCAGGGCGTAGCAGACTATAAGTTTCGGTTGATTCCTGCGTTAGCGGAAATTTTACCAGGTTCGCTTTGATAACATCGCCACCGACCAGATCAATTTGTAAATCCAGTGTGTCGGTCAGAACGTGAATCATGCGAGCTGCGTTCGGCTTTGCTTCTGGTGTCACACCCGGTACATCTTCGTTGGAAGAGGCGGGAATATCGTCGCTCATTGGCACGGATGAAGGTACACCCTCATTACCGGCTTCTACGCTGGCTTGTTCAGTCGCGGCGGGCTGAACGGGTTGGGGTCCATAATCTTTTTGCCATTGATCCCAAAGCAAGAAGCTTACGAGGGCAAGGCCGATTAGCAGAAAACTACGTTGCGATTCCATATAGGTCTCTTTATTCTGAGTGTTTATTATTCCGTGATTCCGGCACGGGATCGACTCCGCCCGGATTGAAAGGGTGGCATTTTAATATGCGTTTAATCGATAACCAACCGCCAATTAGCAATCCGTGCGAATTTAATGCTTCAATTGCATAATATGAGCAGGTTGGATGGAACCTGCAGCGTTGCCCGAGCATGGGTGAAATAAACCACTGATAGAATTTTACCAGTAGCAAGGGAAGGGCGATGGTTATTTTGCGCAGCGCTTTGCCAGTTTTTTCCATTGCTTGTCCAACATTGAAACAATTTCTTCATTGGTTAACTTATCAGCGCCAGATTTTCCGACAACGACAATATCAACTGCAGGAAGTTTGTGGCGTTGATGCCGGAAACTTTCTCTGATTAATCTTTTCAGCCGATTTCGGTCATGCGCTTTACGCACACGTTTTTTGGCAATAGTAATTCCAACACGTGGATGTGCTAACTGATTATGTCTGGCAAGTAATGTAAAAGCGGGAGATACAGCAGGGGTTGCGTCATTAAACACATGAGTAAAGTGGGAGGGAGTTAACAGACGTAACTCCCTGGAGAAATTATTTTCACCCACTTTAGGGTAGTACTCTTAAGCAGAAAGGCGAGCGCGACCTTTAGCACGGCGAGCTGCTAGTACTTTACGACCATTTTTAGTCGCCATACGAGCACGAAAACCGTGAGAACGCTTGCGCTTTAAGTTGCTCGGTTGAAATGTTCTTTTCATGACCAAAGTCTCACTTTTCTAGTTAAATTATCAGACGTTCAAAATAACGCACTTAATAACGAAACGTGGAGTTTGTCAGTAAGGTTGTTACGCCGCCCATCCAAAAAGGACGCTGAATTCTAGAGATCTCGCGGGCTGATGTCAATTGAAAACGCGATGATAGTGGATATTTTTTCGCTATCAAAGAAGAAATTTTGTTCAATCAATCGTTTTCACACTTGACCGACGAGTTAAAGTTGTGAATAACCTTGTCGGAACTATAATTTTATCCACAAGTCAAGCATTGATCGCGCCGGATCAGTAAGTTTTGTTGCGTGATCCTTCAACCTGATCAAGCGTACAGTGTTTTTATTTATAAATTTACTAAATTCATGAATAAATAAAATAAACTAATAATAACAATAATTTAAATGTTAGATCGTAGAGATCGAAAAAGATCAAGATTTACTTTACCCACAGAAGATCAGATAATCCACAGCGATCACAATTACAATACGATAAACACCGCTGTTACCCAGACTACATAGCTTAATTTCTTATTTTCAGATAAGGAATAGCTATTCTTTTCGTCTTTTTTCGCTACCTGGCGTCTGCAGCACCTTTTGGAGTCCGTTTTTATTATGTCTCTGTGGAATATGTGCCTAGAGCGCTTACGCCAGGAATTGCCGACTCAGCAGTTCAGCATGTGGATTCGTCCACTTACTGCGCAAGAAGAAGCTGGCGTGCTGACTTTATTTGCCCCAAACCGTTTTGTGCTGGATTGGGTAAGAGATAAGTACAGAGACAAGATAACTGAATTGTTCAACGAATTTCGTGGCGCTGATGCACCTCAGTTGCATCTTGATGTTGCTACGCGTTCTGTAAGACCAGCGCCTTCTGTTGCTTCTCGATCGCCAACGTCGAACCAACAACCTGCGCGTACGCCAACGCAGCCACCTGCATTTCAAGCCCCTGGTCAGTTTTCACACCAACAGGGCGATGCAACAGCGAATGTATCTTCTCATCATCATCAGGGGAGTCAGGCTGCAAGTCCATCAGCAGTGATGGCAGAACCTAAGCCTCAACAAAATCGCGATTATTCCAGTTCGGCTCAACCGCAACGGGCGGGCCCAAATGTGGTGCCTATTCCTGAGGCGATGAAGCACAAAAGTAATATTAATCCGACCTATCAATTTGATAACTTTGTTGAGGGTAAGTCGAATCAACTTGCTCGCGCCGCGGCCACCCAGGTGGCCAATAATCCTGGCGGCTCTTACAACCCGTTGTTTATCTATGGCGGTACCGGTTTAGGTAAAACGCACTTATTGCATGCAGTGGGGAACGGCATTATTGCTAATCGTCCCGGTGCAAAAATCGTGTACATGCATTCTGAGCGTTTTGTACAAGATATGGTAAAAGCACTACAGAATAATGCCATTGAAGATTTTAAGCGTTTTTATCGCTCTGTTGATGCACTGCTCATTGACGATATTCAATTTTTTGCGAATAAAGAGCGCTCACAAGAAGAGTTCTTTCACACCTTCAACGCGTTGTTGGAAGGTAATCAGCAAATTATTCTCACATCTGATCGCTATCCGAAAGAAATCGATGGTGTGGAGGATAGACTTAAATCCCGTTTTGGCTGGGGCTTAACTATTGCTATTGAACCGCCAGAGCTGGAAACGCGCGTTGCAATTTTGATGCGTAAAGCTGCTGAAAATAAAATCCACCTGCCGGATGAAGTCGCATTCTTTATTGCTAAGCGTTTACGGTCTAATGTGCGTGAGCTTGAAGGTGCATTGAACCGTGTAATTGCTAATGCGAATTTTACGGGTCGACCCATCACTATCGACTTTGTGCGCGAAGCACTACGTGACCTGTTAGCTTTACAGGAAAAATTGGTAACTGTTGATAACATCCAGAAAACTGTCGCGGATTATTATAAGATTAAGGTAGCTGACATTCTCTCTAAACGCAGAAGTCGAAGCGTAGCCAGACCACGTCAGGTTGCTATGGCCTTAGCGAAGGAATTGACCAACCATAGCTTGCCGGAATTGGGAAATGCTTTTGGTGGTCGCGATCATACAACGGTTCTGCATGCATGCCGAAAAATAGAGCAGCTTAGAGAGGAAAGTCATGATATAAAAGAGGACTACAAGAACCTGATAAGGACCTTGTCCTCATAAATCTTTGACATTCCAGGCAGGAAAGTAAATCAATGAAATTTACCATCAGTCGAGAAAAGTTTCTTCAACCTTTGCAGTTGGTATCTGGCGCTGTTGAGCGTCGACACACCTTACCCATTCTCTCTAATGTGTTAATTAAAGTTAGTGAAGGCGCACTCTGGCTGACTGGTACAGATCTAGAAGTCGAGCTGATTGCCAGCACGCAACTTGAAGGGGATTTCGAAGAAGGCGAAATCACCGTTCCAGCTAAAAAGCTCTTTGATATTATTCGCGGCATTGCGGATGGCACCTCGATTACTTTTACCCTTGATTCAAGCAAAGCACTTATTCGTGCAGGTCGTGGTCGCTACACCTTATCAACCTTGTCGGCTGGCGATTATCCGAATTTGGAAGATTGGGAAGGTGAAGTTGAATTTGAAGTGTCTTCTTCAGACATTAAACGCCTGATAAACAGTACCCATTTCTCCATGGCGCAGCAGGATGTACGTTATTATCTGAACGGGATGTCCCTCGAGACCGAAGAAAATATTATTCGCACTGTTGCGACAGACGGGCACCGTCTTGCATTGTGTCGTTTAGAATACGGCGCAGCATCGCTGCCAGCGCGTCAGGTAATTATTCCGCGTAAAGGTGTTCTTGAGATCTCGCGTTTAATTGGTGATGAAGACAAATCTATTAAAGTACAAATTGGTGCTAATCACATCCGTCTTTTTTCAGCAGATTTTATCTTTACCAGTAAATTGGTAGATGGCCGTTTTCCTGATTACCGTCGTGTACTTCCACGTGATGGCGATAAGAATATCACTGCAAGCAAGGCAGTGCTGAAAGATGCATTTGCCCGGGCAGCGATTCTGTCTAATGAGAAATTCCGCGGTGTGCGGTTGAACCTTTCTAACGGTGAGCTAAAAATTACTGCTAATAACCCAGAGCAGGAAGAGGCCGAAGAAATCGTTGACGTTAACTATAGCGGTGATGATTTAGAAATCGGTTTTAATGTTGCGTATCTTATCGATGTTTTAAATGCCCTTACTACTGAAGAGGTGCAGCTTACATTATCTGATTCCAATTCGAGCGCACTTATTCAAAACGCGGGTGATGACTCAGCTCTTTATGTCATTATGCCTATGCGTCTGTAGACATTCTTCCGGTGCGGATACTGCACCGGATATTTTCCCTTCCGGATTTATTCTATGAAACTGGACCGTGTCCAGCTGACTGATTTTCGAAATATCAAAAGCGCAGATTTCAACCCCTCACGTTCGCTGTCACTAATCAGTGGCAAAAACGGCAGTGGTAAGTCGTCTCTTATTGAAGCGCTTTATTATCTTGGCTATGGTCGCTCATTTCGAACCAACAAGCACGAATCAGCAATTCAGCACACTGCCGAGCGTTTCAGTATTTTTACGCGTTGTATAGACGATGAAGGAGAGCAGTCTTCTGTTGGGTTGCAACGTAGTCGCCATGAAAAATTTGTTTGTTCGATTGATGGCAATCATTCCCACCGTTTAGCTGATTTAGTTAGCCTGATCCCAGTTCAACTGTTCACACCGCAGAGCACAGATTTGATAATTGGTTCTCCTGGTGAGCGACGACGTTTCATCGACTGGGGGTTGTTCCACGTGGAACATCAATTCAATTTGATGTTTCAGACCTTTCAAAAACTGCTTAAAACCCGTAATACGCTACTTAAAAAGCAAGCTAATTTGGATTCGCCCGAGAATGCATACTGGGAGCAGCAATTTGTTATTGTAGGGGAGCACCTCAATACCCAACGAAAAGACTATGTAGGCCGCTTACAGCCAATATTTAATGCTATTTGTAGTGAATTTCTACCTGAGTTTTCTCTCGAAATCTCGTATTATAAGGGGTGGGAAAAAGGCGCCTCTTTGACAGATAGTTTGCTCCGCAAACGTGATTACGATAGCAAGGTAGGATATACCACATCCGGACCACATAAATCTGATCTACGCTTTAAGGTAGATGGAAACCTTGCACAAGAAATTCTATCAAGAGGCCAACTTAGAATGGCTGTCGCAGCATTACAGTTATCGCAGACAAAGCTGTTTCAACAGGAAACGCAAAGAAAGAGTATTTTCCTTCTTGATGATGTCGGCGCAGAATTAGATATAGATAAGCGAGAGCGGTTTATAGATGGGTTGATCGCAATGGATACACAATTGTTTGTTACAGCAATTGAACGCGAGCAACTCGAATTTATAGACAAATATGAAGACAAAAAAATGTTTCACGTGGAACATGGCCACGTGAAAGAGGAGTAAAGGTTAGACTATGTCAGAGCAAAATAACTACGACTCGTCCAGTATTAAAGTACTTAAGGGCTTGGACGCCGTACGTAAACGCCCGGGTATGTATATTGGTGATACAGACGATGGAACCGGCTTGCACCACATGGTTTTCGAAGTTGTAGATAACTCCATTGACGAAGCACTGGCAGGTCACTGCTCCGAAATCGTTATTCAGATTCATTCTGATGGTTCCGTTTCTGTATCAGATAACGGCCGTGGTATTCCTACTGCTATGCACCCGGAAGAGGGCGTGTCTGCAGCAGAAGTTATTATGACCGTACTGCATGCCGGCGGTAAGTTTGACGATAACTCTTATAAAGTTTCTGGTGGTTTACACGGTGTAGGTGTTTCTGTAGTAAACGCACTGTCCAGCAAACTGAAGCTGAAAATCCGACGTGAAGGCAAAGTTCACGAGCAGGAATATCAACATGGTGTTCCTCAGGAGCCGCTGGCAGTGACTGGCGATACTGACAAAACCGGTACCTCAGTACGTTTTTGGCCCAGTACCGATACCTTCACCGATACGTTGTTCCACTACGACATTCTGGCTAAACGTCTCCGTGAACTGTCATTTCTTAACTCTGGCGTATCTATCCGTCTCAAAGATGAGCGTGATGGTAAAGAAGATCACTTCATGTACGAGGGCGGGATTCAGGCTTTCGTTCAGTACCTGAACCAGAATAAAACACCCGTGCATCAGAAAGTATTTCATTTCAGCACAGAGCGTGAAGACGGCATTTCTGTTGAAGTGGCGATGCAGTGGAATGATGGTTTCCAGGAAAGCATATTCTGCTTTACCAACAACATACCTCAACGGGACGGCGGAACACACTTAGCGGGTTTCCGTGGTGCGTTGACGCGTACGCTGAATAACTATATGGAAAAAGAAGGCCTGAACAAAAAGGCCAAAACCAACGCGAGTGGTGATGATGCCCGCGAAGGTTTGACTGCTGTTATTTCGGTAAAAGTTCCAGACCCTAAGTTCTCATCACAGACTAAAGATAAACTGGTTTCTTCAGAAGTGAAGAATGCCGTTGAGTCTACAATGAACGAAAAACTGGCTGACTTCCTGCTTGAAAACCCTAACGAAAGTAAGATTATTGCTTCAAAGATTATCGATGCAGCCCGTGCCCGTGAAGCTGCACGAAGAGCCCGTGAAATGACCCGTCGTAAAGGCGCGCTCGACTTGGCTGGTCTTCCTGGCAAACTTGCTGACTGTCAGGAAAAAGATCCTGCACTGTCTGAACTGTACATCGTGGAGGGTGACTCTGCAGGTGGTTCCGCCAAGCAGGGGCGTAACAGAAAAAATCAGGCTATTCTGCCGTTGAAGGGTAAAATCCTGAACGTAGAAAAAGCCCGTTTCGATAAGATGCTTTCTTCTCAGGAAGTCGCCACGCTTATCACTGCGTTGGGTTGTGGTATTGGGCGTGACGAATACGACCCGGAGAAACTGCGTTATCACAGTATCATTATCATGACCGATGCGGACGTAGACGGATCACACATTCGTACATTGCTACTCACGTTCTTCTATCGTCAGATGCCTGAAATCATCGAGCGTGGTTACGTTTATATTGCTCAACCACCGCTTTACAAAGTGAAGAAGGGTAAGCAAGAGCAATATTTGAAAGATGAAGATGCACTAACTAATTATCTGACGAACATTGCTGTAGATGGTTCGGCGTTATTTACCAGCGAAGATGCCCCCGGAATTTCTGGTGTGGCTCTGGAAAATCTGGTTAAGCAGTACCAGTCAGTTGAGAAAATGATTAAGCGTATGCATCGTCTGATGCCGCCTGCGATTTTATATCGTCTCATTTATTCTCCAACATTAAGACACGAAGACCTTATGAGTGAATCGACACTCGATAGCGTTGCTGAGAGCTTCGTAAACAGTCTTAACGAGAAAGAGAATGATGGTGCCACGTATAGCTACGATATCTTGAAGGAAGAAGAAGGCAGTGAATTCTTCATTCAAATTACTATGCGTATGCACGGTATCGACTATAACTATAAGCTAAGCCAGGAGTTTATCGACTCTGCAGAGTACGCGAAAATCCGTGACCTCAATGAGTCAATTAACGATATGATGAACGACTCGGCATTCGTGCAACGTGGCGAGAAGAAGCAACCGGTGGAGTCATTCAAGGAAGCACTGGAATGGTTGATGAACGAAGCAAAACGCGGTCAGTATATTCAACGCTATAAAGGACTGGGTGAGATGAACCCAGACCAGCTTTGGGAAACTACCATGGACCCTGATAGCCGTCGTATGCTTCAGGTTACAGTTGAAGATGCGATTAACTGTGACCAGCTGTTTACTACGCTGATGGGAGACCAGGTTGAACCGCGTCGTGCCTTCATCGAAGCGAACGCACTGAAAGTTGAAAACCTGGATGTGTAGTTGATTACAATAAAATAATTTGTGAAAGGCGACTCAATGAGTCGCCTTTTTTTATGGGAAACAACTACCTCAAAGAGAGGTATTGCTTAGAAAATAGTGGTAATTTATTCAAAAGAAAAGGGACGTGTCAGATGTAAATAAGGACATTGCCATGCTTAGAAAAATCACTTTCACTTTAGTTTGCCTTATTGGTATTGCAACGCCCATTGAAGCATCTCAACCATCCAACATAACCGAAATAAATTGTTCGAAACGATAACCCGATTTTTGCGCGAACATCTGCTAGAAGAAAAAAAGCCAGCTCAATAAGCTGGCTTTTCACATTTATCGGCGCTCAGATAAATGGTGGATTAGGCTCTTGGCGTCACCAGTAGCATTACCTCACCACCGCTTGCGGGAGTGAAGGTAAATCGATACAGACCGGTTTTTTGTGGGGTGAACTGCAGATTCTCTGAATCTGTGCCACAAACCATGTAGAGCGGCTCTTGGTTAAGAACAACCTGACCACGATAACGGGCTCCACAGGTTTGGTCAGGTGTCCAGAAGCCGTCAGATAGACGGAAGTCATACGGCTGACCATCAGCAATTAAATCAACATCAACATACCAGCCTTGAGGGCCATCGGTTAACTGATATTTAGCGTTGGCTTCCCACCAGTTAAAAACACCGCGTAAATAGAGATCTTGAAATTTAATCTCAGGCGGATCCATTAGGCCAGGCAGGCTTACAACGCTGCGGCTACTACAGCCAGAGAGAAGGGCGACGAATAATAAAAAAGCGAACTTTTTAATCACTGTAACTCCATTAAAAAAATGCCCGACACAACTTGCCGGGCAATGCGCGTTATTGTGTGCAATACAGCAGGCTATTTGGCGAGAAGCGAAATATCTGCTGCTTTAAGAAATTGCTGTCTTAATACAGACAACAGCGCCAGACGGTTGTTCCGTACAGCGTCGTCTTCGGCCATAACCATCACGTTATCGAAGAAGCTATCTACGGCGTCGCGTAACGTAGCCAGAGCGCTTAATACCGCATTGTAATCAGATGACTCAACACCAGACTCAACTTCAGCTTTAACACTCTCCAGCGCTTTGTACAGGGCGATTTCGGCTTCTTCCTGTAACAAGGATGCATCGACAGCGTCAGAAATATCGCCATCTTGCTTAGCAAGGATATTGGCAACACGCTTATTACCCGCCGCGAGTGCTTCAGCTTCTTCACGGGCTTTAAACGCCGACACCGCTTCTACACGTGCAGCATAATCGGCTGGACGAGTAGGACGACGGGCAGCCACCGCTTGAATAACATCAATGCTAACACCTTGGTCTTGCAGTAACGCGACAAAACGTCCAAGCACGAAGTCTACAACCTGCGCCTGTGTTTCTGCGTTAGTCAGTTTATCACCATAAACGTCTACCGCTTTCGCAACCAGCGTATCTAAATCAAGCGCGAGATCTTTCTCAACAATAATACGAAGCACACCAATGGCAGCACGACGCAGTGCGAATGGGTCTTTATCGCCTTTTGGCAACTGACCAATACCAAAGATACCCACCAGCGTATCCAGCTTGTCTGCCAAAGAAACAGCAGCACTCACGCCAGATGCAGGGAGCGCATCGCCAGAGAAACGCGGCATGTATTGCTCATAAAGCGCATTGGCAACGTCAGCAGATTCGCCGTCGTTCAGCGCATAGTATTTGCCCATCACGCCCTGTACGTCAGGGAATTCCATGACCATTTGCGACATTAAGTCGGTTTTCGCGAGTAAACCTGCACGCGAAGCGGATTCCGCGTCGGCACCAATTTGGCCTGCAATAAAACCAGAGAGGGCTGCAATACGGTCAGATTTATCTTTCAGTGTACCGAGCTGCTTTTGGAACAGCACCGTCTCCAGGCTGGCAAGACGACTTTCTAACGTAGACTTCTTATCTGTGTTAAAGAAGAATTCTGCGTCAGCAAGGCGAGGGCGGATGACTTTTTCGTTCCCGGAGATCACCTGAATGGGATCTTGAGACTCAATGTTACTGACGAACAGGAAACGGTTGTCCAGCGCGCCTTCTGAGGTCAGCAGCGGGACGTATTTCTGGTCATCTTTCATGGTGTAAATGAGGGCTTCTTTTGGCACTTCCAGGAAAGCGGCTTCGAACGATGCCTGCATTACAACCGGCCATTCAACCAGTGACGCAATTTCTTCCAGTAAACTCTCGTCATAGTCAGCTTTTAAACCAAGCTCAGACGCTGCCTTTTCCAGTTCGTTTCGAATGTACTCGGTACGCTCTGAAAAGTCGGCATAAACATAATGCGACTTCATAGCGGCGGCGTAGTTATCAGCGTGATCAAGCTCAAAGGTGGCTTCGCCATGGAATCGATGCCCTTGAACAACACGGCTACTGGCTTTACCCAGTACGGTTAAAGGCAACAATTCTGCGCCGTAAAGGGCAGTAACCGTATGCACCGGACGAATAAACTGGGTTGTAGAATTACCCCAGCGCATGGCTTTAGGAATAGGCAATTTCCCGATCGCTTGATTAACCAGGCCTTCAATGAGTGCGCTAATGTGCTGACCTTCAACACTGGCGCGATGAAGTAACCATTCCCCTTTATCGGTAACCATGCGTTCTGCTTCAGAAACGTCGATACCATTACCGCGGGCCCAGCCCATGGCGGCTTTCGTTGGATTGCCATCTGCATCAAACGCAGCAGAAACCGCAGGGCCGCGCTTCTCTACCACTTTATCCTGTTGTGATTCTGCAAGGTCGGAAACCGATACTGCTAGACGACGCGGTGCTGCAAACCAGTGAATTCCAGAATAAGCGAGTTCAGCATTATCCAAAGCCGTTTGTAAATTGTCGGCGAAACTTTGCCCCAACGCCTTCAGCGCTTTAGGAGGGAGTTCTTCAGTGCCAATTTCTACTAATAAATTCTCTGTGCGCACGATTACTGCTCCTTCTTACACATTGGGAAACCGAGAGCTTCACGCGCCTGGTAATAGCTTTCAGCACAGGCCTTAGCAAGTGTTCGTACGCGCAAGATATAACGTTGTCTTTCGGTGACTGAAATCGCATGACGGGCATCGAGCAAGTTAAAAGCATGAGACGCCTTCATAACCTGCTCGTAAGCGGGCAGAGGTAAATTCTTTTCAATTAACGATTGGCTGGCGGCTTCGCATTCATCGAATGTTTTGAACAGGAAATCCACATCAGCGTGCTCGAAGTTATACGCCGACTGCTCAACTTCGTTTTGATGGAACACATCACCGTAGGTCACTTTACCCATTGGGCCATCTGTCCACACCAGATCGTAAATGCTGTCGACGCCCTGAACGTACATGGCCAGGCGCTCTAAACCATAAGTGATTTCACCAGTAACCGGTTTACACTCAAGGCCACCTACTTGCTGGAAGTAAGTAAATTGAGTTACTTCCATACCGTTCAACCAGACTTCCCAACCAAGACCCCAGGCACCCAGGGTAGGTGATTCCCAGTTGTCTTCTACGAAACGAATATCGTGAACCAGCGGATCGAAACCCAGCTCTTTCAACGAGCCAAGGTATAGCTCCTGGATGTTGTCAGGAGAAGGCTTCAACATAACCTGAAACTGATAATAGTGCTGCAGACGATTGGGGTTTTCGCCATAACGACCATCGGTAGGGCGTCGGCAAGGTTGTACATAAGCACTGCTGATAGGCTCTGGCCCTAACGATCTTAAGAACGTCATCGGGTGGAAAGTACCGGCACCTACTTCCATATCAAGAGGCTGGATAATCACGCAACCTTGGCGTGCCCAGTAATCCTGCAGTGCGAGGATCAAACCCTGAAAGGTTTTAATATCGTATTTCTGCATGTTTGCTGCTTATAACTGACCAATGTAAAGGTGGAGTAGTATACAATTTGTCAGCAGCCGAATGTAGGCTGAATTTAATGAAAACTGATTAAAATACGCTTAATTTAGCAGGGAAACCGATATGAAAGTGACGACAGGTGTAAATCGCTGTGGCTGGGTCTCGGATGATACGGAATATCAGCTTTATCATGATACGCAATGGGGACGACCAGAATTGGATGATAAGGCACTGTTTGCCAAACTTTGCCTCGATGGACAACAGGCTGGCTTATCCTGGATTACGATTCTGAAAAAGCAGGCCAATTTTGAATCCGCTTTCCATAACTTTGAACCAGAACGGGTAGCAAAGATGACCGATGACGATGTTGAGCGACTTATGCAAAATACAGGAATTATTCGTAATCGTCTTAAAATAAAAAGCATCATTACCAACGCTCAGGCCTATTTAAACATTACTGAGCGCATGACTTTCAAAGACTACATCTGGCAGTTCACGGAACATAAAACCATTATTAACCAATGGCAAGACTATAAACAGGCACCGGTCAGTTCACCTGAATCGAAGCAGATGTCGAAAACACTTAAAAAAGACGGCTTTAAATTTGTGGGGGAAACGATTTGTTATGCCTACATGCAGGCGGTGGGAATGGTGAACGATCACACGGTGGAATGTCACTGTTACCAATCGTGCTGTGAACAGGCACGGCGGTAACAGTGAAGATAGACTGGCACTCAAGCGGTGTTCAGTTGTTGGCACCAGCGACTGATATCATCCAGTTCGGCTAACACCTTGGTCTCGTATTCAGATTCAATTTGTTCTCTGGCCACATCTTGCTTTCTTCGTTCTTTCAGTGGCAGTTTTCTGCGTTCGTCTAAAATCGCAAAGCCACTGATCTCTACATAGAGCGCGTAGATATGGGGGAACTTCGTTTTATACTCTGGCGGTGCTTCCAATGGCAGGGCATTAAGCAGCTTACAAATGCGAATGGCGCCTTCTGATAAATCACACTGTTGCTGTTGCATCGCTTTGCTGATAACAACAATACTTTCTGTGATTGTGTCTATCCGGCCATCTCTGGCAGCCTTTTGTCTCGCGTTCTGTTGCTTTAACAAAAACAGGAGCTTTCCGGCATAAAATCCAAGACCTAGAATAATCAGTAAACCTGCGACAATGGCGACAGTTAACCACATAGCACTTTACACCCTAGTCTTTGAATTCATCCATACTGATAGCATCCAGATGCTTCATCGGATCTTCGTCCTCTTCTTCATCGTCGCTGTCAGTAATACCCAGTAAATCACAAATAATACGGTGACGTGCCATTTTCTCGTCAACGTAAGCTTGTTCTGCCTTACTAATGGCAATACCGTCGTCGAGTTTATCGAGCAACGTTGCTAATCGGTTATCCGCTTCTAACGCGGCCAATTCGTCTGCTGGCGTGGCGTATTTTTTTACCACAGCTTTCGTTACCGGGGCTTTTATCAGCTCAATCGGCTTTTTACTGCCGTGGCGAGGATCTTTATTTCCTGAGGCGCGCTTCTCTTGCTTGGCCTTAGATTCAACTGCGTTTCTGCTACCCGCTTTGTTACCGGAGTGCTTCTTAGATTTTGCAGGTGAAGTGGTATTTTGTTTTTTCTTTTTATTGAAGTCAGGATCTTTCCTGACACCAATTAGCCCGACTTTACGGGTCTTTTTAGAACGAGACGACATAACTTTGTCTCCTGGTTAAACGATAATTGGGTGTAATTATACCGCGTATCTATGGATGCTTCTTCAACAATACAACGTCTTTGCTGCAAAGAGTGACAGAAAACCCGAATTCCCGACCAATATAGTCGAAGGTACGCGCTGAGAAAAATGACACATGTGTCATGTCATTCTTGTAATGCCAACTGACGAATTTCTCCGGACTTTCAACACGCTTGGTCATGATTGCCATCATGCCGCCTGGTTTTAGCAATGAAGTAAGCAACGTTAACTCTTCAATTGGTCTGTGAAAGTGCTCGATAGCTTCGGTACAGGAAATAAAATCGTAGTTCAGGTTAAGAACTGATTCGTCATTGGCATAAATAGGATCGTACCAGTGCATCGAAAAACCATGCTGTTTCAGCATATCGGCGAGTACCGGCGCAGGACCACAACCAAAATCTAATCCTATAGCTGGAGGCGTGAGTTGTTCTGTTATTGGTGTGCACGCTCGGTTCAGAAACTGCCGGTAACCTTGATCATCAAAGCTGTTTTCGTGAAGGTCGTATTCGGCTTTCTCCTGACTTAAATCGGGCAAAAACTCCCTTGCCACAAATACCAAATCACATTGCTCACAGCGCAAATATCGACGCTTTTTATCTTCGTGATAGTGGTTAATTTGTTTTGAAAGACAGAGCGGACAAGTGTCAGAGTATTTCATTTACAGAGGCGTCCGGATTGGTTGGGGGAGGATTGGAAACAAGTTTAACAGGAGCCAAAAAGAAAAAAAGGTGATGGTCGAAACCATCACCTCGTTTATCAGTGTCTGATGACACCTCTCCCGTTATTGCACTTATGTGCAAGGGTGCTCCCCTTTTTTTTGTTTTTTACAGAGCTTATATTGTTTAAGGTCTTCCTGACGCTTTATCCAAATTCCTGGTCTGTTGATTTTTGTTATTGTTGTATTTCAGTTGGTGCTCTTTCAGGCAAAGCTCCAAACTTGAGCAGCTATACTACAGAACTGAGTTCAAAAAACAAGTGGTTATTTACAAATAATTAACAACCTTTGAAATACAAGTACTTAGTGTAGGCCTGCCAGGTAGTTCGACAGGATCTCAATGTCTTCGTCAGTAAGCTTCATGGCCACATCACGCATCATGCCGTTCATGTCGTTAGCCCGTTGGCCTTCCCGGAAGCTTTTTAGTTGGGCTGCGACGTAGTCAGTGTATTGACCACTGATATCGGGAAAGCCAGCTAACCCCATGCCATTCCCGTCTGGACCGTGGCAAGCACTGCAGGAGGGAATGCCACGTGATGCGTCACCACCGCGGTAAAGCGCTTGGCCTGCTTCGACGTAATTCTCTGGCGTTTGTCCGATTTTAGGATCTTGTGAAGAGAAATAGGCCGCTAAATCTGCCATGTCTTGTTCTGACAGGGCACCTGCCATTGGATTCATCACGGCGTTATTACGGCCTTCTGCGCCGCCCGTTTGCATCGCTAGTTTAAACTCTTTCAGTTGTTTTTCGATATAGCCTGCATGTTGCCCTGCGATTTTCGGATACATGGGGATCATGGCGTTGCCATCAGGACCGTGGCAAGCTGCACAGGTTACAGATTTTGCTTTTCCGGCTTCGGCATTTCCTTCTGCCAGAACAGTTCCGGTAAAACCTAATGCCACACAAACAACTAAACACAGTTTTTTCATAACTAATCTCTACAAAGGACCAAACGGCTTCGGCGTTATACGTGATATCATATGTATCTTTACACATTTAACACGGCAGAAAAACTTATTCCATAATAAAACTATGGTTTTATGGCGATTTTCTGATAAGTGTCAAACAATTTATAATTAAGTCCAAAGTATAGACGGATATTAACAATGTCGTATTACACAAAAGCAAAGTTTCTCATGAGTGCGCCGGATATCCGCCATCTTAAACAGGATGAAGGCATCGAAGTGGCGTTTGCAGGCCGCTCGAATGCCGGGAAGTCCAGCGCCTTAAATACGCTCACCAGACAAAAAAACCTGGCTAGAACCAGTAAAACGCCTGGTCGCACGCAGCTGATTAATATCTTTGAACTTGACGAAAACCGCCGCCTGGTTGACTTACCTGGATACGGTTTTGCTCAGGTACCCTTAGAAATGAAAAAGAAATGGCAGGCATCGCTGGGTGAGTATTTGCAAAAGCGGAAAAGCCTACGCGGTCTGGTGGTGATGATGGATATCCGACACCCGTTTAAAGATCTCGATCAGGATTTAATTTTCTGGGCTGTCGATGCGGGACTTCCCGTATTAGCGTTATTGACGAAAGCTGATAAGTTAAAATCAGGTAAGCGAAAAGAAGCATTAATGTTTGCAAAAACGGCAGCACTGGCCTTCAATGGCGATGTGACGGTACAGACTTTCTCGTCGTTGAATAAGATTGGCGTGGGTGAAGCTGAAGCTATATTAAATAATTGGTTCGACCTGAATAAAAAAGAAGAAGAGTAGGTGGCAGCTGTAGGAGATAAATTTTTGCAGTCCTGAAAAGAAAAATCCCCATCCATTTGGACGGGGAAAAGGACTGAGAGAAAACACATAAAAACCGAAGATATAGAGTGCCCCATCCCGCCATTAGTTCAAATTAAATAGAAAAAAACGCGATTTTTTTCTATTTAATTTTTTCCTCTATATAAATCATAGTCTTACGATAAAGCTTTATCACTGAATTTCAGGCATAAAAAAGCCCCGGTAAAACTACCGGGGCCAAAGCAAAGGTTTGAAAACAGCTTTCTCACCTCTGTACCCTACATGCAATAGGGTACAACAGAATGCTGAAAAGGCAAGTTAAAATGTAATAAAATTACCAAATGTAGGCGATTGTAAGGATAAATACAGTAAATACTGTAAGCCACTTTCTGTTTTAGTGCGCTTCATCCCAATTTTCACCCACACCGGCTTCTACCTGAAGGGGAACAGATAAAGCAGCAGCCTGCTCCATCAGGGTTACAATTTTTGCCTTCATTTCGTCAACAACAGACTCGCGAATTTCAAATACCAGTTCGTCGTGTACCTGCATCATCATATACACATCATCGCCGGCTTCTTTTTGAATCCACTCATCCACTTTTAACATGGCCAGTTTAATGATGTCGGCGGCAGTGCCTTGCATCGGTGCATTGATCGCTGCACGTTCGGCGCCTTTACGACGGGCCCCATTGCTGGCTTTAATATCAGGTAAATAGAGACGACGGCCAAACACCGTTTCCACGTAGCCTTTCTCTTTCGCGTGTTCGCGGGTTTCATCCATGTAGCGAAGTACGCCCGGATAACGTTCAAAATACAAATCCATATAGGTTTGTGCATCGTTACGCGGAATATTCAGTTGGCGAGATAAGCCGAACGCAGACATACCGTAAATTAAGCCAAAGTTAATCGCCTTTGCACTGCGGCGCTGATCGGCGGTAACGTCATCTAAAGGCGTATCGAATACTTCAGCTGCTGTTGCGCGGTGAATGTCCTTTCCTTCAGAGAAGGCATCGAGTAAGCCTTTGTCTTTAGATAGGTGCGCCATAATACGCAGTTCGATTTGCGAGTAGTCGGCGGCTACAATTTTGAAGCCATCACGGGGTACAAATGCCTGACGCACCCGACGACCTTCTTCTGTACGAATTGGAATATTCTGCAGGTTTGGATCAGTTGAAGACAAACGTCCTGTTGCAGTGACTGCTTGATGATAAGAAGTATGCACGCGACCGGTACGATGATTAATCATCTTCGGGAGTTTATCCGTGTAGGTATTCTTCAGCTTGGTCAAGCCTCGGTATTCCATGATCATTTTTGGAATAGGGTACTCAAGCGCCAGTTCCTGTAACACTTCCTCGGAAGTAGAAGGCGCACCTTTAGGTGTCTTCTTGATAATAGGCAGTTCAAGCTTTTCAAACAGAATTTGCTGGAGCTGTTTGGTTGATCCCAGGTTAAAAGTCTCTCCGGCTGCATCGTGCACGCTGGCTTCCAGTTCTTTAATTCTGGTGGCGAGATCCTGACTTTGCTGATTCAACTTCTGCGAATCGATAAAAACGCCCAACTGTTCCATGCGGGATAGCACACTGGCAAGGGGCACTTCTACATCCAATAAGAGCGCTTTTAGCTCGTCATGTTCTTCCAGACGCGACCAAATTTCGTTATGAAGGCGAAGCGTAACATCGGCATCTTCTGCGGCATAGGGCGAGGCTTCATTCAGATCGATCTGATTAAAGGTTAACTGTTTGGCTCCTTTGCCCGCAATCTCTTCAAAGTGAATCGTTTTGTGATTCAAGTATGCCATCGCCAGAGAGTCCATGTCGTGACGAGTGGCGGTACTATTCAACACGTACGACTCTAGCATGGTATCGAAAGCAATGCCCTGCAGGTTGATATCATAATTCGCCAGTACATTCTTATCGTACTTTAGATGCTGACCTACTTTCTTGATGCTCTCCGATTCGAGAAGGGGCTTAAGTGCGCTTAACACGTGATTGCGATCTAGCTGCTCTGGTGCATCGGGATAATCATGGGCAACCGGAACATAAGCCGCCTCGCCGGGGGCGGTGCAGAAAGACACGCCGACGATTTCCGCTTCCATATAATCCAGACTGGTGGTTTCGGTATCAAACGCGAACAGCGGGGCGTCTTCGAGTTTTTTAAGCCAGTTATCGAACACTTCTTGTGTCGTTACCGTTTCGTAGTTGTCACGATTAATATCAGAAAGAGAGGCCGGGGCGTCTTCGGAATCATCAGAGTCAGCGATTGCTTCAGCGGCTGCTTCAGCCGCCGATTCGGAAGATACTTCAGAGAACCAGCGTTTAAATTCATATTCCGCAAACAGTTCAGCAAGTTTGCCGTTGTCTGCCTCTGTTGGGGTGAGGGTTTCTGGGGCAAAGTCCATTTCCACGTCTAACTTAATGGTGGCAAGCTCATAGGAAAGGCGAGCTTGTTCTTCGTACTCGGCCATTTTCGCTGCCATGGTTTTACTGCCGCGAAATGACAAGCCAGCAATATCATCAAGATGATTGTAGATATCATTAATGCCACCAATGCCGTTCAATAAGGCTTGCGCGCTTTTATCACCTACACCGGGCACGCCAGGAATGTTATCCACTTTGTCCCCTTTTAGGGCCAGGAAGTCGATGATCAATTCTGGTGGTACACCAAACTTCTCGTTTACGCCGGCGATGTCGGTGATCTGATTGTTCATTGTGTTTATCAACGTGACATGCTGGTTAACCAGCTGAGCCATATCTTTGTCACCGGTACTGATAAGCGTATCGATACCCTTTTCTGTCGCCTGTCGGGAGAGCGTACCAATCACATCATCGGCTTCAACGCCGTCTTCGATAATTATCGGTAAACCCATCGCGCGGATAATATCGTGCAGTGGGGCTATTTGAGAACGCAGCTCTTCCGGCATCGGCGGGCGATTAGCCTTATAGTCGGCATACATATCGTCACGAAAGGTTTTACCCTTTGCATCGAACACAACGGCTATGTGAGTAGGATGGTATTGGCGGATCAAGCTTCTGAGCATGTTGATCACACCGTAAATGGCACCCGTATCCTGACCTTTGGAGTTGGTCAGAGGGGGCAAACCATGAAAAGCGCGGAACAGGTAAGAAGATCCATCAACAAGAATAAAAGGAGGCTTTTTGCTTTGGGACATAGAAAGGCTATCGCAGGCATCAATAATAAAGCATGCAGGATGCCACAGGCGGCGTCTTAAAGCCATATTAGCCGTATTGAGCAATATTCGGATCGCTTGTGGATAACTTTGTGATCAAATCTAAGAATAACGGGATCGTTAATGTAGATCTAAAACGGCGTCAAATTCCGTAGATCTGAGTATATAAGGTGTTGCAGGAAACCGAAGAGGCATCATCCTTGTGATAAATTCTTCCCTGATAATGTGGATAACTTGGTGTATTGAGATTTATAGTTTAACCAAGTTCGGCAGTTAATGTAGCATAACGGTAACAATCAGTGACAGCTGAGATTGATACTTTTTGTATAGTATTTGTTGTTTTTTTAATCATAAAAGGCATAACGCCTGATCTATCTGGCCTGCAGAGATGGGAGAATATTCAGTGAAAAAAGTAGCAGTGATTCTAAGTGGAAGTGGCGTGTTTGATGGAGCTGAAATTCACGAAGCGGTTATTACCTTATTAGCAATTCGTGAAAACGGGGCACAATATCAATGCTTCGCGCCGGATGTGGCGCAAATGCATGTAGTGAATCATCTTACAGGCGAAGTTGCTGAAGGCGAGTCGCGCAATGTGCTGGTTGAATCTGCCCGCATCGCTCGCGGGGAAATTAAACCTGTTACCGCGTGCAAGCCCGACGACTTTGACGCCATTATGTTACCGGGCGGTTTCGGAGCAGCGAAGAACTTATGCACCTTTGCGGTAGACGGGCCTGAATGTTCAGTTAACAATGATGTCATGGCCGTCTGCAAAGCATTTGCAGAAGCCGCCAAGCCAGCGGGCTACGCCTGTATTGCACCAGCCCTTGCTGCAGCGGTTTATAAAGATCAACGTAAAGTCACCATCGGCAACGACGAGGGAGCGGCGGCAGGTATTAATGCGTTGGGTGCTTCACATGTTGATTGCGCCGTTGATGCCATCGTTATTGATACCGAAGCAAAACTTGTCACCACACCTGCTTACATGCTTGCAGGTGACATTTTGGAGGCCAAGGCCGGTATCGATAAAATGGTGAAAACCGTACTGGCGATGAACTAATCGTAGTCGGTTAAGGCGAATGGGCTTTCCCTTTCGCCTGAGTCACCGCATAATGACAAGATTGGGGTGATAACAATGCAGTTACTGCATTAGAAGAAATATAAAAAGGCACAGCGAAATATGCACTACCGTGCAATCGTAAGGATTCTGGGATTACTGGTTGCGCTGTTTAGCGTCACAATGATACCGCCTGCACTGATATCATTGGTTTTTGAAGACGGCAGTGGTTTGCCTTTCATTATTGCCTTCCTGATGTGTGTCGCCACCGGCACAGTAATGTGGTACCCAAACCGTTACCATCGTAAAGAACTCCGGGCGAAAGAGGGGTTTCTCATCGTCGTACTGTTCTGGACAGTACTGGCCAGCTTCGGTGCCATCCCGTTTATTTTGCTCGAACAGCCGAGCATGACGGTCACAGATGCTTTTTTCGAGTCCTTCTCTGGGCTCACCACCACCGGGGCCACTGTTATCGAAGGGATTGAATTCCTTCCTCATTCAATTCAATTTTATCGTCAGCAACTGCAGTGGCTAGGCGGCATGGGTATCATTGTACTGGCCGTTGCGATTCTGCCTATTCTTGGCGTAGGGGGTATGCAGCTATACAGAGCGGAGACCCCCGGTCCTGTGAAAGATTCAAAAATGACGCCTCGTATTGCCGATACGGCAAAGCACCTTTGGTATATCTATTTGTCGCTGACAATCGCTTGTACCGGTGCTTACATGATTGCCGGTATGGACTGGTTTGATGCGGTTTGCCACTCCTTTGCCACGGTGGCTATTGGCGGGTTTTCGACGCATGATGCGAGTCTTGGCTACTTCGACAGTCCGATGGTTAATGCGGTTTGCTCCATCTTCCTGCTTATCGCGGCACTTAACTTTTCATTACACTACGCGGCTGCCAGCTCTCGATCGATAAAGGGCTACCTGCGGGATCCAGAATTTAAAGCTTTCCTTTGCATTCAGTTTGCGTTGATCATGATTTGCTTCCTGGTGCTCACGCTATCGGGTTATTACGGTTCTGCAGAAGAAGCCCTCGATCAGGCAATGATTCAAGCGGTGTCTATTAGTACTACCGCGGGATTCGCTACCACAGACTTCTCATCCTGGCCGGCCTTCTTGCCAATATTGTTAATCTTTTCCAGTTTTATCGGCGGCTGTGCGTCGTCTACCGGTGGTGGGCTAAAAGTGGTGCGTGTCTTACTGCTATTTCTACAGGGAAAGCGGGAAGTCGATAGGCTTATTCACCCTAAAGCGGTGTATTCCGTTAAGCTGGGTGAGCGGGCAATGCCTGATCGCGTTGTAGAAGCGGTATGGGGGTTCTTCTCGGCTTATGCCATCGTGTTTGTGGTGATCATGATTGGTATGATTGCTACCGGGCTGGACAATATTTCAGCCTTTACGGCAACAGCGGCAACGTTGAATAACTTAGGCCCTGGTCTTGGCAGTGTTGCTGGCACGTATTCTGAAGTCACCGACGCAGGTAAATGGCTGTTGGTGCTGGCCATGCTGTTTGGTCGTTTGGAAGTGTTTTCACTGTTGGTGCTATTCTCGCCCACATTCTGGCGAAGCTGATCCGGCTTCGCCTTCATCTGTAAGTTATCAATTAGCCAAAGAAGAAAGCGCTAGGCTGGAACAGTTTTTCCACGTCGGTGATGTATTTCTTGTCTACCAGAAACAGAATCACATGGTCATTGGCTTCAATTTTGGTGTCGCTGTGAGCGATAATTACCGTGTCTTCACGAACAATTGCGCCGATGGTTGTGCCGGGCGGTAGTTTGATACTGCCAATTTCGCGTCCGACCACCTTAGACGTATTCTCATCGCCGTGGGCTATCGCCTCGATGGCTTCGGCGGCCCCTCTACGTAAAGAATATACATTTACAATGTCACCGCGACGGATGTGCGTCAGCAGTGCAGAAATCGTTGCCTGTTGTGGTGAAAAGGCGATATCAATCTCGCCGCCCTGAACCAGATCAACATACGCGCTGCGTTGAATTAGCACCATCGCTTTTTGCGCGCCCATTCGCTTGGCCAGCATCGCAGACATGATATTCGCTTCATCGTCGTTGGTAACCGCTATGAAGGCATCTACCTGATCGATACTTTCTTCATTCAGTAGCTCAGGATCAGAAGCATCACCACAGAACACGATGGTTTTATCCAGGTTCGCAGAAAGATACTGCGCGCGCTCAGGGCTAAATTCAATAAGTTTAACGTTGTGCTTATGCTCAAGACGTTTTGCCAAGCCCGCGCCAATCAAGCCACCACCGGCTATCATGATACGCTTATAACTGGATTCCAGCTTCTGCAACTCGCTCATTACAGCGCGAATATGCTTTGTAGCCGCAATGAAGAACACTTCATCGTCGGCTTCTATAACCGTTGTTCCTAGAGGGCGGATAGGGCGACCACGTCGGTAAATAGCGGCTACCCGGGTTTCCACGTTAGGCATGTGCTCTTTTAATGTTGAAAGTGCATGACCTACGAGCAAACCTCCATAATAGGCTTTTACCGCAACAAGACTGGCTTTGCCTTCGGCAAATTCGACAACTTGCAGTGCGCCAGGGTAATCAATTAGGCGTTTAATCGCCGTGGTAACCAATTGCTCTGGCGCAATAATATGATCGACAGGAATATTCTGCTCTTTATACAGTTGTTCCTGATAAATAATGTATTGCTCGCTACGCACGCGAGCAATTTTGGTTGGGGTCTTGAACAGGCTGTAAGCGACCTGACAAGCCAACATGTTGCTTTCATCGCTGTTGGTTACAGCAATAAGCATGTCTGCGTCTTCGGCACCGGCTTTTTTAAGAATATCTGGGTGAGAACCCACGCCTTCGACGACCTGAAGATCGAGCCTGTCTTGTAGCGCTCGTAAGATGGTCGGGTCTGAATCAATAACGGTTATCTCGTTCTTTTCACCAACCAGGTTTTCTGCCAGCGTACCACCGACCTGTCCTGCGCCAAGAATGATGATTTTCATTGATTTATTTCAGACTCTTTATCTTATTAGTGAGAAGACTTTATCAGTCTCGCGTAGTAGAAACCATCCATTTGTTGCTCGCCAGGTAAAATCTGGCGACCAGGTTTTTCGGTGGTGTCGGTTTCAGTAAGCGAAGACAATTCTGCATCTTCAGTGCGCGCTAAAAACGCGGCAACTTGCTGATGATTTTCTTCAGGCAATATGGAGCAGGTGGCATAAAGCAGTGTGCCGCCGGGTTTAAGCAATGACCATATGACATCCATAATTTCCGACTGCAGTGCGCCGAGTGCTGCAATATCAGTGGATTTACGTAACCAGCGTATATCTGGATGACGACGAATTACTCCGGTTGCAGAGCAGGGGGCATCAAGCAAAATACGATCGAATAGTTGGCCATCCCACCATTGATCCGGCCTAAGCGCATCACCTGTTTTTATTTCTGGTTTGTGCTGTAGGCGAGTCATGTTTTCTTTAACCCGCTCTAAACGAATGGCATCGCTATCGATGGCGAGGCAAGAGCCAACGGCAGGCTGGATCTCAAAAATATGTCCGGTTTTTCCACCGGGAGCCGCACAGCAATCCAAAACTCGGTCGTTTGGCTGTGGTGCCAAATATTGCGCTGCCAATTGAGCCGCCCCGTCTTGCACGGCGAACCAACCTTTCTCATAGCCAGGAAGGGCGGTAATATCCTGGCGCTTAACCAGTATCACTGCCTGCGGGTGTTGTTCTGACAGCGAAAACGCAATGTCTTGTTGTGTTAATGCTGCACAAAACGTTTCACGTGAAACCTGGCAGGTATTCACTCGAAGCCAGATAGGCGCTTGAGCATTGGTTTGTTCAACAACCGATTCGTAGTGATCAGGGTAGGCCGTAACAACACGTTTATAGAACCACTTGGGCAATCCACTGGCGATGATAGGATCTTCTACGGGTTGTGTTGCCAGCGCCTGTCGCTCGAAATTACGTAGGATGGCATTCACTAAACCTTTTAGTTGCATGCCGCCAAGATAAGAAGCAGCGTTGACGGTTTCACTGACAGCGGCATGTGACGACACACGACTAAATGCAATCTGATACAGCCCAAGCAAAATCAGATGTTCAAGCACCTTCTTATTACCTTTTAACGGTTTATCCAGCAGCTGACGTAACCAAGTTTGCAATAAAGGCAACTGGCGCATCACACCCAGCGACATTTCTTGAATCCACGCGTTATCTTTCCCCTGATATCGACGCTGTACTTTTGCTAAGCATTCACGACTGGATTTACCATTTTCGAGGATCTGATAAATAACCCACGCGGTATCGGCGCGCAGGTTTTTCTGACGGGGTAAGGGGATTGTCATAACTTAATTGCCGCCGATGGGCTTGCCGGTTTCGAACCACTGAGGGCGAGCATTAAGAACATCTGCCGCCGGTAGGGCTTTTTTACCCGGAATTTGTAATTGATTGATTTGCAGATCTTTACTGCCGGTGGCAACTACAATACCGTGCTTATCCGCTTTGACTACGGTGCCAGGCGTTTGTGTTGACGTTGCTTCGCTAACCGATGCAGACCATACCTTCACGTTGTCGCTTCCTAACTGCATCCATGCAACCGGCCAGGGATTAAACGCACGAATATTCCGCTCAATCTGTTCTGCCGTTGCCTGCCAGTCAATAAGCGCTTCTTCTTTGCTTAGTTTCTTAGCATGGGTGGCTTCGTCGTCATTTTGCTTTTCTGCAGCGCCAAGGTAACGCTCAAGATCATTAAGTACGTCTACCAAAGCAACCGGACCTAACTCAGCCAATTTATTGTACAAAGTGGCACTGGTGTCTGAAGCTTCAATCGGGAGTTTAGCAATATGCAGCATATCGCCGGTATCCAAACCCACATCCATTTGCATGATGGTAACGCCGGCTTCGTCATCGCCTGCCCAAATAGAACGTTGGATAGGTGCAGCACCTCGCCATTTGGGCAAAATAGAACCGTGAACGTTGATGCAACCATAGCGCGGCATATCGAGTACGGCTTTAGGTAGCAGTAAACCGTACGCCACAACTACCATTACATCGGCATTCAATGCAGCCAGTTCTGCCTGCGCTTCTTCATTTTTAAGCGATGCCGGTTGGAAAACCGGAATTTGGCTTTCTTCCGCTAGCACTTTTACCGGGCTGGGAGTGAGCTTTTTCCCACGTCCTGCCGGGCGATCGGGTTGCGTATAGGCGGCAATAACTTCGTGCTCTGTTTTTAACAAAGAACGTAAGTGATCGGCAGCAAATTCAGGCGTACCTGCAAAGATAATTCGTAGTGGTGAAGTCACAGCGTACCTTATGCTTCTTTCGCAGCCAGTCGGGCTTCTTTCTCAAGCTTTTTACGAATACGCTGACGCTTGAGAGGAGAGAGGTAATCAATAAACAGCTTACCTTTCAGGTGATCGAGTTCGTGCTGAATACAAATAGCCAACAGGCCATCAGCTTCAAGCTCAAATTCTTTGCCGTCGGCATCGAGGGCCTTAACGGTAACACGCTCGGCGCGATCCACCTTGGCGTAATTGCCCGGTACCGATAAGCAGCCTTCTTCACTGATCGTGGAACCGTCTTTTTCGGTGATAACCGGATTAATGAAAACCCGAGGCGTGTCCTGATCTTCAGACACATCCATCACCACCACCTGAACATGACGATCTACCTGCGTTGCTGCCAGGCCAATGCCTTTCTCGTCGCGCATGGTTTCGAACATGTCCGAAACAAGTTGTTTGATTTCATCATTAACTGACTCTACCGGCTTCGCTACAGTGCGTAACCGTTCGTCGGGAAAACTTAAAACGTCTAATATTGCCATCTGTCGTTCTACTTCGCTTGCGTGTATGAATTTATATACGATCCAATAGCCAGCGCTATTTACACATTCGTTTAAGTTACTATTCTATCGTATAACGGGTTCAGCCGTGCATTTTTTTGTTTCCTGATGCATTGGCGCTATGCTTTAGTCCTAGAGGCCTGCTTTAACCAAAGCTAAGTAATAAGGCGTTTCGGACTGTAAAAATACGTTACACCGCCGATATAGAGGCAATGACGAACATTTCAACAGGAGTGGCTGGTGCCAGCATGAAAACAGGATTCATAAAGAAGCGTTTAACCACTGCCGCAGTCTTGCTAGGTATGCTTATCGGTTGTTTGTCGGGGCTGGCTCAGGCGATAACGTTAAAAGAGGGCGCGCCACAAACTTATACCGTAAAACGTCACGATACGTTGTGGGACATTGCGAGTCTCTTTCTAGACAAGCCTTGGCTGTGGCCAGAGTTATGGCGCAACAACACGCAAATCATAAATCCTCACCTTATTTACCCCGGCGACGTGCTGGTTATCCGAATTGTTGACGGGCAGCCTGTACTTGTTGTACAGCGGGAGAAGAAACATTTAACCCTCGGGCCATCACTGAGAAAGCAGAGTAAACCAGATCCCATTGGCATGTTGCCCTGGACCGCGATTGCGCCTTACATCAATCAGAACGAATTGCTGGATGAAGAGGTGTACGAAAAGCTGCCTCACATTTTAGGTAACCAAACGGGTGATATCCGCTTCGTGACAGATGATATCGTAATTAGTCGCAGCTACGGCCGATCTTCCGATCAGTATCGCGTGCTGAGAAGACAATCTACTATTGAAAACCTGAATGGCGATATCCTCGGCATCCAGGTTTATCACGTCGCCGATGCCGATATGATTGACGACACGGTACCGTTTCAATGGCTCGTTAAGGTATCTAAATCTAATTTTGAAGCCCGCCGCGGTGACCGCCTATACGATGGCGAGTTCACCGGTAAACAAGATCTCATGCTTCAGGCTGCGAAGCCTGAACAGCGAGGGTTCGTGGTGGGCAACCTGCATCAGCATGAATTGCTTGGCAAAGATGATGTGGTCATCGTCGACTTGGGCGCAGAACAGGTTCAGCCTGGCACAGTCATGGGGCTTTATGCACAAGGGCCAGACATTATTGATGGTGAATCCCCCAAATATGCCGGCGAAAATAATGCGCTTTACAGCGTGTTTAACGATGGCAGTACGGTGCATCAGCCAGGCATAAAAATTGGCGAAATTGTTATCTTCAAAACCTTTGAAAAAGCGAGTTACGGTATTATTACCCGCGCAAGGGAGCTGGTGAAAACCGGCGCGATTGTCGCCAACCCTTAACTAAATAGCCATGCCGTAACCAAGGAGTTACGGCATGCACTTTTCCTCCCATTATTCATCCCTCGCTGCATGGCTTGCCATGGCCACCGTTCCTAAAATGTCGCCGCAAAAGTGGCACCGCATGCTTTCTGCATACTCACTGAGCGCAGAGGACATCATGTTTAATCAGCAAGTGTTATCGTCTGACGCTATTCCTGAGCCTGTAAGAACAGCATTGGCTACCCTACGTCTACATATCGATGTAAAGGCGGTAAATCAGGCTATTAACTGGCTTGAGCAAAGTGAGCAGCACCATATTCTTACCTGTGAGCATGCGCACTGGCCAACCGGATTCTCGTTGTTGTCATCGCCCCCGTTGGTACTTTTTGCTGTTGGCAACGTATCAAGATTATCTGATATACAAATCGCCGTTGTTGGTAGCCGACGAGCAACGTTCTCTGGACTACAGCACGCTGAGATGTTTGCTACACAGTTAGCGCAGGCTGGTATCACTATCACCAGTGGCTTAG
Source organism: Alteromonas sp. ABV4_515 (assembly GCF_056160345.1). Classification (NCBI taxonomy): domain Bacteria; kingdom Pseudomonadati; phylum Pseudomonadota; class Gammaproteobacteria; order Alteromonadales; family Alteromonadaceae; genus Alteromonas; species Alteromonas sp. ABV4_515. The sequence continues at coordinate 1,027,654 of NZ_JBSWWZ010000001.1, forward strand.
CCACCGGTATCGACAGTGCGGCGCATAAGGGGGCAATGCCATTTGAAGGCAGAACTATCGCCTTTTTGGGGACAGGTGCTGACATCATCTATCCCCGGCGTAACCATAGTCTTGCCAGGCACATTGTCGAAGGGGGAGGTCTGATTGCCTCTGAGTTTTTCCCCGGTACACCGGCGAAACGATTTCATTTCCCTCGGCGAAACCGCCTGATTGCGTCTGTATCGGCCGGAACATTGGTTGTAGAAGCGTCGTTGAAAAGTGGCACCTTGATAACTGCGAATTTGGCCGCAAATATGGGGCGTGATGTGTTCGCAGTGCCAGGTAATATCAGCAACTCGCAAACAAGTGGGTGTCATGCACTTATTCAGCAAGGTGCTAAACTGGTTATATCGGCTGAACACATTATTGAAGAATTGAGTCCGCAAGCCAGTACTGCGCATGGTCTGCCCGAAACATCGCAGCAAAAAAGTAAAGAACAAAACTTGGCAACCGATAAATTATTAGATAGTGTGGAGTTAGATGTTACTGGCGTTGACATCATAGCCGAACGTAGCGCTCTGCCTATATCAGTAGTAATGGCAACATTATTAGAATATGAGCTGCGTGGTCTCGTAGCCGCTGTTCCTGGTGGTTACGTCAAATTGAGGGGGAAATAAACCATGTTCGACATCCTCATGTATCTGTTTGAGAATTTCATTCATAGCGAAACGGAAATCCGCGTCGATCAGGACGAACTGACAGATGAGTTAATACGCGCTGGTTTTCATCACGATGAGATCTACAAAGCGTTGGCCTGGTTAGAAAAACTCGCCGCATTGCAAGAGACGGATATTAAACCGTATTTTTGTAAAGGGATCTCATCTGGCGTGAGCCGCATTTATACGCAAGAAGAGCAAATGCGTCTTGATGTTGAGTGTCAGGGCTTCCTGCTGTTTTTAGAGCAGGTTGGTGTGCTTGACGCGTCAACGCGTGAGATGGTGATAGACAGAGTAATGGAAATCGATTCTCCTGAATTCTGCCTTGAAGATCTTAAGTGGGTAGTATTGATGGTGTTATTCAATGTACCCGGTAAAGAAAATGCGTACGCCCAAATGGAAGATCTTTTGTTTGAGGAATCAGACGGTACGCTACATTAAGTAGGAGCGTTTCCGACATTCTTTATGTCAAAAATTGATCATTCCCTTTTTAGTGCTCACGAGCATGCGCTTGAGCACGCCTTTGGCGACTGCCCGGAATGTGGCAGTCGTATGCAACTTCGCAACAGCAAAAACGGCCCGTTTCTTGGCTGTACTGCCTATCCTGATTGCCATTTCAGTAAACCTCTACACGATCAGCAAACTACGACGCTAAAAGAAATTGCCGGCTCGGCCTGTCCAGAATGTGGAAATGTGATGGCTATTAAGAAAGGGCGATATGGTATGTTTATCGGCTGCACCAATTTCCCTGAGTGTCATCATATCGAGCCGATCAAGCAACAGGAAGATACACAGGTTTTATGTCCACAATGTAAAACCGGGCATATCATCGAACGCACAAATAAATATGGGAAGCGGTTTTACGCCTGTAATCATTATCCCAAATGTCGATATGTGGTAAATTTCCCGCCTGTGTCGGGTAGCTGCCCAGAATGTGGATGGGAATTGCTTATCGATAAGAAAGGAACACTCTGCTGCCCTCAACCATTATGTGACTATCAGGCTGAGTCCAAAGAATGAGCGAACAACAAAACGATACGCTGAAAGATGCGTTCGAAAAGGGGGCATTAATTGTCTACCCTACAGAAGCAGTAATGGGGATTGGCTGCGACCCTGATAACGAAATGGCAGTACATAAGCTGCTACAGCTAAAACAGCGTCCAATTGAAAAAGGCATGATCCTGATTGCAGATTCTTACTCAAGATTACTGCCATTTGTTAATGATAATGCCGTGCCGCCTCATCGCAGAGCAGAAATCTTCTCCTCCTGGCCGGGTCACAACACCTGGCTACTACCCAAATCGAAAACCGCGCCTCGTTGGATAACGGGCGAACACGAAAAAATTGCCGTTCGCGTTACTGATCACCCGGTGGTTAAAGCGCTCTGTGAGCGCTTGGGGAAGCCGTTGGTATCTACCAGCGCCAATCCTTCCGGCGAGCCGCCTGCGCAAGATCAACAGCAAGCGCGCGCTTATTTTGCTGATAGCGTTATTTATATCGATGGCGAAACCGGCGCTAAAACCCGTCCCAGTACGATTCGTGACTGCGAAACCGGGCAGATAATCAGAGACTAGATATGCAAATCATGAACATTGAGGATACGGCTGACGCCATCGCTCGAGTAAAAGCTTTTTTACTCTCTCTACAAGATAATATTTGCCAGACCCTGGAATTGGCTGACGGAAAAGGTTCTTTTGAAGAAGACACCTGGGAGAGAGAGCAGGGCGGTGGTGGCCGTTCCAGAGTAATGAAGAATGGCTGCGTAATCGAGCAGGGCGGTGTTAATTTCAGCCATGTGTTTGGTGATGCTATGCCAGCTTCCGCCACAGCATCACGTCCAGAGTTAGCTGGCCGAAGCTTTCAGGCTATGGGCGTGTCATTGGTGATCCATCCACACAACCCCTACATTCCAACATCCCACGCTAATGTGCGCTTCTTTATTGCAGAGAAAGAAGGCGAAGCGCCGATTTGGTGGTTTGGTGGCGGATACGACCTCACGCCTTTTTATCCATTTAAGGAAGATGCACAGCACTGGCACGATACGGCCAAAAAGTGTTGCGCGCCATACGGCGATGAAGTTTATCCGAATTATAAAAAATGGTGCGACGATTACTTCTATCTGAAACATCGCAATGAAACCCGTGGTGTCGGCGGTTTGTTCTTTGATGACTTAAATGAATGGGGCTTCGAAAAAAGCTTCGCATTTATGCAGTCTGTAGGGAATAGTTACCTCGATGCTTATGTGCCTATTGTAGAGCGTCGTAAAGGTCAGTCTTTTGGCGAGCGGGAACGTCAGTTTCAACTTTATCGCCGTGGTCGCTATGTCGAGTTCAACCTGGTGTATGACCGAGGCACGCTGTTTGGTTTGCAAACCGGCGGCCGTACTGAATCCATTCTTATGTCGATGCCGCCGCTGGCTCGTTGGGAGTATGGTTTTGAACCAGCCCCTGGCAGTCCTGAAGACAAGCTCTCAAGCTGGCTTAAACCCACCGATTGGTAATGATTCACTCCACTGGTTCTCAGTGAATTCGCTTTCTCTTTAAAAGCACTATGACTCGTTGATGTTGATTCAGATCAACCTCAACGGGCACATTCTCAAACAGATTTTTTCTGTTGATCTAGAACAACATTCTGATTTTCCCGAGGCGTACAGTACGCACATCAACGTTAATACACGAGAGAAAATCATGAAAAGAACTACCCTTGCAGCACTTATTCTGACTGCTCTTACTGCTCCTGCCATGGCTTATGAAGCCGGTGATATCATTGTTCGCGCGGGTGTAACTACGGTTGCGCCAAATGACGATTCTAGCAATGTTAACGTAAACGCGCTAGGCGGCAATGTTGGTATGGGGGTTGGTGTCGATAACGATACTCAGCTTGGTTTAAACCTGGTCTACATGCTGGATTCAAACTGGGGCGTGGAAATTCTGGCTGCAACGCCGTTTACCCATGATGTTGAACTGACAGGTACCGCAGATAATGATCTCGGTTTAGGTGACGGCAAACTTGCTGAAGTTACGCATCTACCTCCAACGATTAGTGCTGTTTACTTCTTTGATACCAACTCAGCTTTTATTCCTTACATTGGTGCGGGTTTAAACTACACGTTTATCTATGATGAAGACTTTACAGGCGATCGTGAGGAGCAAACCTTCTCTGATCTAGATCTCGACAATTCATTTGGTTGGTCTGCGCAGGTAGGCTTCGACTATAAAATTGATGAAAAATGGCTGATTAACGCCTCTGCCCGCTATATCGCTATCGACACTACTGCCGACTTTACTGTTGCTAGTGTAGCTGGCAGCGTAGACGTTGACATTGACCCTTGGGTTTACACCGTATCAGTGGGCTACGTTTTCTAATAACTCGCTTTTGCTTTCCATGCGTTTTTCGCACTTGCCTTTTGCCCTCTTGAATTGGAGGGCTTTTTTATTCCTCGCGGTTAATCATGTGCTCAGCTAACTGATCCAGTGCGTCGAGTAGCTTCTCAGCAATAGCCATATTGTCTACCGTTTGTAGCATGGCTTTTCGCATGCAGTACATCCACTGACGTTTAAGGGTTGGTGTCACCGGGAAGCCTAGGTGACGCGCGCGCAAACGTGGGTGGCCAAACTGTTTTTCAAATTCATTTGGCCCGCCCAGCCACATCGTTAAATATAGAAAAAATACATGGCGAATTTTATCTAGTGGCTGCGGATGGATAGCGAGAAGCTCCTCAGCAATAGGATCTTGCTCCATGATGTCATAGAATCGGTTAGCAATTAATCTGACTGTTTCCTCTCCGCCAATCGCCTCATAAGGTGTGGCAGGGGATCCTGTATTCTTCTTTGATTTATTTAACAAGCTAAAAATGCCCATGAAAAAGTTCGCTGTATTCGGAAATCCAATTTCTCATAGTTTATCACCGGCCATCCACCATATGTTTGCAGAATTAACCGGTGAAGATATTCATTATGACAAAATTGAGGCACCAGTAGATGGCTTTGAGCAAGCTGTTGACGCATTCTTCGCAGATGAACTGGCGGTGGGCTGTAATGTTACGGTTCCCTTTAAGGAAAAGGCGTTTGTGCTAAGTGAAGCAAACTGTAATCCGGAAGCGAAAACTGCTAAGGCAGTAAATACTCTTCATCGTGAGGGGAATGCACTATTTGGTTATACAACCGACGGCATGGGGCTGGTGGCGGATTTACTGAATGCTACAGAGTTAAAAGGTAAGCGTATTTTGTTAATTGGCGCTGGTGGGGCAGCCCGTGGTGTGGTGCAGCCAATCCTCAGAGCAGAGCCTGAATTACTGATGATGACAAACCGTACCTTGTCTAAAGCAGAAGCAATTGTTTCGGATATTCAACTGGATGGATTCTGCGCCGTGAGCGTTAAGGATGCAGAGACTAACCAGCCGGATATTATTATTAACTGTACGTCGGCTAGTCTGACCGGTGAGCTTCCTGTTGTGACCGAAGGCTTGTTCGATCACTGTGAGCTTGCCTATGACATGGTATACAGCGCTAATCCCACTTCATTTATGCAATATGCACAGGAGAAAGGCGCGCGTAATGCGAAAGACGGATTTGGTATGCTGGTGGAACAGGCTGCAGCGGCATTCACTATATGGACAGGAAAGACACCGGAGACCGCCGGTGTCATTGAGAAACTGAGACCTTAGATTTGCACCTATTCAGTCCTGCGCCAGATATTCATCTTTAAGGCGCACATAGTTGTCAGCAGATACTTTAAGAAAAGCCTGTTCACTTTCTTTGAGCGGGCGTTTCTTCACCATTGGGTTGCCTACATATAAATAACCACTCTCAAGTCGCTTATTGGGGGGCACCAATGTGCCAGCGCCAATAAACACATCATCTTCTACAACCGCACCGTCCATTACTATCGCGCCCATACCCACAAGGATACGATTACCAAGGGTGCAGCCATGTAGCATGCATTTATGCCCAACAGTGACATCATCACCAATAATCAGAGGATTGCCCTCAGGGTTGCCGGATGACTTACGGGTAACATGAAGAACAGAACCATCCTGAATATTCGTTCTGGCACCTACTTTTATGTAGTTAACATCGCCACGGGCTGCAACAAGGGGCCAGACACTGGAATTCGCACCGATAGTTATCTCGCCAACCAATACACTCGATTCATCTATATAGCAGCGTTCTGCAATAGAAGGGGAGATAGAATTGTATTCTCTAACAGGCATTATAAAGCTCTCTTAAATAGTAATAACGCTACTATACGCCTCTGATCGCTCGCTTTATAGGCGCGAAAGTACAAGATTTAAGCGAACGAACGAAATGTTTCAGTTTTTTGAAAATAACCATTGATCTATTAAATGAACACCCTATAATGCGCCCCACTTCGACGGGGAACGTCACTGACAGACACCGCGAAGAGCTTGCAGAATAAGGCTTTCAAGTAAATTCAGTAAGCCGTTTTCAAAAGCAACGTTTTGAAATTAAATTAAAAAAACGATTGACACTGAAAACGAAGCGCGTAGAATGCGCGTCCCGCTTCGGGGTAAAGCTTCGAAGCCGCTAAGTAGAGCTTTTAAATAAGCACTTAGCATTGTTCTTTAAAAATGTATAACAAGAC